>JBATXM010000119.1:0-12709 GCA_049673305.1 Pseudonocardiaceae bacterium | reverse complement strand
TCCCCACACCGAGCCTTCGGCACCGGCGCTCCACCCGCGCCGTTGCCGAAGGCCCCAACCACAAGGGGTTGTAGAGCAGCGATGCGAACTCGTAGGCCGGGTCACCGACCAGGCCATGCGGGTCGATCGCTAGCCAGCCGCGCGCACCGCCCCAGAGGACGTTGGCGTGGTGCAGGTCACCGTGGAGCAGCACATCAGACGGCGCGGTGCGTAGCAGTTCCGCGCCGATGCGTTCAGCCTCGGCGACAATCCCGTCGGGCAGCGGGTCGCGGTCACCAGGATGCGCGTCACGGTGACGGGTGAGGTCAGCGACGCGGTCGGTCAGTGTCGGCACACCAGCGGCGCCCGGACGGCGAACCGCGAGGGCGACCGTCACGATCACGTCGCACGCGTCGTCGTCACGCCCGGGCACGATCGTCGCTAGCGGTTGCCCAGGCTCGACGCGCTCGAGCAACAACGCGCCGTTCTCGGGATCGGCATCCAGTAACGCCGCAGCACCGCGACCACCGGCCAGCCCCAGCCAGCGCGCCTCAACCACCGGTTCCTGCGCCCCGGGAGGCGAGAGCTTCAGCACGCACGGGGTACCGTCGTCACGGTCCGTAGCAGCGACCCAGTTGTAGCTCAGCGCATAGGGCCGCAACGGTCCCAGCGCCCAATAACGCCGCCAGCGCTCGGCGACCCTCGGTAGGTCGTCGAGCCAGACGCGAGCGCTCAGCCCGTGCACAGCGAGAACACGTTCCCGGAAGGTATGGTCCTTGATGTCTGCGGACCGCACCGCCCAATCCTCACACACCGGTCCGCGCAGATGACCTCGAACATCGACACCGGTTCCGCCGACAGTCATGTCCGGTGTGGCAGGCTGCCGGGTGGTGACCCCGAACGATGACGCGGCTTGTGTCGCTGGTGCGTTGGAGCAGGCACGGCGACTCAATCTGGCGAACTGGAACGAGCGAGCGTCGGTGCATGGTCAGGATCGCTACTACGACACGGCGGGGTTCCTCGCCGGCTTCAGCTCGCTGCGCGAGACCGAACGTCGACTGTGCGGTGACGTCGCTGGCCGGGACCTGCTGCACCTGCAGTGCCACCTGGGCCTAGACACCCTGTGCTGAGCTCGGCTCGGCGCCCGGACCACCGGGCTGGACTTCTCCGATGTCGCGATCGACCGGGCGCGGGCATTGGCCGAGCGGGCCGGCCTCGACGCGACGTTTGTCCAGGCCGACGTCCTCGACTTGCCGGCTGACCTGATCGCGGTGTTCGACCTGGTGGTAGCGACGTACGGAGTGTTCACCTGGATCGGCGACCTACCCGCCTGGGCCCGAGCCGCCGCCAGCGCGCTACGCCCCGGCGGACGACTGGTCGTCGTCGACATGCACCCCCTGGCCCAGATGATCGAGCAGCGCGACCCTTTAACCATCGACTTTCCCTACGCCGACGACGGACCCCACCAGGCGTCCAGCGAGAGCACCTACGCCAATCCGGCGGTCGTTCTGTCCGCGCAGACCACAGTCCAGTGGGCGCACTCTCTCGGTGAGATCGTCACCGCCATTACCAGCGCCCGACTGCGGCTCGAGCAGTTTCACGAGCACCTCTTCACCGACCACGATGACCGCCCCGGCGTCCTCACCCCCGGCAATGACGGGCGGTGGTGACTACAGATCTGGGACCAGTACCTCCCCGTGCTGTTCAGCCTCGCCGCAACAAAGACCTAGCCAGGCGGCCGGGCTGTCAGCGGATCCTCGCGCGGTACGAAGATGCGGTGATGAAGGAGGAAGCGGACGAGCCGGTCGAGGTGGTCCGGCGCGGCTATATCGACGTGAGCAAGGTGCGGATCCGGCGTGCCTGCCACCTGGTGCCCGACGCGACCTTCATCTGCGCGGACACCACCGCCGTAGAACTGCCATCGGAGTCATCTGACGCCGTCGTCCGCTCTACTCGCTGATCCACGTGCCGGTGTCGGCTCAGCCAGCTCTGCTGCGAGCCATTTGGGAAACACCCTGACCAGCGCCGTGACAGCCGCCCGGATGCACACCAGGACTCCCGCGAACTCTGGGGTTATCTCTTACCTGACTGCTACTGGGGAGAGGGCCACGATGGCGCGTTAGGGACCGATTAGATGTTACCGCGCCCAGGCCGCGACCTGCTCTTCCTGGGTGAAGCCAACGATCTGCCACTCTACCGAGAAGAATACCAGTATGTCAAGGATGTCACAGGTGCGGGCCACGTCCGCTGAAAAATGGAAAGCTGTTCATACCCGGCGTCCGGTAGCGAGTATTCGGGCTTCCTCCCCGTTTTCGATGCCCGGTGTGGCTGGCCAAGGTGCTATCCTAGAGATGGTTTATGCGGGGTAGATCACGTGCGTTGTCACAGTCCGGATAGGTCATTGATATGGATCGAGCCCGACGATGATGCAGGCGTGATCCCAGCATGGTGGGCAGGTGGGCCAGAGCCATTCTGTGTCGCTGACGGGGCGGCGGGGATGAGTGGCTCCGCAGAGACAATGCATGAGTTCCCCTAGCCAAATGGTGCGATCTTGCCGCTTGACGGCGTGGCGCTGTCCAGCGAGGGGATACCAGATGAACGGTCGGTCCGACTGCCGGAGCACCTCGTCGCCCCCTTTACCCGGTCACCGTGTGTGGAAGCACCTGGTGTCGGGGGGTCGGGGCGCACACGCAAGCAAGCGGTCTGTTGCTGTGGCTTGCGCCCGCCGGGGTGATGGGGTTGTGACGGCGGCCCGGCACCAGGTGCAGAGCGAACGTTGACAGCTGTGATCAACGTGACGCTAGGGAAGTACCCGCGCCCGGTTGGTGGGGCTGTCACTGTGGTTGTCACCTCCTTAGGGTTGGGGGCTGTGACGGTGGAGGTGGGGGATCTGAGCGCTGATCATGTGCGGTTGCAGTCCTTGCGGCGCAGCCTGGGTGCGCGCTTGGCTCTGTATCGGACGGCGGCTGGGCTTTCGCAACCCGAACTGGGTCACGTCTTGGGCAGGACCCGGAGCATGATCTCCCGCATTGAGCACGGCACGCGGGGGATGCCCGAGGAGCTGTGGACGATCACCGACGACGTGTGCCGCGCTCGGGGTACGCTGATAGCTGAGTACACCACGTTGGCGCAGGTTGAGCGCGACCATCGGGCACGCTGTCGGGTCCGCGATCGCCAGGTGCAGCAGCAGGCGGCACAAGCCGAAGCTCAGGCTGCCCTCGGATCTTGGCCTGCATCCGCGCGTGGGTTGGACGGGATGCACGGGCTCGACACGTGGCCGGATATGACGCTGGTGGACGGTGAGCTAGCTGAGGAGCTCATGGCGGTGATCACAAAATTGATACAGTCGATGGGTCGTCGCAAGGCGATGCACGTGGCCGGGTGCACACTGGCAGCTTTGGGTTTGTCGGGACTGGACGCTGATGAGTGCACGCGGGTAGCACGAGCTCTGGAGGCACCACATCGGGTGGATGCCCACGTCGTGGAGAACCTGGCGATCACGCTCACCCGGTGCAAGCGGTTAGAGGACACACTCGGGCCGGGTGAGGTGCTCGATACCGTCGTGGCCCAGCATGGGCTCGTGCGCCGCCTCTTGGCGGGTGGATGCCCGGACAACTTGGTCAAGCCGCTGACGGTGGTGGAGAGCAATGTGGCATCGGCGATCGGTTGTTACTTGATGGATATGGGGCGCTTCGAGGCGGCCAAGGACTACTTTGCGCAAGCCCGCAAATCTGGTCACCACGCCGGCAACCCCGCGTGTGCCGCCTATGCGGCAGCCAACGCCAGCTTTGCCGCATTCCTCCGTGGCGACACACCTACCGCTTTGGACACCTCCGCTGCTGCTCGCAGCCTGGCAGCGCGCACCGCCGATGCTCGACTCAAAGCCCTCGCCGAGCAGCGGGCCGCCGGCGCCTACGCACTCGACGGTCAGCACGGACCATCGATGGCCGCCTGTGCCCGCGCCCAAGGATTCCTCGCCAACAGCGGCGTAGTTGCTCCCGAGTCGCCGGCCTATTGGGTACACGAAGGCAGCCTAGACAGCCATCGCAGCATGTTCCTGTGCCTGCTAGACAAACCCAGAGAAGCTGTTGACGCCGCCAGCAACGCCAAGGCGCGATTCAACCGCACCTATGTAGGCAGTTACGCACGCTGCCAGGTGCGACTGGGCCACGCACTCGTGCTCTCCAAAGAAATCACCGAAGCCGCCCACGTTCTCGGTGACGCCGCCAGCCAGGCTAGCCTGTCCACACGAACCATAGCAGAACTTCACACCGCCCGAGCATTGATGCAACCCTGGGAAAACACTCACGCCGTCAGAACACTCGACACCCAATTGGAAGCATGCGGGCTCATACCGACACGCTAATCCTCATCACACGAAGCGCGCTGAGCAAGACTATGCACCGTCTCCGGCCCCGCCTGCGAATGCGTCCAGCGCACGGATCTTGTTCGTGACGTCCAGCGCGGCCACCTTGTAGGCTTCCGAGAGCGTCGGGTAGTTGAAAACGGTGTCGACGAGGTAGTCGACCGTGCCGCCGCAACCCATGATGGCCTGGCCAATGTGCACGAGGTCGGTGGCGTTCGTCCCGAACACGTGCACGCCGAGCAGGGTGCGGTCCTCGGTCGAGACGAGCAGCTTCAGCATCCCGTATGAGTCGCCGATGATCGCGCCGCGGGCGAGCTCGCGGTAACGGGACATCCCCACCTCGTAGGGCACGGCGGAGTGCGTCAGCTCAGCTTCGGTCTTGCCGCAGTAGGAGATCTCAGGCACCGTGTAGATCCCGATCGGTTGCAGTTCCCGCAATTCGCGGGCGGGTTCGCCAAACGCGTGGTATGCCGCGAGCCGCCCCTGGTCCATGGAGGTGGCCGCGAGCGCGGGGAAGCCGATCACGTCACCGACCGCAAAGATGTGCGGTACCGCACTGCGGTACCGCACATCCACGGTGATCCGCCCGCGCTGGTCGACGGTGAGCCCCGCCTTCTCTAGGTCGAGTTCGTCGGTGACGCCCTGGCGGCCTGCGGAGTACATCACCATGTCCACCGCCATCCGCTTACCGCTGGCGAGGCTCGTGATCGTTCCCTTGGGGGCGATCTCGACCTTGTCCACCTCCTCGCCGAAACGAAACGTCACAGCCTGGCCGCGCAGGTGGAACTTGAGCGACTCGACCACCTCGGGGTCGCAGAATTCCAGCATCTGCGGGCGCTTCTCGACAACGGTCACCCGGGTGCCGAGTGCGGCGAACATCGACGCGTACTCGATGCCGATCACGCCAGCCCCGACGACGACCATCGAACCGGGTATCCGCTGGATCCGCAGCACGCTGTCGGAGTCAAGCACGCGCTCGTCGTCGAACTCGACCTCGGCTGGTCGGACCGGTTTCGTGCCGGTGGCGATCACGATCTTCTCGGCGGTGACGGTGGTGTGGTCGCCCCGGGCATCGCCGCACACCGTGAGCGTGTGCGGGTCCTCAAATCGGGCGGTGCCCCAGAGCAGGTCGACGTGGTTGCGCAGTAGCTGGCTACGGATCACCTCAACCTCGCGGCCAACGACGTGCAGGGTGTGGGCCAGCAGGTCGGCGATAGTGATCTCGGACTTGACCCGGTAGCTGGCGCCGTACATGTCCCGCTGGGCGAAAGCGGTGAGGTAGAGGACGGCCTCGCGCAGTGTCTTGGATGGGATCGTACCGGTGTTGACGCAGACCCCACCCATCATGTCGCGGCGCTCAGCCAGGCACACGTGCTTTCCCAGCTTGGTGGCCGCGATGGCCGCCTTCTGGCCGCCAGGCCCTGAGCCGATCACCAGCAGGTCGACGTCATACACCTGGCGGTCCTTCCCGGCGCTGGGTGCAGCCCCGCCGGATCGCTGCGGCCGCCTTCCACCGGTCAGCGTCGCGGCCCGAGGTCACGCCGGACAAGCCGGGAGGTTAACAGTGCACGAAGACACCCGGGACGCCTCCGCCGGCTGGCAAGAGAGAGGCGAGAGATACTGGCAGCGGCCAACCACGCGAAGCCAACCACGCGAGGCCACTCACGCGAGGAGAGTGCACAACCATGCTCGACGATCAACGCGACTCGCCGTCGCTGAACCCGTGGCAGGCGTGGCTGTCGATGTTCGGCATCCGGGCGCCGCTGTCCGGTAATGTGACCCAGGACATCGCGCCTTCGATCGGCCTGGTCAACATCAACGAAACGCGCTCCGGCGACCCAGGGTTGGAACGGCGCATCATCACCGAAGTGGCCAGCTACGGCCGCCAGCTCGGCTGGCTTCTCGAGGCCGTCGATGTGCTGGCCCGGCAGCAGTCTCGACGCGACCTCGACGAAGCGGACATCCACGCGCTGGACCAGCTCGACAAACTCGCCGAGCGGGTCGCGGCGGTCAAGGAGCAGAAGGCGCTCGACCACGTCGATCGCATCGTCTCCGAGGTACGGGCCTTGAGCCGGGACCCGCACGCCAACGCGGAGGCGATCCGGCGGGTGCGCGCGGCTCTGCCCGAACAGTGACCAGCGATCCCTACAGTCAGGAACTCGACATGAAACGCACCGCAAAGACAGCTCTGGTCACCGGCGCCTCAGCCGGCCTCGGCACGCACTTCGCGCGGCTGTTCGCCCAGAACGGTCACGACGTTGTGCTCGTCGCCCGCCGGCAGGACAAGCTCGATCAGGTAGCCAACGAGCTGCGCCAGGTGTACGGGATCCACGCGACCGTCATCACCGCCGACTTGACCGATCCGAAAGCACCGCTGCACCTGCACGAGGAGGTCATGCGGGCCGGCATCGAGCTGGAGTTCCTGGTCAACAACGCCGGATTTGGGACCAACGGCGCATTCGCCACGCTGAATCTCGCCCGCGAGCTGGACCTGATCGAGCTCAACGTCAAGGCACTCACCCACCTGACGGGCCTGGTCCTCCCGGCGATGGTCGCGCGCCGCAGTGGGCGCATCCTCAACATCGGCTCGGTGGCGGGGTTCCTGCCGGGACCATTCATGGCGACGTACTACGCCTCCAAGGCGTACGTGATCAACTTTACCGAGGCGCTCGCCTATGAGTTGCGCGGCACCGGCGTTACGGCCACGGTGCTCTGTCCGGGCGCGATGGCGACCGAGTTCGCGCAGGTGGCCGGGGTCCAGAATGCGGCGCTGTTCAACAGTTCCTCGGATGCGGCCTCGGTCGCCCGCTATGGCTACCACGCGATGATGAAGGGCAAGGCGATCGCTGTTCCCGGTGTGCAGAACAAGCTCTCGGTGGAATCACTGCGCATAAGCCCGCGCTCGGTGATGCGCATCCTCGCCGGGCACCTGAACAAGGCCTGACCGGGACCGGCTCAGATCCCCGCGATGGCGGCCACGGTGAGGCCCAGGACGAGTAGCGGGCCGGTGACCCGCAGGTGCACGAACGCCAGCGCGGCGAACCACAGCGGCCACACCGGCACCGGGTGCGGCGGCTGCTCAGGCCGGGGCTGGCGAAACCACGGCCACACCGTGACCAGCCGGTAGAGTCCGCCGAGGGCGAGCAGCGCTGGCCACGGCAGCGCGGCGACGAGCACGCACACCACGATGAGCAGGTAGCAGCCCACCATCAGGGCCAGGGTCGCAGCCCGGGCCCGCCGCTCGCCCAGCAGCACCGGCAGCGTGCGGATCCCCAGTGGCTCGTCGTAGGGGATCTTGTCGATGTGCTTGCCCATCAGCACCGACGTGCACAGCAGCGCGTAGGGCAGCGATGCCAACAGCACCTGCCAGGTGATCGACCCGACCGTCGCGTAGTAGGTGCCACCGACCATCAGCGGCCCCCACACCACCAACACGTCCGGCTCCCCCAGGCCGCGCTTTTTCAGCCGCAGCGGCGGCGCGGTGTAGGCCACTGACAGCACGAACCCAGCCAGCGCGAACGCCACCACGGGCCATCCCCGCGCCACCGCAAGCACAACGAGGATCACCAGGTCGACAGCGTTGACGCCCAGCACGGCCAGGACCAGCGCCCGGCGGGTGACCAATCCGGAGAGGATGGGGTGCGGGGCATACAGCGCCCGAGGGTAGCTCGCGGTGTCCGAACCGGCGCTGGTGTCGTAGAGGTCGTTCATCAGGTTGTTGGCCAGGTGCGCGAGGGTGATCCCGATGACGGCCAGGACGAGCCAGCGCCAGTCGACGCCAGGCGCACGGGCGGCGAGCAGCCCGGCCACCAGCCCGGCGACCAGCGTCATCGGCAGCACGGCGGCGCGGGAGATCACGATCCAGCGGGTCACCGCGTCGATCGGGCCCTCGGGTGGGTTCGTGGTGCTCAGGGCGTAGCGCCAGGCGCTCATCCGAGAGCGAGCCGCAGCATCGGTCACACCGTCGAGCCTGACGACTCCAATCGGATCGGTCAACGGAACGTGTGCAGACCAGGGACAAATGCGGTGCTGGGTTATACCGGCAATACCGAAAGCTCGCGCGGACGGTGGTTGAGTCGCGTCGCGCCAGAGTCATTGACGACTACGATGTCTTCGATCCGGGCGCCCCAGCGGCCTGGCAGGTAGATACCCGGTTCGATGCTGAACGCCATCCCCGCTTCGAGCACCAGGTCGTTGCCAGCCACGATGTAGGGCTGTTCGTGCACCTCAAGGCCAATTCCGTGCCCGGTCCGGTGAATGAACCGCTCGCCGAGACCGGCGGCGGCGATCGGACCCCGGGCGGCGGCGTCGACCCGCGCCGCGGTCGTCCCCGGCGCGACCGCAGCCACCGCGGCGTCCTGCGCAGCTTGCAACACCGCATAGCACGTGGTGACGTCAGCCTCGGCCGGCTCTCCCAGGCTGTAGGTGCGGGTGCAGTCGGAGAAGTAGCCCTCCGGGGTCGGCCCACCGATGTCGACCACCACCACGTCCCCGGGTTGCACTACCCGATCGGAGACGTCGTGGTGCGGGCTGGCCCCGTGCGGACCGGACCCGACGATGACGAAGGCCGCCGAGGTGTGTCCCTCCGCGACGATCGCGGCGGCTACGTCGGCACCGACCTGCGCTTCGGTGCGCCCGACCCGCAACCACTCCCCCATCCGGGCGTGCACCCGGTCGATGGCCTGGCCGGCGGCGAGGAGCGCAGCGATCTCGGCGCTGTCCTTACGCATCCGCAGCGGTGCCAGAGCCGTCGACGCCAGACCCTGCGCGCAGCCCGGCAGCGCGTCCCGCAACGCCAGCACGTGCACCGCAGGCATCGCGTCCGCCACCGCGACGCAGGACGGTGCCGACCTGGATTTGCGCAACAGAGCAGCGACCAGGGCGTACGGATCGTCACCGTCACGCCACTCGGCGATCTCCAGGCCGAGCCCGGGCACCGGCGTGTCATCCAGCCTCGGCCGTTCCAGCGCTGGGACCACCACCGTCGGATCACCATCAGCGGGCAATACCAGGCAGGTCAGCCGCTCGTGCGACTCGCCGGCCACCCCCAGCAGGTAACGCAGGTCCGGGCTCGGCGTGATCAGCAGGGCATCCAGGCCCGCAGCCTGGGTGGCGTGGCGCGCCCGGAGCAGGCGGGAGGTGGCGATGTCGAGTGAGGAGAGCACACTTCAAGCCTAGGGCAGCCCTAGAACAGCCGGAGACAGCCGGAGACCGGCTGGGAACAGGAGCTGGCAGGCTCTGCGTATGGACGCGCCCCTGCTGCTGATCGACGCCGCGAGCCTGTACTTCCGGGCCTACTACGCGATCCCCGAGTCGATCACCGCCCCGGATGGAACCCCGGTGAACGCGGTGCGGGGCTTCACCGACATGCTCGCCCGGCTGATCGAGCTGCGCCGCCCGTCCCGGCTGGTCGCCTGTCTGGACCGGGACTGGCGACCAGCCTTCCGGGTCGCCGCGATCGCCTCCTACAAGGCGCACCGGGTCGCCGAGCGGACCGGGCCCGACGCTCCCGACGTCGAAGACGTCCCAGACACGCTGAGCCCGCAGGTTCCGGTGATCCTCGAGCTGTTGGCCGCCGCCGGCCTGGCCACCGCGGGCGCGGACGGGTACGAGGCCGATGACGTGATCGGCGCACTGGCCGCAAGCGAGTGCCGCGACCCGGTCGAGGTGGTCAGTGGTGACCGAGACCTCTTTCAGGTGGTGCGGACCGACCCGACCCCGGTGCGGGTGGTCTACCTCGGCCGGGGACTGGCCAAAGCGGAGGTGTTCGGCCCCGCCGAGCTCGCGAGCCGGTACGGGCTGCCGGAAACCGGCGCCGGACCTGGATACGCGGATCTCGCCGCGCTGCGCGGTGACCCCTCTGACGGGTTGCCCGGTGTGCCCGGCATCGGCGAGAAGACCGCAGCCACGCTGATCAGCCGGTTCGACTCGGTGGAGGGACTGCTGACGGCGCTGGACGATCCCCGATCAGCGCTCGCCCCGGGGATGCGAGCGAAACTGCTGGCCGCCCGGGAGTACCTGGAGCTGGCGCCCACTGTGGTGCGGGTGGCCACCGACGCCCCGGTGCGACGGGATCGCGACGACACGCTGCCCTGCGCTCCCGCTGACCCAGCCGCGCTCGCCGCGCTGCAGCGCACCTGGGGTCTGGGCACCGCAGTGGACCGCCTCGTCGCAGCGCTGGCGGCTCAGCGCTGACCGGCGTCCTCAGCGAGCAGGTCGCTGGCCTTCTCCCCGATCATCATGATGGTGATGTTCGGATTGACCGCCGGCAGGAAGGGTAAAACGGAGGCGTCGGCGACCCGCAGCCCGGTCACGCCCTTGACCCGCAGTCGCGGGTCAAGCACGGCCGCCGGGTCATCCACGGCACCCATCCTGGCTGTGCCCGCGAGGTGGTAGACGGTGTTGTGCGTCGTGCGGAGGTAGTCGATGAGCTCATCGTCGGTGACCGCATCCGGGCCCGGTGCCAGTTCGCGTTTGATCCATTCCCGCAATGGCGGCTGCTCGCCGATCCGGCGGGCGAGCCTGATCCCGGCGAGCAGCACGGCGATGTCGTGGCCTTCGAGGTCGGTGAGGTAGCGCGGGTCGACCTTCGCCCGGTCCCGGAAATCCCGTGACCGGAGCCGGACCGTCCCTCGGGACCGGCCGCGGGTGACGTTCGGGGTCAGGCAGAACCCATTGGACGTGGTCGGATAACCCCACCGTGCGGTGTTCAGGTCGAAGGGCACCGAGCCGTAGTGCATCATCAGGTCTGGGCGGTCAAGTTCAGGTGTGGTCCTGGTGAACAGACCAACCTCCCACCACTGCGTCGAGCGGGTCACCATCGGTCGCGATGCTTCCCACATCACCAGACCCTCGACGTGGTCGTCCAGGTTGGACCCTACGCTGGGGTTGTCCACCAGCACGTCGATGCCGACCGCACGCAGGTGCTCGGCCGGACCGATGCCGGACAGCATGAGCAGCGTGGGCGTGCCGATCGCCCCAGCGGACAGGATCACCTCACGCCGGGCGCGCACGGTGCGGTACCAGAAGGTCCTCGAGTCGAGGTAGTGCACCCCCCTCGCCCGCTTTGCCGCGGTGAAGAGCACCTGCTTGACCCAGGAGTTGGTGCGGACGACCAGGTTGCGCCGCCGACCCATGATCGGGTGCAGGTACCCACGCGAGGACGAGACGCGGATGTTGTCCTCGTCGGCGTTGATCTGGAAGAAACCCGCGCCCTCCGTCACCGTGCTGCCCTCGTTGAAGCGCACGGTGGGCAGCCCGACCTCGGCGGCCGCCGCCAGCACCGCGATAGCGCATGGGTCCCGTGGCGGGATCTGGCGCAGCGTCACCGGGCCCGAGCGACCGTGGTGGCCGCCTGGGCCGTCGTTGTTCTCCAACCGCGCGATGAGCGGCCAGCACTCGTCGGCGCTCCAACCCGTACACCCCATCGCCGCCCACTCGTCGAGGTCCTCACGGGGGGTCCAGAATGCGATGCAGGAGTTGTGCGACGAGCAGCCACCGAGCACCTTGGCCCGAGAGTGCCGCACAAAACTGTTGCCGCCCGCCTGCGGCTCAACCGGGTAGTCCCAGTCATAGCCGGAACCGAGCAGCTGTGGCCACTGCTCCAGCCGCAGGATCTTCGGGTCGTCAACATCGGAGGGACCGGCTTCGAGCAGGCACACCGTGACCGAGGAGTCCTCCGACAGCCGGGCCGCGAGGACACACCCCGCCGAGCCACCGCCGACGATGACGTAGTCGTAGTCGTCGCTCCCCGTACTCATGCCTCGATCCCCACGGCGACCGCTACCTGGAGGGCCGCAAGACCATGCGGGGCAACCTAGCCACCCTACCAACGCCCGCGACCAGCGACCTGCGCGTCCGTGTTGCCTCTCTCCTAACCCCTGGAGTACCTTCCCAGACGGTGTAGTTACATCAGTAGATGCTGCCCATAGCGCGTGACAAGTGGTGGCGGCGACAAGGTGACGCCCGGGGCCGGTACGCACCACGCCTATGGAATGTCTGGCTTGTCGTGCCCCAGACCTCCTGAAGTAGGTCATGAACGTCGATCGATACGGCGCTCGCAGGCGGTAAGCCACCATCTGCCCGTCGCCCCACCTGCGCACCACCAGTTCGTGTGGCACGCACACCCATGACCCCACCAACCGGGCGCTGCCTCACCAGGCGACGACGCAAGCGCGGGCGAACAACGTCCCGCCCGCAGGCGGTGGTGGCCCTTATCAGGGCGGCACTACGGTCATGATCACGGTTTGGGTGCCTAAAGTGACACGATGTGTCACTTTCGGCACCCAAACCGTGATCTTAAGTCCCCGACCTCCCCCGGCTAGCACCTCCTGCACCACGCGCCTCGCGGGCACCACCCGGTCC
>JBATXM010000118.1:0-5760 GCA_049673305.1 Pseudonocardiaceae bacterium | reverse complement strand
GCCGCCCCGATGTGGGCCACCACCGCCTGCGGGCGGGACGTTGTTCGCCCGCGCCGATGTCGTCGCCTGGTGCGGCGGCGCCCGGTTGGGTGGGGTCATGGGTGTGCGTGCCACCCGAGCTGGTGGTGCGCAGGCGGGGCGACGGGCAGCTGGTGGCTCATCGCCAGCGAGCGCCGTATCGATCGACGTTCATGACCCAACTTGAGGAGGTCTGGTCCAGCAGCTCGGTCGTCAGGCGAACCGCCAGTCCAGCTTGGTGAACCGCGTGTCGGTGCGAGCCTCCTGGAGAACGGCGCCGAGCGCCAGCCGGCCGTCGTCGGTAAGCTCGTAATACCGGCGGGGTGGACGCTTCTCGCGGATGGTGGTGGGGGGGTCCTCCCACCGGTCGGCGAGCCAGCCCTCATTGAGCATTCGCGTCAGCATCGGGTAGAGCACGCCGGATTGCTTGGACAGCTCGTAACCTCAGTGCCGGTCGGTGGGATCGTCCAGGAGGGCCATTGTCACCTGGACCAGAGCGGGTGTCTTCCGCGTGGATCGTATCCTACATAAGTATTTAACGAGTGTGAATGGGCTTGTCCTGGTGACGGGTGCCAACGCCAGTTCACCGCTGTCAAGGAGTTTACCGTGACAGCTCCGCTACCCTTCGTCCATGAGCAGCAAGCTGGAGTCGGTGAGCCTGCCGGCAGAACTCCTCAACGAAGCGCGCGATGTCGCCTGCGGCGGTGCGGTGGGCAGGCCTTTCGCCCCGCCCTGCCGCTTCGTGATCGGCGGTCGAGTCCTTGATGTGACCGCGATAATTGCGTTCACGCAGCTCAGAGAGGGTGAAGGTCGGTTCAGGTGCGGTTCTTCTACGATTGTGAGTTCATTGAGGACGGCGTCACCATCGAACTGATCTCCATCGGGGTGGTGGACGAGCAGGGTCGGGAGTACTACGCGGTATCCACCGAGTTCGATCCGGAGCGGGCCGGGGACTGGGTCCGATCACGCGTATTGCCCCAGCTGCCCTCGCCCGCCGACCGGGCATGGCGCAGCCGGGCGGCCATCCGCGACACGGTGCTGGAGTTTCTCACCGCCTCCGGTGAGCGGGTGGAGCTGTGGGCCTGGCTCGCCTCCTACGACCACGTCGCCCTCGCCCAGTTGTGGGGCCCGATGCCCGCGTTACCCCGGGCGCTACCTCGGTTTACCCGGGACTTGCGGCAGCGCTGGGAGGACGCCGGCAAGCCGGCATTGCCCCCGCCGCCCAGTGACGCCCACGACGCCGTGGCTGACGCCCGGTACAACCTCACCCGGTGGCGGGTGATCGAGCAGCACCGCATGGCGCAGCGAAGCCATCCCCGTTGACCCCTCGCTTTGCCGCGCCGATCAACCTCATGTCACGCTCTGACCGGTCAATCCGGCACGAAACAGGAAGGCGATGTGACATGCGCATCGGTGTGCTCACCGGAGGCGGGGACTGTCCAGGGCTCAATGCGGTGATCCGCGCTGTGGTCCGCAAGGGCATCGAGGTCTACGGGCACGAGATCATCGGATTCCGGGACGGCTGGCGGGGTCCGATGCAAGGGTTGATCCAGCCACTGGGCCTGGCTGACGTGGAACACATCCTCCCGCTCGGCGGCACCATCCTGCGGACATCGCGTACCAACCCCTACCGCAACGGTGGCGCCGAGCAGGTCAAGCAAACCCTCGCCGAGCATGGTGTGGACGCGCTGATCGCGATCGGCGGTGAGGACACCCTGGGGGTGGCTAGCCGGCTGAGCGAGGACGGCATTGTCGTGGTGGGCGTCCCGAAGACCATCGACAACGACCTGGGTGCCACCGATTACACCTTCGGGTTCGACACCGCGGTACACATCGCCACCGAGGCGATCGACCGGCTGCGGACCACTGCCGAATCCCACCACCGGGTGGCGGTCGTCGAGGTGATGGGCCGCCACGCGGGCTGGATCGCGCTGCACTCCGGGATGGCCGGCGGAGCGAATGTCATCCTGATGCCGGAGCAACCATTCGCCGTGGACCGGGTGTGCCAGTGGGTGCTCCGGTGCCTCGAGCGGGAATCCGCCGCGATCGTCGTGGTCGCCGAGGGTGCGGTGCCCCAGGGCGGCGCGGAGCTGCTCGCCACCGCGGAGGTCGATGCCTTTGGTCACAAGCGCCTCGGTGGGGTCGGCATCTGGTTGGCTGAGGAGATCGCCCGCCGCACCGGTGCGGAGTCCCGCGCCGTGGTCCTGGGGCACATTCAGCGTGGCGGCACGCCCACCGCCTACGACCGGGTGCTGGCCACCCGGTTCGGCGTGCACGCCGTCGATGCGGTGCACGAGGGTGATGGTGGCGTGATGGTCGCTCTGCGTGGTACCGACATCATCCGGGTGAAGCTGGCCGAGGCCACTGCGACGGTCAAGACGGTGCCGAGCGAGCGCCAGGCGGAGGCCGAGGTCTTCTTCGGCTGACATGGACCGGCCCACTGAAACGGCCCGGCGCGTCACCCCATACGCTCAAGCACCGTGAACTGGACCGTGGATGTTCCGGTGGACACGCTGCCAGAGTTGCCGCCGCTGCCCGCCGATCTCCGTACCAAGCTTGATGCCGCGCTGGCCCAGCCCGCCGCGCAGCAACCAAGCTGGCCTGACCCGGAAGCGGTGCACGGTGTCCGGGCCGTTCTGGAGAGCGTGCCACCGATTACCATGCCCGCTGAGGTGGACCGGCTGCGCGAGCAGCTCGGGGCCGTTGCTCGCGGAGAGGCGTTCCTGTTGCAGGGCGGGGACTGCGCCGAGACCTTCGCCGACAACACCGAGCCGCATCTGCGGGCCACGATCCGCACCCTGCTGCAGATGGCGGTAGTGCTCACCTATGGGTCGAGCATGCCGGTGGTGAAGGTGGGGCGGGTGGCTGGGCAATACGCCAAGCCGCGCTCCGCGCCGACTGACGCGCTCGGCCTGACGTCCTACCGTGGCGACATGATCAACTCTCTGCGTGCCACCCCCGAAGCGCGGGTTCACGACCCGTCGCGGATGATCCGCGCCTACGCCAATGCCGCTGCGGCGATGAACATGGTGCGTTCGCTGACCCTGACCGGCATGGCGGACCTGCACCGGGTGCACGACTGGAACAAGGACTTCGTGCGGCGATCCCCAGCTGGGGCCCGCTACGAAGCGTTGGCTGGCGAGATTGACCGGGGACTGCGCTTCATGTCCGCGTGTGGGGTGGACGATTCGTCACTGCTGTCCACCGAGATCTACGCCAGTCACGAGGCGCTGGTGCTTGACTACGAGCGGTCCATGCTCCGCCTGGACAGCACCAGTGAGACGCCCAAGCTCTACGACCTCTCCGCGCACTTCCTCTGGGTGGGGGAGCGGACCCGGGCGCTGGACGGGGCGCACATCGCCTTCGCTGAACTGCTGGCCAACCCGATCGGGCTCAAGCTGGGTCCGGGTACCAGCCCCGACCAGGCCGTGGAGTACGTCGAGCGGCTTGATCCATACGGCGTCCCCGGCCGGCTTACGCTGGTCTCCCGGATGGGAGCGCAGCGGGTTCGTGATGTGCTGCCGGAGATCGTGCAGAAGGTCACCGCCGCTGGCCACCAGGTGATCTGGCAGTGCGACCCGATGCACGGCAACACCATCGAATCGTCCACGGGGTACAAGACCAGGCACTTCGACTGGGTGGTCGACGAGGTGCAGGGCTTCTTCGAAGTGCACCACGCGCTGGGCACCCATCCCGGGGGGATCCACGTGGAGCTCACCGGGGAGGACGTCACCGAGTGCCTCGGCGGCGCTCAGGAAATCTGCGACGCGGACCTGCCCGGGCGCTACGAAACCGCGTGCGATCCTCGGCTGAACACCCAGCAGGCGTTGGAGCTGGCCTTCCTGGTCGCCGAGATGCTCCGCTCGTGAGCGCCTCACGTTAAGGCCGGGCATCTCAATGCTGACGTGCATCTGGCAGTAGGCTTGGTTACGCTCAGGCCGTACCTGCAACGCTTGTGAGGTTCTTCGATGCCCGGTACCGACTTCCCCTGCTTGGATGGTGCCGTGCCAGTTTTTCTCGACGAGACCAAAGCGTGCATCGCCCGAGTCTATGACGCAGCTCTGGGTGGTAAGGACAATTACGAGGTCGACCGGGAGGTCGTTCGCCAGGTCAAGCGGGCGGCACCGGAATGCGAGAAGCTGGCGTGGGACTGCCGAAATTTCCTGATCCGGGTGACCCGCTTTGTCGCTAGCCAGACCGGCGTCACTCAGTTCCTTGACTGTGGGTCGGGACTGCCCACTGCGGAGAACACGCATCAGGTCGCGCAGCGGCTTGAGCCGGATAGCCGCGTGATGTACGTCGATAATAACCCGGTCGTGATCGCGCACGGAAGAGCGCTGCTTGGAGAGAACGATCTGACTCACTTCAGCGTGGCTGACATCTTCACGCCACACGAGGTCCTGGGCGACGAGGTCGTCCGCAAGCACCTTGACTTCTCCGAGCCAATCGCGCTGTTCCAGCTTTCCACGCTGCATCACTACGAAGGTGAGCCCAGCCCGCAGAGCATCATGACCGAATACATTGAAGCCCTGCCGTCGGGCTCCTATGTGGCGATCAGTCACTTCTTTGATCCCGAGATCCCGGAGTTGAGCGAATTCGCCCGGAAGCTGGAACAGGTCTTCCTGCACAGTCCGCTGGGCAGTGGATGGTTCCGTACCCGCGCCGAGATAGAGGCAATGCTCCCGGGCTTGCAACTGGTCGAGCCGGGTTTGGTCCTGTGCGCCGACTGGTGGCCCGACGGACCGCGGATGAAGCCGTTGGATCCTGTGCAGCGCTGCGTCGTCGGAGCGATCGGCCGTAAACCCTGACCGCAAACCCTTCCCTCGCCCGCTACGCGACCCGGAGCTGGTCGGTGACAAAACAGTGCTGCACAGTGGAGCCGGCTGCTAGTTGGGCTCGGATACTCCGTTTGTTGCCGCCACCGCCGCGCGCATCGGCTTGCTGTCAGCGGTTACCGGCGTCGGCGGGCTCGCGGCGGCCACTTCGCGGGCGAGGAAGGAACCGAGTTCCCCGATGGTGCTCATCAGCGGTGCGGGGAACACGACGGTGGTGTTCTTGTCCACGCCGATCTCGACCAGGCTTTGCAAGTTACGGAGCTGCAGCGCTAACGGGTGGGCCATCATGATGTCTGAGGCATCACCGAGCGCGGCAGCGGCCAGCGACTCACCCTCAGCGTTGATGATCTTCGCTCGCTTCTCCCGCTCGGCCTCGGCTTGGCGGGCCATCGCCCGTTTCATGCTGTCGGGCAGCTGGATATCTTTCAGTTCCACCAGGGTCACTTCTACACCCCAGTCGACAGTACTGACGTCGAGGATTTCGCGGATGTCCAGGTTGATGCGGTCGGTTTCGGACAGCGTCTCATCCAAGGTGTGTTGCCCAACGACCTTCCGCAACGTGGTCTGGGCGATCTGGTCGATAGCGGCGTAAACATTTTCGATCGCGACGACCGACTTCACCGCGTCGACTACGCGGAAGTACGCCACCGCCGAGACATCGACGCTGACGTTGTCGCGGGTGATGATGCCTTGGGACTGGATCGGCATCGTGATGATCCGCAGCGACACCCGATGCAACACGTCGACGAACGGGATGATCATCCGCAGCCCGGGTTCGCGTGCGCCTAGTACTACAGAGCTAGATCGTTCAGGTGTCGTGGTGTCAGTGCAGGTCAGTGGCTGTCTGTCGCTGGCTTGGGGTGTGGTTGGTGAGGTGAGGGTTCTGGTGCCCGTCGTCGACTCGGTT
>JBATXM010000117.1:0-9249 GCA_049673305.1 Pseudonocardiaceae bacterium | reverse complement strand
CACCCAGGAAGAACTTGATAGAGTAGCGGCAGAACTGAATGGGAGGCCACGCAAGACGCTAAACTGGAAGAAGCCGATCGAGGTCTTCAATGAACTGATCGCGGAACACTGTGTCGCCATAACCGATTGAAACCGCCCTACTATGACCCCCTCCGACCGCCTCTCGACTATCCACCACTTCCCGGGATCACCGGTTATAGGTGGATCAGCTTCCCGTTCCCGCAGGACGGGGCCGAGGAGGCTCTCTCCAGTTCCCAGGACAACCTTCCGACCGTTCCGAACCCCTTACGCCGGAGGATTCCTACGTATCCGCTCCAGGATCTCAGATACCGTCCATGGCCTTCGCCCATAAACCAGAGGCTCGGCTTCCCCTTGGTCCTCGCTCTCACGAGGCTTTTGTGACGACGCTGCAGGTTTCGCTTCATGCTACGGACCGGCCGTTTGCTCGCCCCCCAAGATTGGGGACTTCGTCATTCCGCTTCGACGCTGGGATCTCTCCTCACGCCGGGAATCAGCTACCAGGGACCCTGGCGTCTCCCCGGACCGGACTCACACCGGCTGGCTGCCCTGAGCTTGTCGCTCGGTTACACCACAACCTCCAATCTTTCATAGCGTCCGAGCTGCTGGACACACGGCTTATTCAAAATCCATCTTTGATCAAGGTTGCGAGGGGTATCAGTGCAGGTCAGGGCACCTAAGAGCTGATCATGTAAGAGGTTTTGAATTAAGCCTCCGTGACGGAAAATAGAGAGGCATATAAAATTAGAGGGCACGGAATTATGACACTGCCACGTCAAAACTGGACGAAAGAGCCATCCGCAGGCCTGTTGACTATTATTTCTCTGTGTTTGGAATGGAAACCTGAGTCGGTCGCTGGCGCAACGTATTTCCGAGCCATTAGGCACCGCTCTATTAAGCATCTCACTATGAGCGCCCCCCACCCACAATTGTCAGCAACCGACCAAGTGAGGACATTTCATGATCGTTCGTAATTTATCGACCGCAAAAAATGTCGAATGGGGTAATGGCCTGAGCCGCCGCTTTCTCCTGAAGGAAGACGGCTTCGGGTACACGGTGACCGACACGATTGTCCGAGCAGGTACCAGCTCGCGACTCGCGTACAATAGGAACCTAGAGGCTTGCTACTGTATCGCTGGCCGCGGCGAAGTGATCGATGCCGACGGCGAGACGCACGTCATCGAGCCGGGCACACTATATGCCCTCGAGAGGAGTGAGCCCCATTGCCTCACGGCGTCGCGCGACGAGGACCTAAGGCTCGTGTGCGTGTTCCTCCCAGCACTTAATGGAGACGAACGCCATAATCTGGACTCAGAGCAGTACTCCCAGTACTAGAGGATTAGAGGATGCGAACATCACGTCCAGCGAGGAGTGCGGCAGTGATCGAGTGGAGCGACGAACAGCAGTCGTTGCGGAAGTTTTTCAGTCAGTGGCACGGGGCGTTTAGTGCCGGCCACATCGAGGACGATCGTGACAGTGTTTTCTCCCGGGAGAGATGGAACCTGGTCCGCGAGTCGGGCCTGCTTCGTCTGCCGTTCGACGATCGATGGGGTGGTCTCGGTCAGGATCTGCTAACGACTATGTATGTACTCGAAGACCTGGGATACGGCTGCCGGAACGGTGGACTGAATTTCTCGGTGTCGACACACATCGTGAGCGTCGGCGTCCCAGTGCAGCGATTCGGTTCGAGTGATATCAAGCAGCGATATATGGCCCGAATCTGTGACGGAGCTGCGATCGGCGCCCATGCCATCACCGAGCCAGACGCCGGCTCGGACGCCATGAGCATGCACACCACAGCATCAGCCCATGGAGATTTCTTTATTCTCGACGGCAAGAAGGCGTTCGTCAGCAACGGCCCGGTCGCGGACCTGTTCGTCGTCTACGCAAGGACGGGCGGCGACCAGGACTTCCGGGGCGTCACAGCATTTATCGTGGAGCGTGATACTCCGGGCTTCATCGTCGGACAGTCGGTTGAGAAGATGGGGTTGAAGACTTCCCCATTCTGCGATTTGGCCTTCGACGGCTGCAAGTTACCGAGAGCGAACGTTCTCGGCCAGCCCGGGTCTGGCTTCCTTATCCTTGAGCACGTTCTGACCTGGGAGATTCTTTGCTTTTTCGTCATGGCGGTGGGAGAGATGCAGCATCGTCTCGAACGCTGCCTTGACTACGCCAAGAACCGGAGGCAGTTCGGTCAGTTCATCGGATCATTCCAGTTCGTTGCCGACAAGATCGTCAATTCTAAGATAGGAGTCGAGACGTCCCGGAAATGGCTCTATGACACGGCCGAGCGTCACACTAACCGGGAGAACGTCACAATGGATATCGCCATCGCTAAACTGCTGACCAGTGAGGCCAACGTCACCTCCGCGATGGCGGCGGTACAGCTCTTCGGTGGCAGGGGGTACTTGACCGAGTACGGCCTCGAGAAGGACCTTCGCAACGCCATCGCGGGGACGATCTACTCTGGCACGTCCGAGATACAGCGGCGCCGGATCGCCACGATGCTTGGCCTCTAAACCTTCCGTGACGGCGCACGCCGTGGCTACCGTCAATGATGAGGAGACGTACGTAGGTCGAGTAAAAACAACGCCGCGCTACCTGGTTACCCACCACCGTCATTTGCCGCTTTGGGACTATCCCGGAACGTAGGACGGCTGGATTCATACGGCACGGGGATCGTGCGATGAACTGTAGACAGCAAGGTCAACATCTACTGGTGGAGCAAGGATCAAGCAAGTCAGTATGGTCGAACACCAGAGTCCAAAACGGACGCTACAATCGCATGAGGAGATCACGGATAAGTAATCAGGCTGACCAGATGATCGCCGCGCTGCGTACGGGCCATGACGAGCTCGCCGCCCTCGTCGGCAGAATGGCCTCCGATGACCTCACCCAGCCTTCCGCGGCCGCCGAATGGGACATCTCACAGGTTCTCAGCCACCTTGGAAGCGGCGCCGAAATCGGGCTGGCCACTCTGGAGGCGGCGCTGGCGGACACTGGCAACCCCGGCCCCGACTTCAACCAGAGCGTGTGGGCTCGCTGGAACGCAATAGCGCCCAGTGAGCGCGCTGAAGGATTCTTGCATGCAAACGAAGCGCTACTAAAACGCTACAAAAGCCTCGACAACACCACCAAGGCACGGCTGCGCATCGATCTCGGGTTCCTGCCCGAGCCCGTCGATTTGGCCACTGAGGCGGCACTGCGGCTCAGCGAGTTCACATACCACGCCTGGGACATCCAGGTCATGTCTGACCCAACCGCAGTACTGGCCCCCGCAGCGGTCATGTTGCTGCTCGATCGCCTGGGCATGCTCATCGGCTTCCTCGGTCACTCAGACGCCCTCGACGGCAAGTTGATGACCTTGGCCGTGCGGACTGTCGAACCCGACCGCTCCTTCGGACTCGACCTGCGCGACGCAGTCACGCTGGTCGACACCCCTCAGCAACCCGCCGGTGTCCTCGACGCTCCCGCCGAGGCCTGGCTTCGCCTGGCCGCCGGCCGCCTCGCACCACAGCACACCCCACCCACCCTGCGGCTCGCCAGCGACGCCGTCACTCTCGACGAACTGCGACGAGTCTTCCCTGGTTTCTGACCCGGGTTCTGACTGGGAGCCGTCAACGGTGTGATCATCACGGTGTCACACCCTGGAACGCCACCGTTCGCTGAGCCCATCGCAGGTACAGCACTCCTGAAGGGGAACGGCATGCCGCATCTCAAGCAACCGGTTCTCGGGATCGTGGCAACGATCCTTGTCATGGTGATATCGTTCGGCTTCATCTCGCTGTTCGACTGGCCGACCTTCAGGCATTGCTTGAGTTCCTGCGCAACAGCGTGACCTGGGACCAAGGCACAATGCCACTAAGTTAACCTCGCCTATTCACGGGTTTGATCATCTGGTCGTGAGCCTTGATCCATCCTCTTGTTGATCTTGTTTTTGGGTGGTGGGCGGGGTGTGGTGCCCGACTGTCGTGTCGGGTGGGCGCCGGTTCCACAGGCCGGGTGGGGGTGCCCGTAGCCCCGAAGAAATTTTGGTCGTATATGCCTCTGAGCTGTGGTGACGCGGTAGCCGACGCCGGGCTGTGAGGTCAACTTCCGCTAGGTTCTGTCCGTGTTGGCGTGGTGTGGTGTGGTGTGTCGCTGGAGTGTTGGAGGTCGGCGAAGTCGGAGTGGGCCTGGGCGATGGCTTCTGGATAGGCCTCGGTCTTGGCGTGTTCGGCCAGGGTCCGGTAGATGCTGGCCAGGCTCGGGTTCTGTCCCTTGCGCTTGCCGCTGGGAATGATCAGATCGGGCCGGATGGACTCCACCGACTCTCCGGTGGTCCTGCGGCGGAGCACGGTGTGCAGCATGTCGTCGGTGATCACGGCGGGGCGGCCGCCGTGGTTGCCCTTGCGGGCGGCGGTGTTCAGGCCTTCCAGGGTGGCTTCGCGGATGTTCTCGCGTTCGGTCTCGGCCATGGCGGCGAAGAAGGCGAACAGGATCCTGCCGGGCCCGGTCGGGTCGTAGATGCCGGGCAGGGGTCCGGCGAGCATCTCCAGGACCAAGCCGTGCGTGGTGAGGTGGTTGGCCAGGGTGGTGAGCTCGGCGGCGTCGCGTCCCAGCCGTTTCATCTCGTAGATGGTGAGGATCACTCTGCAGTGCGGGGCGTGGGCCTTGATCTCGCGGGCGAGCGCGAGCGCGGCCTCGAACTTGGGCCGGACTCGTACTCGGGTGCTGATCTTTTCGGAGAAGATCTTGTCGCGGGGGATGCCGTGCGCGGCCAGGGCGTCGAGCTGGGACTGCAGCTCCTGGGTCACTGTGCTGCAGTGGGCGTAGCCGATGCGGATGTTGGCGGTGGGACCGCTGTCGGGGAGGGGCGCTGGTGGTGGGGTGCCGGGTCGCCAGGGCTGGCCGGGGCGGCGGTCGGCGGGAGTCTGGGCGCGCAGGAGTTTGGTCAGCCGCGCCACCGTGGTGAAGCGGCCGGTGTGATAAGTGCCGGCGACGGCGCCGGATCGGGATCGGCAGGGTGAGCCGGGGTCGACGCCGCAGCGGGGGCACGGATGGGAGTTCGATGTCGTCGGCGTCGCGGCGTGCGGCCGGTTCGGGGGGTGGTGCCGGGTGGTGTGCCACCCCCGCATCGTGTCACAAGCAATTCTCAGAACATGCCGATTCCGCGGAGTGAGTGAGACCGAGTTCTGAGAAGAGAATCAGGATCGAGGTGATCTCCGAGATCACTTTTCGATCGTACTCCGGCAATGGGAGGTTTCTGAGAACCGCCCTTGCTCCATCCTTCGCTCACATCGTGTGACCCGGCCGTGGTCGGCTGGCCGGATGTCCGGTTCGTGGGCTGGATCGGCCTCGGTGCATCGGATGGAGATTGTGCCGTTCCCTACACAGGTCCGGGGTCTTCGAGCAGGCCGAAACCGACCTGATCTGCCTGTGGCTCGTCCCCGGTGGCAGACGTTGGAACGAGGTGCACTTCTGCCACCGGCCTGGCCTGGCCGGATACGCCTAGGTGGGGTCGGCGTAGGGGTTGGTCTCGGTGTAGGCGTCGTCGGCCTCGGTCAGGTCGAAGCCCTCTTCCCACCCGCGGCTCGGCGGCCAGTTCAGTGGCGGTCCTGCCCTGAAGCGGGACTCCCAGCGGGGTTCGGTGACGCACAGCGCGTGGACCTCGGGTTGCCAGTCGCTGTGACGGCGGACGAACTTCTCGTCGTAGACGCAGAAGTGGCCCATGTCGTCGCGGTCCTCGCGGATCTCCTCCGGCAGCGTCACCACCCGTGTGATCTCGTCGGAGTCACAGTCGACCTCGACCATCACCGGCATGACGTAGCGCACCCACCGGCGAGTCGCCGGCCCGGGGCCCTCCTCGACGATGACCAGACCGCCTTCCTCGTCAGCACCGTCCTCTTCGTCATCGAGGTCGGAGACCTCAAAGTCGTCGAGGACCTCATCCAGCGCTGGATGCACCCCTTCGGCCACGCCCGCCACCTTTCCCGTGAAGATTGACCGAGATCAGCATCCCCTACTCCCCGCCACAGGGGGTGGCCGCTTCGCCCAGATCGGCACCTATGCGCGCAGGCCCGGCCACAGTCCCAGGTCACGGAGCTGGGTTGGCCGCAACGGTCGCCATCCGCCACTCAACTTGGCCATCTCCGCTTCGATGTCGACGTTGATGACACCGAAGAAGTTGATGTTGGCGGAGTGCCCGGGCGAGATGTGCGACAGCAGCTCGTCGGGGACCGAGCGGCCCTCGGAGCGCAGTTGCTTGACCGCCAGGGTGTAGTACTCGGTCGTCCAGGTCACCAGAGCGTTGGTCAGGACGGTCAGACACCAGGCCTGTTCGGTCTGCTCGCTCAGGTGCGCCTTGGTGACGGTGCCCTGCTGGGCGTAGTGCAGCTCGCGGCGCAGCGCGTGCAGGGACTCGCCCTTGTTGAGTTGGCGGGAGATCCGCCGCCGATACGCCGGATCCGACAAGTACCTCGCCGTATGGATGGTTCTGCGGAGCATGCCCCACTCCTTGAGCGCGGCCGCCATAGTGTTCCGCCTCGATGCGGCCGACCACTTGCCGACGATCAGAGACGCCGAGGCCTGCCCGTACTTCAGCGACCCGCCCATCCGCAACAGATCTGGCCAGCACTCGCTGATCAGGTCCTCGTTCCAGCGGGCGGCCAGCAGCGGCCCGGCGTGCGGGTAGAGCTTGCCGATCTCGGTCGGGGTGTCGTCCCGCACCAGCGTGATCTTCCTCAGGTCCCGCATCCTGGGCGTGAGCGCCTTGCCCACCAGGTCGAACAACCCAAAGTTGATCAGGGTGGCGCCATGAGTATCGGTCGCGTGCTCAGTGATCGGTAGATCGGTAGCGTTGCCCAGGAACTCATCCAGCGCGTAGTGCGCCTCCCGGACGGTCGGCACGATAATCTTCGTGCCGTAGGTGGACCACTGGTCGGACACATGCGTGTAGCTCGACAGTACCCGACCACCGTGGATGATCATCTCGCGAGCTGACAGGGACTTGCCGCGCACGGGGAAGCGCTGCCCGTCGGAGGAGGACATGGTGCCACCGCCGAACACTCCCGCCAGCTCCAGTCCGTAGTGGTGGTTGACGACGCGGGTGTTCGCCTCGCGCAGCGTCTCCTCGCGGACGTACCACTCCATCGTCCACGCGAGCACGTCGTAGGAGATCCCGCACGCCTCCGACATCCTGGCCAGGCCCAAGTTCGTTGCCAGTGCGATGAGCACGGCCAAGATGTCGCGTTTGAGCTCCGGGGAGTGAGCGAGTTTCTTGCCGCCCGCGTGGGTGAAGCAGTCCAGGAAGCTCGTCCGGCCGTCCAGCTCGATCAGCAGCGAGGCGATCGGCGCGAACGGCAGCATCCCCGACAACTCGTCTTTGAGTTCCTTGGCCTCGGCCGGGACGTCCTCAGCGGTCAGTTTCGGGATCACCAGATGGCCATCAGCGTCCAGACGGACGGTGCCGGTGTCCTCGGGCAACGCGCCCGCCAGGGTCTTGTCCATCTCGGCCAGCGCGGTGTGGAGTTCTTCTTTGCCCTGCTCCAGAGCGTCGGCGGCCTTAGCCGGCTTGTTGACGAGTTGGCAATAGTCGGCCTGCCTGGGCGTCCACTGCGCGGGCGTGTACAAATACGTCGCCGGGTCGGCGTAGCGGCGCGACCCCGGCACATACACATCGCCCGAGCGCAGGCCGTCGCGCAGACCCAAGATCACGCACAGCTCCCAGTAATGCCGGTAGGCGGTGTCGTCCCCAGACTTGCGGGCCTTCGCCAGGTACCCGGCGTAGCGGGTGGGGACGAAGGAGTCGGGCGCATCGGCGGGGGCCTTCCGGCCGCCCGTCTCGTTCAGCCTCTTCAACATCGTCACCGCCGCCATCAGATCGGTGGTACCCGGACCGCCCGTGAAATCGATCACGGACAGCACGGTGGGGGTGAACTGCCGCAGGTAGGTGTAGGAGGCAGCCATCGCCGAGAGCCTGCCGTGGTCCTTCGGGAGCGGCTTCCACGGACCCGCCATCACCTCCCGCAGCCGCCGCATCCCGATCTTGCTTCGCAGGATCCCGCCGACCTGTTCATCAGGGATGGACGGGTCGGCCAGCACCGGCAGGATCACATCCACCAGCAGTTGCCGGTCCTCGCCCTTCTTCGCGCGCTCCACCAGCGCCTCGTCGGTCTTGGTCTTCGCCCTGCTCTCCCGCGCCGAGACCGCCTGGTCGAACAGCGCGACCACCTCATCGAGCTGGTCGAGGGCAGACTGGGCCACCAGCGCCAGCAGGATCGGGTAGCGGCGCTCCCTACGCCGCTCCAGCGCCTGCACCGTCGAACGGCGGCCCACCGTGGCCAAAAACCGGCGCCGCTCATTAGGCAGCATCGACAGATCCAGCAGGTGAGCGTCCATGTTCCGCAACCACGTCAGCTTCTCGATCGAGGTCTTCACCGCACTCGCGGTCGCATCCACCGCCGGGATGCTCAGCCACCGCAACCTGCTCATCCCGAGCCCGATGTCATAAGCCAGCAGCAAGTCCAGATCCTGGCGGACCCGCAAGGTCAGCAGATGCGCCACCTTCTGCGAGGTCAGCTCCGTCGCGCCCGCACGGGCCGTCCCGACCATCTTCGCCAGCGTGAGCGCCCCAGGCCGGATCACCCTCGCCGACATCAGATACTCGCGGGCCAGGTTGAACAGCAGCGTCGGTGAGTCATGCTCCATCGCCCGGTCCAGCAGGAACTGCTCCAGCTCTTTCATCTCCCGGCTACCAGCCGCAGCGGTCTTCCACGACAGATACTTGGCGACCTTGCCCAGATGATCCGAGCGAGTGCGCGCCCGCTTCCCGTAGCCGCGCAGCACCCCCGGATCCAGGCCGAGCCGCTCGGCCAGACGAGCCACCGCCACCGGTGGAGCCGACGCCACATCCTCGGGTACAAACCCGAGCCACGGCAAAGTCGAGAGCTGGACAGCAAGCCCAAGCCGGTCCGCCGGGCCACGGCCCGCGCCCGGATCCACAAACACCACATCCGCCGACGACAACGTGAAGTACCGGAACAGCTCATCCCGACTGATCTCCGGGAACGACCGCAACTGCTCATACTGCTCCCGGGAGAACATCTTCTCCGACACCCAACCACCTCCACCACACCGAACAAACCAGACAGAACGTAGCGGAAGTTGACCTCACGGCCCGGTGTCGGCTACCGCGTCACCACAGCTCAGAGGCATATACGACCAAAATTTCTTCGGGGCTACGGGCACCCC
>JBATXM010000116.1:0-17684 GCA_049673305.1 Pseudonocardiaceae bacterium | reverse complement strand
AGGACCTACCTCCATCTCCTGCACAGTTACTCGCATCAGCAGAACCCGATCTACATCGGCTTCTCCCTCCTGCGCACGCGGCGCACGATCTTGGGGATTTACCTGGCCGCGACCTTGTGCACCTGCAGAGCCACCTCGGCACGGAGACGGTCGCTTTCGCCCATAAGGGCGCCCGGACGGTTGGGCTCGATTTTTCTCGCGAGGCAGTGGAGCAGGCGCGGCGGATCGCGCGGCGCGAGGGCGTCGAAGTCGACTATGTGCGGTCCAATGTGTACGACGCGGTCAGCGCGCTCGGTGGGCGACGCTTCGACGTGGTCTACACCGGCAAAGGTGCCCTGTGCTATCTGCCCGACCTCCCACGCTGGGCCTCGGTGGTAGCCGAGTTACTCAAGCCTGGCGGCCTGCTGTACATCGTTGAGTTCCATCCCGTGCTCAACGCGTTGGGACCTACGCCAGCGCCCGGTGACAGCCCTGAACTGTTGCTGCGCCACGACTACCTCGAAGGCCGCGGCGCGATCGAGCGAGACGCCACCTACACCTACACCGACGGGCCGGCATTGCGGGACGCGACACGGGCCTATGAATGGGCACACGGCCTCGGCGAGGTGATCACCGCGCTAGTCGGAGCGGGACTGGAGATCAGCGGGCTGCGCGAGACCGAGCTACTGCCCTGGCCACGGTGGGAGCGCATGGTCCGAACACAGAATGGCCAGTCCTCGACCAGTTCACCCAGCACGTCAACAACCACCGGCCGCACCAAAGCCTCAACCAACACCCACCCCACCACAATCCAGCCACCATGATCCCGCTCAGCGCCCCGATCCGACGCCATCGAACCCTCGGAGGCGTGATCAACAAGTACCGCTGAGCGGCCTAGCTCAGACAGAGAAAAACCTAGTCACCGGCCCTGCATCAAGTTTTGGCACGGTACAGGCCGCTATTGACTCGCCCGCAGTGGTTGATCGACCACCCGGGTGCGGATCGTCACGCCCCCGCGAGCCCGCCCGCCCGCGAGGTTTGCGGCGTTCAAGCAAAATCGCACCCACATGTTCAGCTGGATTTCCTTAGCCAGCTGAACATGGCTGTAGAGCAGGTGGATAGCCCAACTGCTCGGCCGCGCCCACGCCTCAATCTCAAACCGCAACTGGGAGCCCTTCGGACGGGCCCGGAACTCGATCTGCCCCGCCTCCAGATGTCCGGTCAGGGTGGCGAGGCGAAATGACGTGCCGGTCCGGTGCACCACTCGGACCGGACCATCCCAGGGACCCGGTATGCGTACCACAACCTCGTCACCGATCGCGAGCTCGCCGGGGACACCGGAGATCATTTCGACTGCGGTGACCTCGGCGGGCACGGCCTGATTGAGGTCGGCGGCAACTGTGGTGATCAGCTCCGCCGCAGTCAACGACGAGCCCTCGATCTCCACCGTGAACAGTCGGCGAAACAGCGGGCCGACGCCGCTTTCCAGCGGTTGGCTACGGTCGTCCACCAGCTGATCGGGCAGCGGCGGAGGGAAATCAGTAGCGTCGCCGGCCTCCACGGACCGATGCAGCGGGGTGGTCGCCCACAGGTAGCGCCACGAGACGAGCGCAACACCCAGCGTCCAGCGCGCCAGAATCCTCGACCAGCGGGCGATCACAGATACACCGGGTTCTCCTGTGTCGCGCTCGTGAGCAGATGCGCGGACACTGGGCATGTTCCCCGGCCGGCGAGCCGGCAAACAACAGGTGGAGGCGCGGATGATCGGTCAGGTGTTGCATCGTGCCGGGCTGCGCAGCGCGCACTTCGAGATCATGTCTCTCGGGGCGGTTGTGTTGTGCCTTGGCCTGTGGATTCGGGCCAAGACGGTGGATCAAGACGAACGGGGCAACGCTGAGCGGCGTGCGCTGTTCACCGGGTTATGGCCGCCCACACTCTGGTTGATCGGTGACTCGTTACGCAGCCACGAGTGAGCTGCGGTGCGCGACCGGCTGTTGGGCAACATCGACTACGTCACGGCGCTGGCCGAGTTGCGCAATTGCGAGATCAACTATGATCCCAGCGAAGTACGTCCCCCCGACTGGAACTTCGATGTGCACCGCAGCCTGGTCGGGCGTGAGCGACCCGGCCCGCCAGAGCCCGGCGGGGTGTGGGAGACCGCCCGCGACCTGGTCCGGGACTACGAGTTCACCCCACCCGAGCTTGTTCGCGCGGTCTATCACCGTCACGACCCGCTGCTGGGCCGCACCCTGCTGCTCGAGGGCCGCTTCTCCGCACTGCGGTTCTACATGGGAGTACGCATCACCGCTCTCATCGACGAAACCCGGCAACAAGAGAAGGTGTGGGGGTGGGCCTACCAGACCCTTGAGCACCACCTCGAGCGCGGCAAGGTGACCTATGAGGTGATCAAGCATCTGGACAGCGGTCAGGTCGAGTTCATCGCCTCCTGTCAATCCCAGCGATCGCCCACTCTCGGGTGGATCCTCCGGCTGGGCTGGCTGTTATTCGGACGCCGCACTCAGTTGCGGTTCTACCGTCGATGCGGACAGCGGTTGCACGAGCTGGTGCAGGCGTCGCTGACCGGCACGCCCACCCCGGCCGCTGCGCGGTCACCGTTGAAGATCGACGATCTGGTGCTGGTGCCCTCCGGGATCGAACCACACCTACTCGATCACCTCACCATCCGCCAACACAACCCCGCCCGGTGAGCCTTTTGGGCAAACGAGCTCGCGCCACCAGATGCGCGCTCCCGCACCAGGTTGAAGCTGTCGTCCAGCGGGTAGTAACTATTCCGATGACGACACAAACCTTCCCGTTTCGGTTCACCACCCCCTACCGGCTCGCCGGCCTGCCCTTCGGCATCACCCCGGCCACCGCAGCGGTCCGCATACGCGACGGTGAGCTTGCCGTCCGATTCGGACTCTGGAGAGTACGAACAACCCTCACCAACGTGACGTCAACCGCCATCACCGGACCATTCGGCTTCCTCAAGACGGCGGGACCGGCACATCTCTCCCTCGCCGACCGAGGCCTGACCATGGCCACTAACGGGGCCTGCGGCCTGTGTATCACCTTTCGCGAACCAGTTCCCGGCATCGAGCCCACCGGCACCCTGCGCCATCCCGCCCTCACCGTCACAGTCGCTGACTGCCAGGGACTGGCCACGGTACTGGCAGCAAGGTGAGGGAGGCACACCCGCCCTGTCACTTGGTGAACGACCAGCCGCTGGACCACGGCGTCGCAGGACAGAGCCGGAACTCGGGCATGCGCGTACGGTGGCGGTCCCTGTCGGTCGGCGAGCGAACTGTGCGTGCGCTTCGGGCACTCCCTTCCGTCGAGTACGGGAGCCTGTCGGAGGTGCTGCCCTCCGTGCTGGCCCCGCTGTAGGTCCTCTCCGGAGCGGTTTCCACCGCAGCGCACCAGCCCCGGTGTCCCAGAGGAGAGGCTTATTCAGTCAAAGGAAGCGGCACGACGCTGCCGCCGCGTTCGGCGAAGTCGATCAGCCGGTTGGTTCCGAAAGGTCGACCATGGGCATCACGGGCTTCGGTGATGCCGTCGGTGTAGAGCAGCAGCCGGGCGCCCGGCTCGAGATGCTCGTGTACGACTTCGACGTCGCAGCCGGGTATGCCCAGAGGTACCCGACGGCCGTACTGAAGTGATTTCACGGTTCTGTTCGCACGCAGTAGCAATGGCGGGGGATGCCCGGCGACGAGGTAGCTCAGCTTACCGGTGCTGATGTTCAGGCGTGCTAGAACCGCAGTGACAAAACGGTTGCCCGGCCGTGAGCGATGATCTCGGCGTCGGCGCGGCGCGCAATCACACTGAGGTCGCGCTCGCCGCTGCGGCGGGCGGTGCGAATCGCGGCGAGGGCAACGGCGGTGGTCAGACCGGCTTGAAGGTCGTGGCCAACAGCGTCGAAGAGGCCGCAGAACGCCACCTGCTCATCGACGGCGTAGTCGAAACCGTCGCCCCCGACCCGGTCGTGCGGTTCGAGCACTGCGGTGATGACCAAGTCGCGGGAGGCGAAGGTGAGCGGTGGCAGGAGTTGCCAGAGCAACTCGGCATCCACGGTCAGCGGTGTGCTGCGGCGGGCGACGTTCAGTGCGTCGCCGTAGGCGAACTTGGTGGCTACGAGATGGCCGGCCAGCCCGGCTACCACCGAGCACCGCTGACGCAACCCGGGGTCGTCACCGTCGGCTCCGCCCGGCAACCCCAGGAGCAGCACGCCGAGCCGGTCGGTTCCATCGACCATCGGAACCCACAGCACCACACTCATCTTGGGATCGGTGCCTACGAGGACCTTGACGAACTGGAATGCGCGCCCAGCCAGACTGCCGTCAACGGAGACCGCCCCCCTGTGACCTTTCGGGACCGACCAGAGTGTCCGCTGAGCAAGGTCAACCAGATACATCTGCGCCGTCATCCCCACCAGACCCACCGCCCCAGCGATCACTCGGGGAAGCCCGTCACCCGAGGCGGTGTGGCCCTCCGTGATGATCTGGGCCACGACCCGCCAACACTGCGACTGCTCCAGCTCCGAGTCCGCTGCTCAATCCAACAGCATTCACGGCGCGAGGTGGCTGGTGTATCGGCTGGTGTATCGGCTGGTCCGAAGTCCTGTACCGCGCCACAACCTCGCGAGTACCGTTGACCTGCGGGTTCGGTGCCGATTAGGGTCAGGCACGATCGGCGGTCGTGTGTCGGTGATCGCCGCCGAGCTGTTGACGCTGCGGCACGAGGTCGCGGTATTGCGTCGCCAAGTCAGCCAGCCACGGCCCTCATGGCCGGATCGAGCGGTTCTGTCCGCGTTGACCCGGCTGTTGCCGCGCCGGCTGCGGGAGCACCGGCTGCTCACGCCAGCGACGCTGCTGGCCTGGCACCGGCGCCTGGTGACCCGCACGTGGCAGTACCCGAACCGGCCAGGTCTCCCACCGGTGAACACCCTGTGGGGTTCCAGAAGTCGGCCTGTGCCTCTGAGCTGGGTGGTCGGTGTACTCGGCCGCCAGGGCATGATCGTGAGCCGTGTCGTTGCGTCTCCCTTATTTGATCTTCCTGGGGCTGCTGAACCTGCTGTTGTTACTCGGCCGCTCGTCGGCGTCCAAGGAGTGCTGCGTCACGAAGTCGCTGTGCTGCGTAGAGCCAACCCCAAGCCCCCGTGCCTGATACTCGGCCACTGTGCTGACCTAGGGTGATGCGTGTCGGGTTCGGTTCGGCATGATCGGCGTCCGTGACGTTACGGCTCGTGTACCTGATCTTCTGCCAGCTCAGCACCTGGTTTGCGCTCCTCATGCGATCGGAGGCGTCCAAGACTGCGGAGATCCTGGTGCTGCGCCACCAGGTGAGCATCTTGCGTCGGCAGGTCACACGCCCTCGCCCGACCTGAGCAGACCGTGCCCTGCTCAGCGCGCTGGCCCGACTGCTCCCCAAGACCCGTCGCCGACATCTATTTGTCACCCCCGGCACGCTCTTGCGCTGGCACACCGACTTGGTTACACGACGATGGACCACCAAGAGCCAGCGACCCAGCCGCCCACCCACGTCACCACCGCTGCGCAGGGTGATTCTGCGTCTCGCCAGCGGGAACCCGGACTGGGGATACCGGCGCATCGCTGGAGAACGTGCCGGCATGGGCCATCAGGTCGGCGCCTCCACGGTCTGGGCAATCCTCACACGCGCCGGAATGGGATGTCTCGCTCCCGCCTCGGCCTGCTGCAGCCACCATCGCGCGCCGAACGCGGCCCCGCATTCGACATTCCCACCGGAACCTGATCAACCAGTCACTCCGCACGCTGCAGTGGTACTCATGGTTCCGTTGCTCCCCGACCCCCGACACTTACCTGCAGGTCAACGCCGGCTCCATCCCCCACTACGGCGAACGTCGCCACGCTGGCGAGGCCATCGTCGGCTCAACGGCGGACTCCGCAGGCGGATATCACGAACCAGCAGCTGCGCTAGAGCCCCCGCGGCACACACCTGCTTGCAGGTCCGCGCCCGAGTTCTCAACGATCAACTTGCCAACGACTTCCACCGCTGGCACCCGGGATTGACCCACGTGCCCGATCGGCAAGGTCTGACCGCGTAGCCTCCTCCACTTTGTCCCGCTCTCCCCCTAGAGTCCGCAGGGTAACAATGAATCTTCGCGTAAGACACACACCCGGACCCAGATGGCACTCGGGGACAGCTACCTTCACGATCCCCGACCTCACCTGCGCCTGGCGCTGCCCTTCAACTGGCTCGGGTGGGGAAGCGTTCCCAGACGCGGTGGGTCCCGAGGAGGTCGGTGAGTTGTCCGAGGACGTCGGTCGGTGTATCCGCGAGGACGATTCCTGGGGCGTCGGTCGGGCAGCCTGCGGCGGCGAGGATGGTGACTGCGTCGCCCCAGCCGCCGATGGTCTTGGAGTGTCGGAACGCTTCGGCGAGCATGAGCAGGACGCGGGGGTCCACTGCTGTGTGGGCTACGGTGGCTTTGGCGTCGAGCGAGGCTTGGGCGTCATGTCCTGGGGCGATAGGGCCGCCAGCGATGAGGAGAGCGTCGAACTCGACGGATCGGGCCGTGAGGAATGTGCGTTGAACGGGCAGCGGTGTGTCGCGCCCGTCGGTAAGCATGCCGGCTTTCGGGGCAATGATCAACGGTACCATCCCGGCGGCGAAGATTTCCTTCCGGACTGTGCGCAGGTCCTTCAGGTCGGGATCGTCGCCGACAATGATGCCGATGATGCGCCCGGTCACCGGCCAGCTCTGACCGATCTGGGACAGGGCCGCACTGGGCTTCACGTCCGCCAGCTTTTCCGTCGGCTTGGGTGCCGGCAGATCCAGACCTTCGGCGACGCCGGCGCAGAGGTCGGGGTCAACGTTGGCGAGCACCTGCAGCGTCCGTTCCCGGATGGCGGTCTCGTAGCACTTGCCGAGTTCGAAGGTGAATGCCTGGATCGTGTGGTCTTTCTCGACGGGGGAGAGACTGAGCCAAAACATCCGCGGTTGGCTGTAGTGATCGGCGAACGATGCGGGTTTCTCCCGCACCGCATGCCCCGCGGCGATGACGCTGGGCACGTCGACGAACGCGCCGACGTCGTCGCCGGCGAGAAATGGACAGCCACCGTCGAGTGACTGCGGCCGGTACGGGGCGACACCGGAATGCACCGCGTCCTGATGGAAGCCGTCGCGGAGCATGTCGTTAACCGGCACGCGGGGTCGGTTGATCGGGATCTGAGCGAAGTTCGGCCCACCGAGGCGGGTGAGTTGGGTATCGAGGTAGGAAAACATCCGGGCGGCCAACAGCGGGTCGTCAGTGACGTCAATCCCGGGCACGAGATGTCCAGTGTGGAAGGCGACCTGTTCGGTCTCGGCGAAGAAGTTCGTCGGGTTGGCGTTGAGCGTCATCATGCCGATCGGCGCCACGGGGGCCAATTCCTCCGGGACCAGTTTCGTCGGGTCGAGTAGATCGATGCCCTCGAACATCTGGTTTTCGGTGTCGGGAAAGGTTTGGATCCCCAGTTCCCATTGCGGGAACGCACCCGTCTCGATCGCATCGGCCAAGTCGCGGCGGTGGAAGTCCGGGTCGACACCGGCTGCGATCTGGGCCTCCTCCCATATCAGCGAATGCACCCCTGCCGTCGGTTTCCAGTGGAACTTCACCAGCGTCGTGTTGTCCTTGGCGTCCACCAGGCGGAAGGTATGTACTCCGAAGCCCTCCATCGTGCGCCACGAGCGGGGCAGGCCGCGGTCTGACATGTTCCACAGCGTGTGATGAGTGGCCTCGGTGTGCAGCGACACGAAATCCCAGAATGTGTCATGTGCGCTCTGGGCCTGTGGGATTTCCCGATCGGGGTGAGGCTTCGCGGCATGCACCACGTCGGGAAACTTGATTCCGTCCTGGATGAAGAACACCGGGATGTTGTTGCCCACCAGGTCGAAGTTGCCGTCTTCGGTATAGAACTTCGTCGCAAACCCCCGGGTGTCACGCACCGTGTCCGCCGACCCACGCGAGCCAAGCACAGTGGAGAACCGGACGAATACCGGCGTCTGGACACCCTTGGCCAGAAACCCGGCTCTGGACAGCTTCGCAGCGGACCCATAAGATTCGAACACCCCATGCGCCGCAGCCCCGCGGGCATGCACGACCCGCTCCGGGATGCGCTCATGGTCGAAATGCATCACCTTCTCCCGCAGATGGTGATCACGTAGTAGCGTCGGACCCCGCACTCCAGCCGTCAGGGAGTGATCGGTCTCCCGCAACCGGACCCCCTGCGCGGTCGTCAGATACGAGCCCTCCTGGGCCCGCAGCCGCTCCCGCCCCTCCACAACAACACCGGTCGCCGACACCACCGCCGGGGCGCTCTGGTCTGGCTTCGGCGGCAACGGTGCACGCGGCTCGGTCGGCTCCGCCACCGTTGGAGGCTCGATGCCCGGCACCCCAGGAATCAACTCCTCCAACGCGGCAGTGGCGACCTTGGCGGCAGACTTCTTTGACGGCATCAAACCTCCACGTTATCGCGCGGCGACCACCACCACGCGACCTCCACATACCCCACCGTGCACACGACTAATCCCCTGCCCGACGGCCTGTGGAGTTCCAGAAGTCGGCCTGAGCCTCTGAACTGCGTGATCAGCGCACTCGGTCTTCATGGCATGATCAGGCGTTATGTCGCTTCGCCTGCTATATTTGATCTTGCTACAGCTGCTGAACCTGCTGTTGCTGCTCGGCCGATCATCGACATCCAAAGACGTCAAACTCCTTGTCCTGCGCCATGAAGTCGCCGTGTTACGCAGAGCCAACCCCAAGCCCCGTCTGGACTGGGCAGACCGAGCGATGTTCGCCGCGCTGGTCCGCAGGCTGCCGCAGAAGCTGCGGGAGCATCGCTTGGTCATACCGGGCACGATCCTGCGCTGGCATCGTCGCCTGGTCGCCAAGAAATGGACGTATCCGCCCTGTCGCGGACGTCCACCCGTCCAGGACGCTGTGGCCAGTTTGATCGAGCGCATGGCCAAGGGCAATCCCACCTGGGGATACCAAAGAATCCGGGGCGAGCTACTCAAACTCGGCCACCGCGTGGGAGCGTCAACGATCCGCCGCGTCCTGCAGGGGTTACGGATACCGCCAGCACCGGTCCGGGACACCGACACGACCTGGCGTCAATTCCTGCGCGCCCAAGCATCCACGATGTTGGCCTGCGACTTCTTTCACGTCGACTGCGCGGTGACACTCAAGTAGATCTACATGTTCTTCGTGTTGGAGGTTGGCAGTCGGTCCGTGCACCTGCTGGGCACGACCACGAATCCCGATGGCAGGTGGACCACACAGCAGGTTCGCAACCTGGTCATGGATCTTGACGATCGCGTCACCCAGTTCCGGTTCCTCATCCGCGACCGTGCCGGACAGTTCACAGCATCATGCGATGCTATTCTCGCCGATGTAGGCATCCATGTGGTGCGGATTCCTCCTCGTTGCCCGCAGGCGAACTGTTTTGCTGAAAGGTTCGTGCATACGCTCAGAGCCGAACTCACCGACAGTATGCTGATCTTCAGCGAGCGTCACCTGCGTACCATGCTCGCGAAGTATGTTCGGCACTACAACGGTCAACGACCCCACCGCGCCTGTGAACTCTGCCCTCCGCACCCGGCCCACTCCGTAGCCGACCTCAGCCATGAACAGATCAAGCGCCGGCCGATACTGGGTGGCTTGATCAATGAGTATGAACGGAGGCATAAAGCTGCTGCTCAGCGCAGGTTACCGACTTCTGGAACCCCACAGGCAGACAACAAGGGCGAAGACGACACGCAGCCCCACCCCTGATCGTCGGTGTGCCGGATCGGACCATCGTGGATGCCACACTCTGAGGCTACGTCCGCTAACGCCAGGCTAACGAACGATCACGAGGCCAGATCATCTTCCTGATGATCTGGCCTCTGACCTGCGGTAACACCGTCGGGACGACAGGATTTGAACCTGCGACCCCTTGACCCCCAGGACGTGGGAGTGGGCATCTTCGGTGGTCAGCCGGGGTGCAAGCGCCGTGCGCACGAGCGGCCGACGTGCGGATTGTCTGCCTCCGCGCAGAACGTGTGGTCCCCAAGTGGTCCCCAACGGCTCATTTCGGTGTGCTCACTGGACTTGAACCAACAACCTGATGTGTTGGAGGTCGTGATGCGTTTCTGCTGCCTGATGATCACGGATGATCTTGCACGCTGGAAGCTGTGTGGGATCCCGTCGACCTGGCGTAGCCCGACCACGCGGCGCCCCGGGGGCAGCCCTCGACGCGACCGGCAGCGGCCTCGTATGGCTCTGCCCCCGGGGCGCCGCGTGGTAGCCCTTGAGGGAGGTCGGCGGGATCCCACACCCTGGTCCACACCGGCCCAACCCCGCCCGCGCTGGGGGCCGGGCATCCCGGAGACCTGCCCGCCCGGCGAGGGCATGTTTTGGTTGGGTGGCGCTGCGTTTGCTGATGTAGCGTGGCTGGGAGAACCCTGACCAGGGCTTTGGTGGTCGAGATGGGCGGTGACCTGCTGAAACGTTGGTTGATATTGGTTGATATTGGTTGACGTTGGCTGGTGTTGGGTGACGTGGTTTGTACCCGATTTGTGCCGGGATCGCCCCGAACCTGACACGATCTCGACCCCTGCGGCTCGTCGCGCTGCTTCCGCTGATGATGACCACACGTGAACCCCAGCTTAGAAGATCGGGTGGTGATCAAGAAAATGACCTGAGCTAATGCTGACATGGGGGTATTCGGTGACAGGTGACGTGAGTGACCGTTGCTGACCGCTCGCGACTTTGGGAAGGGGCACGCGGGGGGCACGCGCGCAACTGGGTACCGAGATCTTCGTCCTCGGCGGGAGAGGGCGGAAGCCCTGTGATGAACAGATGCGGGCGTTTCCCTGATCGGATCGCGCGACGCGGGCGTGCGGGGTGCGCCAGGTGACGTCTGTGGGCGGCTTGGTGCTGCTCGTCGCGGTCGGGACTGCGGGCAGATGGATCGTCCGACTGGCGGGAAGGTCTTGCGCAGCATCGCGGTGGGTTGGATGGTCTTCTACCAGCGCGCAGGCTGTCAGCTGAGGTTCGCTAGACCGGTGTGCTCAGTGGGCTGGTCACGCCGGGTGTCCGGCTGATTCTGTCTATGGCCCGGTTTCGTTGTGCTGGTCTTGCTCGTGGTTGTGGCGGGGGGTGGGATGCTGGGGTCGTGTCGGGGCCACGGCGGGTGTTTGTGAGTCATACGTCAGAGTTACGGCGGTTGCCGGTGGGGCGGTCGTTTGTGGCGGCGGCGGAGCGGGCGGTGTCTCGGGCTGGGGATGCCATTGTCGAGATGGCGTATTTCGGTCCGCGTGATGAGCGGCCGGCGCAGGTGTGTCGGGATGCTGTGGTGGCGGCGGATGTGTATGTGGCGGTGGTGGGGTTTCGGTATGGCTCGCCGGTGGCTGATCGCCCGGAGTTGTCGTACACGGAGTTGGAGTTTGAGGTGGCCAGCGAGGTCGGATTGCCGCGGTTGGTGGTGCTGCTGGGTGAGGAGGCTGAGGGTCCGAGGGATCTGTTTGTGGATCTGCGTTATGCCGCTCGGCAGGAGGTGTTCCGGGCTCGGCTGACCGAGAGTGGGGTGACCACGGCGACGGTTACGACACCGGAGGAGCTTAGCGAGGTGCTGTTTGCGGGGTTGCGGGATCTGCCGCAGGCTCGGTCGGAGGATGTACCAGTGGGGCGGGTGTGGAATGTGCCGGCCCGTAGCCCGGGTTTCACCGGACGGGAGAGGTTGCTCACCGCGTTGCATGCCGCGTTGGAGGAGGAGCGGTCGACGGTGGTGGTGCAGGCAATGTACGGGATGGGTGGGATCGGGAAGACCTCGCTGGCCATTGAGTACGCTCACCGTTACGGGGCGGAATATGACGTGGTGTGGTGGGTGCCTTCGGAGGAACCAGCGCTGGTGGCCGACCAGTTGGCCGGGCTGGCCCAGGCCCTGGGTTTGGCGGCTGTCACCGACCCCACGACTGCGGCGGTGTCGCGGCTGTTGGGGACGCTGCGGGTGCGGGAGCGGTGGCTGCTGATCTTTGACAACGCCGAGGATCCAGCGGCGCTGGCCGGGTATCTGCCCGGGGGTAGGGGGCAGGTGGTGATCACCTCCCGTAACCCCGGTTGGCAGGAGCTGGCTACCCCGGTGCGGGTGGATGTGTTCGATCGGGACGAGTCGATCATGCTGCTACGCCGCCGCGCACTGCAGTTGACCGAGGGTGAGGCGGGGCGGGTCGCGGAAGCGTTGGGGGATCTGCCGTTGGCGCTGGCTCAGGCCGGGGCGCATCTGGCCGACACCGCCACCGGCGTGAGGGACTACCTCGCTCTGCTGGTTGAGCGGACCACGGAGCTGCTGGCCCAAAGCACTCCCGCGACCTACCCGGTGTCGTTGGCCGCCAGCGTCCAGATCGCCCTTGACCGGTTGGCTGCCCAGTCCCCGGCTACGCTGGTGCTGCTTACTCTGGCGGCCTATCTGGCGCCGGAGCCGATCCCGCTGACTCTGTTCACCACCCATCCCACCCAGCTGCCTGACTTACTTGCGACCACGGCTGGGGATCCGCTGGCGTTCGCTGAGCTGACCCGGCTGCTGCGCCAGTACGGGCTGGCCCGCGTCGAGCCCGCCACTTTGCAGCTGCATCGGCTGCTCGCCGCGATCCTGCGCACCCAACCCCACCCAACCCAAGACTTGCCAACCCTTGTGGTTCGGTTGGTGCGTGCTGCGGTCCCGGCCGACGATCCGTGGGATAACCTGCCGGCCTGGCCGGCCTGGCGCCAGCTTCTCCCGCACGTCCTGGTCGCCACCGACCCCCACCGCACCCTCACCAGGGTCGAGGAAGACGTGGCCTGGCTGCTCGACCGCGCCGCCAGGTATCTGTTGACCCGGGGGGAGCCCGGCCCCGCCCGGCCGCTGTTCGAACGCGCCTGGGACCTGCGCCGCTCCATGCTGGGCGATGATCACCCCGACACCCTGGAATCGGCCAACAGTCTCGCCCACGATCTGTGGGAGTTGGGGGACTACGAGCGGGCACGCCAGCTCAGCGAGGACACTCTCGCCCGCCTGCGTCGGGTTCTGGGCGACGACCACCCCGACACCTTGGAATTGGCTGGCGACCTCGCCATCAACTTGTGGATGCTGGGGCAGTATGAGCAGGGCCGCCAGCTCGCCGAGGACACGCTCACCCGCTCCCACCGGGTCCTGGGCGATGACCACCCCCAAACCCTGCGCTCGGCCGACAGCCTCGCCATCAACTTGTGGGCGCTAGGGCAGTACGAGCGGGCCCGCCAGCTCGGCGAGGACACCCTCGCCCGCCTGCGTCGGGTGCTGGGCGATGACCACCCCCAAACCCTGCGCTCGGCCTACAGACTCGCCGTCTACCTGCGGGAGTTGGGGCAGTATGAGCGGGGCTGCCAGCTCGGCGAGGACACTCTCACCCGCCTGCGTCGGGTGCTGGGCGATGACCACCCCCAAACCCTGCGCTCGGCCCACCACCTCGCCACTACCCTGCGGGAGTTGGGGCAGTACGAGCGGGCCCGCCAGCTCGGCGAGGACACCCTCACCCGCCAGCGTCGGGTGCTGGGCGATGACCACCGCGACGCTCTGCGCTCCGCCTACAGCCTCGCCGCTACCCTGCGGGAGTTGGGGCAGTACGAGCGGGCCCGCCAGCTCGGCGAGGACACCCTAACCCGCCAGCGTCGGGTGCTGGGCGATGACCACCCCGAGGCTCTGCGCTCGGCCCACGACCTCGCCACTACCCTGGCGAGTCTGGGTGAGCACGAGCAGGCCCGCCAGCTCGGCGAGGACACCCTCACCCGCCAGCGTCGGGTGCTGGGCGATGACCACCCCCAAACCCTGCGCTCGGCCCACGACCTCGCCACTACCCTGGCGAGTCTGGGTGAGCACGAGCAGGCCCGTCGACGGGAAGTGTGAAAATCAGGTGTCAGCGTAGGATATGAACCGGCTCTCGGGCATTTCTCCGCTTGCGCGCGACTTCTCGATCGTTCGTCGGTGGGCACGGGCCGTCGGAGCCGCCCAGGTGCTGAACCGAGCTCCGCAGGTCGCCCTGTCACACGGTCCAAGCAGACATGACGACAAGTGGACCACATCACTGCGCCACAGTCAGCCCGGGAGCCGGTTCATCTAGAGCTTGGGAACCCTATAGCGCTGCCCTGGTCCAGGCCTTGACCTGCGGTCGGTCATGGTCACGGGTGACCGCAGATGACCGCTACTGACCCCCTCTAGTGGCACGCGAGTGGCACGACAACCCTGGTCCTGTGGAGACGAAGTGAGGGCGGAGACCTGCGATTAACAGGGTGCGGGTGGCACCCTCGTCGGAGGGTGCGACGTGGGAACACGGAGTGCGCTGGGTGTGGTCCGGGGATAGCCTGGTGCTGCTTGTTGCGGTCAGAACTGCAGTCATTGAGCCAGCTGAAACGGAGGTCTTTGTCCGAACCAAAATCTACGTCGGTGCGGAGGCGTGCCGGAGGTTGTGATGACTTTCCGCTGCCTGACGACCACTGATGATCTTGCGCGCTGGGATCGTGTGGTATCCCGTCGACCTGGCGTAGCCCGACCGCGCGGCATCCCGGGGGCAGCCCTCGGCGAAACCGGTGCCTGGCTCGTCTGGCTCTGCCCCCGGGATGCCGTGTGGTAGCCCTCGGGGAGGTCGGCGGGAGGCCACACCCTGCCCACACCCGCCCCAGTCCTGCCCACACGGGTGGCCGGCCATCCCGGAGACCTGCCCGCCCGGCGAGGGCGCCTTTTGGGTCGTGCTGGCGCTGGCGCTGTACTTGCCGATTTAGCGTAGTTGAGAGACGCTGACCAAGGCTTCGACTGTCGGGATGGCCGGTAACTTGCGGGAACGTGGGGTGATGTTGGTCGCCGTTGGCCAGTGTTGGGTAGTGTAATCGCCGATTCGTACCTGGGTCCCGGGAGGAACGGCATGGGCCGGTAGAGGGCCTGGTCTTGGTACGCCACTGGAGTAACACAGGCTCTATCAGAGGAGCCGAGTACCGCCTGCAAGGAGCGGACCATGCCGCGTCGTGAGCAGGGACGCTCGTATGCACGGTCAGTAAGATTCTGCCCGTCATCACCGGTGGTTCCCGTAAGCTACCGTGTGAACGGGCACGCAAGGGGCATAAGCCATGAGCCATCAGCGGGACGAAAAACTAGGGTAGAGGGTATGAGTGATCTGACCGTGCAATGGGATACCCGGGCCAAGACGCTCGTATGCATGGGTGGACACATCGCACACTGCGATCGGTGCGATCGGGGAGCCATTCCAGAGTTTGAGCTGAATCTGAGTCAAGCAGGTGACATTCGCGTTGAGCACCTACTGTGGGCGTTGCAGAATGCAGCAGTTGACCCGTCTTTCACCTCCTTTTACGACGTCCCCTTTGCCGTACTTTATATTCTATACCATGCTCCTACACTGGCCGCATGGAGCAGTAACGACTCCCCTACGGCAATTGACATCTTCACCCTGACACCTAATCTTGATCAATTAGACATTGAAGTCGAAGTCGAGTTGATGAGCGGGATAACTACGGAAGCGCTACTACAGCGGATCCAACCCATCCTGGAAGTATTCCACTTCGCCGTTCGAGAAATCGAGCAGCAGTTTACCGATACTGGTAGCAAGGTTGCCATCTTACATCTTGACGTCGATCCCGATATCACAATTAGCGAGATTGCAAAGATGGCCCAGTCGTCTCGGTGCGTAGGTCAAGGTTTCGCATTTGAATTTGCCGATCTCATTGCCCGCTATCAGGCCGTACGTGCGTCCGGTGGCTCTGTTCTTCTTGGGCAGGCCGAGGTGGGATTCGATGCGAAGCGTGATCTCTATAACCTCAACTCCGAGAAAAATAAATTTGACCTCGCTGCTGATATCGCCGCCTTCGCAAATAGCGAATCCAGCGGCCTAATTATAATTGGAGCAATCACCGAGCGCGACTCCCTTGGTCGCGATATAGTCAAACGTGTCGTCGGCTGCACAGATGATCGCAACCTCAACTTGGGACGACTCCGAGATGTCACCGACGCGAGAATTTTTCCACTAGTTTCTGATCTCAGATTCGAAGTCGTGCCAACCATGAACGATAGGTATCTTGTTGTCATCTTGATACCTGCGCAATCCGACTCACTCCAACCGTTTTTAATCAGAGGCGCCTACCTCGACTCGTCAACTGTCATCGGTTCTGCGTTCTCGATTCCTATTCGTAGAGCTGATGGTAACCGTACGATGACAGCCGAGTACGTACACTCGCTAATTATGCTCGGCAAGAGTGTGAATCGACACCGTTAGGTGTCCTTGATGTCGGCGAGGCGGTGTAGGACGATCCGGGGATGTCCGATGAGATGGAGATCCATGCGAGCACTTCTGCGTGAACGCTGATTGGTCGTGCGTCCGCGTACCTGAGAATGTCGTTGTGTGCCGCTGAGCTGCGGCTACGCACCGGTGTGGATTGCCACGTGCGGGCTTGTCGCGCCACTTTCGCTGACAGCTCGCTGACGATGATCACTGCAACCCCTTCACCCCTAGGACGTGGGGGTAGACGTCTGTCCTGGTCAGTGGTGATGCTAGATATCATGTGTGCGGCCAGTAGACGTACGGGTCGTCTGCTTGCGTGCGGGGCAAGTGGTCCCCAACCGCACTCGTCGTCTCGAACCCGGGTCTGCGCCTGCCGGGTGTCATGAGGCCTTATCTGATGCTTGACAATAGCTTGGCAACCACTGATGATCTTGCACGCTGGGAGTCGTGTGGCATCCCACCGAACCGGGCTTGGCGCGGGGTCGGCCATCCCCGAGACCTGCCCGCCCGGCGAGGGCACATTTTGGGTTGTACTGGTTGTGTTACTCTGCTGGCCGATGTAGCGCGGTGGGGAGAACGCCGAGACGCCCGTCCTGAGCTAGACCTTCGATGGGGTGAGTCTTAGATTGACGTATTATGTCGGTGGGCTGGAACCTTGCACCGACACCAGACAGCGGAAGGGGCGCCCATGTGACTCCTGGTACGCGAGCGGTTTTCCTCAGCTACCGAAGAGAGGAAACACGCCATATTGCGGGTCGGCTGGCTGACCGGTTGACCGAGCGACTGGGAGCAACACAGGTCTTCATGGACGTTGACACGATCGAGCCAGGCGACGATTTCGCTGCTGCGATAGCGCGAGAGGTCGCCTCATGTGACGTGCTGATCGCCCTGATCGGACCAACCTGGTCCACGATCGCCGACCGGCGGGGGCGACGCAAGCTAGACGACCCGGACGACTTTGTGGTCCTTGAAATCGGGGCTGCATTAGAACGCGAGATACGCGTAATCCCTGTGCTCGTCGATGGCGCTGGCATGCCCGATCGATACGACCTTCCTGACGGATTGCAGGGCCTTGCCCTGCGCAATGCTGTTCGACTCGACCACGAGACGTTTCGCTCCGACTTCGCTACCTTGCTCGACGCGGTAGAGCGGATTCTGCCAACTCTCGCGCAGAAGGCCGCCGAACCAACGGCGAGGACTGGCGCTCGTGCCACCGATTGGGCTATCGACAAAAAACATCTAGACCAGGCATTAGAAGCTAACAACCTGGGAGTGCTGCTCGCCGAGCAGGGGGATGTTGGTGGCGCTCGGGGCGCCTATCAACGGGCCCTTGGCAGCGGCCACGCCGACTACGCGCCCATGGCGGCGGTCAACCTGGGAGTGCTGCTCGCCGAGCAGGG
>JBATXM010000115.1:0-5160 GCA_049673305.1 Pseudonocardiaceae bacterium | reverse complement strand
CAGACAATCGCCAACTTCAAGACCTGGAGAATCATGCACACCGACTACCGCCGCCCCATTGCAACATTCGCGACAACCATCTCAACCGTAATCGGCCTGCACTTCTACACGACCGGCTGAATAACCCTCCAGGTCACCCTGCCGTATCACCGCTGCGACTCCGGTGAGGTCGAACACCACGGTCAACTCGAAAACGAAGGTGTAGACTTTGGCGCCATCGACGAGCAGCTCAACGGACGGATGGTGTATCGAGCTGACGCGGTGAGTCGCCAGGGCCACGACCTCCTCACTGCCCGGACTGGCCAGCGTGCGCTCCGCCGCTTTAGCCAGTTCAGTGTACTTGCGCCAGCCGGACATCAGAACCTCGCCGAGGTCGAGGTTAAGGAGTCCGTGGGCGACTGTGGCGATTTCGTGGTTGACGGCTTGCAGGGCCGAGCCGGACAGCTTGCGGAGGCCCTGGATCGTGAAGGAAGACAGGCCTTGTTCGTCGAGCGAGCGGGCGAGGACCTCCACGGTGTCGGTGGTGTCGCCAAGAAGGAACACCCGGGCCGACAACGATTCGGTGAGGTCGGCTGAGCTCATTGGTACACTCCCTCAAGAACCTGCGTGCCGCTATCGGCGTGTGGCTGAATGCGCACGACACATGTTGGCGGTGAACGGTCTGTCCGGGACTCCATGATCTCGGCGACAGTGCTGGGAGCGGCGCCAGCAACAACATGGACATGCGCGCGTACCCACTTCTGCCCCTTCTGGACCTGAGAGGCAAGCAAGACCAATAGCGCAACCAATAGTCCGATGCCCAACAGGATTAGCGCGACGACAAATCGCCACAACCGCGTCAAGTCGAAGGCTGCGGGGACTACATGGGGGCTGGGGGCGAGGGTTGCAGGAGGCGCAGGGGGAACTGGGGGAGACGCTGCGGGAACCAGAGGAGGCGCCGGGGGAGGCGGCGGAGACACTGCGGGGACCACAGGAGACGCCGGGGGAGGCGGCGGAGACGCCACGTGGACCGGGGGCGGCACCACATAGACCGGGGGCGGCAGCACGTAGACCGAGGGTGGTGGGGGTATCGAGCGTGGTGGGGGTACCGGGTGCGGGTCTGACTGGGGTTCTGGGCAGTCCTGGTCTCTCCGATAGCCATGGTCTCTCTTGTGGCCCCAGTCTTGACAGTTCGTGCTTTCCCTGTCTCCCCCACAGCGCCAGTTTTCCTCGTGTCCCCGGCCTCTGTGGCAGATCTGGCCTTCCCCGCCTCCTCTGTTGCCCCGGCCTTCCCCGCCTCCTGTGTAGTCCCGGTCTCCTCGGCTTCCCCCATAGCCCCGGTCTCCTCGACCTCCTCCGTTGCCGTCGCCGTCGCCGTTGCCGTCGCCTCCCGGGCCTGCCAGGATGACGTTGACAGCGTTTCCGCTCGGGATCCGTAACGCCACAAGACTGGGCGCGGGCATGAGACTCGCGGTGTTGAGCGGCGGTATCACCGTGGATGGCTGCTCAGCCGAGCCGAGTTGCGCCATGCTCACGGCGACGACGAGCAGCGCACACACGCCTAACGCCGCTATGGTGAGCACACGGCGGACGAACCGGCAGACGGAAGACATCCAGCCTCCCTTGCGAGCGCTTCCTGTGCCGGCATCATGCAAAATGAAGGACCGCATGTCACTCTAATATCACCCGAACGGGTATAGTTAATGACTTTTTGTAGGGAAAACACACACAGAATGTGAGCAAATCGTCCCGGAACGGTGGCGCGACGCTCACTACTTGTAGCGTACAGTAATCAAGACATACAAGACAAAAGGGATATTTACTGGCCTCGATACTGCTGGTCTCGGCAACCCCGAAGAGCTGATCGAGATCTCCTGTGTGACGCGTTACGAGAGGATCACGGGTGAGCGAGCTGATGATCGATGCCGTTGACGTGCGCAAGACATTTGGCGACGTCACCGCCTTGGACGGGGTGAGCGTGGCGGTGCCCGCTGGCACCGTGCACGGCCTGCTCGGGCACAACGGGGCGGGCAAGACCACCCTGGTCAACGTCCTCACCACGCTGTTCGCCCCGACCCGTGGTAGCGCGACGGTAGCCGGCTTCGACGTGGTGTGCGACGCCGCGCAGGTGCGCCGCCGGATTGGCGTCACCGGCCAGTTCGCCTCGGTGGACGAGGACCTCACCGGCACCCAGAACCTGGTGCTGCTGGGCCGGCTGCTGGGTGCCTCCCGGCGCGAGGCGGGCCAGCGCGCCGCCGAGCTGCTCGAGCTCTTCGGGCTCACCGACGCTGCCGACCGGTCCGCCCAGGGCTACTCCGGAGGGATGCGGCGCCGGCTTGACCTGGCGAGCAGCCTGATCGGGCGGCCCGATGTGGTGTTCCTCGACGAGCCCACCACCGGACTGGACCCAGAGAGCCGGCTAGGCATGTGGGACGTCGTGCGCACCCTGGTGTCCGGCGGCACCACCGTACTGCTCACCACCCAGTACCTCGACGAAGCCGATCAGTTGGCGGACACGATCACCGTGCTGTCCCAGGGGCGGGTCGTCGCGGCGGGCACCGTAGCGGAGCTCAAGAACCGGGTTGGCCGGCGGACGGTCAGTGCGACGCTGGCCGCCGCCGACATCGGCCCCGCACTGGACACCCTGCGCGGAGTTGGCCTACACCCGTTGCAATCCGGCCGGACGCTCACCGTCGCGGTCGAGTCGTCCCGCGTGCTGGCCGTCGTGGTGCGTGCGCTGGACAACGCGGGCATCGAGGCGGACGAGCTCGGCCTGCACGAGCCGACACTGGACGACGCCTACCTCACCCTGACGGGAGCCCGCCGATGACTGCGATCGCCACGCCCCCCAGCGCCGCTGCGACGCCGGTCCGTCCAGCCGGCAGCGGGGTCCTGACCCAGGTACTGGTGCTCACCGGTCGGGCACTGCGCCGGCTGCGTGATCGGCGGCTGATCGCCCTGAGCCTGCTCCAGCCGTTGGTCAATCTTACGCTGTTCAGCCAGGTGTTTCGCGGCCTCGCTGGCTCGCCTGGCTTCCCCTCCGGGGTGAGCTACATCGACTACCTGCTGCCGGCGATCCTGGTGACCACGGGGACTCAGTCGGCGGTCTGGTCGGGGGCGGGGCTGGCCACTGACTTGCGCAATGGGGCGTTGGCGCGGTTTCGCACGTTGCCCATCTCGATGACGTCACTGCTGGTCGCCCGCAGCCTGTTCGACCTGGTGCGCAACGCCATCCAGCTCATCGCGCTCACCCTGGCCGCCATGCTCTTCGGTTACGCCCCCGCTGGCGGGATCCTCGGGACCACGGTGGCGATCCTGATCGGGCTGACCGTCGGCGCGGGATTGTCCTGGGTGTTCATCGCGCTGGCCAGCTGGGTGCGCACCGTCGAGCTGATGCAGATGATCGGGTTCATGGTGATCTTCCCACTGATGTTCGCCTCCAGCGCGTTCGTGCCGATCACCGGGTTGCCCTCGTGGATGCGGGTGATCGCCACCATCAACCCACTCACCTTTGCGATCGACGCCGCCCGGGGGTGGGCGCTGGCCGGTCCGACATTCGGGGCGACTATGACCGCGCTGCTCACCGCCGCCGCGCTCATCGTCGGATCAGCGGTGATCGCTTCCCGGAGCGTGCGCAGACCCTGACCGGCACCCATCCGCTATAAACGAAGGCTCGACCTGGAGCCGCTGCCGCCGCGGCTTTATTTGAGGTCGGCAGCTTGGGCAATGAACCGCTTGGCCAGTGGCATCGCGAGATCCGAGGCGGCGAGAACTTCAATTATCGACGTCTGGAGCAGGGTGGCGTTCCGCTGCTCCAGCGAGTTTTGACAGTCGGCACTTGCCATCTTGGTCTGCGCCAACACCTTCGACCATACCGACTGTTCCTGTGGGTCAGGTATGAGGAAATAAACGTCGGCCTTCCTCGTCCACTGGTCGATGTCAACGCACGCTGAGTGGAGAGAAACGGTGTTAATGCTCCCGTTTTTCAGCACCGTCCCGAAGACCCGACTGAAGGCCACGATGTTGTCACCGAAGCCCATGAGTAGATCCGCGCCCCCATACTGGTACCACGCGAGCATCTGAGCCTTTCGGACTCTGGGTGACGGCGAGGTGACTACGGGGCTTGCCACGTATTGTCTGGCGAGGCTGGACTTATCCGCAGACGTGACCTGTGCTTGCGGCAGGTGACTAGTCGCAGCAAGTCCGAGCGCGGCAGGAGCTGCTCCGTGATCACCCATGCTCCACTGGGGCCCCAGTGGAAAGTCATCAGAAGGAACATTCCGGCCAAACCGATCACTACCGCCACTCCTGCCGCGATCAGCGCCACGGGCAGTCTGTATCTCGCTGCGACCGCGCCCATCACGACTGCCGTCGCCACCGGACCAGCGGTGACGGCCACTACCAGCCACGCCTCGTAGATCAGCACAAACAGGCCATCGACCGGAACATACCAGGAGCCCATGTATGCCATGACCGCAGCAACGGCAACCCAAGATGACACTCCGCCGAGCACCGCTGCGAGCAGAACGCGATACAGCGACGGCAGCTCTTCTTCCGGCGACGTGGGGTGCTGGGCATCCGGCAAGGCGCCCCGCACCCAGCGCGGCGACTCGGTACCCGAAGGCATGATCCATGCAAGAAGGGGAAAAAGCCACAGTGCCGCAGCCACCCAAACGATGAGCGGCTCGGCGGCCACAACATAGGCAGACGGTATTATCGCTGTGATCGTGGACAGCGCACCAGAATGCGCCACGGCCGACCCCGGAAACTCCTCAAGCAACCACCGCTTCTCGGCGCCGGAGAACACTGAGCCAATCGCGTATTGGACGCCGTCAGTCTGCCACCAGTTGAACCAGAAGGCGAAGACAGCCCACGTCACGGCCAACCCCATCACAACCACCGGGCGGATGGTCCGTCCCCGCCATGTCTTGATCCACAGTTCCGCGCACTGAGCGGTCCAGCAGGTGACCACGACGGCGAGCAGAACCAGCACCAGCAAGACCCCGGGGCGGCTGGGCAGCCATTGGTTGCCCCCGGTCTGGTACAGCAGCAGCTCACCAGAGTTCGATGCCTGCCACACCACGGACCGATGTCACTGTCAGTGAGGTCCGGGAAAGGACTGTCACAGTGTGGGGAGGTGCCACAGGCGGCAACTTCTCGCCCCAAGTTGCCGCCTGTGGC
>JBATXM010000114.1:0-25391 GCA_049673305.1 Pseudonocardiaceae bacterium | reverse complement strand
CGTGTCGCTTTCGGCACCAAAACAGTGATCATGAGTCCCAGACCTCCCCCGGCTAGTACCTACTGCAACACACGCCTCACGGGCACCATCCGGTCCGTCGCAGGCCTATGATATTCGCAAGATTTTCCTGCGAACGCCTCACGGGTGCCCCAGGTCAGCGCTTGATCAAGAAACTACTTCAGGAGGTGCATGCCGCCGGGGTGGGACCGCGTCTTGATGTGGCGGCGGTCGTTGATCGGACAGCCCCGACGCATGACCGCGCAGGGCACACCCCTCTAGCCGGCTGACCGCACAACACAAAGTTGGCTGCGGCGGGCTGGCTTCGTGAAAGGAGCTCCATGGCTCATCGTCGCGTGTTCTCACGCTGCGTCGGCGCCTGCTCGCCGTGACCACCCTCACCGGAACGGTAGCCACCGCCCCGGGCTCTTTCCCTGACGCAATGTTCGACCACCTACTACGACGGTGACCCCGGCTCGGGCCGGCTCAACTGCCCCCTCCAGGGCAAAGCCAGGTCGGCGCCGAGGTGGCCAGTTACCAGCGAACCGGCGCGCAAACCCCTGAGCAGTTCCTGGCGCGGTATTACGACAGCGCCGCGAACGGTGGCCAGGGCAGCTTCTCTACCCTCCCGCTCATGGCTTCGTGATCGACAGCGCCGGCGCTCCCGTCGAAACCGCCCCATGGTTCGACCAGCCTGGTGGCGGCGAGCAATACCAACTCGATGGCTCGCCGTTGCCCGGCGGCCCGGCCCGTCCCCACGTCAAGTACTTGATCAACAACGGTGACCTTCAACCGCTGAATTGACACCTGGAACGACCAGACGAGACGCTGGGCGCGATCTGCCGCGCTACTACGGTCCTGAGGAGGTCACCCATCTGTACCAGACTGGCTGAGCAGCCGTCAGGCCCGCTGTGTCATCAGAACGCTGCGTGCCCTATCCTGTGCTGGCGCTTCGACACGGAACATCTGGTGTTACCTAGAGCACGAGAGGTGTAGACGTTGAGTAGCGTCAGTCAGCCCTGCGTGCCTGTGAACGCCATGGTCGACCAACGCAAGGGGCCTCGACGCCGCGGGGGCGCGCTCTACGCGGCGATCTTCGAGGCCACCCTCGAGGAGCTGACCGAGGTGGGCTACGCTCAGCTCAAGATAGAACGTGTGGCCAACCGAGCCCGGGCCAGTAAAGGCTCACTGTACCGTCGCTGGTCCAGCCGTGCCGAGCTGGTCGCCGACGCGATCCATTACTCCTTGCCCGACTGTGCTGAACTGCCCGACACCGGCAGTGTGCGCGAAGACATCCTCAGTTGCCTGCGCGGAGCCGCCAACCTGCTCAACGGCCCCTCCGGCGAGGCAGCCCGCGGTCTGATGGCCGAGACCATCCGCGATCCCGACCTCATGGAGATCATCCGGATCCGCTTCATTGACCCCGGTGTCGACCTCTTCCTCGACGTACTCCGACGAGGCGCCGTACGGGGCGAGGTCCGTGCCACCGCGCTCACCCACCGCATCGCGAGCGTCGGTCCCGCACTGCTACGCCAGCACTTCCTGGTGCACCGCTCGCCGATTCCCGATCAGGTGTTGATCGAGATCGTCGACGAAGTAGTCCTTCCGCTGGTCTGTGCATAACCCCGTCGGATAACCAGTGGCGCCGCCACGCTCCCCCAAGTTAAGGTACGGCGCGTAGCCTATGAGGTGAAGTCCACCACATCGACGGGAAGGTGTGCACGTGGAAGGCCCCGTGAGGGCGCCACTAGCGCCCGATGACCAGACCAACGACACCGCACCCACCACGCCTGCACCGCGCAAGCTCAAACGTTCCACGCGTACTGCCCTGATCGTGATCCTGATCTTGACGTTGGCCGCCGGCGGAGCTTTCGCCGCGAGTTACTTCCTCAATGCCCGCAACTACGTCAGCACCGACAACGCCCAGATCGATGGCCATCAGATCATGGTCAATGCCCCCGCCGCCGGCACCCTCGTCGACTGGCGCATCTCCCAGGGCGCCACGATCAGTAAAGACCAGCTCGTCGGCCGCATCAAGATCCAAGATGGATTCGCCCAGCCCCTCATGAGCATCCGTGCCCCCGCCGACGGCACCGTCGCGGTGGACAACGGGGTGCCAGGCACGTTCGTCACCGCCGGCACCCAACTCGCCACCGCCTACAACTTGAACGACATCTACGTCACGGCCCGCGTCGATGAGACTGACGTCAAAGCGGTGCGCGTCGGTCAGCTAGTCGACGTCGATGTCGACGCCTATCCGCATAAGGCAATCACCGGTCGGGTCCGTGAGATCCAAGGGGGAGCCGCCAATGTGTTTTCACTGTTCCCGCAGAGCAACACCGAAGGAAACTTCCAGAAGGTCACCCAGGTCATCCCGGTCAAGATCGGGATCGACAACGTGCAAGACCTCGACCTCGTTCCTGGCATGAACGTCACCGTTTACATTCACAAACACTGAACCCTCGAGCCCACGCGACACGGTGCTCCATACATCTCCAGCGGCATACCCAGCCCGGCGGCAAAACCCCCAACCAAGCCTCCCACCAGCACACCGGACTACCTCGTCTGATGTAGGGGGACAGCACAAATTGGGGTATACGGAAAATGATCCGTGAAGATGATGACCAACCCCATAGGATTCCGGCATCCTCAAGAATAGAAACAGGAGGAACATAAGAACTGGCAAGGGGACCGTGATTGCCATGACAACTGCCACGAGGAGCCGCCCGCCCGCTGGCGCCACGAACACCGTCGCCGAGCTGCTGGCTCGCGTGAACGACGGAGACCAGGTGGCGTGGGAAGAAGTCGTGGGCAAGTATAACAATTTGGTATCAGCGACGGTCCGGGCGTTTCGACTGCAGAACGCCGACGCGCTCGATGCGATGCAGGCGACGTGGCTGCGACTAGCCGAAAACACTCACCGCGTGCAATGGCCAGAACGGCTGGGCGGTTGGCTGGCCACCACCGCCCGCCACGAATGCCTACGCATCCTGCGCCACGCCAAACCCACCCAGGACCTCACCGAAACGCTGGCCGACACTCTCGCCGACCCCTCACCAGGCCCAGAACAGCAAGCCCTTGAGGCCGACGTCGCACAAACGCTATGGAACCTCGTCGAGGAGTTAACACCACGTCAGCAGACTTTACTGCGTGCGCTGTTCGCCGACCATCCCCGCCCTTACGCCGAGGTCGCTCACGCCGCTGGAATCCCACCCGGCGCGATCGGACCCACCCGGGCCCGGGCACTGCGCCAACTCAGGGACAGGCTCAACGAACGCGGACTGGGACGGCGGCCTGACGATGACAACCGCCTGGTCCATACGTTATGCGAGCTTCGGCCAACCGGGTGAATAACCGTTCTCCGGGTATCAAAGCGGCGACGCTGAGGTTCTCATTACCTAGAGAGTCTTACCGAGAGAGGCGACATAAAGGTGACAAAGGGGTTAAGCTAGCAACATGTGCTGACTGGCAGCAGCCCACCAGGGCGTCTCACGCGTCAGCTTAGCCGGGGCTTCTAGCGGGGGCCTGCCGGGCGAAGCCAAGCGGGTCGCTAGCACTCGGCGAGTAGGGGGTACTCATGATCAAAGGATCATCGGAGCAGACGACACCAGCATCACTAAAATCGGTGATCAACGCATGGTCCTCACCGATTGATACTGGCCCCGGTTAGCGGACTGACCGCTACCGTGAGATAACCGCAAGTCACATCGCAAGACTTGCCAGTTTCCCAGGCCGGCTATTTATTGCCGATCCGGGGACGACGCCTACCGTTTTCTTGAGAAGAGGAGTTCCCATTCTCGAGAAGAGCAGTTCCCGGGAAGAGAGATTCCCAGGAAGAAGGAGAAGAGAGATATGAAGATCACGGAAATCTTCCAGAGCGGTTACAACCGCGACCAGGAAGGCTACAGTAGCTGGGGTGGCTGGGGCCACGGCTGGGGCGGTTACGGCTGGGGTGGCTGGGGCCACCACTGGGGTGGCTGGGGCTACTCCAGTGGCTGGGGTGGCTGGGGCGGCTGGGGTGGCTGCTAACTAGTCACTCGATACTTGTGGGCGGTGGCTCTCACCGGGTTTACCAGGGTGGGGGTCACCGCCCACGCGAAACCTGGCCAGCTGGCCAGGATGAGAGAGCGGAGAAGCTTATGTGGGAGGTGGTGAGGTCGTTGCTGCGTCCGGCATCACAGGGTGGTGCCGGACGCTTGGTGGAGTTGGCTCCAGCGGCGGGCGTGCGAGAGGTGTTCCGCCGGTTTTGGCCGGACGCCCGGCCGTTTTGGCGGTGGATGTGGCTGAGCCTGGTGTTGGTTATCGTGACGCCGCTGGCAGAGGCCGGGGCGATCTCGTTGTTCCAGGTGTTGGTCGACCGGGTGTTGATCCCGCGGGATTTCGGTGCGTTCCCGCCGGTGGCTGCGGCTTTTGTGGGCATCACCCTGCTGGTGGGTGTGCTGGGTTTCGCCGGCCAGTACCTGGGGGCCTGGATCGGGGAGAACTTCCTGCACCGGATGCGGACGAGGGTGTTCGCGCACCTGCATACCCTGTCGGTAAGTTTTTTCGACCGCCGCCGCCTGGGCGACATCCTCTCCCGGCTGACCGGTGATGTGGGCGCGATCGAGAGCGTGGTGCTCTCCGGGGTCATCGGGCTCCTCGCCAACATCCTGAAGGTCGTGGTGTTCGCCGGGGTGCTGTTCTACATGGACTGGCGCCTGGCGTTGGCCTCGCTGATCGCGGTGCCGGTGTTCTGGGCCATCGCCCGGGTCTTCGCCATCCGCATCAAGATCGCTTCCCGAGAGGTGCGGGCCCGCGCCGGGTCGATCACCGTGGTCGCCGAGGAAAGCCTGGGCAACACCATGCTGATCCAGGCCTACGGCCGCCAGAACGCGGAGCTGGAGCGCTTCGGCGCGCAAAGCATGGGCAGCGTGCACGCCGAGCTGGCCGCTACCCGGGTGGGAGCGCTGTTCTCCCCGCTCGTGGACCTGATCCAGGTCCTCGGGGTCCTCACCATCCTCGGGGTCGGGATCTGGGAACTGACCGCTGGGCACATCAGCCTGGGTGGGCTGTTGACCTTCCTCATTTTCCTGGCCCAGCTGTATCAGCCCGTACAAGGCCTCGGTTCGCTGTCCACGTCCCTGTTCGGCGCCACCGCAGCCGCTGAACGGATCATCGAGCTTCTCGACGAGCACCCCCTGGTGAACGCCCCGGCACACCCCATCCCCCTGGACCACCCCCGAGGGGCGCTGCACCTCAAGCAGGTCAGCTTCACCTACCCCGACACCACCACCCCAGTCCTGCACGACATCAGCTTCGCCGTGGCACCCGGGCAGACCACCGCCATCGTCGGCGCCAGTGGCGCCGGCAAAACCACCCTGCTCAAACTGTTCCTGCGCTTCTATGACCCCACCAGCGGAACGATCACACTGGACGGCACCGACCTGCGCGACCTAGACCCTGAGGAGCTCCGCGCCAACATCGCCATCGTGCTCCAGGAAACTCTGCTCCTCGATGGCACTATCGCCGAGAACATTGCCGCCGGTCGCCCCGACGCCACCCCCGATCAGCTCATCACGGCCGCCCAAGCCGCCGACGCCCATGACTTCATCACCGCCCTGCCCGAGGGCTATGGCACCCGAGTCGGGCAACGCGGCCGACTGCTCTCCGGCGGGCAACGCCAACGCATCGCCATCGCCCGTGCCATGATCCGCGACGCCCCTATCCTCCTCCTTGACGAACCCACCACCAGCCTTGATGCTGGGGCCACCCAACGCATCCTCGCCCCACTACGCCGGCTCATCACCGGCCGCACCACCATCATGATTTCCCACAACCTGCTCACCGTCACCGAGGCCGACCGCATCATCTACCTGCACCACGGCCGCATCACCGAAACCGGCACCCACACCGAACTCCTTGCCAACAACGGTCAGTACGCCCACCTCTACCACCTCCACCACCCCCCCACACTCGCCAGCACAACAATCCCATCCGTAGGGAATGGAGCAGTGACATGAAAATCGTGTGCATCGGCGGCGGGCCAGCCGGATTGTACTTCGCTATCTCGGCGAAACTACGTGACGCCGGCCACGACATCACCGTCATCGAACGGGATCCCGCCGGCGCCACTTACGGCTGGGGCGTGGTGTATTGGGACGACCTACTGGACATCTTGTACCGCAACGACCCCGAGAGCGCCCGGGCAGTACGCGCCGAATCCGTCCTGTGGCAGGAACAACGGGTGATCTTGCGCAGCAAGCAGACAGCCTACCTGCCTGGGTACGGCTTCAGCGTGGGCCGTGCGAGTTTGCTCGACATCCTCGGCGAGCGAGCCACCGAACTCGGAATTGACATCCAGTACCGGCGCGAGGTCGATAGCCTCTCCGAGCTGGCCGATGCCGACCTGGTCGTGATCTGCGACGGTGCCAACAGCCGGATGCGAACCCAGCACAGCGACGACTTCGGCGCCCACGTGGACGTCGGTGGGAACCCCTACCTCTGGCTGGGCACCGATAAGGTCTTCGACAGCTTCACCTTCGCCTTCGAACAAACCTCAGCCGGATGGATCTGGTTCCACGCCTATCCCTCGGCCGCCGGGACCAGCACGTGCATTGTGGAATGCACCCAACAGACGTGGCAAGCACTCGGATTCGACTCGCTCAGCAGCGAGGACAGCGTCCACCTGCTAGAGAAGATCTTCGAGCAGTCCCTCGACGGCCACGCGCTGATCAGCCAATCCCGCGGTGAGCCGGCGCGGTGGCTGCGTTTCACTCAAGTGACCAACACCACTTGGTACCACAACAACCTGGTGCTCGTCGGCGACGCCGCCCACACCACCCACTTCACCCTCGGGTCCGGCACCAGGCTAGCGATGATCGACGCAGTCATGCTCGCGCAAAGTCTCTACGAACACGACGAACCTTCCGCCGCGCTGGCAGACTATGACCGGCGAGGCCGCGCGGCGCTCCGACCAATCCAAGCCGGGGCCCGCACCAGCATGGCATGGTTCGAACGCGCTGACCGCTACCTCGACCGGGAGGACGCCGTGACCTTCGCCTATTCCATGGCGGCACGCCAAGGAGCCCAGCCACCGTGGCGTTACCAGATGCACCTCGCCACCCAAATCCCCACCGTACGTACAGCGCTGCGGGGGTTCCACACCGCTCGGCGGCGGTACCTCACAGTGCGGCGAGGAGAATCGGCCGCCGCCCCCCTGATGACCGGCCAGCGAGTAACGCAGCGCTCCTGAGCCGCTGCGGTGACCTTGTCGCGCATCTCCGACCTGCCACATGCGCTACGCGATTGCCAGCTACTCACCCGACGTGTGGACAGTCGCCGGCCGGTGGTGTTCCTCGACTATGATGGAACGCTCACGCCTATCGTGGACCGACCCGAAGACGCCGTCATCTCGGAGCACATGCGAGACGCGGTGCGCAGGCTCACTGAGCGCACCACGGTGTGCGTGGTCAGTGGTCGGGATCGATCCGTCGTCGCCCGATGGATGGATATAGACGGCCTGGTGATAGCCGGTAGCCACGGGTTTGACCTGGGGGATCACCGGGACGACGCAGTCTGGCACAACGCGATGGCCGGCGTCGCGGAGCTGCTGTCCACGGTCACCGACCGGCTGCGGGCCGAGGTCGAAGCAGTCCAGGGCACGGTCATCGAACCCAAGCGGTTCTCGGTAGCGGTGCACTACCGGCTCGTTGCTCCGCAGGAGCGCCGGGACGTCAAGGCTGTGGTGGACGCGCTGCTGGCTGGCTATCCCGACCAGCTCAAAGTGACCCCCGGCAAAATGGTCTATGAGATCCAGCCAAAGGTCGACTGGGACAAGGGCAAGGCCGTCCAGTACCTGCGCCACGCCCTGCAGGTCGACGGCGACGAGTTCGTGACGCTGTATCTCGGCGACGACATCACCGATGAGGACGCTTTCCGAGCTCTCAAGGACTCCCCGGACGGACAGCTTCAAGGCATCGGCATCGTTGTCGCGGACCGCAGCGACCCGGAGCAAGCTGGTCGGACCACCGCTGCGGACTTCGCGCTGGAGTCTACCGGGGAGGTGCGGCGGTTCCTCGACACGCTGGCACGCTGACCATCGGAGTGGACATCGGCGGCACAAAAGTCGCTGCCGGTGTCGTCGACGAACGTGGAACGATCATCGCCACAACACATCGGGACACCCCCGCCGACGACGTGTCGCAGATCGAGAACACGATAGCCGCCGCGGTCGGAGAGCTCACCAGCACATACGACGTCGAGGCGGTCGGTATCGGGGCGGCTGGTTTCATTGACGCGCAGCGCTCCACGGTGATGTTCGCCCCCAACCTGGCCTGGCGCAACGAGCCGCTACAGGCGACGCTTGCGCGCCAGCTGGGGCTTCCCGTGGTGGTGGAGAACGACGCTAACGCCGCCGCATGGGCGGAGGTCCGGTTCGGCGCTGGGCGCGGTGCGAACCACGTGGTGACCGTCACCGTGGGAACCGGCATCGGGGGCGGCATCGTGGTGAACGGGCAGCTGCTGCGCGGCCAGTTCGGCGCGGCCGCGGAGATCGGCCACGTCGTCGTCGTCCCGGAGGGGCGGCGCTGCGGATGCGGTTTGCGGGGATGCTGGGAGCAATACGCCAGCGGTCGGGCGCTCGTCCGGGAAGCCCACGAGCTGGTCCGCTCCTGCCCCGACATGGCCGGTGGACTGTTGGAACTTGCCGGCGGTCAGGCCGAGAACATCACCGGCGAGATGGTCACCCGGGCCGCCGCAGCCGGCGATGTGGCGGCGTTGCGGTGCTTCGACGTGGTCGGGATGTGGCTGGGGAGGGGGCTGAGCGGGCTGGCCGCGATCCTGGACCCTGGCCTGTTCATCATCGGTGGCGGCGTGTCCGCAGCCGGCGACGTGCTGCGCGCTCCCGCGTCGGCCGCCTTCGCCGCATCCTTGACCGGCCGAGGGTACCGGCCAATGGCCGAGCTGCGGATCGCGGAACTGGGTCCCGAAGCCGGCCTCGTCGGTGCCGCTGACCTGGCCCGCCACCTGTCATAGGTACTTCCTTCACCACGTTCGGCGGACCATACTGGGCCTGACCCAGGCGCGCTCCCCCGCGCTCGACCCAGACAAGTCGACCAGGGAGCATGATGTGACGCTCGGGTGGATCGGTGCCCATGGCGGGGAAGGCATCACCGGCGGCCAGGGGGTGCGTGCCCGGGCGGTATGGATAGACCTCGACGTGGCGTTCCCGCTGCCACCCGATCACCATCAGCGGGGCGTCGCCGACGGTCTCGACCTCACGGGTCGGGTTCCCGGCATGCTGAAGCGCTGGGTCCGTGGCGCACGAGGCGAGTGGTACGGCGTGGTGTGGGTCCCGCTGAGTGACGGCGCCGGAGACGTCCGACTGACCCTCGACGACCAGTTGGTTCCAGCAGCTGCGCTCAGTCCCCGGCCTGCGTCGTGACTTCAGCCAACGGGAAACTAGTTCACGAACGGGTGGTCAGTTCGCCACCCAGATGGCCCAGGAACCTCTCGCATAGCATCCGCAAAGAGCACTAACTGTAGGCGCCCAACCTGCGGAAACGCTAAAAATCGCCACCTGTGGTCACCGAGTGTCCCTTGTAACCTCATTCGGGTGGTACCACAGCCACCCTCTTGCGTCACCCACGGTGATCAGTACGGTCAGTCGTGTGCGCAATTCCTGGAGAATGGACATGACGAGGGCGTTCCGATTACTCGCACGTATCGGTATCGCTGCGGCTGCTGTGACGACTCCACTGGTATTCGCGGCGCCAGCCCAGGCGGGGCCGGCGCGTCAAGACTTGTGGGATATCTTGGCACGATGCGAGAGCGGCGGTAACTGGCGCGCCAATACCGGCAACGGGTATTACGGCGGGCTGCAGTTCAGCGGCGGAACGTGGCATTCCTATGGCGGAGGGGCCTACGCGGGCACCGCCAACCACGCCACCCGGTCACAGCAGATCGCCATCGCCGAGAAGGTGCGCCGCGCGCAGGGGTGGAAGGCCTGGCCCGCCTGTTCCAGAAGGGCTGGAATTTTCTGATTCTCTGTGGTCGTTTCTAGGCCCGCCTACTGGCACACAGACCGGCCCGGAGGGCACAGTTACGCAGATGAGCAGCACCCTTACCGACCCCGTGACCGATCGGGCGTTCTTCGGGCATCCCCGCGGGCTGGGCACCCTGTTCGGCGTCGAGATGTGGGAGCGCTTCTCCTACTATGGGATGCAAGCCTCGCTCACGCTGTACCTGTATTACCAGGTGGTGGGTGCCCATCCCGGGCTCGGGCTGCCGAAAACCACCGCCACCAGCCTGGTCGGCGGCTACGGCGGGTTGGTCTACGTCTCGACCATCGCCGGATGCTGGATCGCCGACCGGGTGCTCGGCGCCGAACGGACGTTGTACTACAGCGCGGTTCTGGTGATGATTGGGCACATCGCGCTGGCGGTGCTGCCGGGCTTCCTGGGCGTCGGTGTGGGCTTGGCGTGCGTCGCCCTGGGTAGCGGCGGAGTCAAGGGCAACGCCAGCGCCGTCATCGGAACCCTGTATGCGGAGAACGACGAGCGCCGGGACGCTGGTTTTTCCCTCTTCTACATGGGGATCAACATCGGTGCGCTGATCGGTCCGCTGCTCACCGGGCTCACCCGGACCACGCTCGGTTTCCACTATGCCTTCGGTGTGGCTGCCATCGGCATGGCCGCCGGCCTGATCCAGTACATGATCGGGCGCCGCAATCTGGGTACCGAGGCCAGCACCGTCCCCAACCCGTTACCGCGCTGCCGGTGGGCCATGGTCACCGGCAGCGCGGTGGGGGTCGCTGCCGTGGCGGTCTTCCTGGTGCTGGCCGGAGTGATCACGGCGGCCAACCTGTCCGACGTCGTGGTCCTCGTGTGTGGGGTGGCTGCGGTGGTGTACTTCACGGTCATCCTGGCCAGTTCGAAGATCACGGTGGTGGAACGCAGCAGGATATGGTCGTTCGTTCCCCTGTTCATCGCCAACGCGGTGTTCTGGTCGCTGTATCAGCAGCAGTTCACGGTGGTGGAGATTTACGGCGATGGGCGGATGGACCGGAACCTGTTCGGCTGGCACATGCCCACGGAATGGGTGACGTCGTTCAACCCGGTGTTCATCATCCTGCTGGCGCCCGTGTTCGCGCTTTTGTGGATCAAGCTCGGACCTCGTCAACCCCCGACGCCGATCAAGTTCGCCCTCGGCACCGTCATCATGGGCATGGCTTTCCTACTGTTCCTACCGTGGTCCAACGGCGTTGGACCAACCACTCCGCTGCTCGCGGTCGCCGTCATCCTGCTTGTCTTCACGATCGGGGAGTTACTGATCTCACCGGTCGGATTGTCGCTGGCCACCAAGATCTCCCCCACGGTGTTTCGCAGCCAGACGGTGGCGCTGTACTTTCTGTCCGTCGCCTTGGGCACGGCAATGTCTGGATCGCTCGCCGGTTATTACAGCCCAGCGCGCGAGGCACCGTACTTCGGCATCCTTGGTGTGGTAGCGATCACCGTCGGGCTGATCCTCATCGGGCTCAGCCCGATGATCCGCCGGCTCATGGCCGGAGTCCGGTAACAGATTTCACCGGTCACATGTATCAGCGGCTGCGCCCCGTCCTCTTGTCAGACGACGGAACCATTGCGCCTACCCGGCACGGTGAGTCCGTCGGGGATACAACCGCTGATGAGGCCACCGGAGGTGGGCTGTGTATGTGAATCATTCGCAACTGGACCAAGCCATGGCTGCTCCTGCACCGATCCGGTCGGTGCCTCTGTTGCTGGCCGAGCTAGTGGAGTTGGGCCGTGAGGCTTGGCGGATCAGCGAGCGGGAGCGGGCGATTCGCGCCGAGATTGAAGCCTTACGTGACTGTGAGGAATCCAGGTGTGGTGGCAGTTCCTGAAGCGAGCACCACGATGGGGACGTCAGGAAGGACGACGTGGACAAGTACGACGACTGGGACATCGTGTCCGGGGTGGGGATCACCGCATTGATGGTCGCCGCCGCGCGGGCGATGGAGAGCACGCGAGACGACGCGCTGATCGATGACCCGTACGCGGAGAGCTTCATCAGGTGTTCCGAAACCACGGTACCCATGCCCACCAAGTGGGCCACCATCAACAACTCCGCGAACCAGTCCGAGACCGACCAGCAGTGGGCCAATTATTGGACGGTGATGTCGGGTTACCTGGGGGTGCGCTCGCGTTTTTTCGACGAGTACTTCCACGACGCGTCCACCGCCGGAGTCCGGCAGGTGGTGCTCCTCGCGGCCGGCTTGGATACCCGCGCATTCCGGTTGTCCTGGCCCGAACGCGTCGAGCTCTTCGAGATTGACCAGCCGAAGGTGCTGGAGTTCAAGGACTCAGTACTGGCCGAACAGGGCGCCCTCGCTGGCTGCACACGTCATGTTGTGCCCATCGACCTAAGAGCGGACTGGCCAGAGACCTTACTCGGCGCGAGCTTCGACCCGCAGCGCCCTACCGCCTGGCTGGCCGAGGGGTTGCTCCCTTACCTGCCCGGCACAGCCGCAGAAGCACTGTTTGCGCACGTGCACCGGCTCTCCGCCGTGGGTAGCTGGTTCGCCACCGAGTATGCGGGCACGGACATCCGAAGCATCAGGGTCCACAACCCCGCACTACAGAACATCTACCGCAGGTTGGGGTGTGACATGGCCGCTTTGTGGCCCGACGACGACCGGCCAGATCCCGAGCGGTGGTTGCGCGACGCCGGCTGGCAGGTCACGGCGATCAACAGTGCCCAAGCAACGGAGCGGTACGGCCGTACGCTCGGCGAGTTCGCCGGCAACACCGTCAAGGGCACACTGCTCACCGCCCGGTTGACTTAACAACTGACCCGAACCGGAGCGTGGCGTAGGGATCGTCATCAGGACGACCCACTATCAGTTTGACGGATTCAGGACGAGACCGACGTAGCGCGGCACCGAGGACAGCTGAGAACGCGTCGCCCCCGCCGTGAGCGATCGGCAGGCGGGGTGGTGTGCTGGTCGGCGTGCCGCCGATGAACCACCTGCCGCGAGCGCCGGGCCTGCCGGCAGCGGCCCCGGTGGCTCCCCAAGCAGCGTCCCCGGCGACCCCTCCAACGGGGCAGTCATTGGCACACGCGTCGGGGTCGATGGCCGTGGCCACGGTGATCAGCCGGTTGACCGGACTGGTGGCCAGGCTGCTGCTGGCTGCGGCGCTGGGGTTCGGGGTGCTCAACGACTCCTACAACATCGCTAATGAGCTGCCGAACATGGTCTATGAGCTGCTGCTGGGCGGGGTGCTGTCCAGCGTGGCGATTCCGGTGCTGATCCGTGCCCAGCGCACCGATCCCGACGGCGGGCACGCCTACACCCAGCGGCTGCTCACGATGGGCACGGTCGCTCTGGTGGTGGGCACGATCGGTGCGGTGGCTGCGGCACCGCTGCTGACCCGGCTGTCGGTGACCAGCAGTCCGCACGCCAGCCCCGCGCTGGCCACGGCGTTTGCCTATCTGCTGCTGCCGGAGATTGCGTTCTATGGGCTGGCCGCGTTGGTGGGCGCGGTACTCAACAGCCGTGGCGTGTTCGGCCCACCGGCGTGGGCACCGGTGGCCAACAACCTGGTGGTCATCGCGGTGATCGGGGCCTACGCGATCGCCCCCGGCCAGATCAGTCTGCACCCCAGCCTGATGGGGCAGGCCAAGCTGTGGGTACTCGGGGTGGGCACCACGCTGGGGATCGTCGTGCAGGCGGCGGTGCTGCTGCCGGCGCTGCGCCGGTCGGGGTTTCGGTGGCGCTGGCGGTGGGGCTGGGATCCCCGGCTGTCATCGTTTGGCGGGCTGGCGGGCTGGGTGGCCCTCTACGTGCTGGCCGGGCAGGTCGGGCTGGTCATCACCTACCGGATCGCCGGTGCCACCGCCAGCGGCGGCGTGTCGATCTACGCGTATGCCTGGACGTTGCTGATCGTGCCCTACGGCGTGCTGGGCAACTCCGTGCTGACCGCGCTGATGCCCCGGATCAGCCGGGCCACCGCCGACGGGAAGATCGACGAGGTGGTCGCCGACCTGTCGCTAGGTACCCGGATGTCGGCGCTGCTGCTGCTGCCGATCTCGGCCCTACTCACCGTGGCGGGTGACCAAATCGCCACGGTGCTGTTCTCCTACGGCCACTCCGACCTCGCCCAGGCCGAACGCCTCGGCCATACCCTGGCCGCGTCGGCGTTCGGCCTGCTGCCCTATGCCGTGGTGCTGCTGCAGCTGCGGGTGTGCTACGCGCTGGGCGATGCCCGCACCCCGACGGTGATCATGGCGTTGATGGTGGCCGGAAAGATCGGCCTTTCGCTCGCCGCACCGGTCCTGCTGGGCCCTCAGCAGGTCGTCATCGGGCTCGCCGCAGCCAACTCGGCGTCCTTCGTCATTGGCGCCACCGCTGGCCAGGTGTGGCTGTGGCACCGAATCGGTCACCTGCAGACCCGTTTGGTGGCAGGCACGGTGGCGCGCATCACGGTGGCCGCGATCGTCGCCGCCGTGGCCGGGTTGGCCGTCCTGCGCTTGGGCCAGCTCGCCATGCCCCACACGCTGCCACCGTTGCGCGCCGCCACCGAACTCGCTGCCGCCACCGTGCTGGGCGGCGTCATCCTGCTCGTCGTGCTGCGGGCGCTGCGGGTCACCGAACTTCAGGTGGTGCGCAACCGTGCCGCTGGCCTGCTCCGCCGTTGGAAGGGATGACAGACGATGACGTTGCGTGCAACCGGAGCGCTACAGAGGGAAAATTTGCGCTCACTGTTCGAGAAATCCGCCGGAGCCACCGAGAAGATCGGGTGGGAGATCGAGAACGGGATCGTCGACCCGGAGACCGGCAGGGCCGCCCCGTACCTGGGCGTCAACGGCGTTGAGTCCCTCCTACGGGCGATCATCGCTGACTTCGGTGGCACCCCGGTGTTCGGTGGCGATCACGTCATGGGAATGAGACATGGCAGCGGGATGCACATCACGCTGGAGCACGGCGGGGCGCTGGAATACGCCTCGGCTCCGCACGACGATCTGGTCACGCTCGTCGCGGACATGCGAACGGCGATGTCACGGATAGCCGAGATCGCTCGCGGGCTCGGGCTGGCCATCCTGCCCGGAGCCAACCTGCCGTTCAACACCATCGAGGACGCCCAGTGGGTGGACAAGCCCCGAGGCGTGATCATGCGGAAGTTCTTCGAGCGGCTCGGGGACTCCGGCACGGGGGCCCCGGCCGTCATGGCGCTTACCCTGTCCACCCAGGTCACGCTTGACTACCTCAGCGAGGACGACCTGGTGGAGAAACTGCGCATGCTGGTGGCAGCCTCCACCGTCGTGGCCGGCATGTTCGTCAACTCGCCATTCGAAGGTGGTCAGTTGACCGGGCTGCTGTCCCGGCGGATGCACTGCTGGCTGATGACCGACCCCCGACGCTGCGAAGTGCTGCCACCGGCATTGCGCGACGACATGCGGATCGACGATTTCATCGATTGGGCACTGCGGCTACCGATGATCTATTACCGCGCCCAGGACGGCACGTATCGGCAGGCACCCGAGCGTCCCTTCGGCTCGCTGATCAATGAGGGGTTCGAGGACGGGGCGATGCCGACTCAGGACGACTGGGCATCGCATCTGTCCCAGATCTGGACCACCGTGCGGCTTCGCGAGACCCTGGAGCTGCGGGCCGCCGACGGCCCCGCATATGCCGACATTCCCGCAGTGCCCGCCCTGTGGGTGGGCTTGACCTACCATCCCGACTCCCGGACCGCCGCGTGGGAGCTGCTCCGTGGCCATACGCTTGACGAACACCGGGCGGCCCTGCACGACATCACCACCCAGGGGCTTGCAGCCACACTGGGCGATGACTCCATCCGCGAGCTGGGACGTGAGCTTGTCCGACTCGCCGAAGCGGGCCTCGCAGCGCGGGTGAGGGCGGGACGTGAAGATCGGCGGGTGCTGAGCTACCTCGACCCGATCAGGGAGGTCGTGGAGTCCGGCAGGACCTTCGCCGAGCGAGCTATCGAGCGCTGGAGGCAGGATCTTCCCGACAGCCCTGCGCACTACATTGCGGCCCACCGAGTGTGACAGGGCCATGGCGGAGGTGGGTACTGGGCGGCTCTGCGTGACATGACGATAACTAGTTGTGTCATGGCCACCACGCAAGGGTAGGGTAGCGTGATCGCGCTGGATCTCGTCTCGCGCGTCGCACCGTTCTATCCGATCAGCTCTATCCGATCAGCTTGACACACTGGGCATGGGGGTAATCTGAATGTCCATTGTGGAGGACCTCGGCGCCGGGCGCGGGCCGTCCTGGCTAGACGCTTGGCTAGAGGACAACGCAGACGCGGTCGTCGGCTGGCGTCGGCACATCCACGCCTACCCCGAACCCCACCGGCACGAGCACGCCACCACCGAGTACATCGTCAACCTGCTCCGTGGGGCCGGCTTGGCGCCGAAGGTACTTCCCGTTGGCACTGGCGTGATCTGCGATGTCGGTGAGGGTTCGCGGTGTGTCGCGCTGCGTGCGGATATCGACGCGCTGCGGCTGTTCGAGGTCACCGGCCTTCCCTTTGCGTCCACCGTGGCGGGCGTGTGTCACGCTTGCGGGCACGACGCGCACACTGCGGCGCTGCTGGGCGCGGCCCTCGCGCTGGCCGGCGCACCGGAGCTGGCAGGCCGGGTACGCTTGGTTTTTCAGCCCGCCGAGGAGGAGCCAGGGGGCGCGCTGGACGTGCTGGCCGCAGGCGCGCTCGATGGTGTCGAGCGGATCTTCGGGTTGCACTGCGACCCACGCCTGCAGGTGGGGCGGATCGGCACTCGGGTCGGTGCGATCACGTCCGCGACCGACCTGCTCGAGCTGCGAGTGACCTCGCCGGGCGGGCACACCTCGCGCCCACACCTGACCGCGGATCTGGTTTACGCGCTGGGTCTGGTGATCACGGGCCTGCCGGCGCTGCTCGCCCGCCGGGTGGACCCGCGGTCGGGCACGGTGCTGACCTGGGGAGCCGTTGACGCCGGAGAAGCGTTCAACATAGTCCCGGAAAAAGGCGTGCTGCGCGGCACCTTGCGCACCAGCGACCAGGAAGTCTGGGCTGGATTCGAGGTACTGGTGGCGGAGCTGGTCAGCGGTCTGCTCGCGCCCACCGGGGTAGGCTTCGACCTGGACCACCGCCGAGGCGGGCCGCCGGTAGTCAATGACGCGTACAGCACAGCTCTGCTGTGCGCTGGCGTCGAGGCCGCTCTCGGGCCGGATGCGCTGGCTAGTACCGAACAGTCCTCCGGTGGCGAAGACTTCGGTTGGTACCTGAAGCGCGTGCCCGGATCGTATGCCCGGATGGGTGTGTGGGCAGGAGTAGGGCACACATTCGACCTACACCGGCCGAGCTTCCAGCTCGACGAGCGGGCGCTGCCCGTCGGCGTCCGGGTCTTGGTGCACGCAGCCCTCGCCGCACTCGCCTGAGCGTTTACTGTCGGTCGTCTGGTCTATCGTCAACTCTGATCAAATGGACATCTTTACCGGGGGGATCCAGTGATGTGGTCTCGGTTGCGCCGTGCTGTGCTCGCCGTGGCGCTGGTGTGGGTGGTGGCGGCCTGCGCGGGCACTCCAGCACCGCCGCTGGGATCGGGGCTGCTGCTGCCCGGATACGACCGCCAGGTGCGAGCCCAAGACGACCTGTTCCAGTTCGCGAACGGCCAGTGGCTGCGCACCACCGAGATCCCGCCCGATCGGACCCGGTACGGCGCGTTTGACGCGCTGGCCGAACAAGCGCAGCGGAACCTGCGGACGATCGTCGACGACAGCGTGGCCCGCCACGGCGCGGCCGGCTCGCCAGACCAGCAAATCGGCGATTTCTACGCGAGTTTCATGGACACCGCGCGGCTCGACGCGCTCGGGGCCGCTCCGCTGAAGGCGTCGCTGGATCGTATCGACACGCTGGCCAGCCCAACGGACCTCATCCGGTACTTCGGCGAGAGCTCCACAACCGGCACCCCCAGCCCTATCGCGCTGTCCATCGATCAGGACGCCAAGAACGCCTCAGCATACCTACCGGACCTCTCGCAAAGCGGAATCACCCTGCCCAACCGGGACTACTACCTGAAATCCGATCCGCAGTTCGGGACGACCCGTGACCAGCTCCGGGTCTACACCGCGCGCATGCTGGGCCTGGCCGGCATCGCCAATCCAGATGCCGCAGCCGGCCGGGTGCTGACCGTGGAGAACCGCCTCGCCAAGATCCAGTGGACCGCCGTACAGAACCGGGACGCGACGGCGACCTACAACAAGTTCACCGTCGCCGATGCCACCGCCCGGGCACCAGGCCTGGACTGGAAGACCTATCTCGACGCGGCGGGCGTGCACACCCCCGACTTCGTCGTCGCGGAGCCCACTTTCTTCACCGACCTGGGCACCGCGCTGACCACCGTGCCCCTGGCGGAATGGAAATCGTACCTAAAATTCAAGCTCATCGACGACCTCGCCCCCTACCTGAGCAATGACTTCGTGACGGCGCACTTCGAGTTCCACAACCGCGATCTGGCCGGGCAACAAGAAATGCGCCCACGCTGGAAAAGGGGAGTCACCGCCGTTAACGATGCGATGGGTGATCTGCTCGGTCAGCGATATGTGCAACGGTACTTCCCGCCGGATTCTAAACGGCGAATCGACGCGCTGGTCGGCAAACTGATCGACGCCTACCGCTCGTCCATTGACGGCTTGGACTGGATGAGCGCCACTACCAAGACCGAGGCAAAAGACAAGCTCAGCAAGCTCGCCGTGAAAATTGGCTATCCGAACGAATGGAAGGACTACTCAAAGCTACGGGTCACCCGTGACGATCTGGTGGGCAACGTGGTGCGCTCAGCTCAGCTGGAGTACCAGCGGGATCTTGACCGGCTCGGCAAGCCGGTAGACCGCGCTGAGTGGCTCACCACACCGCAAACAGTCAACGCCTTCTACAATCCACCACGCAACGACATCACGTTCCCGGCCGCGATCCTGCAGCCACCATTCTTCGACCCGAACGCCGACGACGCGGTCAACTACGGTGGAATCGGCGCGGTGATCGGTCATGAGATCAGCCATGCCTTCGACGACCAGGGCCGCAAGTACGACGGGACCGGCAATCTTCGCGATTGGTGGACCCCGCAGGACGTGGCGCGGTTCACCGCCCGGACCACGGCCCTGGCCGCACAGTATTCGGCCTACGAGCCGTTGCCGGGCGAGCACATCAATGGTGAGCTGACCCTGGGCGAGAACATCGCTGACCTGTCGGGCCTCACGGTCGCGCACCGCGCCTACCGACTCTCCCTCGGCGATCGACCGGCACCCATGATGGACGGATTCACCGGTGAACAGCGTTTCTTCCTGGGTTGGGCCCAGGTGTGGCGCGGCAAGACCCGGGACAAGGCGCTGCGCGAGCAGCTGTTGAGCGATCCGCACAGCCCCAATGAGTTCCGCGCCAACGGCGTCGTCAGCAACCTGCCCGAGTACTACACGGCCTTCAACGTCAAGCAAGGCGACAAGCTGTTCCGCCCCCCCGATCAACGCGTCACAATCTGGTAACCGAGGCGGCACCGGGGCTGCGGCTGGGGCAACATCCGCCGCTCGTCGATAGGTGGCTCGGCGCCACGGCCGCCCGGCGAGTCGGTTGGTGACCGCTCGGCGCGTCGGTTCCCGCATCGGGCGCACGCGACACACCAGCGCAGGTACGAGGTTTGCGACGGCCGTAGCCCTACCGTTACATTCCGTCGGTCACAGATCACGATCTGGTTGCGTGCAGGTGTCGTCCTGGTACCTCGTAGCGGGACGACTGCGATCCCGTCCCGTGCACCAGATACCCGGTGCGGAAGGGACTTAAACAGTTGGCGCGTCACCGCTGCTCCCGCGGTCGTCAGCCGCATCCCCCTGTCGTTGCCCCACCCACACCCGACCGCAAGCCTCGCGGTGCGCACCGCATACCCCGGCCAGGTCCGGCGCTGCGCGGTCGGGCCGTGAGCGCGGCTGTCGCCGCTGGAGCCCTGGCCGTAGCCGGCCATACGATGCAGGCCACGACAGCGGTGGCAGCTGAGCAGGTCGCCGAGGTCACACCGGCCGCAGTGACCGGCCCATCTCTGGAACCCGAGGTTCTGCAACTCGATTTCGCCCGTGATAACGCAACTGGAGTGTTCGCGCTGCGCCGCGCCGTCGAACGGGCGGACCGGGCAACGGCTTACCAGGAGGCCGTCCTCCTTAACCGGCTCGGGCATCCTTACCAAGCCGGCAACAACCACAGCCTCGACGGCTGGATCGCCAAAGCGCTCGGTTTGATGGGCTTGCCGCAGGCCCTCGCGACCGGCGTCAAAACGATCATCATGCACGAATCTGGCGGCAACCCCAGCGCGATCAACACCTGGGACAGCAACGCTGCGGCGGGCACTCCCTCGCAGGGCCTCATGCAGACCATCCCCAGCACCTTCCGGGCCTGCGTGCTGCCCAGCCTGGCCGGTAACTCGATCACCGACCCGGTGGCCAACATCACCGCCGGAATCCGCAGCATGATTGCGCATCACGGCATTGACACCGTGATGAACGGCGGGCGGCGCGACGCTCACGGCAACTACATCGGATACGGCGGAGCCGGCTGCTCGTCCTATGACCTCAACGAGTACGCCTCCCAGCTCCACAGTCTGTGGAAAGACGAACCGCTTCCCGCCCTGTAGCGTGAGGCCCGGCTTGTGCCACTGACATGAGCTGACCTGAGGAGAGCGCTGTGGCAGACGGGCAGCAGCCGGTGCACCGAATCCTGGTGGTCGCGGCGCATCCAGACGACGTGGACTTCGGATCCGCCGGCACGATCGCCACCTGGACCGAGGCAGGCCTTGAGGTGTCCTACTGCATCGTGACCGATGGTGACGCCGGTGGTCGCGACCCGGAAGTGCCCCGCTCGGAGATCGGCGTGATCCGGCAGGACGAGCAGCGCAAGGCAGCCGCCATCCTGGGCGTCACCGACGTCGAGTTCCTTGGGTATCCCGATGGCCAGCTCATGGTGAGCGTCGAACTGCGGCGCGACATCACCCGGGTCATCCGCCGGGCCCGTCCGGACCGGATGCTGATTCCCTCCCCGCAGCGCGACCTGCGACAGATCCACGTCAGCCACCCCGACCACCAAGCTGCCGGGGAAGCCGCGCTGTGCGCGATCTACCCCGACGCCCGCAACCCGTTCGCGCATCCCGAATTGCTCACCGAAGAGGGCCTGGAAGCACACATCGTGCCCGAAGTCTGGGTGATGAGTGCTCAGGACCGGGCTGACCACTACGTCGACATCACCGACACCTTCGACCGCAAGATCGCTGCCCTGCGCGCGCACGCCAGCCAGACCGCGCACATGACGACCCTGGAGGAATGGATGCGCGCCTGGGGCTCCCTCCAGGCCGAGGCCGCCGGCCTACCGGCAGGCCGGCTGGCGGAGGGTTACCTCGTACTCGACACCCGCTGACAGGAATCACTTCCGCCGTCTCGCGGTGGTAGGTCACGCCGAACATAAAATGGGCCTTTCGCTGCCCACCCTGACAACGACTCGAAGATACGGAAAAGTAGAGCCATGGTGATCCATCGAATCGTGCCAAACCTCAACGTGACCGATGCCCAGGTCGGACACGAGTTCTACGAGGAGTTCCTCGGAATGGAAAAGGTCTTCGACCTCGGCTGGATCGCAAGCTTTCGATCCCCCGACAACCGGGCCGCTCAGGTAAGCATTGTCGGCGGAGACGCCACCGCTGCCGAGGACTCGATGATCTCAGTGGACGTAGGCGACGTCGACGCCGCATACACCCGGGCCCAACACCTCGGCTACGAGATCGTTCACCCGCTGACCGACGAGGCATGGGGGGTGCGGAGGTTCTTTGTCCGTGACCCCCACGGCAACGTCGTTAACATCGTCGGTCACCCCGACTGACCAAGGAGGCATCGGTGTACGACTCCAAGCGGGGATACCCGGCCGCGGTGCCCTACGTGCTCTACCGCGACCCCGCAGCCGCGACCCGGTGGCTTGCCGAGATCCTGGACTTCCCTGAGGCGATCCGGTTCACCGTCCCCAACGGTGGCGGCAGCGTCCTCGACGAACCCACCGACCAACCCTGGGGCTTGCGTCAAGCCGTCGTCGCCGACCCGGAAGGTCAGCGCTGGGAACTCACCCAGCATGTACGCGACGTCGACCCCGCCGACTGGGGCGCCGAACAACTCGGGCCGCTTCCCGGTTGACGGAGCCACTGCCATTTTCGTGGCGCCGCCGTACTGTCGTGCTACCGTCGCTCCACATCGAGTCAGCACCACCCGGCAAAGCCTCGACCGGCAACTCACGGCGTCGAAGTCCCTCGCTAGCAGCACGTACAGCGCGTCGTAGGCCGTGATTCCCCATTCGAGGGCGGCCGGCAGGCATCGGAACCACCGCCCCGCCCCACCGACGAAGGTCAGTTCAAGATGCCCGATCGCATCAAGTGCGTCACAGGCGTCCTCGAGGGTCAGGACGTTCTGAGCGACTCTCTTTCGCAGCCCGTTGGCCACCTCACCGACGAGGTGCTCCGGTGCCAACAGCGCCACCACGCCGACGGCCATCTCGTCAAGCAACGCGGCCGCCTCCTCGCTGCCGGGTTCGGTAACCACCCACTTCAACGCTACCGAGGCGTCAACAACCAGTGACCGGCTCACCCGGATCGCTCCCGGTCCTCACGGACCAGTTCCTCGGCCAGACGGGCATCCGCACCGAGATGCGCTCGTTGTCGAATCGCTCGCAGTCGGTCGACTGCCTGGCTGCGTCCGACTCCGGACTGCGCACCCTGCAGCACAGCCCGCAGAATCGCGACAGCTTCGGCAGACATTGACCGCCCCTGCGCTTCCGCCCGCTGCCGCAGCCACAGGTGGACTTCCGGAGGAAGGTTGCGCACGTGGAGTTCCGCCATGGGACCAATATAGTCCCACATTGGTACCGGCCGGAGAGGACGTCGCTACCCGGGCCGGCAGGTCTGCATGGCACCCTCTTGTAGCGCTGATCGACTCCAGGTGAGTCTCACAGGCGTCGATCACTCGTGATTTAGCGTCTGAGCTGCGATACTAACGTGTGAGATCATAACGCACGTGACAGCAAGCCCACCTCAGCCCACTCTCGCCCTCTGGGATATAGACCACACACTCGTCACAATTGGACAGGTCAGTCACGAGATCTACGAGAGGGCACTTGAGGAGATTATCGGTTACCCGCCGCGTGAGCTGGCCGACATGACGGGCCGCACTGAGCAGGCGATCTTCGCTGACACCCTGACCCTGCATGGTGTTGCGAACCCTGGGAGTAAATTTGATGATTTTTGCATGGCGCTTACCAAAGCTGGTGACCAGCTGCGTGAGCGCATGCGCACGATCGGGCATCGGCTGCCTGGCGCCAAGGATGCGCTTATGGCCTTGATGGAGCATAACGTGGTGCAGACCGTTGCAACAGGCAACATCAAGCCGATTGCAGTAGCAAAACTGGAGGTGTTCGACCTTTCAGAATATATATACTTCGAGGTTGGCGGTTATGGTTCAGATGGCGATACCCGCCCGCCGCTCATTCTCCAGGTATGGCAACGCGCAGAACACAAATACGGGCGAATTTTCGATGCGGACCGGGTTGTGGTTATCGGAGATACGCCGTTTGACGTGTCAGCTGCTCGCGAAGTTGGTGTCCCTGCGATCGGCGTAGCGACCGGCAGCAGCACGATGGAAGATCTCATGGCGGCGCAAGCCGACATCGTCCTTCCCGACCTGACAGATACCGAAGCGGTCATCCGGGCACTCTGCTCAGTGGCACTCTCATAGCTAGTTACAGTAACTAACGATCTTTCTCACGGGCGAAATAGCTGTTAGTCCCTCAACCGGAACCTCGTCCTCGCAGATGATCCGTTTCCCCGAGGCCAGCCACGCCACGCACTGACAGTTCCGGGCACCAGGCTGAGCGCCGCAGGCCGTGGAAGCGGAGCGTACATGCCTCCGCACGTCGACGCTGTCGCTCACCGGGCTGGTCACCTCCCGCCGGGGGACGCCTCACGCAGTCACTAATTGGGAGCATGAGCAGGATTAGGGGCATGAGCGGCGGTCAGCGTGTCACCAGCACGGACGAGGACCAGATGGAGGTGACGAGCACCAGCCGGGTCTCTGGTCGAGATGATGACAGTGTCGTTCCTACCCTAAAACCAACCCGCCTAAGTGTGAACATCTCTCGAGATACTGTCGAAGCACTGCAGGAGATCGTGATGGTGAGCTTGAAAAAATTTTTCTCGTCGACTGAGCCTCGGCGGCAATAACCGCCGATACGCGTCTTGTATTTACTACAATAAGGTCTAGGCTGACATGAGTGGCGGTGCTGCCACCCGGTTCTCGTCCGACCCGAAGTGGCTTTCGCACATGTCGTCACGATTACAGTATTGTGACCCAGTTAAAGGAATGCGGCACAACTAGACTAAAGGCAGTCGGCGACTGTCGGGGGCTGGAGATCGGAACTGGAAGCAGTTGTTAGTTCGCTGAGGAGTTCTTCACAACGGCACCAGCGTAGAACTCACGGAAGTCGCGGGCAGACTTGCTGGCGGCGAACGGATCTAGTGCGATGTGGAACTCTCCGAGGCGTTCGACCACGCGGGCAGAGCCAATCGCGTCGCTGAGCGCAGCGGCCTCTGTGGCTACGTCACAGGCTCGTTCGACTTCGCGTTGCAGCAGGTGACACCGAGCCAGCCGTACCAGATAGTGCACCCGATCACGAACACGATGTGGAGCCTTCTGCACCAAGAGATCGAGGGCTCTCGTCAGTGCCGCACACGCTTCGGTGGTCATGTGGAGCTCGAGGTAACAAGCACCCTCTTGAGCCGCAACCTCGATGTCGTCTACATACGAGATCCACAGCGGCTCTTCTCGTTGTCTAGCGCTGCCGAATGCTGTGCGCATCTCATCAAGGACGCGCAAGCACTCGTCAGCGTGGTGCAGGCCAGCGTGCGCGCGGGCAAGACGGGCGGCAAGCATGATCTTTGTCAATGGTGTCACGCCGCCGTTGCTGACGGCAGACGCCGTCTGCGCCAACGACAGGGCCGACTTAAGGTGCCCTCGATAGGTTTCCTGGAGGCTCAGATAGGCCAGGGAGCTGGCGGCGAGCGCTGGCCGTTCTGCCTCGTAGCCAACATAGACCGTAGTCGTGAAATAGCGGCGGGCAGCTGCATGGCGGTTACCATCAAGCGCGACCCATCCGGTCATCTGACTCAGCTGCCCAAAGGCAGCCAGGCCATCCCCCGGCTCCCGCTCGACATTGAGGGTTATTCAGCCGGTCGTGTAGAAATGTAGGCCGATTACGGTTGAGATGGTTGTCGCGAATGTTGCAATGGGGCGACGGTAGTCGGTGTGCATGATTCTCCAGGTCTTGAAGTTAGCGATTGTC
>JBATXM010000113.1:0-11951 GCA_049673305.1 Pseudonocardiaceae bacterium | reverse complement strand
CTCTCAAGGTGCTCCTCAACCTGGCACGGACAAGGGCTTCAGCACTCTTATCCTCCCAGGTCAGGAGCACCTTTTACGGTCGACGCGCCGATCAGCTGCGTGTCCGGGATGAAAAGTCAGGGCTAAGGACTTCATGAAGATCATTAAATAACCGCTGACCAGCAAAAACTGAGCAGGTCTCTCGGACCCGTCGGATCAGGCCGGCGGAGCCGGGCTGGGTCGGTGGTGAGTGCTGGCCAGCCCGCGCTGCCGGCACAGGTAGACCACCCATCCCGCCATCACGTCGAAGGTTCGGCTGGCGGCGAGCAGCTCCTCAACGCCTGCGGCGTCAGCCGAGCTCATCCGGCTGAGCACGACGTGCGGATGGGTCACCAGTTCCTCGACCATGGCATCAGCGTGGGGTCGCAGGGTTCGCGCTTCGGTGACGGCCAGCTCTGGCAGCAGAAACGTCAATCCCAGGCTGGGTGCGACCGCCAACCAGGACTGGATCGCTAACTCGCCGGTCGTCCAGGACGCGACCGCCCCAGCATCAAGGATCCGCCCACCGACCAGCAGCGATGGTGACTGCTCGGTCAGGAGGCATCCGCCACGGGGAACCGGCGACGGATCTCCTCGTCGCCCGGCCACGGTTGACCGCAGGACTCATACACCCGCCGGTAATGTGCCAGAGTAGGCGCCCCAAACCGGTCAGCCATCCGTTGAGTGATTGCCCGCGCGGCGTGCTGAGCCTGGGCCACGCGTGAGTCCGCACCGGCGGGCACCAGATCAGCAACCGGTCGGCCGTCCCGCACTAGGTGCACGACCTCACCGCGAGCCACCCGGTCGATCGCCCGCGCCAAGGCGACCGGATCCTCAACCGGCAGGCCCTCGGCATCCATGCTCAGAAGCGTAGCGAACAGATCCCCCAGCGGCCTAGGCCGTCCGATGCTGGGCCAACTCCGCCATCGGACCGGCGTTGCTTACCGGGCGCGACGAGGGGGTGGTGGTCTGCCAAGGCCACCCCCCTAAACTGGGCGCAGGGTTGACGACGTGGTAGCTGATGCTGCCTCGGTGCGCTGGAGTGCTACCAGATCTGCTTGCTCATACCGACGAACGGAGTACCCGGCATGACCGAGGTCTTGCCCCTGGTGGGCACGGCCGTGGGCATCGCGCACTATGCCTGGCTGATCGTTGCGTTGCCGGCTTTTGGCGCGTTGGTGCTGCTGGTCGGTGGCCGCCGCACCAACGCCTGGGGGCACCTGGTGGGCTGCGCGACGGTGCTCGCGGCTTTCGGCTACGGAGTGGCGCTGTTCTCCCAGACGCTGGGCTTCGATGCGGCGCAGCGGTCCCGGGAGCTGGGGTTGGGCACCTGGTTCGCGGTCAACTCGCTGCACGTCAACTACGGTTTGCGGCTCGATCCGCTGTCGCTGACCTTCCTGTTGCTCATCACGGGCGTCGGCGGCCTGATCCACCTCTATGCGATCGGCTACATGGCGCACGACCCTGGGCGGCGCCGGTTCTTCGGGTACTTCAACCTGTTCGTCGCGGCGATGCTCGTGCTGGTGCTGAGCAACAACTTCGTCACCCTCTACCTCGGTTGGGAAGGCGTGGGTCTGGCCTCCTACCTGCTCATTGGCTGGTACCAGGATCGCCCGAGCGCGGCGACGGCGGCGAAGAAGGCCTTCCTGATGAACCGGGTCGGCGACGTCGGCCTGGCCCTAGCGATCTTCCTGATCTGGCGCTCGCTGGGCACCGTGCAGTTCTCCGAGGTGTTCGCCCGCGCCGGGCAGATCGGCGCGCCGACCCTGTTGGCGATCACCCTGTTGCTGTTGCTGGGGGCCTGCGGCAAGTCCGGTCAGTTCCCGCTGCAGGCCTGGTTGCCCGACGCGATGGAGGGCCCGACCCCGGTCTCAGCCTTGATCCACGCCGCGACGATGGTGACCGCCGGGGTGTACCTGATCGCCCGGTGCAACCCGCTGTATGACCTCAGCCCTACCGGACGGCTGGCCGTCGCGGCGGTGGGGGTGATCACCCTGCTGATCGGGTCGGTCATCGGTTGCGCCTACGACGACATCAAGAAGGTGCTGGCCTACTCCACGGTCAGCCAGATCGGGTACATGATCCTCGCTGTCGGGTTGGGTCCGGCCGGTTACGCGCTGGGCATCGTGCACCTGCTCACCCACGGCTTCTTCAAGGCCGGGCTGTTCCTGGGCGCGGGCTCGGTGATGCACGGGATGCATGACGAGATCGACATGCGCCGGATGGGCGGGCTCGCGCGGCACCTGCCGATCACCTTCGGCATCTTCACCTGCGGTTATCTGGCGATTATCGGGTTCCCATTCCTGTCCGGCTACTACTCCAAGGACGCGATCATCGAGGCGGCGTTTGGCGCGGGCGGTTGGCGGGGCTGGGTCTTCGGGGGCATCGCGATGCTGGCCGCTGGGCTCACCGCCTTCTACATGACCCGCCTGATGCTCATGACGTTCTTCGGCGAGGAACGCTGGCGGAGCCTGCGCACCGCGCAGGGCCAGGAATACCACCCGCACGAGTCCCCGCCGGTGATGTGGGTGCCGATGCTGCCGCTGGCGCTCGGCTCCCTGGTCGCCGGCTACTTTCTGGCCTCGGGAGGGCGCTTGGAGCGCTGGTTGGAGCCTTCAGTGGGCCCGTTGCGGGCGGTGGCCGCTCCGTTCCCAGCCGTGTTGGTCTCCGTGTTCACTCTGCTGGTCTCCGCGGTGGGCGTGCTGGTTGCCTGGCTGGTCATCGGCCGCAACCCGGTGCCGGTGGGCCGGCCCGCGCGGGTGTCGCTGCCGGTGGCCGCCGCCAGAGCCGATCTCTACGCCAACGCGATCAACGAGGTGCTCGTCGCCCGTCCTGGTACCTGGCTCACCCGGGCGTTGGTGTTCGTGGACAACAAGGGTGTCGATGGGGTGGTCAATGGCACCGCGGCGCTGCTGGGCGGTACCTCAGGCCGGCTTCGCCGGCTACAGACTGGCTTTGTCCGAAGCTACGCGCTGGGCATGCTCGGCGGTTCCATCGTGGTGATCGCCTTGCTGCTGGCGGTGAGCTACTCATGAGCGAGGCCTCGGCGGGTGGTGTCCTGTTGCTGGCGATGCTGCTGCTGCCGCTGGTGGGCGCCGCGCTGCTCGCCTTGATGCGTTCGGCGCCGACTGCGGCCAAGGCCACCGGGCTGGTGTTCGCGCTGGGGGAGCTGGTGCTGGCCGCTCTGGCCTGGGTGACCTACCATCCGGGCGGCGGGCGAATCCAGCTGACCCTGTCCACCCCGTGGATCCCGGCTTTCGGGACCCGCTTCGCGTTGGGCGTAGACGGCATCGCGCTGGTGATGATCGCGCTGGTCAGCGTGCTGGTGCCGATCGTGATGGGTTTCTCCTGGGCGGAGCGGCTGCCCGAGGGCCGCACTCCAGCCGGCTTCTACGCCCTGCTGCTGACCCTGGAGTCGTTGCTCCTCGGCGTCTTCGCCGCCACCGATGTGTTCCTGTTCTACCTGTTCTTCGAGGTCATGCTGGTGCCGATGTACTTCCTGATCGGCCGCTTCGGCGGCCCGCGACGGCAGTACGCGGCAGTGAAGTTCTTCCTGTACTCGCTGCTCGGTGGGCTGGTCATGCTGGCCAGCGTGATCGGCCTGTTCGTGGTGAGCGCCAACCGGCTGGGCCAGGGCACCTTTGACTGGGCAACCCTGGTGCGTCTTGCCGGCAGCGTCCCGCAGAGCGTCCAGATCTGGCTGTTCCTCGGATTCTTCGTCGCTTTCGCGATCAAGGCGCCGCTGGTGCCATTTCACACCTGGCTGCCCGACGCCGGTGCGGAGGCCCCCGTGGGCGTCGGCGTACTGCTGGTCGGTGTGATGGACAAGGTCGGCATCTATGGTTTCCTGCGCTACTGCATGCCATTGTTTCCCAGTGCGTCGCGCGTGCTGGCCCCGCTGGTGTTGGTGCTCGCCGTCGTCGGAGTTCTGTACGGCGCCCTGCTCGCCGTCGGTCAGTCGGACATGAAGCGGTTCGTGTCGTACACCTCGGTGGCGCACTTCGGCTTCATCGCACTCGGGGTCTTCGCCTTCTCCACCCAGGCGCAGGCCGGCGCGGTGCTCTACATGGTCAATCACGGCATCTCCACCGGGATGCTGTTCATCGTGGTCGGCATGCTGATGGCCCGCGGTGGCTCCCGGTTGATCAGCGACTACGGCGGTGTGTCGGCGCTGGCTCCGGTGCTGGCGGGGACGACGCTGCTCGCTGGGCTGTCCTCGCTGGCGCTGCCTGGCACCAACTCGTTCGTCTCCGAGTTCATGGTCCTCGTCGGCTCCTACCCCCGGGCACCCGTCTACACGATCCTGGCCACCACGGGAATGATTTTGGCCGCGCTGTATGTGCTGTGGTTCTACCAACGCGTCATGCAAGGTCCCGTGCGGGGCGTGGCTGTGCTGGGAGGAGCGCTGGACGGACCGGGCACCGCGACGGCGCCGCAGCGTCAGCGCGCCCGGTTCCCCGACCTGTCACTTCGCGAGGTCGCCGTGCTGGCGCCGCTGGTGGCCCTCATCCTGCTGTTGGGGCTCTACCCGCAGCCGGTGTTGACTGTGATCACCCCATCGGTTGGGGCCACGCTTACCGAGGTCGGCTTCTCCGACCCGGTGCACGGGCAGGGAGGCAGCTGAGGTGCTCGGCGCTGAATTTTTGGTGGCATTTCTCGCGCAAGTGCCGCATGTGCACGCGCCCTCGGTCGACTACGGGGCAATCGCTCCAGTCCTGGTGGTGCTCGGGGCTGGGTGTCTCTCCGTGCTGGTGGAGGCGTTCGTGGTCCGCTCCGCACGGTGGTCGGTCCAGGTCGCGCTGACGCTGCTCACCCTGGGAGCGGCGGGTGCGGCGCTGGGCGTGCACCTGTACTCGTTTTCTCGTGACGCGCGCACCGTGGTGACGCTGGCTGGGACGGTGGCCGTCGATGGCCCCGCATTGTTCTTATGGGGGACGCTGCTGTCCTTGGGCTTGGCGGCGGTGCTGCTCATCGCGGATCGGTCGGTGGAGCCCGGAGGCGCTTTCACCGCTGACGCCGCAGTGCGCCCAGGCACCTCGCGGGACCGCGCTCAGGCTGGGGGCCCAACAATCGGGACAGCGGGCTCCACGACCGACACCGTGAGCACCACCGAGACTGTGATGCAGACCGAGGTCTTCCCCCTGTTCTTGTTCTCCCTGGGTGGGATGATGGTCTTCCTCGCCGCCAATGACCTGCTCACCATGTTCGTCGCGCTGGAGGTGCTCAGCCTGCCGCTGTATCTGATGTGCGGGATGGCCCGGCGGCGCCGGCTGCTGTCCCAGGAGGCGTCGCTGAAGTATTTCCTCTTGGGAGCGTTCTCGTCGGCGTTTTTCCTCTACGGGGTCGCGCTGCTGTATGGCTACGCGGGCTCGGTCACGCTGTCCCGGATCGCTGCGGCATCGGTGGGCACCGACCGGTCGGACACGTTGATGTTCGGTGGCCTGGCGCTGCTGGTGATCGGGCTGCTGTTCAAGGGCTCGATAGGGCCCTTCCACACCTGGACCCCGGATGTCTACCAGGGTGCTCCGACGCCGGTGACGGCATTCATGGCGGCCTGCACCAAGGTGGCGGCTTTCGGGGCCATTCTGCGGGTGCTGACGGTGGCGTTTGAGGGCACCCGCTGGGAGTGGCGCGGCTTGTTGTGGGGAGTTGCGATCGTGTCGATGATGATCGGTGCGGTGCTCGGCCTGACCCAGACCGACGTCAAACGCATGATCGCCTACTCGTCGGTGGCACACGCCGGGTTCCTGCTGGTCGGGGCGATCGCGCTGACCGCCCAGGGCCTGTCCGGCACGATGTTCTACCTGCTTGCCTACGGCTTCACCACGCTGGCGGCGTTCGGGGTGGTCACCCTTGTGCGCAACGCTGACGGTGAGGCCACCCATCTGTCCCAGTGGGCCGGGCTGGCCAAGCGCTCACCGTTGACCGCGGCGGTGTTCGCCTTCCTACTCTTTGCGCTCGCTGGCATCCCCCTGACCAGTGGTTTCACCGGAAAGTTCGCGGTGTTCAGCGCCGCTCTAGCGGATGGGATGGCACCGTTGGTGGTGGTGGCGCTGGTGGCCAGCGCGGTGGCCGCGTTCTTCTACCTGCGGGTGGTCGTGCTGATGTACTTCAGCGAACCCGCCGCTGACGGTCCGACGGTGAGTGTGCCCGGGGCGTTCACCACGGCCGCGATCACGCTCGGCGTGGTGGTCACCTTGCTGCTCGGGGTGCTCCCCACCTTCGCCTTGAACTGGGCCGCGCTCGGCGCGTTCGCCTCCTGAGCTGGTGATGAGCAGGTCGACATCCGAGCAGGTCGCTGGCGTGGAGCTGGCCGACCCGCAGCTGCGCGCTACCTTGGCGCGGGGCTTGACGCAGGTGGAGGAGCTGTTGCACCGGGAGGTGCAAAGCGAACTCCCCTTCCTCACTAAGTCCTCGCTGCATTTGATCGACGCTGGTGGCAAGCGATTCCGGCCGCTGTTCACCCTGCTCGCCGGCCAGTTCGGGCCCGAAGGGTTGGAGCAGGGCGGGCGGATGGCCGACGTGGTGCGCGCCGCCGCTGTGGTGGAGCTGGTGCATCTCGCCACGCTCTACCACGACGATGTGATGGACGAGGCCACCATGCGCCGGGGAGCGGTGAGCGCCAACGCCCGCTGGGACAACACCGTCGCAATCCTCACCGGTGACTTCCTCTTCGCGCACGCTTCCCGTCTGGTCGCCGACCTCGGGCCAGAAGCGGTGCGGATCATCTCCTGCACCTTCGCCGAACTGGTCACCGGCCAGATGCGCGAGACCCTCGGTCCCGGTGAGGGCACTGACCCGGTGGCGCACTACCTGGCGGTGGTGGCGGAGAAGACCGGTTCGTTGATCGCCACCTCGGGCCGCTACGGCGCGATGTTCTCCGGTGCCCCGCAGGAGCGCATCGACGCGCTGCGCCGGTTCGGCGAGAAGATCGGCACCGCGTTCCAGATCTCCGATGACATCATCGACATCGCCTCGCCAGCGGCCCAGTCCGGCAAGACGCCGGGGACCGACCTGCGCGAGGGGGTCCGCACCCTGCCGATGCTCTACGCGCTGGCCGAACCAGGTTTCGACCGGCTCCGCGTGCTGCTGGCTGGCCCGATCACCGATGACTGCTTGATCGCTGAGGCGTTGCATCTGCTGCGTGGCTCGCCTGGTCTGGGCCGTGCGGTACAGGCCTTGCGTTCCTACACCGACTCGGCTCGCGCCGAGCTAGCGGTGCTCCCCCCCGGCCCAGCCCGCGACGCCCTAGCCTCCGTCACCGACTACCTATCCACCCGCACCGGCTGACCGCCCGCCGCTGACGATTCGACTGACGACAAACTATCCTCGGTGTCAAGTAGTGAACGCACCACCAGCTTCAACCAGCCTCGACAAGGAATTTGTTGAGGACTTCGGTCCTTGGTGTCTCGGGAAACCGCAACGCCGCGCAGGAGATCGCCCAGTAGATGCCGAAGGGCCCCGCTCGTTACCCGTGAGCGGGGCCCTTACGGTGTGTTGGTCAGTCGAACTCGCCCAGGCTAAGGACGCCTCGGACCCGAGGATCCGCACACCGCGGTATGGACCGCACCCTGGACATGCTCGACGTGCACACCGGTGTGATCCACCTCGTGACATCCGCAACCTTAGGGGGACTAGATACTCTAGTCGGCACCGCTAGCGGAGTGGGGCGGGTGTATGTGAACAGGCCAGCCTTAGGTGAACCTGAGCAGGGGCACGTCGTACAATGTTGGTTCCTGAGTGCGGAGCATGGTGGGCGTGGTGATCTCGACGAGCAGCATCTCAACGAGAAATTGTACTCGGGCGGAGAGGAGATGGCTGGTATAGCCGAGGGCGCAGCGTTCTTTGAGGCCGAGGCTGGTGTGAATGTGCGGCAGCACGCGGTCGGTCTCGGGGTCATGCCCGAGGGTGCCACAACCGAGGGCTTCGACGTTGGTGAGGTGGACCTTGGACCAGACGGGGGCACCGGGGTCGGTGAGTTTCTCGCAGGTGCCGACGATCTCGGCTTCGGCGAACCCGGCGATGAACATCGGGATGTAGCCCTGGCGGACGTTGTTGGCGGTGCAGAACGCGGTGAGCGTGTCGAAGAAGTCGTCGTCGTGATCGAAGGCGATGCCGAAGGTTCGGCCGGTTGTCAGTTCATGGCTGCGCACGTACTCAGCCTGGCATGGCGACTTGCCCACTAGCCGCGCCGAAGGCCGTCACGATCTCGTGGTGATCCGTGTCGGCGGCGACCAGCACGTGCAGCAAGACCCTCGCTTTGAACGGACCGAGGAACCCGGAGTTGATCAGTCCTCGATTCTGAAGATCACGCTCGGAGCCGGGGAAACCGTAAGTACTGCGCAGGACCGGGCCGGAACCGGTTCGCGACGCGAGTACAACCGGCATTCGGGAGACAAGCTCAGTGAGCGGGTCGACGAACGCCGCAGGCACGTGTCCGGCTCCGAAGCCGGCGATGACAAGGCCGTCGAAACCGCTGTGCAGGCGATGCAGTAGCTCAGCGTCGTCACCGAGGCAGGCGGTGATCAGGCCGATTCGAACTCCCCGCGTGGATATGGGGTAAGTTGGCGCGGATATCGGCCGTGCCAACAGATGCGGGCCTCCTTCCACCACCCGACCAATCGGACCGGTGTCCGGTGACGCGAACGCGCCAAGGCTCGTGCTGTTTACCTTGTGCACATGCTTGGCGGCATGGATCTCGTCAGCCATCACGACCACACACCCCACCCCGGTCAGGTGCGTGCTGGCAGCGGCTTGGACGGCGGCCAGCAGATTTTCCGGTCCGTCCGCGCCGGCAATCGTGGGGTTGCGCATGGCGCCGGTGACCACAACCGGTCCGGCTCGATCGACGGTCAGGTCGAGGAAGTACGCAGTCTCCTCGATTGTGTCAGTGCCCTGCGTGATCACGACCCCGTCCGCACCGGCGTCGAGTTCGTCCCGCACGGCGGCCACGAGCTGGGAAAGATCGTCAAAGCTCAACAAGGCGCCGGGCAAACCTCGGAAACTTTTCGCGGTGATCTTTAGGTCCAGCTCGGACAGTCCTGGTACTGCTGCTAGCAGGGCGGCGGCGTCGAGGGTAGGTACCACACCTGCGCTTGTGTCTGCCGAGCTGGTCATGGCAATGGTGCCGCCGAGAGAAAAGACCGAGATGGTCCTCGGCGCCGGGTTGTCTGTCACCCGCTCGACCCTAGCCGCCGGATGTCGGCTCGTGACGCAGGGAGGCAACGTACCGGCAGGCCGCGTCGACGCCATCGGTCGAGAGCAGCCGGCTTCGGGGTTGCGCGAAGTCCCGGCACGTGTAGTCGGCTAGTGCGCTGCAGCGGCTCGTCAGCCAGGCCCAGCTGATACCGAGGTAGTTGGCGAGCGCGGCCAGTCGAGCGGCTGGGTTGGCCGCGTCACTGAGTCCATGCGCCCCAGCGTGTCTGATGACGTCGCCGAATGTCTGTATCACGGAGGCGGACCGAGTTTTATCGACGTGCCAACGTCCGTCCATGCGTACCCAGTTCCCGATTACGGCTTCTGAACCGGGCGCGAGAGCGAAACCGTCCATTTGGGACAACGCTGGGTCCGAACAGAACTGCGTGCGAATTCCAAGCGATTCCATCAGCGCTGCGGAAAGTAGAAGTAAGACGCGTTCGCTGGGCGGTGAGTCGAGAACCGCATGCTCCGGGACGCAGAAGGTTCGACTGGCGAATTCCGAGGTGTCGGTGAATCTTCGACTAGTCGCCCGCAGGTAGTCAAGTTTATGCTGGAAGAATAGCCACGCGGACGCTTCCTCTCCGCGTTGTTCTCTGGTCCAGAAGACTGGCTGATTGGAAAAATCTCGGGTGTTGCTGATGATGAAGCGTGCGCACGACTCCGAGCCAAGCCACATCTGAGAGACGGCCGATAGCTCGGCGAGTTCGTTGCTCGGGATCGCTGAGTATTCCAGCTCGGCAGGGCTGCGAACGCGTTGCCGTGCCTGAGCGAGAGTGCCGTCGTCGTTCAATAACGCTTCGTCCAGATTGGACAGTGCCCACAGGATTCCAAGGGTGAGATCGTCAGTCTTAAACGCTTGCGGGATCGTCACTGTGCGACTGGGAGTTTGTTTGCGCGCGGCGACAACGTCCAACAATACGTGCGAGGAAATAGATTCTCCGGGGATTGAAGCCATAATTACGCCTCGGGGTGCAGATGATATAAATCCCCTTAGGGGTCGCAAGCGTTGGTCGGCGATGACCGCAGTGTGGTGCGTGGACCACGACGCCTCGGCGAGGTGCGCCGGAAGAGTCGCGCCACTAAAAGCGCGATCGCCTGGGAGTTCCCACTGCCATGCCATGCCCGCACTGTTGATCACCATGACGGCAGACGAACCTGGCAGGTCGTGCGACAGCGCCTGAGCAAGGTCGGCTTCCGCGCCGTGGTTCTCGTCAGTGCCTACGGTGAGGTTGAGCTTGCCGTTGGTCCTGATCGGCAGTAGCACGGGTCGACCGTCGATCACGACGGGCATCTTGATCTCATGGGCGATCCTCGGTGGCTTGCGGTCCAGCGGTGCGGCCACCAACGCGGACAGCGAGCCCCCGGTTCCCAGTGCCGCATCACACCTGGCTGCGAACGTGGCAGTCGGCGGCTTGCTGCCATTCTCGATCTTGGAGAGGTAACCGGGGTCGTAGTGCACCAACTGCGCGAACTTCTTCAGGGACAAGCTGCGCTGCTGCCGGAGCCTGCGCAGTTCGCCACCGAAGTTCGGCCGCTCCATAGGCGCTCCCGTTGCTGTTGCCTTGGTTGCCTATACCGCGAGGGCAACGGGCAACCCCTAGATCACGCAGAGTGTAGCCGGCGAAGCTACCGAGCATGACCATCGCGCAGGCAAAACCTGCGGGCAACCACCTGCATCGCAATGTGACGCTGCGTCGCGCTGGTGCTGGCCGACCGACTCCTGCACCCCCGCGTACCGCATCGTGCTCACCGGAGCGAGATTCCATGGCAGGCAAACACCGTTACCGTGGTTTTGCCGCACTTCGAGAGATCTTGGGCCGGGGCCGTCGCGCTCGACCGCCCGCCGCCCCCGCGTCGAGATACAGCGTGATGATCGCTGATGGGCCGGCCGGTGTCGCGCACCGCGTCACCGAGGAGGCCTTCGTCGCGGGCCATCGGGCGGGAGGCCCTTACGTCGCCTTGTGCGGTGCGCCGGTGCTCCCCGTGAGCTTCACCACCCCGGCGCGCTTCCATTGCCCGGCCTGCGAGCGGGGTGTCTGATGGCGTGGCATCTGCGCTCGATCGGTGACCGGGACACCCATCGCGGTGCGCTGCTGCACCCGGACGGCACGGTGACCGCCGCCTGCGGTATCCGTTTTCGCCCTCGCGAGCTGTTGCGCGGCGCGACGGCCCTGCGTGGCGAGCCACCCGACCCCGACCAGATCTGCCCCGCGTGCCGCCGCAGTGCAGGTGCCCAGTGATGCCGGAAGGTGACATGGATGCTTGCGCACCTTTCCGGGTCGGCGTGCTAGCGGCGGGTGGCATCGCGGCTGCGGTAGACGACGTAGGGCCGGGTCAGGTAGCTCAGTGGTGCGCTGAGTGGGCTCCAACGCCTGGAGCCCCCGAGATGAGTGAATCTCCGGCTGGCCGCCGGTGCGGCCTGCCTCACCACCGCTTCGGCTCCATGGCGGCCGTCGATCCCACCAACCACCCCCGGTCCTTGACCAGGCTCCGAGGGGCAGCACCCCACTCGAGGAGAACATCCACGATGAGCCCACCATCAGAGCGCGGCGGCGGTGTTCCCCTCTTGCGCGACATCGACGGCACCCCCATTGCCTTCCACCGCCAGGTCGAACAGGTCGCGGTGGATGCCGTAGGCGAGGGACCCGGGGCGCTGTTCTCCCGGCTGCACCAGCGAGGTGAGGTCCTCGACTGGGACACCCACCTGCTCTACGTCCGCCTGGAGCGCGACGGAC
>JBATXM010000112.1:0-2926 GCA_049673305.1 Pseudonocardiaceae bacterium | reverse complement strand
CACCCCGAACGGTTCAACCACCGACCCCAACCACCACGCCTGCCCGAGCAGGCATGGATCAACCAACCCACCCAGCACGAGCCAACCCAGTAAGATCCACTGTCTCATTTGACTTGACAGCTACCGCTGACCTGCGGCTTCACGTCGGGAGACCCCCGGAGCGGTCCGGTGGGGGCTCGGTTTGGGTCTCGTTTGCTTGAGTTCAAACGGTGGGCGCGACACCGGCTTGACCTGGGGCGAGGGCTCGTAAGCTGGCCCGCGCATCGGGAAGCCCCTGGCCTGCCCGCTGTTAGCTCGATGTTGAGCCCTCGCGAGGGTCCCAGGTCAAGCCGGTGTCGCGCCCACCCCTTGAGACCGCCGACATTTCCGACATTCGCGCCGCCGAAAGCGACCTCTCACGCCTCAAGAATAAAAATTCTATCTGACCGCTACTGAGGACTACTCGAGACATTACCCAGCGTCGCGCAAAGCCGTCGTTGCCCTAGCCTTCTTCACGTCCTACTGCTGCTAAAGCTTGCAAATAGAACCCCCGCTTGCTACAGTGCGCAGCTAGACAAAGGACATTTATCAAAGGACGGATCAGAAATGAAGCTCGCCGTTCTGCTTGTGTGTTGTAGCTGGGTGGTGGCATACTCCACTAGTGGTACTCCCGACTCGATGAACTTCGTGCCGATCGCCGCGATGCCGGCGGTGCAGGGCGTAATGGCGTACGTGCCCGAGGCGGTGCCGGGGCTCAGTGTGGCGATGGCGGACCCAAGGCGCCAGACCGTGATTGTCCGGGCCGAGTTGGCACAGCGACCGTCGCTCTACGCGGCCATCTGGGAGCAACGGCAAGGCCCGCCCTGGCAGGCCCGCCACGGCCTCACCGCTGAGCAATACCAGCAGACATTCGACCAACTGAACGCGCAGGGCTACCGGCTCATCGACGTCAGCGGTTATTCCAGCGGCGGCGAGGACCGCTATGCCGCCATCTGGGAGCAGTCTGCGGGCCCGGCCTGGCAGGCCCGCCACGGCCTCACCGCTGAGCAATACCAGCAGACATTCGACCAACTGAACGCGCAGGGCTACCGGCTCGTCAGAGTGAGCGGGTACGGCAGCGGGGGCCAGCAGCGTTATGCCGCCATCTGGGAGCAACGGCAAGGCCCGCCCTGGCAGGCCCGCCACGGCCTCACCGCTGAGCAATACCAGCAGACATTCGACCAACTGAACGCGCAGGGCTACCGGCTCATCGACGTCAGCGGTTACAACCCAGACGGCTGAGTGCTGAGGCGCCAGAGTCGGTCATAGCGATCCGGTAAATAGAGGCCAGCCCAGTGTCGGGGCGTTAGGTGCTGCGCTCGTCGATGTCGAGCAAGTGCCTGATCAGCTAGCGTCCAAGACATCGCGCGGTCCTAACTGTCAAGTCGCAGCTTGATCGTGTTGTGGGAAGGCCTTGGTCTCGTTGTAGTGCTCGTGGTGTTGTAGGCCGTGGAACAGGATTCCGAAGTAGGGTTGGCGAGGTTGCGGTTGGTGGCGGCGTAGGTGTCGCCGTGGTCGCGTCGGCGGTCGTAGTGGGCGCGTGCGCCGGGTGAGGCGGTGAGTAGCGAGAATGCCCACAGGTAGCCGACCTGGTCAAGTCGTTTGTTGCGCACTATCCGGCGGGTGACGTCCCTGGATCGCTACAGCGGTCACCGCCCCTCCTCGTGCGGCCGACTAGGTCCCGATCTTGGAGCATGCTCCCGAGAACCCGGACCACCGAAGAGATCGCCCAGACCCGCCGCACCGCCGGAATTGAACCGTTCACACCCTCATTAGGATCGCTAGGTGGAACGTCCGCTCATGCCGCTGACTGAGCCTCTGCGCAGACCGTGCCGAGCGGATTGATGGCAGGGAAGCCGGAGCGGGTGGGGCAAACGTATGCCAATCATGCAAGATGATCATTTCTCGAATCTGTATCGATGCCTGCGTTCGGGAAGACCCGCCGCTGCGCAACGGCGGCACCAGCCCGATAACACGACTCTTCGCTCAAGACACACCTAGTGAGTGATCAGCGTCCACGTCGGCCGAGCTGTGGCGAGGTCGTTGGTCGGCTAGATTCGAGGGTGGCGAGCAGGGCGCGCCTTCATGGACCATGCGGCCCCGCAGCCGGACCGTGCCCCGGGTCGGTTCTAGGCGCACGTGATCACCGCAATGTACTCATCTGCCGATGACAGCGCTATTACTCATCAGCGGCTTGTCATGGAGCCAACGCGTTGATGACGTTGGCCCGAAACCGGGATGTGTTCGCCCACACCGCATCCGACGGCTAGGGCCGCCGCGGTTGCAGGACTTTGTGGAAGATGTCGTCCAGTGATTCGGTGCCGTCTGTCACGGCGGCCATATGAGGCCGCCACCGCCCAGACCGAAGGCTACGATCAACTCGCCCCCCAACTCCTCGCCCACCTGCGAACCCGCTACGACACAGCGGTCCACTGGGGAATCGCCACCAACCGGCACCGCGACTGGGCAAAGGGTAACCACCCCGGATACAACCTCGCCACACGCCTGCGCGACAAGGCCAACCAAGTCTTCACCTTCACCCGAAACCTCGCCGTACCCTGCACAGACAATGCCAGTGAGCAGGCTCTCAAAAATCCCAAACGACGCTATGCTACGAAGAGGCTATGAAAAGGCGCCAAGCGACCAACGGTGTCGGTCTGGTCTAGATTAGGACGTTTCGGCGCGGGGCACAAGAACACTGCGGACATCCGGCCCGTGGTCGACGTGAGGGAGACCTTGATCACTCGCCCTGATAATATGGGCACCATTAAGCTTCTCTAGGGGGGGCGGTTTCAATCGGTTATGGCGACACAGTGTTCCGCGATCAGTTCATTGAAGACCTCGATCGGCTTCTTCCAGTTTAGCGTCTTGCGTGGCCTCCCATTCAGTTCTGCCGCTACTCTATCAA
>JBATXM010000111.1:0-2943 GCA_049673305.1 Pseudonocardiaceae bacterium | reverse complement strand
GGAGACCGACCAAAACCGTGGGAGATCAACTTTTTACTACTGCTCCCGCAGCCGTAGTCCGCCCGTGCACAGTGAAGCGATGTACCTGGGCGGCCTGATGGCATCCGGTCCGCCGCAGGCCTTCGGGGGCGCGCTCCGTGCACGGATGATCCGCACCTAGCGGCGCCGGAAGATCACCGGGCGCTCGAACAGTTGATCTCCCACGGTTTTGGTCGGTCTCGTCGCCGTAGTGGCCGAGCAGGATACGGGCGCGGTCATAGCCGAGCCGGACCCGTTGGGTCTCCGGGCAGATGTCGCGGGGATCGGTGGTCGCGCGGCGATGCGGTCCGGGCCGGTGGTTGGACAAGAACAGCGGGCCGCGTTCGCGGCCGGCGATGAGCCGGGGAAGCAGGTGCGCGGTGTCGGTGCCCCAGGTGATCCACATCGTGTGGCCGCCCTTGGCGGTGATCTTAGCCTGCTTGTTGGGCAGGTCCAGATCCTCGACGTTGAGCGCGAGCACCGCGCTGGCGCGGCTGGCGGACTCGTAGAGCATCCGCCACAAGGTCTTCTCCCGCAGCGGGACGTCCCGTCGGCGGCAGAGCCGGTCGATCCGGGAGCGCGAGACGGCTTTGGTGGTGTCCTCGGGTTCGCGCTGGCGCTCGACGGCTGCGGGCAGCGTCGGCGCGGTCCAGTTCTGCTTGGTGGCGCACCAGGTCAGCCAGGAGCCGACCGCGGCGCGGTTGCGGTTCCAGGTCGCCGGCTTCGCCTTGCCCCACAGCTCGGTGAGGGCGTCGCCGACCTCGGTGTCGGCGACGTCGGCCAGCGCACGGTCCGGTCCGATCGCCTCGGCGGCCCGGTCGAGCACACCTGTGTAGGCGCGCAGGGTGTTGGCGTTACCCTTGATCTTCGATGAGTTGAGGAAGGCGTCGATCGAGGAGTGGACGGTTGGCGCGCTGACCGTGCCGGCGCCGCGCCGCCGGGTCTTCAGCTTCGTCATGGTCACCGCCATGTCCGGCCCTCCCGGATCGATCTACCGGATAACGTGCAGGAGTCGCGTTCCGCCGGCCGACCGGTTCTGACTGGTCGCCGACCCTCGATGTGGATCAACCTACCAGATACTGGCCTATTATCCGGTAAGTCTGCGGCTAGCCTGCGCACTCACCATGAGCGGCGAGACGGCCAGGTTTGACCCGTGTCCTCTGCCGGATGAGCTGAGGCACTGCCAGCGGGTCTGAGGCAAGTGGCCGGTTGCTGTCGCTGGAGTCGAGGCATCGTGATCGCGTTTTGTGTGTCGTCGCAGGAACACGATGCGATGGCCGAGCACAGACGCCCACCAACCGTACACCCGGTTGCCTCAGGTTAAGCGGCAAACCGAACCATGAGCGTCGGCCACTTGATCTGAGGCACCGCAGGACAACGACGGTTCAATGCCTCAGATCAACTGGCGAGCGACAACCCGTATCCCGGCCGCCCCCGTAGCAAGAGTGAGGAGACCGTCAGCCCGCCGTGGCCAGGGCGATGTCCAGACGGGCGTCGTAGGCGTCCGGGGTCAGGGCGATCTCGTCGGTGGCGTAGACACCGAACCGCTGGATGCGGACGGTCAGATACGGCGAGAGCACCGCCAGGTCCTCCGTGGTGATCCGCCAGCCCTCCGCGATCAGCTCCCGGATCACCCCCATCATGTCCAGGGTCGTATGGAAGATGACCGCGTTCGTCAACAAGGTGGAAAACTTGACGATCTTCTCCTGCTCGTCCGGGTCGTTGTCGGCGATCACCCCCTGATTACCGAACCGGCACCACGAGGAGAACCGGTTGTAGGACTCAACCTTGTTGGTCGCCGCCGTGGTCCGCCTCCGCAATTTCGGATCCGACAAGAACCGCAGCATCTGGATCGTACGGATAACGCGGCCGATCTCGCGGAACGCCTTGTAGTAGTTGTTGCGCCGCGAGTATGTCGACAACCGGCGCAGCAGCATCGCCGAGGAGATCTTGCCCTCCTTGATGGACAGCACGACCCGCATCACGTCGTCGAAATGCCGCTCGATCAACTCCCAGTCGATGACGTTGCGGCCCGGCTCGCCGAACAGGTCGTCGATGTGCCGGTAGCGACTGGTCTCGGTCGGCCGGTAGAAGTTCAGGTCCTTCCAGTTCCGTATGCGGGGCATCAAGTCGAACCCGAACACGTGCGCGATCGCATACACCGGCAGGGCCTGGCCTTGCGTATCGGCGTGCACCTTCGTCGGCTTCACCTTCGACTGCTGATCGAGCAAGCCCTGAATGATGTGCACGGCCTCCCACACCCCGACCGGAATGAATTTCGAGAACAGCGCAATGTAGGTGTCGGAGATGTAGTGGTAGGCGATTCCGCCGGTGCCCCCATATCGAATCGAGGTCTCGGCCACCAGATTGTCGATGAACGTGTCGATCTGGGTGCCGTCGGCGGCCACCACCGACCCGTCACCCCACGCCTTGATCAGATCCAGCTCGATGAACGCGTTCACGATATCGGCGATGGCCTTGTTCAACTTCTCCACCGTGACATGCCGCCGCGATGTCGCCCCCAGCTCATGCGCGGTGACCCCGGCGATATGCCGTGCGGCCTGCGCCGGCCCCAAATTTGTTCCGTAACAAAAAGTTGTGATCACGTATCGGGAGAACGAGTCGGCCAGCTTCGGGTCCGATCCCGAGGCCGGGGAGAACCGCCGCCACCACTCCAGCCAGTGCGCGGTACGAGCCAGGATGCCCAGCAGGGTCCGCTCAGGCATCCTCTCCCGCAGCGCCGCCTCCAGCTTCAACGCCGTCGGAGTCGGCGGCGCCGCCCGATACTGGGGTGTCGTGAAGGTAGCTGCCACCAAGTACCATCCATGATGTTTTTGCTGGTCAGCAGCCTATCTAGTGATCTTCGTGAAAGCCCCTAGAGCGCATCACGACAGTCAGCAGTTACCGCGCTGAGCTGCGCAGATG
>JBATXM010000110.1:0-2699 GCA_049673305.1 Pseudonocardiaceae bacterium | reverse complement strand
TGAGCGAGAGGTCGCGCTGGGCTTGAGGGGTTCCGAGCTGCTCGGCCAGACGCCGACGGATGTCCAGGGCCTGCTGGTAATGAGTGGCGGCGGCAGCCGAGTCACCGAGATCGTGGGTGACGCGCCCGAGCTGGTCGAGGCTGATTGAAAGGTCGCGCTGGGCGTCGGGGTCATCCGGTGATGCCCGCCGCCCAGTAAGCGCCACCAACTCGGCCGCGTACTGCCGGGCCAGTTCCAGTTCGGAGACACTGATGGCCAGCTCCACACCAGAGTTCAGCAAGCGCTCTCGGGTTCGGGACTCGATGCCGTCCAGGGTGAGGCCCTGTTGCACGAGGTGCAGGGCGCCAGCGGGATCTCCCGCAGCGCGGTACCCGTCGGACTGGGCTAGCAGCAGCACTGCAGCCAGCTGTTCGTCACCCCCCGTGACAGCACGGTGCACCGCGCGGGAGATGCGTTCGCGGGCCGGGCCGGCCAGCTCCGCGACCGGCATCGCCAGCAGCACCTGAGCCTCCTGCACCAGCTCCGCGTCGTCGGACTCGTAGGGCAGACCCGCAGCCCCGGACACCGGACGCGGCTCGTCAGAACGGATCGGCTCCGCGATGCGGTCGGAGGAGATCATCGGTCGAGGGGCCAGCTCGATGAGCAGGTCTCGGACCGACCACAGGTCCGGGCTCTCTCGCTGGGCCACCACCTTCACCGCAGGGGGAGCCGCGATCACCAGCCCGCCCAGCCGGGCGCGCAGGACGTCGCGCCGGTGGTTCAGCGCGAGCAGGAACACCCGCCACGCCGCGAGCCACTCGTCATTGGCCAGCCGGGGTGCCGCCACCCAGGTGCAGCCGGGCGGCGCGGCACCGCGCGCTTCCAGCTCGTCGAGCAGCTCCGCCAGCTCCACAGGCGTGGCGGGCGCCAGGATGGTGAGCGGGTGGGCGTGCAGCCGGCGGTTCGCCCGCATCCGCTCGCGCAGCACGCGCTGGGCGGTCAGGTCGTCGGTGAGGATGACGGCGAGCCAGAAGGCGTTCGCCCGGTCCAGGTGGCGGCGCAACCAGGTCCAGGCCCGCTCCCCCTCGGGGGTGAGGAACTCCGGGTCAGCCAGGTGCTGGGGCACGGGAGATCTCGTCATACAGCAGCGGGTGCACGTCATACCAGGGCTGCCCGTTCTGATAACCGAGCACGAAGTGCTGGTCAAGCAGGGTGGCGACGACGTTCCAGTCATCCTGGGAGGCCAACGGGAGCTCGTGGGAGGCCGCGACTCGGCGCAGCATGCCGCGCTGGTCATCAGCCAGCGGCAACATGCCGTTGCGCACCTGCTGGATCGCGGCCGTCACCGTGGCGTCGTCCAGCGGGAGCGACTCGGCCTGGGTCACCACCTCCATCACCAACCCGAGCAGGATGCGCAGGTGCCCACCGGAGGCCAGCACCAGCCGCTCGACGGTGTCGTCGTCGAGCAGCCGGTCGAGCTGGCAGCCCGGGGCGCGGCGCAGGAGCACCGTCCGGGCGGCGGTGAGGCCGTCGGTGTTGGGTTTGCGTTCGCGGTCGGTGACTCGCAGGTTGGTGACCCGGCGCACCGCCTTGGCGGCGGAGATCGGCACGTACATCGGCAGCGTGAAAACGGTGCGGCACTGGGCGAGCCGGAGATTGTCGTAGTCCTTGTCGAACAGGTTTACCAATGCCCGGCGCACCTGCTGGAACTTCTCGCTGTCCACCGCGCGGTTGTGATCCAGCGAGTCGACAATAACGACCAGACCTTTCCATTCACCATCTGTCCAGCGCTGGCGCATCTCGGCCACCAGGTCATCAACGATCTGGTTGGCTTGCTCGACCAGTTCGCTGAGCCGGCCGCGGAGAAACTCCCGCAACTGGGCGACGAAGGCGGTGTCCCGGCGCAGTTCCGCTTTCAGTGACGCCTTGGTCCCCAGCAGAGTGGTGCTGACTTCGGCTCCGGTCAGGTCAGTCCGGCTGGGCAGGTCCGTTAACCACTGCCACAACCGGGACCATCCACGGGACGTAGCGGAGTCACCCGCCTCGATGAGGCCGTAGTCAACGGCTTGGTCCGATATCGCGCCTACCAGGAAGAACAGCACGTCGACCACGTTGAGTGGCTCGTGCATGTTCAGGTAATCCTCGGCGCTAAACATGACCACCGCAAACCCCTGCCGCACCAGGTCCTGCTTCAGGCGCAATAGCTGCACCGTCTTGCCCGAACCGCGCAATCCGGTGAGGAAGAACGCCTCCCCCGGAGTCGTCATCGTGATGGTGCGGCACAGCAATCGCACCGCGTCGGGTCCCATCACCTGGCCGGGCAACTGCTCCAGCGGCACGTACAGCGGCGAGGTCGGTGGCACAGCCTGCTTGGTGAGGTTGCGGTACAGCTCGGTGAGGAACTCCTCATCCTCGGGCGTCATGGCATCAAGCCTATTCACCGTCTTGTCGTACGGTCGAACCGGCCGCGCACTGCGCGGCCGGTTCGCACCGAGACAGACACAATGCAACGCCTCAGCGGACGCTGGCCTTTTGCCGCAGCCGGGGGTCCGGGTGGTGGCCCTCGGTTTCGAGGCGGTAGTCGTCACCGAATTTCTCGCGGTGCATGTCGATGACCCGCTCGGTGGGTGGCTTCTCGCCGCCGTGGATGTTCTCCTGCATGCGCTGGAAGCGTTCGTGTTGCTCGCGGACGTAGCCCGCGCCGAGCGTGGTCAGGTCCA
>JBATXM010000109.1:0-1863 GCA_049673305.1 Pseudonocardiaceae bacterium | reverse complement strand
CGCCTCGACCTCACAATCCTCGACACTGGTGTCCTGACTCACAGATGGTTCCCTTCCCGGCCGAGTGGTGATCACACCGACCGATCTTGGTCCATCCGTGGCTTACACACTTGTAATGACACGCCCCCCGCACGTGTTGCGGCATTTCTGCGCCAGCCAGCTCTATCTGTCCGGAATGGACTTGATCTCCATCCAGGAGGCCCTCGGCCATTCCTGGGTGGCCACGACGATGAAGTACATCCACGTCCACCGCACCCGCGTCGAGGACGCCTGGATCGCCGGCCAGCAACGGGTCGCACAACGTCTGGAAGGACTGCTGCCATGAAGTGGAACCTCCGGCTGGCCGCGGCCCATCGCGGTATCTGGAAGGCCAGCGAGCTCCAACGGATGCTCGCCGAGCACGGCCTGGTGGTCAGCGCCGGGAAGATGTCCGGCTTGTGGTCAGGCCAACCCGCCAGCATCAAACTCGATGACCTCGACGTCATCTGCGTCGTGCTCGGCTGCCAGATCGGCGACGTCCTGATCCCCGAGCCAGACAAGGTCCCCAAGCCCGGGGCCGGCGAGTCACCCAAAGCCGCCGCTGCCGGGATGTCAACGGTGACACCCAAGCGCCGCGACGGCCGATCGCTGCCGCCAGCCTGATGGTCCATACCCGCCTGCTGGCCAGCCGCAAGCCACCGAGTAGCTGCCTGACCTGCTTCGCGTGGGGTCTGCTGCCCGGGCGGTATTGCAGCGCCTGCTACTCCTTCGCTCACAACCACACCACCGGCGTCTGCGCCGGCTGTGACCGGACCGTCGCGCTGAAGAAGGGCTACTGCCGGTTGTGCTGGTGTCAGGCCAGCCTGCAAGCCAAGGAAGAAGTGACCGTGCTCGGGCCCTACCTGGCGCGCGTCCGCGAGTCCGAGACCTGGCCCGCTTCCTCGTCTCCTACCGCGGTAAGACCGACTGGGCCACCGTCGAGGTCAGCGACCTTGAAGCATTCCTGCAGGACCGATCCACCCGGCGCGCCTCCTACCTGGCTGGACTGCGGCAGTTCTTCGCTTTCGCCACACGCCGCCGACTGCTCCTCGTTGATCCGACCCGCACCCTGACCGCACCGCAACCACGGGGATTTCGCGGCCCCACACTCACCCTCGAGCAGCAGCGATCACTCTTCCGGCGCTGGAGCACTGACCCCAACGTCCACCCTCACGAGGCACTGGTCGGTCTGCTCGCCCTGCTGCACGGAGCGACCACCACCGACATCCAACACCTCACCGACGACGCGATCGACCACGCCAACCGGACCGTCCGACTCGGCCGCCGACCCCACCCCACACCACTGGACCCCTGGACATGGACAGCACTCGAACGCTGCATCACCCACCGCCACACCCTGAACAGCAGCAACCCCCACCTGCTGATCACCCAGCAGACCAAAGCCACCCGAGCTCCCGCCTCCGACGGCTACGTCAAACACACCCTCGACCCGGTCGGCATCCAACCCCGCATCCTGCGCTCCACCAGACTGACCACCCTCGTCACCACCACCGACGTCAAATTCGTCGCCGCCGCCTACGGCATGACCAACGAAGCCGTCACCGCCTACCTCGCCGACCACGTCGACCCCACCCGCCTACCAAACGTGTGACAGTTCAGGCACCACCACGCACACGTTGGCGCGAACCTGTGCGCTTCCGCGAAGTACTGGATGCGAGTCCTGTCCGAGATCAAGAACCGGGGCACCCAAGACTGCATGATCGCGGTCTGCGACGGTCTGAAGGGTCTGCCCGAGGCGGTGACCACTGTGTGGCCCCAGACGATTGTGCAAACATGTATTGTCCATTTGTTGCGCAATTCGTTTAAGTACGCCTCGAAGAAGGA
>JBATXM010000108.1:0-3253 GCA_049673305.1 Pseudonocardiaceae bacterium | reverse complement strand
CTAAGAAACAACCCTTGGGTTCGTTGGGGCTTGGGGTTTGCCTCGCGTCCTGGACCAGGGGTTCTGGCTCATCTGGGTGATCTTGTGGCATCTGACCGTATCTCGTTTTTTCTGAGTCGTTGACGGTCATGTCGAAGGTTAGACGATCGGGTTGAAGTCGGGGGTGTCGCGGTGGGGTTGGCGGTCGTGCGGGATCTGCGCGAGGTGCGTGCCCCTGCCGGTGCGGAGGAGATCGAGCGGTTCGAGACTGACGTGGTTGCGGGGTTCGTGCTTGCCCGGGCGGCCGCGGGGTTGTCTGACAGCACGATCCGCGGTGATGTGAGCCATCTTGAGCAGGTGCGGAGCTGGTTTGGTCGGCCGTTGTGGGACATGGGCCCTGGGGATGCTGACGCCTACTTCGGCACGGTGCTGCGTGCGGCGCCGTCGGGCACGCGGCTGGCGCGTGCGCAGGCGTTGAAGACGTATTTCGAGTTCGTGGAGTTGCGGCACAAGGTCGAGATCCATCAGATGACCGGTCGGGTGGTGGAATGCCCGATTGATGAGATGAACCGGCCTCGTGGCCGGCGGGTGGCCCGGTTGCGGATCCCGCCCACGGCCGAGCAGGTGGGGCAGTTGTTCGCTGGGTGGCGTGGTGAGCTGGCGACGTGCCGCAAGTTCGGGCCCACCGCGCGCAATTACGCCGCGGCCCGGCTGATGTCGGAGGTGGGGCTTCGGATCAACGAGCTGCGCCATCTGGATCTGGTCGATATTAAGTGGGATCTGGGCCGATTCGGCAAAATCCACGTCCGTCACGGCAAGGGCGCCCGCGGCTCGGGACCCCGGGAACGGATGGTGCCGTTGATCAACAATGCGGGGCGGACACTGCGTTGGTTCGTCGAGGACGTCTGGGGTCAGCTCGGTGATGACCCGGACCGGCCTGGTGCTCCGTTGTTCTGTTCCGAGCGCAAGAACGCTGACGGTAGTGCCGCTCGGGTGGGAAGTGAGGTGGTGCGCGCGGGCTTGGCCGAGGCCGCCGCCGGGCATCTGCCAGCCTGGTCTGACAAGCTCACTCCGCATGTGCTGCGCCATTTCTGCGCAAGCCAAATCTATTTTAGTGGAATGGACTTGATTGCTATCCAGGAAACGCTCGGGCATGCCTGGATAGCGACAACAATGAATTATGTGCACGTCCACCGGACCCATATCGAGGATGCCTGGATCACCGGGCAAGACCGCGCCGCCGCGCGGCTGAAGGGGCTGATATGAGGTGGAATCTGCGCCTGGCCGCTGCTCATCGGGGCATCTGGAAGGCCAACGAGCTGCAGGCCACGCTGGCCGAGCACGGGCTGGTGATCAGCGCCGGCAAGATGTCCGGATGGTGGTCGGGCCACCCGGCCAGCTTCAAGCTCGACGACCTCAACGTCCTGTGCGCCGTGCTGAATTGCGGTGTTGAAGAATTGCTGATCCCCGAGCCGGGCACACTATCCCGGTCAGCCCCCGAGTGCGAATCACCAGCCGCGACGGGCACCGGAGTAACGGTCACGCCGAAACGCCGCGACGGCCGCTGTTTGCCGCCAGTGTGACCGAGCGGCACGCGCGAGCGCCGATGGTGCCGCGACGAACACTGGCGTTGCCCAAGCCGGCGTCAAGCTGTCCGACGTGTCTGTCCTGGGGAGTGCTCTATGGCGGGTACTGCCGTGCTTGCTACGACTTCCGGCGCCGGCACCCCAGCGCGTGCTGTGCTGGCTGCCGCCGCGATGTGCCGGTGAAGAAGAACTACTGCCGGTTGTGCTGGTTGCAGGCCGCGCTGCAAGCTGTGAACCCTCCGGTGGTCACCGAAGCTGATCTCGCCGGTGTCACCCATCACCAGCTGTCCTTCGCTGGCACCACGAAGATGCGCGGTCCTCGCTCGGGCGCGCACCGACGCGCTTCGCGGCAGCCTCCCACGGCGAGCCCCGATGCTCCTGGTGTCCCCAGAGGCGCCGATGGTGGGCAGTTGCAGCTGCATCTCCCCGGACCCGGGCGAGCCTTCGACTGGGCTGCGCACGCTGAGCCGTCCAACCCCGCCCTGGTGCGGATGCGTCAGATCGCCCACGTGATGAGCCAAGCACAGGGCTGGAACACCACACTGGTCGCCGAGCTGGACCGTGCGCTGGTCATCTTGCTGTCCGGGCATGCCGATGACCAGCCCTTGCGGTACTCGCAGCTGGTCGATGTGCTGCACCGTTATGGGGTCAGCATCAGTCGCGTCGCCGAGGTCCTTTCCCGCGGTGGGCTCCTCGACGACGATCGCGTCCCCGCCTTCGAGTCCTGGCTCCAGGACAAGCTCGCTGAACTGGCACCCGGCATCGCCGCCGACGTGCGCGCCTGGATCCGCGCCCTGCAACACGGCGGACCGCGCAGCCACCCCCGTCACCCCCACACCGTGCGCCGCTCCCTGCGCCCCCTCCATCCGGTGCTCATCGAATGGTCGACCCGCTACCAGCACCTGCGCGAAGTCACCACCAGCGACGTCACCGCGCTCGCCCACTCCCTGCACGGTCATCCCCGCCGGCACGCGCTGGGCGCGCTGCGATCGTTGATGCGCCACTGCAAAAAAACCGGCAGCATCTTCGCCGACCCGACCACACGGATCCGCATCGACCACCGAGACGACCCCGTCCTTCTGCCGCTGGCCCCCGACCAGCTCGACGACACCGCGCAGGCCGCGACCACCCCCGCCGCCCGACTCGCCCTCGCCCTGGCCGCCGTGCACGCCGCCCGCCCCAAGACCATCCGCAACCTCCAACTCGACGACGTCGACCTGGGCAACCGGCGCCTGACCATCACCGGCCTCACCCGACCCCTCGACGAACTCACCCACCGACTCCTGACCGACTGGCTGACCCACCGCCGCCAGCGCTGGCCCCACACCGCCAACCCACACCTGATCATCAACAAACAGACCGCGTCGAACACCCGCCCCATCAGCGCCAACGCGCTCACCGCGCCGTTCCGCCGGCGCGCGGCCACCCTTGAAACCCTCCGCATGGACCGCCAACTCGACGAAGCCCTCACCCACGGCGCCGACCCACTGCACCTGACCGTCGTATTCGGACTCGACGAGACCACCGCCATCCGATACAGCACCGCCGCCCGGAAACTCCTCCTCACCCCCGCCGAACAACAACACCCCAGTTGACCACGAACCCAAGGACACAAGCCCCCAAACAGGCCCGAACACCCTTAAGTTCCCGGCGAAGACCCTTCAGTTCGGCTGAACTCCGGGCAGAGC
>JBATXM010000107.1:0-3590 GCA_049673305.1 Pseudonocardiaceae bacterium | reverse complement strand
TCACGCCAGCGCATCACCCCAGCCATTCCGTCAAGATGTTGCGCAGTGTCTTTCCGCCGTCCTCATCGAGGGCGATCACGCATTCACCGGTGACGTGCGGGTCGAGCACAATCGACTCACCGTGCATACTCACCAACAAATTCGTGAAACCGATCTGACCCCGGTGTAGCCCACACGTCGCCGGTATCGCCCTACGACGGCGCTTGTTCGGGCCGTTCGCGTAATAACTATCCCAATGCATCATGATTCCTTTCCTCGATGTGCGAAAACGTATTCCGACATAACTTTCCCCAGTCACGATGTCACGCATCAGCCCCCGTCACTCTTGTGGCTTCCACGCTGAGCAGGTCCGGTCGCCGATCGTGACGCGTTCGGGTGAGCCGGCGCTCCTTTTCGCAGTTCAGGATCGGTCATGACGGTCCTCGCTCATGCGGGCCTGCGCAAGCGCGACGAGAGACTCCAGCTGAGGCAAATCAGCCGCGCCTACCCGAATCGCCACCCGGACGCCGTTCCCGCCCCCGAACACGAAGGTGGCGACTCGATGGTCTGGCCATGGTCCACTGTCTCCTAGCGCCATCGGCACATTGGGGGCAAGCGTCACCTGCACGTTCATGTCAATTCGCCCTTTGCGCACGTCTCCCACCCCCTCACGCCGCGTTCCTGACGGTCGCATCAGCGCTCGGCGGCGCCGTCTTGCTGCCCTTGGCGCCTGCAAGTGCCCGCATCCCGGTCGCCCGGAAGCTGAAGGCAACGCGGCCCTTGGCGTTGGCGTACGGAGTGATCGTTAAGCCCTCGAACTCTGCCGGGGCGTACGGAAAGTCCGGCATCTTCGGCGGCGGCACCGGCTGTTGCGGCGAGGTGATCTTCACCTTGACCTCGGCGCCAAACCGCGCGGCCTCTTCGTTCGCGTCCAGCGCCCGCACCGTCCACACGAGCTGGTTGGTTTCCTTGTCCCGCTCCTGCCGCTTCGGCGCGTTGCGATCGTCGGAAAACTCCAACGTCGGCTCCACGCCGAGGATGAACACCCCCGCCGGGAAGACATCCCCGAAGTCCACCGGGAACCTGGTAGGTATCACTGGCATAGTGCAGTCCTCCTGCTGACCTGTCTTCAACTCCTCATTAGGAGTTGCTTACGACGGCTACGATAGCCCGGGATCCGGCTGTCGTCAAGTCCTCAGGAGGACTACAGTGGTGATGGCATGGCGAGCACAACCGACAGGGAAGGGTGACGAGCAGTGGACGAGCTGAGCGCGCGAGTGCCGAAGTACCACCGTGTCGCGGACGCTCTGCGAACCGAGATCCGCACCGGAGAGCTGCATCCTGGCCAGCGACTACCGGCCGAAACCACGCTCGTGGAGCGATTCCGCATCAGCCTGCCCACCATCCGACAAGCACTCTCGGTGCTGCGCGCGGAAGGTCTGATCGAGTCACGCCACGGCATCGGCACGTTCGTCAAAGAGCAGCACCGACTGCAACGACGCTCCCGTGGCCGCTACGGCAGCGCCCGAGGACATCAGCAGCAGCTCGTACACCACCTGCGGCACGAGATCGTCTTCGCTGGTCGCGGCCCAGCCCCCACACACATCGCAGAGATCATGGGCATCGAACCCGGTGCCGAGGTCGTCATTCGCCGCCGCACCCTCTTCGACAAGGACACCGGAGCGCCCGAAGAGATCGGCGCGAGCTACTTCTCGATCTCCGTCGCCGGGGGAACCTTCCTCGAAGAGCCCACGGTCGCTCCCCAGGCCTTGTTTCTGTGCGTGGAAGATCTCACCGGCCGCCGCTACACCCGCGCCCGTGATCAGTGGATCGCCCGGATGCCCACCGCCGAAGAGTCCATCATCCTCGAACTGCCCACCGGAGCGCCGGTCATGCACGTCGTCCACACCGCACGCGACGAGCACGGCGACATCCTGGAAATCTCCGAGTCGGTATGGTCAGCCGATCGCATGATCGTCATCGACGACTACGACATTGAGCAAGAACCCAAAAAACCCGAGGTTCCCAGCGAGATCTAGACACACACGGGATCATCACCACGTGACCAACCAAGCCGAGTCCATACACAACCTACGGAACCACTGGTGGTGGCGACCCGGCTGGCACGAAGGCCGCACCTTCTACACCTGGCACCTCACCTTCGCCAACCAACCCACGGTTCACCGCCTGACCACCGCCTACCAGGGCGCCCTCGCCGACGTGCCCGGCCTGGACCTCATCCCGACCGAGTGGCTACACATCACCATGCAAGGACTCGGCTTCACCGACGAGATCACCAAAGCCGACGCCCACACCATCGCCGAAGCGGTCCGACCGCTACTCGCTGACATACCCGCGCCGACACTCGTGTTCCATCGACCCACCCTCCGATCCGAAGCAATCGCCCTCACACCACGACCCGCCGACGCCATACGCCTCATCCGCGCGCGCATCCGTGACGCCATCGGCCACGTGTGGAACCCGAACAACATCCCCGAGACCGCCGACGGCTACGAACCCCACCTCAGCCTCGCCTACGTCAATACCCCCATCTCAGCCGCCACCCTCCGCAAAGCTCTCGACACCATCTCACCCGAACCAACCAACGCCACCCTCACCACCGCCTCGCTGATCACATTAGAACGCACCGGCCACCTGTACCACTGGACCCCCTTCGCGGTCCTGTACCTCGGATGACACCGCCGCTGCCCCGGCCCGGCCAAGAGCAGCCCCGCCCATCAAGGCCGGCCTGCTCGACCTAATCAACGCCCTACTGGCGCCGGCTAGCCGATAGTGCAGTTGTTGCCGAATTTGGCTCTATGGGATCAAGTGCCGCCTGCGGCGGCGCCGACGCGGCCGGATTGGGCCAGTCCCTCACCTGCCCGCCGGTCCGGCTCCGCTTGCTGCGCGCGACCTGGCGGCCGTGCTCGCGCGGGCCGGACCGGCGGGCATGCGTGGTTGCCTCAAAGACCCCTTGGGATTGGCGATTGGCGGCTAACGGCACTCATTAGCCAGGCGATTCGACGCAGAGCCGACGGGCAGACGAGCCAACCCGACGCCAGTGCAGGGCCTCAGCACTTCTCGCCCTCCGGTAGTCCCGCTGCTCGTGCACGCGCGTCGCCGCCAACGACGCTCCAATAACCGCGAGCAGCTTTGGCGTGCGGATGACTCCGGTGGTTGGGGGTGATTGGGCGGTGCGGCTCACTTTATTAGACTCCATCGTTGCCACTTGAGCCGCCTCAAAGAGGTGGCTGCCTTGGGTGCCCACTCAGCGTGGCCGCTGTCGACGGCCCGCTGGTAGGCGGCCCGAGCACCACCAATATCTTCCTTCTCGGCGAGCAGCGCCCCCAGGTTGACCGCCGCCATGGGCGCCCACTCGGCGTGGCCGCTGTCGACGGCCCGTTGATAGACGCCCCGAGCACCACTAACATCCCCCTGAGCGGTGAGCAACAGCCCCAGGCCGACCGCCGCTCTGGGTGCCCACTCGGCGTGGCCGCTGCCAAGGGCCCGTTGATAGGCGCCCCGAGCGCCACCAACATCCCCCTGCTCGGCGAGCAGCACTCCCAGGTAGACCGCCGCCATGGGCGCGTAGTCGGCGTGGCCGCTGCCAA
>JBATXM010000106.1:0-3106 GCA_049673305.1 Pseudonocardiaceae bacterium | reverse complement strand
TCACGCCAGCGCATCACCCCAGCCATTCCGTCAAGATGTTGCGCAGTGTCTTTCCGCCGTCCTCATCGAGGGCGATCACGCATTCACCGGTGACGTGCGGGTCGAGCACAATCGACTCACCGTGCATGCTCACCAACAAATTCGTGAAACCGATCTGACCCCGGTGTAGCCCACACGTCGCCGGTATCGCCCTACGACGGCGCTTGTTCGGGCCGTTGGTGTAATAACTATCCCAGTGCATCATGATTCCTTTCCTTGATTGTGTGAGACACTCATTCCGGTCTTCCACCGCAGCCCTCGGTTCCCTCCGGTTTTCTGGGCTGGTGGTGTGATGACTCATCACCAGCGGTGATGGCCCGGCTGTGCTCGGACGCGATGTCGAGGTCGCGTGCTGTCTGGGCGAGGAGCCGGCAGAACTGAGCGAGTGCGGCCTCGCCACCGGGCAAGGGCGGCATGGCCACGGCGAGGCTGATGGGATCGAGGAACAGCACCAGGGTCTTCTCCCCCGGACGCAACTCCCGCCAGCCAGCACCGATGTTCAGTCCCGGCCAGCACCAGCCCTCACCCTCGGCTTGCGCTGGGTCACTCACGCCGCCGCCTTCACACCCGCGCCAGCCCCACCGCTGCCCCGACCGGCCGACGTGCTGGTCGTGGAGCCGGTGTCCGGGGCGGTCATGCCGGTGGCCCGGACCACCCAGGTGAGCCACTTGGCCTGACCGGACGCCTCCGCGCGTGGCTGAACGGTCATGCCCTCCAACACCACCGGCCGAAACGGCAACCCCGCCACCGCAGACGGTGGCACCGGCTGATGGGCGCAGGCGAACTCCACCGTGACCGACTTCTCCCGGTCCTTCTCCGCCGCAGGATCCGCGAACGTCCCCCGAAACAGCGGATGCCCCGTCACCTCATCAGTCCGAGGCCGCACCGGACGGTTGCGCGCCCGATCCTCCTGCGACTGATACTCACTCACCGCCTGGACCTCACCAACCAGGTACAACCCCTGCGGAAACCACTCCTCGAAGTTCACCGAAAACCGCACATACTTCGGCGCTCCCATGCTCAACCCTCCTGTTCGTGATCTTCTGTCTCGACACCAGTCAAGACGATTAATCCGTCTTTGTCATGTTAGCTAATAAACTAGGTCGGCACCATCTCCTTGCTTACCCCGATCGGGCGATCTATGGCTTTGCTAGCTCACGCGGTACGGTTGCGCTATGGAGATGGACCAGGCTGACCCACGGCCCGCATACCAGCGCGTCGCCGACGACCTGCGACACGCGATCGCCACTGGCACATACCACCCGGGTGCCCAGCTCCCGACCTTGGCGGAGCTGACCAACCGGTACGGCATCGCTGTCATGACCGCCCGGGACGCGATCCGCCAACTCGTGTCCGACGGCCTTGTCGTGTCTCGACAGGGCAAGGGCGCGTACGTGCTCCGCCAACCCAGCACCGACGAATCCCTCTCCCCGTCCCAGCTCCTCGACCTGCTGAACCAGGTCAGCAGGTCAGTGGACGACCTCACCGCGCGGATGACCGTCGTCGAGCGGACACTGGCCGAGCGCGCGGGCTCACCTGCTGCTCCACCGCCGCCATCCGGCGACTGAGCCCAGCCACCTTCTCCGCCATGTCCCGCACACCTGTCACCAACGCTTGCCACTCCGCGTCACTCACTCCTGGACTGTGGCTTACCTGCGGTTGCGTGCTCATGTCCGTTGCCCCCTCTCCATCTCAACGGTCGAATCAGGTCACGCGCCGTTGCTGACCCCGCCATCCCTGGGTGCCGCCGGCACAACAACGGCCGGACCTGGCACCAATTCCGCGCATCGCTGCGCGAACCGCAACGCGGCGGCAGCAAGCTCACGGGCGAATTGCGCCGCAAGCTCGACGCTGCCCAGCTCGTCATCGACCTGCACCGACAACGTGCCACCGGTCCCGATATCCGCCACAAGCTGCGGGCGACCGGTCGCTTCGGTCGTGACCCGGGCCGTATCGCCAAACCTCGGCTGAACCACAACGTGCAACGCCATGATGTGCTCCTTGTCGTCCTTTGCCTCGTTGGTGGGTGACCACCCGCCGGATGCAGCTTGCGGGCTAGGCTGGCCAGCGCGCCACCAGATGCGGGATGCGCGCATGACATGCGCATATTCAGAAGGGGCCAGGCCCGTGCGGACCTTTGGTGACACGCTGCACAAGCTGCGCGCCGACGCTGGTCTCACGCAGGCTGACCTGGCGAAACAGTCGAACTGGAGTCAAAGCCAGATCAGCCGCACCGAAAAGAACCTGTTCATCCCCGACGAGGCGACCATCCAACGCCTGGACCGGGCACTGGGCGCCAACGGCCAGCTCCTCACGGCCTACGCCAGCGTGCGAACACCCAGCGCTGAACTGGCCCACCCGGGACGTGATCCACTGGCCTTCAATGACCTCGTGCGGAAGATCCACCGCACCGACGTCGGTCGCGACACCATTGACCACCTCACCGTCATCACCGAGCAATTGTGTTGCGAGTACGTCTCCCGCCGCCCCGAGGAGCTCCGCGAAGACGCCCACCACCAGCTCGAAGACATTCAAAGCCTGCTTGCGGGACCCACCCGGCTCAGTGAGCATCGAGAACTGCTGGTCATCGCCGGGTGGCTCTCCCTGCTGATCGGCTGCGTGAACTACGACCTTGGCCTGGCCCGGAACGCCGAGACCGCCCGCACCGCCGCCGCCCAACTCGGCCGGGAAGCCGGCCACAGTGACATCATCGCCTGGTCATTCGAGATGAGCGCCTGGTTCGCCCTTACCCAAGGCCGCCTACGATCAGTCCTCGACTACGCTGACGCCGGCATCACCGCCGCTCCCCACGCCTCGGTGACGGTGCAACTCGCCGCCCAAACCGCCAAAGCCCACGCCCGCATGGGCAACCGCAGCGAGGTCCGCCACGCGATGGACCAGGGTTTCCGCTGGCTGGACGGCCACGAGCACCCCGAACGGCCAGAAAACCACTTCGTCATCGACCCCGCCAAATGGGACTTCTATGCGATGGACTGCTACCGCATCGGCGGCGACAACACCCGCGCCGCCGAGCACGCCTACGAAGTGCTCCGCTTGTCTGGGCGGC
>JBATXM010000105.1:0-10219 GCA_049673305.1 Pseudonocardiaceae bacterium | reverse complement strand
AGGTGTACCGGACCGTGAACGCCAACAACTCAGCAGTAGCCCGCGCCCCAGCGAAGATCAGATCACCTTCATTCTCCCGCTCCTCGTCATCCACCACAATCACCGGACGCCCAGCCGCCACGTCGCCGATCGCCCGATCGATACTGGCAAAAGCGCTCTCGGTCATCGCGGCCTCCTCCCCCGTGTCCTCCTCCACACATCATGTCGCAGCCCCGTCACTCCCGGAACGGCTCTGTCAGGAATCCGATGTGTTGAATTGTCAAACAGCAGTTTTTTGATATTGTTTGCTGTGGTGTCCCCAGGCGGTGTGCTCGCCGTAGTTCGTGCGTGTCGTTTTCACGAACTCGGGGATTCGGCTCCGCCGGGCCTTTGAGCACCAGCGGTCCACCATGACATTCGTGTCAGTGGAGTCACGGTCGCCGGCGAATCCCGCGCGCGGAGACTCTGTGAGTTGCGTGTGCTGGATCCGTTCTTGAGGGATTGGTGCGTTGTGCGTCGCTGGGGCAGGCGCCGGTTCCCCGGCCACGACCAGCGGCGCGGGCCACCGAGCAGCTCCCAGCAGACCACTCCGGCGAGGACCACCACTGGTGCCCGTGCCCCGACCAGCACGGCCCCAGCCGTCCGCCACGCTCACCGCGCCACCCCCCACCGACCAGGCCGGCGCTCACCACACCGACCGCGTCGAACTGGAGCTCGAGTGTGGTTACCGTGTCCGCGCCGCTCGATCCCGTGGCCAACCACGTCGCCCGGGACGCCAGGGGCACGATCTCACCGCCGGTGACCCGCGACGCGATGTCCTCCGTCGCTGGGTCGTCCACCATCGCGCTCACCTGCCACCTCCTTTCACCTGGACGTCGTTCACCGCGCTGGCCGAGCTGGTGTTACCAGCCCCGCTGCAGGTGCTGGCCGTTGCCGTGGGGGGAGGCTAGGTTGGGCTGGTACCGCTGGATCACGGTCCGCTCGTGGAACAGCACCTACCAGCCGTGGTCCAGAATGATCCGTCCACAACGGTCGCCGATCATCATCGACGGGGCGTTGGTGTTGCCTGAGGTGATGGTGGGCATGATCGCGGCGCTGGCCAGGCGCAGGCCGGTGACTCCGCGTACGCGCAGCTGGGGGTCGACGACGGCGCGGGGGTCGGTGCCCATGCGGCAGGTACCGACAGCGTGAAAGTTGGACTGGGAGTAGGTGCGCATCGCGGTGAGCAGCTGTTCCCTGGTCCTGACGTCCGGGGCGGGGACGGCACCGTCGTCGGTCAACCAGGTGCGCAGTCCCTTCGCGTTGATCAGGTCTCGGGCCAGCTGGTAGCCCTCGAGGGAGGTTTCGAGGTCCTCAGGTGGTCTGCAGGAAGTTCGGCTGGATGATTGGCGGTGTGCGTGGATCGGCCGACCGCAGCTTGATGAAGCCGCGGCTGGTCGGGTGTAGATTCATCACCCCGATCGGCAGCGCCTCGGGTGGATAGGAACGATGACGGCTAGGGTGCTTGAGGCGGTCTGGGGACTGGCTGGGCTTTCCGAGGTCCGCAGGCTGGTACCGGTGCTGGGCGGGCACAGCCACCGAATGTGGTGGGCGAGCACCGATGGCGGGGATGTCCTGGTGAAGATTTCGGTGCGACATTCCGAACTGACCGAGTTGCGGTACATGATGGAGCATTCCTCGGTCGGGCGGCCTGTATCGAAGAACCGTTCTGGAACGGCTACCACAGCGCTGGCGGTGAGTTGCGGGAGTTCGCCCGGCGCCGGTGGCTGAGGAGCATCCGCAGCTAGGCTGACCCGGTCAGCGCTGTGACGTAGTCAGCGACGGCGAGAGCGTAGTCGCCCCACTGCCGCTCCGAGGTGTCGATGCCCAGCGTGGATAGTGGTGAATGGAGTGCCCAGTGTCGGAGTCTGCGTTGCGCGGCACAGAAATACTCGGCGCGGGTTCGGTATCGCGGCGGCGAATGCCGCGCCAGTGACGGTGCATGGTGAACCTCTGAGTCACCATGGCTGCGAGCGCGGGAAGGGCTTGGACAGTGCCGGGCGTGATTCGCCACGCCAAGAGCACCCCGAGCGCGCGCCACCCGCAGGCCGCGTCGGGAAGGAGCAGACATCGGTCGGCGGCGCACAGCACGGCCCCGTGGCAATCGCGGTGCGCGCCAGCGTCGCCGACTCGGCGGCAAGCACCGTCACGGTGACGCCCACCGAGCCATCGGCCTCAATCAGATGCGTTGGCCCTGTATCCGGGATCAGCTGGTCACCTGTTCGACCTGATGGTGCAAGCGCACGGAGTCGGCAGTGAGCACCAGCCGGAATCTGTCCGTCCGGGCCGAGGTGTTGCGGGTGAAGTAGACGCCGATCTCGTTGGCTACCTCGTTCGGCGCGTCCACGACGAACCCCACGACGTGCCCGTCGAATTCGTGCTCGGGCATGGTTAACGCCGCATCTCGTCCAGCACCACGACCGGACCCCCCATGGTCGCCCGGGGCTGGCCAAGAGCACCCTGCCTCCTGTGTTCGGCCCGCCACAGCGGCTCGCTCGTGCCGGGCGGTACCGCAGCGCGCCGCCGCGACGGCGCCGACTGGGCGCACCAGGCGCGGTAGGCGCTCGCCGCCCGCGCCGCAAGATCTCCCCAGTCATGACGCTGTTCCGCGAACCGGCGTCCTGCTCGGCCCAGCTCGGCCAGTTCGCTAGATGATTGATTCCAAGGGGTAGAGGTGGTCTGGCGTGTCGTGATCAGCTGACGCGCGAAGGGTGTCCAAAATCGGCGTTCTCACCCAACGTCGAACCCGGAGGCCCTCATGGACGCCAATCTGGACACCCTCGCGACCGCACTCTACGTCAGAACTGATGATCTGTTGAAGAGCGCGCCGCAGTGCGCGCCGTGGCGTCCAGCAGTCGGGATCGCTCTGCGGATCTCTGATGCGGAGGTGGTGACACTGGCGGTGATGCAGGCGTTGCTGGGGTTCACCAGCGAGGCCCGCTGGCTGCGGTTCACCACCGATCACCTCCAGCACCTGTTCTCCTACCTACCGTGGCAGCCGGGGTACACCAAGCGGCTGCGCAAGCTGGCCGCCACGGTGGGTTGGCTGGTCGGGATGCTGGCCCGCGACACCAGCCTGTGGACCGATGATGTGTGGGTGATCGACTCCACCCCGGTGGAATGCGCCCGTTCCCTCGAGGCTGTGCGCCGCGGTGACCTGGCAGGGTGGGCCGAGTACGGCTACTGCGCCAGCCGCTGCCGCTACTTCTGGGGGCTGCGCCTGCCCATGCTCGCCACACTGCACGGCCTACCAGTCGGCTTCGCGTTGACCGGGGCCAAGGCCGACGAACGCCAGGCAATGCTCGACATTTTCACCGCCAACCCGACCCTGACCGCACAACGACCAGGCCAGACCGTGATCGGGGACAAGAACTACTTCGATGCCGCCTTCGAGGCCACCCTCGCCGACGCCGGACTGACGCTGCTGCGCCCCGCCCGCAAAGGCGAACCCGAACGAGTCGGCGCCCGCTTCTTCCGACCACTGCGCCAGACCATCGAGTCGATCTTCGACACCTCCAAGGCCAACTCGACCTCGAACACCACGGCGGTAAGACCCCCACCGGCGTCCTGGTCCGCGTCCTGCAACGCATCCTCACCCTCACCGCCGCCATCTGGCACAACGACCACACCGGTCAGCCCATCAAACGATCACTCCTGGCCTATGACCACTGACCCCTTGGAATCGATCATCTAGCGCTTCGACTGCGTGATGCAACAGACCGGAGGTGCCAAGACGATCAATAGCACAGACCCTGTCGCCGTAGGCCCGTATGTGATGGTCGTGTCACCGGGGTCGGGAGATCCATAGAGATTCCTTAACTGGAATTTCGATCATATGGCGTGGAAGCGTGATGGTGATCACCAATGCTGATCACCCACGCGCATCACCGCGGTTGGCGAGGAGTGAAGATGATCACACTGTGTAAACAATTGAACACGTTGCCGTAGGAGCGGTAGCGCGTGTGTCACCCAACTGGGTATAGTAGCGCATGCATGTAGCAAGCCAAGCTGAAGCTGAGGTAACGCCAACATGGCTGATGTCGATATAGACGGCAGATGTGGTTGGCAAGAGTTCCTGCCGAAGGAGCGGCGGTATGACGCAGGGTGTCGATGTACGAAGGCAGGAACTTCTTGAGCGTATCAAAACACGCCAAGTGAACATCAACGCGTACGTTCGAAAATTAGGACGGCGCCGTGAATTGATGGCAAAAATCAGTATTGTCAGCAGTACTACTGCGGCAGTCCTAGCGGTTGGCCCCACCGTGGGCGGTGAAGGATTCACGCAAACCGTACAAAGAGGCCTAGGCTGGGCTAGTGATTCTAGCGTATACCGCTTGCTATGTCTACCTATCGTAGCTATAAATGTCGTGGCGGCAGTTTTTACCAAGCTCAACAATTCCAGCGATCCCACTGAACGTATCAGTATAGCAGAGGCTTGCAATGCGGCACTGGAAAAACTGTATGCGGATGTTGAGTACGGAAAAATGGCCGTCAAATACGCCGGAGGTGAATATGGGCAAATCGTTGCCAGGGCACTTTTTGTTCCAGAAGATGCGACCAATGACGTTGACTCTAAAAAACGGATAAGCGCGGGAGTCGCCATACCCGGTATCGCCATCGTGTTTGGGTGCATCGTCCTGCTTACCACTGTGATTGGGCTCGGCCGTGGAGCCGCCGCAACTGAGCCACAGGTCAGTCCGCAAGTAGCGCTGTCGGCGCACCAGGTCAAGGACGGCGATACCTACTTCGCCACCATTTCGGGCTTCTCACCTAGTGAAGACGTGAAATTGTCATGGTCTGGGCCTACCAGCGGCCTGATGGGCGTCCTTCGCGCCGATTCACGTGGCACCGCGTCGTTAGGCCCAATCCATGAAACTGACCCTTCAGGGACCTACGCCATCACCGCCATCGGGTTAACATCTGGGCAGATGACTTCGACTAAGTTGGTAGTCCAGCGCAGAAACTAAAACCGAACATGGGAGAGGCTGCGGTGTTCAGAAGCGCTCGACCCACCACACGTGAGTGACCGCTGTTGGCCCCTCGCGACCCTAATGAGAAGGGGCACGCAGGGGGCATGCGCTCGCTTAGGTGTGTGTGGGTCATTTCGAATTTCGTAGATCTGGGTGATCTCTCACCCGGTGAGAACCCACCTGAAGGTCCATGGAGAAAACGGCCGCTGAACAGATAAAACACATCTCAACAGTTCTCACCGGTACTCATCCGTGCCCGACGTCTGAGGGCCTGAACACGGCCTGATCTTGATTGGTCCGCTCGCCCTCAGCTGAGCGACGATGCGTGAATAAGCCTCAGCGAGTAAGTATCACGGCAAGAACCGTGCCGCCTACTACCCCGAGCAATGTGAACATTAACGAGAGAAAATTACCCATCACCGTCACCTCCAACGCGACTCCGGTCCACCTTCCGAGTGCATCGAGGGTGATATTCAGCCTGTTATTCAGCAGCGCTGCCACGGAGCCGAAAATGCCCGGCGTATCCGGCGGATCCGCACTGAACCAGCCTGGATAACGAGGGTTTCTACGCCACGGCAGGCGGATCTGGCCGGCGCTCAGCACTGACGACAACCGAGCGGCCATGCGCACTAAATGCATAGCGGGTGAGAGGGCCGGCCCTGATCGACCAGCTGGTTCCAGCCATCTGACGTTACCACTGGTGGTGACTTCCGACGCAAAACCGGCGAACCACCGACGGGGTATCCGGTGGTTTCGACAGCCACGGTCAGCGCGGCGAAGTTGCTGATCACGGCTCACAGTTCGCGGTCCGCTTCGAGCAGGGAGACCGGTCGTCGTCCCAGGGGTCGCGGCGGACCATCGGGGTAGCGTCCGTGAGAGATCGGTGGTGACTAGCACCCAGTGCACCCGCGATCCGGCGGCTCGTGGCCGTTCGCCTTCGGCGATGTCCAGGCCAAGGCGACCCCGGAACAGGCCGAGCATCGGACCCCCTATGTCACCTGTACAACCAATCCTGCGGGTGACCGGCACGTGTGGGCCAATGCCTGACCCTGCCCCTCGGAGCGGGTCGCCTGCCGTCCGGCGAGTTGCCCGGTGGGCTGGTCGCGGTGCCGGTCGGCGGCTGGGCTCGCAACCTGAACCCGACCCGAAACCCACAGACTTGACTCGATCTTCCCGGCTTCACCGACCCAAGCAAACTGGTCACCGTCAGTTCAACGCCACCGCACGGCTATATGAAACCGACAGTCGCGGCAGGCACGCTGTTCGACGAGTATCAGGGTTCCGTGGTTATCGATGTGGGAAGGGGTGGTGTGGTGGCCAGGGTCTTCGTTAGCTATGCCAGCGAGGACCGGGAGTGTGCCGGTCGACTGCATCAGTGGCTGGATGTTGAGGGTCACGAGGTGTTTTGGGATCAAGATCCGCGCGATGGCATCGCGGTAGGCGAGGAGTGGGACAAGCGACTGCATGAGCGGCTGCGCTGGGCGGACGCGGTGGTGTGCGTGGTCACCTCCGCTGCGGTGGCGTCGACGTGGTGTACAGCCGAGGTCGGTATTGCTCTGTCCCGGGGCAACCGGGTACTGCCGGTACTTGCTGAGCCGGGGGTGCATCATCCGCTGCTGCTGTCTGCGCAGTACGCCGACCTCACGCGGGACCCGGTCAGGGCTCGTGTGGCGCTGATGGGGGCGTTGTGTCGGTTGGATGCCACCGGGAGTTCTGGGTGGCCGGACGGTAAGTCACCGTTTCCAGGGCTGCGCCCATTGAATGATGACGAGCATCGGGTGTTCTTCGGTCGTCGCGGCGAGGTAGAGGAGCTAACCGGGTTGCTGCGGTCCCCCGCCGAGCGGGCCGAGCAGGCGGTGCTGGTGGTGGTGGGCCCCTCGGGGTGCGGCAAGTCCTCGCTGGCTCGGGCCGGACTGCAGCATGCGATGGCCGACGAGCCGGGCTGGTTGACGCTGGAACCGGTGCTGCCGGGCGCTGACCCGGTGGCCGCCCTGGCTCGGGAACTGGCCGCCGCTGCGCCAGAAAAGTTGGGATGGACGGTGGCGCAGGTGCGTCAGCAGCTCGACGACACTGGCCTAGCCGGGCTGGCCGACGAGCTGCTGCTGGCCGCTCCAGGCGGTCGGCGGCGACGGTTGCTGCTCGTGGTGGATCAGTTCGAGGAGCTGCTCACCCAGGCTGAACCCACCGATCGGGCCAGATTCGCCCAATTGCTGCGCCCAGCGCTCTCAGGTTCGGTGCAGGTGGTCGCCACACTACGGCCGGAGTTTCTCGACCAGCTACTGCTCGACACTGACCTTGCGGTGCTGCCGACTCATCCCTACCCGCTGCGGCCGTTGCACCGCGAGGCGCTCCGGACCGTGATCGAAGGCCCAGCCGAGCTAGCCGGCATCGGTGTGGACGAGGACCTGGTGGCCCGGCTGGTCGACGACACCGACAGCGGGGAAGCACTACCCTTGTTGGCGTTCACCTTGGCCCGGCTCGCCGACGGGGTCGCCCGGGGGGGACAGCTCTCCCAGCGACGCTACGACGAGCTCGGAGGTGTGCGGGGCGCGCTGACCCGCCAAGCCGATGCAGCCCTAGCTAAGGCGACCGCGGCCAGTGGCCGGTGCCCTGAGGAGGTCATTGCTGGATTATTGCGGTTGGTCACCGTGGATGAACAGGGTCGTCCCACCCGGTGGCGAATCCCCACGACCCAGTTGCCTGAGCCGATGATCCGAGAGATGGACGTCTTCATCACGCATCGGTTGGTAACCACCGACACCAACAACGGCAGCGTGGTTGTCGGGGTGGCTCATGAGGCGTTCTTGTCCGCGTGGCCGCCACTGGCCCAGGCGATTGACGAGAACGCATCGGCGCTGCGGGCTCGTCGTGTGGTCGAGCAGGCCGCCACCGAATGGAACGACGATGGCTGCCCACCGACCCGATTGTGGGAACGCGGCCAACTCGCCGCCGCAGTGGCCGACACCGGTGCCCACGTTCAGTCCGGTGACCTGGTGACCGATCGCGCCGACGTCAGCCCCACGGCTCGTACCTTCCTGCTTGCCAGCATTCGCCATGACCGCTTCCGGCGATGGAGCACCATGACCGTCTTGTCAGTGCTGCTCGTTTTTGCGCTGATTGCGGCCGCTGTCGCCATCGTTGCGCAACACACCGCGGAGCAAGAACGAAATGTCGCGGTGTCCCAAAGGGTCGCTGCCCAGGCCCTGGAGCTACGCGCCACCAACCCAGCCTTGGCCGCTCAACTCGGCTTGGCCGCGTACCAGCTTGTCCCCACCGCAGAAGCTCGCGGCAGTCTGCTCAGCACTGTCGCCAATCCCGACGCCATTCGACTGATCGGCCATACCAGCGCCGTCAAAGGGGTAGCCTTCAGCCCTGACGGACATACCCTGGCTACCGGCAGCGACGACAAAACTGTGTAGCTGTGGGATATCAGCGTCCCGCACCATCCTCAACTGCTGAGCGCTCTCACCGGCCACACCAGCTACGTCCCCTCGGTGGCCTTCAGTCCCGACGGGCACACCCTGGGCACCGCCAGTCAAGACACCACCGTGCGGTTGTGGGATGTCCGCGACCCCCATCAGTCCAGCCCGCTGGGAATCCTCACTGGCCATAGCGGTGGCGTCTCCTCGGTGGCCTTCAGTCCCGACGGGCACACCTTGGCCAGCGGCGGCTATGGCGACAGGACCGCGCGGCTGTGGGACATTCGCGACCCCCATCAGCCCAGCCCGCTGGGAATCCTCACCGGCCATAGCGGCGGCGTCTCCTCGGTGGCCTTCAGCCCCGACGGGCACACTTTAGCGACCGCCAGTCAAGACACCACCGTGCGGTTGTGGGAGGTCGGCGATCCTCGCCAGCCCCGGCTGCTGGACACCCTCACCGGCCATACCGACATCGTCTACTCGGTGGCCTTCAGTCCCGACGGGCACACCCTGGCCAGCGCCAGCTACGACAACACCGCGCGGCTGTGGAGCCTGTCTGGACCCATCCTGGAAGGCCACACCAACACCGTTTCCTCGGTGGCCTTCAGTCCGGATGGGCACACCCTGGCCACCGCCAGCTACGACCACACCGCGCGGTTGTGGGAGATCCGTGATCCCCGCCAGCCATATCCGCTGGCTACTCTTACTGACCCCACCAGCGGCATCACCTCGGTGACCTTCAGTTCGGACGGGCACACCCTGGCCACCACTAGCAGAGACGACACGACCGCACGGTTGTGGGAGGTTCGTGATCCCCGCCGGCCCAGTCCGTTGGGGACTCTCACCGGCCATAGCGGCGGCGTCTACTCGGTGGCCTTCAGCCCGGACGGGCGCACCTTGGCTACCGCCAGCCAAGACGCCACCGCACGATTGTGGGATGTTCGCGACCCTGCCCATCCCAGTCTGCTGGCTACCCTCACCGGCCACACCGACATCGTCTACTCGGTGGCCTTCAGCCCCGACGGGCACACCTTGGCCACCGCCAGCCAAGACGCCACCGCACGATTGTGGGATGTTCGCGACCCTGCCCATCCCAGCCTGCTGGCTACCCTCACCGGCCACGCCGGTGCGGTGAACTCGGTGGCTTTCAGCCCGGACGGGCGCACCCTGGCCACCGCCAGCGGTGACAGCATCGCGCGGCTGTGGGATGTCCGTGACCCCCGCCAGCCCCACCTACTTGGCGTCCTAAGCGGCCACATCAACAGCGTCAACGGGGTGGCTTTCAGCCCTGATGGGCATACGGTGGCCACTGCCAGCTCCGACAACACGGTGCGGTTGTGGGATATCCGTGACCTCCGCCATCCCAGCCCACTTGGCGCCCTGAACGGCCACAACAGCAGCGTCAAATCGGTAGCCTTCAGCCCTGACGGACATACCCTGGCCACCGCCAGCGCCGACAGCACCGGGCGGTTGTGGGAAACCAATGTCGACAGTGTCACCGCCAGAATCTGTAGCACCACGCCCACGATCACCAAAAGCGAGTGGAACCAATACCTGCCCGGCCTGCCATATCAGTCCCCATGCCCGTGAGCTGCCCGGAGGCGCCCGTGTTTGATTGGGAGCTTGGGGTGCGCCGGGATAAACCGGCGGGAGGAAAGGGATGAGAACGCCCGACATCGAAGGAATAGCGATCCACGATGGCCCCGAGTCATGCGCCGGCGTCTGTGAGGGCGACGGTGAAGCGTTGACAGGGGTACGTGCAGGCCAGCCATTGAGCCGCGAAATCACAGCTTCGGGGTGCCGACGTCGTCC
>JBATXM010000104.1:0-9622 GCA_049673305.1 Pseudonocardiaceae bacterium | reverse complement strand
CTCACAGGACAATTAGATCACAACGATCTTCTTCTTGCCAGTATTTTAGTGACTACAATTGGAGGCGTGTCGTGGACTCAGACGCTGGTCAGACCGGCATTGCTACGGAGAGTCACAGCAAGTTCGGTTTAAGGTGCGCGACGCGAGAGACTCGCTGACGTTGACACGTTGGATTGAGTTGATGGTCAGTGGGGACGGCAGCCCAACGTCACGGAACCGGTCGATCAAACCGGTGACCGTCTTGCCGGGGGCGTACCCGGCCTGTCTGGCGTCCTGCGTCACCATCGGAACCTCCCCGTACCTCGGACACGAGCCAGCGTAGCACGGCCGCTCGTGTCCGAGGTACGGGGACACGTGTCCGACGGCAAGAAACTTGGGCTAAACATTGCTGTCCACCGTGTTACAGCGCACGCTTGAGCCATGAGCAACCCTTGGCCTGCCCCGATCCTGCGACAACGCCAGAACAACCTCGGTTGGCTGGCGCTGTCGCCTCCAGAAGACGAACTCCGTGTCGGTACAATAGGAAGCACCAGGCAAGAAGCTGCGGAAAGTTACGCCAAGCACCGCGCGGTCTGGCAATCACTAAGTGATGCGCGCGGCGGCGACCTAAACGAGCAGGACGAGCACGGGGGCGCCGACGCCCCCGCCAACTGATCGGCACCCGTAGGTGACTGAGGTGGTTACATCCGCGTGGTAGCTACCTGCCGGGCCGTCCGGGCGAGTTCCTGGTAGTCGCTGCCACGGCGGGTGTCCAGGGCGTCGGTCAGCGGTTCAAGTCGTTTCCGGGCGCGTACCGAGGTGAGCTTGTCCGCCGCTGCGATGGCGGTGTGAGCTAGTTGCAGGTCGTCCTGCTCACCAGCCCGGACGTGGATGGTGGCCAGGATGATACTGGACCGGGTGCGGCCGAGTCGGCTGAATCCGTCCCATCGCCGCACCGAGGACACGGCGAGCGGTTCGGCAACGTCCAGGCGTCCGCGTTCGAGTTCGAGGAGTGCGGCTACGCCGTCCAGGTCTCCGGTGGGGTCCGTGCGGGTGGGTTGCCACAGTTCCCGCGCTTTCGTCAGCTCTCGATAGGCGGCCTGGCTGTACCCGAGTGCGGCGTAAGCGGTTGCCGAATCGGCCTGCGCCCAAGCCTGTACAGCCACGCCCCGGGGGTCATCTGAGGGGACCTGCCAGGCTTTGACCTGCGCGAGTTGGAGCATCTTCAGTCCGTCGTTGGGATGGCCGTGTTCCACGGTGGCGAACCCGGCGAGGGTTAAGGCATGCGCTTGCAGGTAGGCGTCCCCGGCCTTGGTGGCTAGCTCCAGCGCCCGGCTGTAGTGGTACAGGGCACGGCGGTAGAGCCCGGCATCAGAACCTGCCCACCCGGCGTGGATGTGCAGCTCCGCCACCGCCGCCATCAGTGTCCGCTTGAGCGGCTCGGGGCCTGGTACCCCCAGCAGCCGCATCCCCCACGTCGCCGCCGTGCTGCTCACCTCCGGGTTGGACCCGTAAGCTTTCCCGGCTTCCCCGAGCCGCTGGGTGAGGTCCCGCACCTGCGCCACGTGGACCCCGAAGACACGGGACGGCAGCGGCACCGGCGCCAGGCCGGGCAAGGCCAGGAGTTCACCAAGCCCCTTGATGGGGGCTCCGAACGCGGCGGTCACCCCCAGTGCTAGCAGATGACGGCGAAGCATTTCCGCGTTCACCCCAGGGGGGAGTTCGGCGACTGTCCCCCCACAGTAGGTGCCGTCCGGGCCGTAGGCGCTCAGGTGCGCCAGCTCCAGGGGGATACCCAGACCCTCGCAGATCCGCACCAGCACGGCGTAGGCCATGACCTGACGACCCTTGAGAATGTCGCACACCTCGGACTGAGACTGCCCGGTCAGGGTCGCGATCCGCCGCGTGCTGAGCCCCACCTCATCCTGCAACGTCCGATACAGGGTGCTGAAGTCGTGGCGGGCCAGCGCGGCCCGCATGTCGTCACGCCAGTACAGCGTAGGGTCGATGGCGGGTACCGGCTTCTCAGCATCCGGCGCCGGGTCACCGCCCGCCCGCCCGGCGATCTCACCGGCGTGGCCATAGCTCATCGCGCGATCCTCGCTCCCCTCGGTGTGTGGCGGGGCACACAGTAGCGTCGCCGGTAAGGGCACATCATCGGCCCGGCTCCAGCCCCCTGCGCCCCATGCCCGAGGGTAACTCGGTCGAGTGAACATCACTACCCATTGCAACAGTGAAGAAGCCGGGGCATCAGGCCTTTGGGGGGGCACCGCGTGCACGATGGCCCCGGCTTCGCGGCCATTCTAATTCGGAGGGGGTTGGGGTAACCACTGATCGTCCGTGGGGTAAAAACCGGCTGAGACCCCCACAGCACGCTCCTGACCTGCGAAAACAGTTTCGCCAGACCCTACTAGTGTGAGTGTTGACGGGCGCGCCGGAGCAGGGACCAGCGACATCGTGCGTGGCGCCAAATTCAGGGTGGCCCAGCACGAAGGTGTCCTGCTCTCGTAGCACACCCCGCAGCTTCACCTGTGCAAGATCACACGAAACAGCATGTTATTTGCACGTTCCCGCGAACAGTCGACAACCCCTGCCAGCCCGCCACCATCGCTCTTCGAACGATCTGTGGATCCGGGGTTACGATGCAGGCGGGAGCCGTTGAGAGGAGTTCGTCGTGCTGGCATTGCGGCGCGTCGTGCACGAGGTCCGCTCCGTCGAGATCGGCGTCGCCACTTATTACGAGCAGCACCAACTTGTGGTGGGACGGGATCAGGTGGCGGCACTGTTCACCGATCCCGCCCTGGCGTCGGTGCGCGCACACGTCGCGGTACCGGGAGACCGGGTCCGGATCGTCGCACCGCTCGACGTGGTGGAACCGCGCACAAAGGGACCGGGTAGCGGGACATTTCCCGGCTGGATGGCACCGGTCAACCGCAGGCGTGGCGGTGACACGCACGTGCTGCGCGGGGCGGCGGTGCTGGCCGCCGGGCACCTGCCACGCAATCAGGAGGGCCTGATCGACATGTCCGGTCCGGCCGCCGAGCTGTCCCCGTTCGGCCGGACGAACAATGTCGTGATCGAGTTCGACCGCGCTGAGGGTGCCTCCTGGCAGGAGGCTGAGGTCGCGGTGCGCCGCGGGTTGCTGCGACTGGCCGTGCACCTCGCCGACGCCGCCGTCGACGCCGCGCCCGACGCGATCGAGGAGCTCAAGCCACCCCATCAGCCGGGCACGCCCACCGCCGGGCTGCCCCGCGTCGGTGTGATCACCAACCTGCAGACCCAGGGAGCGTTCAAGGACGTCTTCGTCTACGGGCGCAGCATGGCCGGCAGCCTGCCGACCCTGTTCGACCCCGCCGAGATCGAGGACGGCGCCGTGGTCAGCGGCCAGTACGGCCACCCGGCGCTGCGCAACCCGACCTACCTGCACCAAAACCACCCGGTGATCGCCGAGCTGCGGGTCCGTGACGGGCAGGACCTGTGCTTCGCCGGAGTGGTGCTGTGCCCGGAGCCGGTGGTGCAAGGCGACAAAGAACTGGTCTCCTTGCACGCCGCCTGGCTGTGCCGCGCCGCCGGCTTCGACGCCGCCATCGTGACCAAGGAGGGCGCGGGCAACGCCGACAATGACCTGATGTTGAAGGTTGATGCGCTGGAGGCCGATGGTCTGACCGCGGTGGCGCTGTACGCTGAGATGTCCGGTGCTGACGGCACCGGTCCACCTCTGGTAGCTGGCCCGCGACGAGGTGCGGTGGTCAGTACCGGCAACTACGATCAGCGGGTGCGGTTGCCGGCGGTCGAGCGGGCGTTCGGGGGCACTCGGCTGGGCATCGCCGACGCGGAGGCGACCTCCGCGGTCGAGGTCCCGACCGCCGCGATCCTGAGCGCCCTGAGCCCGCTGGGCGCTGGGCGGCTGACCTGCCGCTCGGAGCAGTTGGGAGGGGTTGCCTGATGCGCATCGTGCACTACGTCAACCAGTTCTATGCAGGGCTCGGTGGCGAGGATGCCGCAGGTATCGGCCCCCGAGTGCTTGAAGGGACGGTCGGTCCCGGGCGGTTGCTGGCCCAGTTGCTCGGCGACGAGTACCAGATCGTGGCCACAATCGTCTGCGGTGATGATTACGCGGCCTCCAATGCCGCCGTCGCGCAGGAACTGCTCGGGATGGCCCGTGCGGCCGGTGCCGAACTGCTGGTCGCCGGCCCCGCCTTCGGCAGTGGGCGCTACGGGCTGGCGTGCGCCCGGCTGGTCGCCGCCGCCGACGCAGCTGGGCTGCCGGCGCTGGCCACGATGCACCCGGACAACCCGGGCATCACCGACGCGGGTGCCGCGCCGGTCGTGGCCGCAGGCGCCACCGCCCGGGAGATGCGTCCGACATTGCAGTGGGTCGCCGTCGCGATCGCGAAACTGGCCACCGGCGCGACGCTGACCGCGGCCGACGGCCTGGTGGTTCGGGCCGCCCGGATCGGTCGGCTGGTCGAGCATCGCGCAGCACACCGCGCGGTCGAGCTCGTGCTGGGCAGGCTCGGCGGTGACCGGGAGAGCACTGAGATCCCCGTCGGCGGGTTCGACGCGGTGGAGCCGGCGGCGCCGGTTGACAAGGCGGCCAGCGCGACTGTCGCGCTGGTGACCGAGGGTGCCGTGGTGCCAATCGGGAACCCGGACCGTCTCGAGTCGGCTCGCGCCACCCGCTGGTTGCGTTACCAGATTAACGGGGTCGACGCACTGGCCTCCGGTGTCTGGGAGTCGGTGGCCGGTGGCTTCGCGACCACCGCCGCCAATGCCGACCCGAACCGGCTACTGCCGCTGGACGCTGCCCGCACGCTGGAGCGCGAGGGCGCGATCGGCCGGCTACACGGCGAGTTCATGGTCACGGTGGGCAACGGCACGTCGGTGGCGACCGCGCGGAGGTTCGGCGTCGAGTGGGCCGCGGAGCTGCGCAAGGCCGGCGTGCAAGCGGCGATCCTGACCGCCACTTGAGGCACTGGGACGCGTTGCGGGTCAACGCTTGCCAAGGAGCTGGAGCGGGCCGGTATCCCCACCGCCCTGATCACCAACCTCGTGACGATCGCGGAGCAGGTCGGCGCGCCGCGCATCGTGCCGGGTCGAGGAATCCCCTACCCGTCGGGTGACCCGAACCTGCCGCCGCCGGCCGAGCAGGCGTGGCGGCGGCGGTTGGTGCAGCGCGCACTGGACGCGGTCGAGACCGCGGTGGAGCGCCCGACGATCTTCGACGTTCAGGAGGGGGCCGATGCCTGACGCAGCGGTCGTCCGGGCCGCCAGCCTCGTGCTGGCGCACACCCCTGGCCTGGCCCGGCACGGCTCCAAGCCGATGCGAACGTTGGCTGGCGACGCCGAGCTGACGACCAGCTTCCTGACCAACGTGCGCAGCTTCGACGAGGCCGTCGGCTACCCGCCGCACCAGGCGTTCCTAGGCGCATGCCACCCTCGCGAGCTGCCGCCCCGCCCGTGGGTCGGGGCTGGGTTCGCCGGCGCGCAACGCTTCGCGCCGTTCGGGGAACTGATGCCGGAGGACGAGTTCCTCGGGCTGATGGCTGCGGTCGACGAGTTCGACCTGCTGGTGCTGACCCCGGAGGTCGCCGAGCGGGCCGCCAAGCGGCTAGCTGCGCATCCGCTGGCGGCGCACCTGGACCTGGCCCGGATCTCTGCGGCGGCCGGGGATGTCACCGCTGCCGTCACCAGCGGCGCTCTGCCCGTGCACCTGCCGCCGGACTGTCTCGCGGGTGCGCTGCGCGGTGCGCACGCCGAGGACGAGTCGCTGGTCGCTCACGTGCTGCTGGAAAACCTGGCCTGCAAGGCCACCGGAACCCTGGCGCTGCTGCACCTGCTGCACGACAACGGCTTCGACCCTGCGGCCGTCGGCTACACGATCTCCTGCTCGGAGGAGGCGGTCGGCGACCGCTACCAGCGCGGCGGGGGCAACATGGGCAAGACGATCGCAGCGGTCGCCGGACTCACCGAGTCGTCCGGGGCGGATGTCAAAAACTTCTGTGCGGCGCCGATCCCTGCACTGGTGATCGCCGCCAGCCTCGTGGTGGCGGGGGTATTCGATCAGGTCGCAGTCGTTGCCGGAGGCTCGCAACCCAAGCTCGGAATGAAGTTCGAAGGACACTTGCGCCACGGTCTGCCCGTGCTGGAAGACGTGATCGGCGGCACCGCCGTACTGGTGATCGCCGACGACGGCGTCTCACCCCGGATCAGGCTCGACGCCGTCGGGCGCCACCGAGTGTCCTCGGGCGGCTCCGGTGCGCAGATCCTGCACGACCTGGCCGTGCGACCACTGGAAACGATCGGCGCCCGGATGCTGGACGTCGACGACTACGCCACCGAGCTGCACAACCCTGAAATCACCGAGCCGCAGGGCTCGGGAGACGTGGCGGCGCGCAACTACCGCACGATCGCGGCATTGGCCGCGCGCCGCAAGGAGATCGCCCGCGAGGGGATCGATCCGTTCGTCGCGGAGCGTGGCATGCCGGGTTACGCCCCGACCCAAGGTCACCTGGCTTCTGCGGTGTGTTACCTGCCCCATGCCCTTCAGCGGCTCCAGGCAGGACCGGCCGACCGAGTGTTGCTGCTGGCAAAGGGCAGCCTGTTTCTCGGGCGGATGAGCCAGCGGTCCGACGGTATGAGCATCCTGCTGGAACGCAACGGAGGCTGAGCCCATGGGTGTGCAAAAAAACGCTGTGCTGGACGCGACCAAAGAGACCTTCGAGGAGCTGGTCGGATCAGGCCTGGTGCTCGTCGACGTGTGGGCCGACAGCTGCCGCCCGTGCGTGGCGCTGGCACCGCACATAGCGAGCATCGCCGCCACGATCCCAGACCTGACCGTAGTGAAGCTGGATGCCAGCAAGGCACGGCGGCTGTGCATGTCGCTGCACGTGCGCGGCCTTCCCACCATCCTGTTGTTTCACAACGGCCAGGAGGTGGCGCGGATTTCAGATCCCAGCCTCACCGCAGATCAAGTCCATGCGTGGCTGGCCGAAGTGTTAGCGCAGTTGCCAACAAAGGAGGCGTGAATGTTCAACGGCAAGCAGGTCATCGTGATCGGTGAACGAGACGGGATCGCGGGGCCAGCGATTGCGGCGTGTGTCGAGGCAGCAGGCGCCCCGGTGGCCTACGTCGCCACCGAATGCTTTGTTTGAACGGCTGCCGGGGCCATGGACCTGTCCACCCAGGAGACGATCAAGCGCCTGGTCGACCAGCACGGCGCCGAGGCGCTGCTGGTTGTGCTCGGCGCACCGGACGCAGAGAGCGCCGGGATTGCCGCCGAGACGGTGGTGCTCGGTGATCCGAGCTGGGCAGGACCGTTGGCTGGGGCCCAGTTGGGCCTTCCCGTGTACCACATCCTCGAAGATGAGCTGCGCGCTGCAGTTCCCGCTGAGGTGTGGGAGGAGCAGGTCGGGTTGATGGTCGACGTGCTGGAGGTGGATGCCATTGCCGACGCGGTGCGGGAGTTCCGCGAGCAAGCCTCCCGCTAGCCGCTCCACAGAAGACGTCTCAGCGCCTAATTCCCCTCCTGCTCACGGCGGAGGAAACGCTCGAGAGCGACACATTGCGGGGGAGGCTACGCGGCATTGTCAACTTGTTCGGTTCGACGAGTGGAGGAGATCATCCAGTGCGGTTGAGGAGAGGACGGTCCGGTCCGCTCGGGTGGTTCAGGCGGCCGTGGTCAGCCCGGTGACTTCGTTCCAGATACTGAAGCGGGAGACCGGGAAAAACCGGGGGGCAGCGTTGAGCTGGGAGTTCCGTGTCGGCGGGCAAGGCCGCCCACCGCGAACTGGAGAACGTTGAGGGCCAACCAGCTACACGCCACAGCGAACACGCTCCCCCGGTGAGTGCTGCCTCGCCGGGTAGGTGCGGCGCATTACTGCGCCGCACCCCCCTCAGAACCGTACGTGCCACTCATCGCGGCATACGGCTCAAGCAAGCCGCGAGGGCGTGCGGGGTGGCTGTGCTGGTTCCCTGCGTGAGCGGGCGCGGAGCCCGCGTTGGCAGGAGGCGTGCACGAGGCGGGTTTGGTCATTGTCTGGTGGGTTGGGTCTCCCGTGGTGGACGAGGTAGTCCGTGGCTATTGCCTTGCGGGTGACGTGTAGCCACCATCGTTCCCATTCGTGTGGGGACTGTGGTGGCTGGTCGACGGTGAGCAGGTGGTCCCCGCAGAGTGGGCATCGCGCGTCCTGCCTGGCGAGCAGGCGCAGGGTGTAGCTGTCCAGCGGGGGTTTGACCTTTCTTCGCCGCTTGGCCCAGTAGTCGGTCAGGGTGGGGTCATCGGGTGAGGCCGCGCCCTTGACCATGATGTGTCGGACAATGTCGGTCCAGGAGAACTTGGGGAGGTAGGTGCCGCTGGTGCGGTCGCCGAACACCCATCGGTCGTTCCTGAACTTGTTGAACTTGCCGAAGTACCGGTCGACGATCCAGGATGTCGGCTTGTTACCGTGGCTGTGTGTGGCCCATTTGTAGGTGAGCTTCCACACGTAGTGGTCCAGGGAGGAGAAGACCTTGGACGACACCACGCAGCGGTGGTAGGCGGCCCAGCCTCGCGTGATGGGGGCGAGCTTGGCCAGGACCGCGTTCGCGTTTGAGCCGCGTAGGGCACGCATCTCGGATGCGAGTCTCCTGCTTCAACCGTGTGACCGCCTCGGGGCTAGGCTTGGTCAGAAGTTTGCCGTTTGGGTAGCGGCGGACGTTGACTCCTAGGAAGTCGAATCCCTGTGAGAGGTGCACGACTGTGGTCTTGTCTTCGTTGAAGCCCAGACCTCGGGGAGCCAGCCACCCGGCCAGCCGCGCCTTGACCTGTCGTGCCTGCTCCTGGCTGTGGTAGAACCCGGCGAGATTGTCGGCATATCTGATCAGGACCGGGCTGCCCGCTATTGTCTGTCCGGCGCGAGCGCCGGTGTGGTAGCGGACTCCGGCGGCATCTTCCAGTCCGTGCAACGCGACGTTCAACAGCAATGGACTGATCACGCCCCCAACGCACTTGGCAACTTGGGCGTTGGTCACCCTCCGTGTCGGTGCTGTCGTGTTGTTCGTTGGTGGTGGTGCGTTCCCGGGTGGGGATGCGGTGTCTGATGGTGATCCTTTCGGGTCCGACGAGGACGTCTTTGACGAGCAGCCGTAGGACTCGCTGGCGGTCTTCGACGCTGGCTTTTTGGGTCTTGTCGCGTAGTTGGGTGAGGAAGTCTTCCAGGTCGGAGGCGAGTTTGAGGTAGATCTCTTGGTTGGCGAGCTGGTTGTCGAGGGCGTCGATCTGGCCGCGCAGGTTGGCTTCGCGGGTGCGCAGCTCGGGTATGCGGGCGCGGAGTTCGTCGATGGTGATCAGCTGTTCTCCGAACGCCTCGATCATGCGGGTGATCCCGGTGGTGGCCTTGGCCAGTGCGATCTCCAGGCGGGTGCGCTGTTGGGTAACCGGGTCGGCGGTGCGGGCGGTCTGGAGGCGCTTGTCGATCTCGGCGCGGATCAGCCGCGGGCCGGCGAGCAGGTCGGTGATGTGGTCCCAGACAACGGTATCGAGGTAGTCGGCGCGGACCGGCTTGTTGGTACAGACCCGGCCGCCTTCGTAGCGGTAGTCATCAGATCCCAGGCACCGGTAGTAGTAGATCTTCTTGTTGGTCGTGCGGGTTGAGGTGCGGTA
>JBATXM010000103.1:0-7789 GCA_049673305.1 Pseudonocardiaceae bacterium | reverse complement strand
GCCAGCCTGCTACCGGGCCTCCTGGCAGCTACCCGGACCGGACTCACACCGGCAAGCGACGACGAGCTTACGACAGCGTTGTCAACCACTCACATGATCAACCACCTATCTACTGGACGCACAGTGGGGCCTGGACAGCTTCGCCGTCCTCACCCAACTATTCACCACCGGCGCCTGGCTACCAACCACTGCCACCCCCGGCTGAATAGCTACGCCGTAACCGTCTCCTCGCACGCCCGCCAATCGATGCGATCCCATCCATCGGCGTCCAGTTCAACAAGAGGGACTTCCGGTCCGTTCACCATATGGCGTCCAACTTGTCCTTCAGTACAGGCGTAAGCGCTGGCGATCGAGGCGAAATCGTGGGGCTATGGTGGAATTAGTGCCGTGCATCGGGCTACCGGTGTGTTGCGGGGGGCACGGTCGCTGGGGCACGACCTCCACTTGTCGATCGCCCGCGCTACGGCGAGTAGCTGGTCCGCCAGGACTCCAATGCCGCCGCAGTGTCCCGGTTCTGCTTTCCACTGGATCGACTGAGACTACTCGGCCCGACCCGAGCCCGGCGGCATGCGGCAGGGCTGATGTTGGCCCTGCTGGTCCAGCGGAGGCGGATGGGAATCGAACCCACCTGGCCGGGGTTCTCTCGACCACAGCGGTTTTGAAGACCGTGGGGGCCACCAGGCACCCTTACGCCTCCGGGTGGAAGTCTTCCGTATCACTCGGGTTGGCGCAAAACCTGGAACCAGCACGAGCATAGGTTTGGGTTTTGACCACTGCCACATCCCCCGACCGACTCACGCAATACGCGCACGGTGGCGGCTGAGCCTGCAAGATCCCTTCCGGCGACCTCGAATGAGGTGATGGCCGGGTTGGTTGCCGTGCGGCCGACCGATCCGGTGGGTAAGCTAGTCGTGGGGCTGGACAACGCGACCGCGACGCGGCAAGTTCGCACCCCTGACCAAGTCATGAGATCAACACCTAATCTCAAGCTCGGGAAAACGAGGAACCCTGGGGGAGAGTGTTATGAGTTCTGGTGTGCCAGCTGCACTGAACTACCGGTCCACGCTGAAGTCGGTCATCGAGAGCACGGTCGTCCCTGAGGCGGTCGAGGTCGACGTCACTGGGGTGTATCCGCAGGCGGGTATGGAGGCCCTTGGGCGTGCCGGGCTCCTCGGTCTGCTCAGCGCGCCCGAGGTCGGGGGTGGGGACGGGTCGCTCGCGGCCGCCGCACACGTCGTTGAGGCGCTGGGCGCCGCGTGCGGCTCTACGGCGATGGTCGTGTTGATGCACTACACGGCCGTCGCGGTCATTGAGGCGCACGGGCCGGAGGACGTGCGCCGGGCGATCGCCCGCGGCGAGCACGTTAGTACCCTGGCCTTCTCCGAGGTCGGCTCCCGGAGCCACTTCTGGGCCCCGGTGGGCACGGCCATCGCTCGCGAAGATGCCACCGTCGCGCTCGATGCTCGCAAGAGTTGGGTGACCTCGGCCGGCCAGGCTGACAGCTACGTGTGGTCGAGCCGGCCGCTGGATGGCGATGGCGCTATGACGCTATGGCTGGTGCCCAGCGACGCAGCCGGATTGAGCGTTGCGGGCAAGTTTGACGGGCTGGGTCTGCGGGGCAATGCGTCCAATCCGGTGTCCGGGGTGGGTGTCGTTGTGCCCGCAGGCGCCCGGCTCGGAGACGATGGTGCGGGGCTGGACATCGCGCTGGCCACCGCGCTGCCCTACTTCTTGGTGCTCAATGCAGCGTTCTCGCTGGGCCTGATGGAGGCTCTGGTTGCCGAGGCCGCCGCGCATCTCACCCGAACCCGGCTGCAGCATCTGGACCAGACGCTGGCGCAGCAGCCGGTGAGCAGGGCAGCATTTGCCCGGCTGCGTATCCGCACCGACGGCATCCGGGCTTTTCTGCAGGACACCCTAGCCGCCCTAGGCAGCGGGCGGGAGGACGCGATGCTGCGCGTGCTGGAGGTCAAGGCGGTGGCGGCGGAGGCGGCATCCGAGGTGGCCGACGGCGTGCTGCGGCTCTGTGGTGGCGCCGCGTTCCGCAAGGAGCTCGGCGTGGAGCGACGGTTCCGCGACTCGCTCGCCGCCCGCGTGATGGCGCCCACCACCGACGCGTTGCACGACTTCGTCGGCCGCGCCTGCCTCGGGCTGCCACTGTTCGATCCAGTGGTTGCGTGATGATGCTGCTGATGGGGGCGGTTGCCTACGACCCGAAGGTAGTCACGATCTGGCTGGGGTTCCGGGAGTGGCTACTCGCCCGCGGCTTGCCGTTCGACTTCGTGCTGTACTCCAACTACGAGCGCCAGGTCGAGGACCTGGTCGACGGGCGTATCCATGCCGCGTGGAATTCCCCGCTGGCCTGGATCCGAGCGCAGCGGCTGGCGGCGGCCCGCGGTCTGCAGGTGCGCTCGGCGGTTATGCGGGACACCGACCAGGACCTCACTTCGGTAGTCGTGGTCCGCGCTGATGGACCGTTCGCCACGGTGGGCGACCTCGAAGGCGGGACGGTGGCGGTTGGGGCGGTGGACTCCCCGCAGGCCACGCTAATCCCGCTGTCCCACTTGCGGGGCGCTGGCCTGCGGCCTGGACAGGAAATCACGGTGCGCCGTTTCGACGTGGGCGTTGGGCTGCACGGTGACCACATCGGCGGCGAGCGGCACGCGGCCCGCGCGCTTATGGCAGGGGACGTCGTGGCCACGTGCATGATCGACGGGAACCACCTGCTGTTCGGCAGGGAAGGCTTGCTCCCGGCCGGCGGAACCCGCGTGCTCGCCCAGACGGCGCGATACGACCACTGCAACATGACCGTGGTTGACACCGCGCCGCAGGATCTCGTGGACCGGTTCGTAGAGCTGGTGCTGTCGATGTCCTATGCCGATCCTGAGGTCCGGCCGTTGCTTGATCTGGAGGGCTTGACGGCGTGGCGCGACGGCCGGGACAGTGGGTACGCGGCGCTAGAGTCGGCCGTCGAGGAGACTGGGTTCTACGACCGGGAAGGGCGGATCACGGCGCAGGAGTATACCCCGTGATCAACGAATTCTGGCTCGATCTAGAGCACCTCGGGTTCGAGCAAGGCGCCCAGCTATTGGTACGCCGCGAGCTGCAGGCATTGCCGATCGGCGGGCGTCTGCGGGTCACCGGCCGAGACCCGCTGCTCGAGGTGCACCTGACGGCCTGGTGCCGCCGCGAGGGACACACGGTCGAACCAGATGCCCGCGGCGGTTTGCTGGTACTGCGCGGGCGGTCGGACCTGGACCGGTGGGCAGGCGCGCTGCGCGCCGGCGGCCCGGCTCCCAACGAGATCGTAGCGCGGCCGGCCCCCGACTGGGGGTTGGCCGCCCGCGGCGCGCTGATCGAGGGGGGCGGTCCCGCCACGGCCGCGTTCGACATCGCCGAGCGCGACATCGTCTGGACTGACCTGGCGCCTCGGCTGTACGCGCGCGCCGCGGCCGCGCAGTGGGATCCGGCGGCCGCCGTCGACTGGGACGCTGAGATCGGGCTGCCGGCCGAGGTCGAGGCAGCCGTCGTCCAGGTGATGACCTACTTAGTGGAGAACGAGCAGGCCGCGCTGGTCATCCCGGCGCGGCTGCTGGCACGGGTGCACCCGCACTTCCGGGAGGTCCAGCAGTTGCTCGCGGTCCAGGCCGCCGACGAGGCCCGGCACGTCGAGGTGTTCACCCGGCGCGCCCTGCTGACCGGCCGCGAGATGGGCACTTCGTCAGTGGGTGGCAGGGCGTCGCTGGCGACCCTGCTCACCGAACCCGACTTCTCTCTCGCCTCGTTCCTGCTCTCGGTGCTCGGCGAGGGCAGCTTCCTCAACCTGCTGATCTTCCTGGACCGGTACGCGCCGGATCCGGTGACCAGGCAGGTGACCCGGATGGTCCGCCAAGACGAGGCCAGACACGTGGCGTTCGGGGTCGCGCATCTGGAGCACCAGTCCACGATCGACCCTTCGCTGCGCGATCGCCTGCGTGCGGCCGTGGAGCGTCGACACGATGCGTTGGTCGACACCTCCGGCCTCAACACCAACGTGTTCGACTCGCTGGTGCTCCTGGCCGCCGGCTCGTGGACACCGCCCGCAATCGCCCGCGGATACCTGGCAGTGCAGGAGCTTCAGCAGTCAATGGACGAGGGTCGCCAGCAGCGTCTGCTTCGCCTCGGCTTCCCCGCCGATGAGGCCGCTGAGTTGTCAGCCCTACACACGCGCAACTTCATGTAAGAGCCCAGGCGGAGCTGGTCGCCAGCGCGAGCTCCGTGCCCGTCGCTTTCATCAAAGTAGATCACTGCTCGACCGATGTGAGATCATTTCAGAGTGCGTGAAGAAACGATCAAGGTGAGGTCCGATCACCTGGACTAGACCGATAGCCTTGGTCTTGGCCAGAACAGACGCTTGGCCCCTTGACGAGGAACCCAGCAACTCAGGGTTAGTTTATTCACCTACCGGGCGCAGCCCGCTACGTCCAGGCCAACATCGACGCCTTCCCGCCGCTGGCGCAGGAACTCTAGCGGAGGCATTGTCAACTTGTTCGGTCCGGTGAGCGGAGAAGATCATCCGGTGCGTGGTTGAGGAGGGATAGTCGGGTCCGCTCGGGTGGTTCAGGCGGCCGTGGAAATTCCGGTGACTTCGTTCCAGGTACTGAAGCGTGATGGCGATCCACCGCGCAGCGCATCTGGCCGATGCCCGTACTCAGAACGGGGGGCCGACGCTGCTGTTGACGTACAACAACTCGCTGGTCACCTACCTGCGCCACCTCGCCAACCAACTGCCCGGGGTCACGATCGAGACCTACGGGAAGTTCGCCCGTGGGCACCTGGCCGCGCAGGGCCGGATGGGCTACAACCAGATCGCCGGCCCGGACCAGCGCAGGTTCTTCATCGAGCAGGCCATCAAGGCCACCGCGGCGGCCTACAAGCCGAACTCGTTCTTCGATCGAGCGACCGACTTCTTCCTAGACGAGCTCGAGTGGATCGACGGTAACGGGCTCGCTACGGCGGAGGATTACCTCACGGTGAGCCGGGTCGGCCGGATGGCCGCGCTGCAACAAGGCCAACGGCGAGCAGTCTGGGATATCCGCAAGAACTACCTGGCCGCCCGCACGGCGGGCGGCTACCCCTACGACTGGGCGGCGCTGCCGGCCGCGGTACGCGCCTCGCTGGCCGCCGATACGGCCGCCCGCCGTTACAAGCACATCGTGGTTGATGAGGCACAGGACCTCTCTCCGGAGTCGATCCGCTCGCTGGCCGAGGCCATTCCGCCGGACGGCAGCCTGACGCTGTTCGCGGACTACGCCCAGCAGATTTACGGGCAGCGGGTGTCGTGGCGCTCCTGCGGTCTGAAGGTCGCGAAGCCCGAGGTGTTCCTCGACAACTACCGCAACAGTCCGGAGATCGCTCGCCTCGCGATCGCCATGGCGCAAATGCCCCACTTCACGGACTCGGCTGACCTGGTGGAACCCCGTACACCGCAACGCGCAGCCGGTGCGAAGCCCACCCTGGTCGGCTACCCGTCACCGGCGGCCGAGGCGGCTGCGGTCACGGCCAACGCCGCGGTCTTCGGGACGCTCGCCCGCGTCGGGGTGCTCGCCCGCACCCGCGCCGAAGCGCGCTTAGCCGTCTGTGGCATCGCTGGCGTGCGGATGCTGCACGACAACATGCAGCGGTGGGAGATCGACGCCGGTGTGTACGCCGGCACCTACCACTCGGCCAAGGGGTTGGAGTTCGACGTCGTATTCTTACCCTTCTGCGGAGCTGACCGATGCCCAGACAGCGATGCGGTCGCCGTGTTCGGCTACGACGAAGCCGCCAGCCGGGAGAGCCGCCTGCTCTACGTCGGGGTGACCCGCGCTCGCGACGAGCTCATCATCACCCACACCGGCGAGCCGACGCCACTGCTACCGCCCGCCGACTCAGGTCTCTACCAGGTGACAACGTGACCGGCCCGGTCAACGTCGAGGTCGCCGCCGCGTTGGCCGCGCTGCCGCTAGCCCGACTGACGCATTTCACCCCAGCGCTGAACCTGCCCGGCATCCTCGCCGACCGTCAGCTACGCAGCGTCAAGGACCTCTCCGAGGATGTGCGCGCCTGCTACCGGGTCACCGATCTGCAGCGTCTGGACCGCTACCCAGACAAAGTCTCCTGCAGCCTGCAGTACCCGAACGGCTTCTACTTCGATATCGCCCGGCGCAAGCCCGACGTCATCAACTACCCCGACTGGGTCTGCCTCCTGCTGGACAAGACCATCGCCGCGGCGGAGGGCACGCTGTTCTGCCCGCGCAACGCTGCCGCCGCAGCCTGCCACACCGTCCCGGGCGCTGCTGGCCTGTACGCCTGCTACGCCCCCTCCGTGCGCGGCCACGGCGGACAGACCCGCACCTACGGCCCGCAGCACGACCCCGGCAGCCCGACCGATGTCCAGGCCGAAGTGCTCATGACCGCGCCGGTGCCGTTGTCGGCGATCTATGCGATTGTGTTCCCCACCACGGGCGGCGACATCATGACCAGTACGGCCGACGCGATGACGCGGGCCGCGCGGGGCATCTTCCTGGGCGCTGCGGTCGGTGACGCGCTGGGCTGGCCGCAAGAGGTCCGCGGCGGCCTTGTTGGCAGGCAGAAGGAACGCGACCGCGCTACCCCACGGCCGGAGTTTCGGAGCTGGACCCGCCACGCGGGCCACTACTCCAGTCGCTATCGCGACCCGGTTCGCGTCGGCGAATACAGCGATGACACCCAACTGTTGCTCGCCACGGCCAGATGCTGCCTAGACGGTGAGCGTTGGTGGAACCGTCTCACCGAGGTCGAACTCCCCGCCTGGCCGCTATACCAGCGCGGCGGCGGCGGAGTGGTCCTGACCGCAGCCGCGTCCTGGGCCGAGGGACGCCCACCTTGGCGCGGCAACGGGCCGGCACGGGTCCAGGCCGTCGAGAAGCGTTACCGCGGTGCGGGAGCCAACGGCGTCGCGATGCGCATCGCCCCCCACATGCTGCGGGCCGACGACCCCGACGACCTGATCCGACGCATCCTGCGCGACGGCATCACGACCCACGGACATCCTCGAGCATTGGTCGGCGCGCTGGTCTACGCCTTCGCCCTCCGCCATGCCGCCTCCTCACGAGCGACGCACGGATTCGGTGACAGCATCGAGGCGGCCACCGCCGGCCTGATCGACGTCGACCGGGTCCTCCCAGCACTGACCCCCGACTGGGGCACCCCCACGACCTCGAACTGTTCGCGGGCACCTGGCAGGACACCAACAAAGAAACCTCGCAGCTCCTGGAGCTCATCGCGGACTCCCTGCACCGCGGCGCCATGAGCAACCCCGAAACAACGCTGGAACGCCTCGGCTGCACCGACCCGAAGATCAACGGCGCCGGAACCGTCTGCGCGACCGCAGCCATCTACCTCGCGAGCCGATTCGCCGCCCGACCATAGGGCGGTCTGCTCTCTGCGGCGTTCCTTCGCAAGGCCGACACCGACACCCTCGCCTCACTCACCGCAGCGATCCTCGGCGCACTGCACGACACGCACTGGCTCGGGAACCTGGCCGTCGATGTGCAAGACGCCGACTACATCGCCGGGCTAGTACTACAGGGCTAGATCTGTTCTCTGGGTGTCATTGTCGCAGGTAGAGGGCGTTGTTGACAGGCGGACCGATGGGCGTGTGGACGTGGGGAGCGGACGGCTGATTGTGCGGACTTGGTGGTCGTGTGTGCTGCGAATGGTGCGGCGTGTGAGGGGTCGGCTGTGTTGTGGGTGGTGTCACCGGGCGGGTGCTAAATGGTAGGGCGGG
>JBATXM010000102.1:0-6596 GCA_049673305.1 Pseudonocardiaceae bacterium | reverse complement strand
TGCAGGCATTCGCGGCGAGCGGTGGTCGCCAGCCACCCGCCCAGCCGTTCGGGCAGCTGCACCCGGTGGGCGTTTTCGGCCAGCCGCAGCCAGGTCATCTGCACCGCGTCGAGCGCGTCGGCGTCCTGCAGTCGAAACGACCGCACCGTCACGGACACGAACTTGCCGTACCGGCGCACGATCTCCTCCCAGGCCGCCGGATCCCTGTCGCTGATTCCCAGCAGCAGATCAGCGACGCTCGGCGTGGCGTAGCTGGTGGTGACGGTTGCCATCGGAATCGCATCCCCTAGTGAACTGTCGGGGTTGGTCGGTTTTTCGAGTTGGTCGATGTTGAAGACAACCCTTACTGCCAGGACCCAGACTGCGGATGACACTCGGGCCGCCACCGAGGCGGAGCAATTCGACGCCGCGGAACAGGCGTCAGACAGAACTGCCTACCGCCCGACCCGTGATCGATCTCGTCGGCGACCGCGGAGAGCTGTGGCCTAACCCGCGAGCTAGGGACAGCGAGCCGGAGCCGGCTGAGCACCTCATAAAACCCGACCCCGTCGCGGGCGGTGAACCCGTCGAACAGCACGATCCCGATCCGCGGTGCCGCGGCTGCGTCAGTGGTCATGCCACCCAACCTGCCGGCCGGAAGGGGTTCCGACGAGAGGCAGGAACGCCATGATACGTTAGAATACTGCCATGCACCGGATTGTGGCATTGGCACTACCCGAGGTAGAGGACTTCGACCTAGCAATCCCGGCGCGGGTGTTCGGCCGTCGCTTCGAGCGCGACCGCTACTCCTTCGGTGTCTGCGCCTCCACCCCCGGCTTGGTGCCCACGACCACCGGGTACGCGGTTCACGCCCCGCTAGGACTCAACGCGCTGGCCGCCGCGGACACGGTGGTCGTGCCGGGTTACTACCCACACGACGAGCCGGCCCCGGCCGCGCTGCAGGCGCTGCGCGCGGCCGCCGACCGGGGCGCGCGGGTCGTGTCGATCTGTACGGGAGCGTTCGCGCTGGCCGCTGCGGGCCTCCTCGATGGCCGGCGCGCGACGACGCACTGGGGCGCCGCAGTCGAACTCGCTGCCCGCTACCCGACCATCGACGTCGACCCCGAGGTGCTCTACGTCGATAGCGGGCAGGTGCTCACCAGCGCAGGAGTTGCCGCCGGGATCGACCTGTGCCTCCACCTGGTGCGCACCGACTACGGTGCCCAAGCCGCGACCGGAATCGCGCGGGGCATGGTCGTAGCACCGCACCGTGACGGCGGACAGGCGCAGTTCCTGCAACGACCGATCCCCGCCAGCGGCACCGGGCTGGCCGCGACCTGCGCGTGGGCGCTGAACCAGCTGGCCGAGCCGCTGACCGTCGCCGACCTCGCCCAGCACGCCGGCTGGGCGCCCCGCACCTTCGCCCGGCACTTCACCGCCGAGACCGGCACTACCCCGCTTCGGTGGCTCACCGCGCAGCGCCTACTCGAAGCCCGACGGCTACTAGAAACCACCGACCTCCCCATCGACCAGGTCGCCGAACGCTGCGGGCTGGGCACCGCCGCAAACCTTCGCCTACACCTATCCCGCGACGCAGCCACTACTCCCACCGCCTACCGTCACACCTACAGAGGGCGCCCCGAGCTCATCGCGAAGGACACCCACTTGTGACGCTGGCGTATCAAAGCGGGGCTGATGATCAGGTCGCTGCGGGTCAGGTCGCCACTGATGATTTCGCCCCGAACCAGGAGACCGCTGCTGATCAGGTCGTTGCGGTCCACGAAACCGTCGCCGACCGAGATATTGCCGGAAATGAAGTCAGTGCGAACGTTCAACCGGAAGCTATCGACCTCACGGGGCGAGAACTCCGCTTGCAGGAGAACGAGAGAGATTTTCTGCCGCTTCTCGCGTCGCTGCTGCCCACTCCCCGGGCAGTGAAAAAGTTGACCAACCTGTACCGCTTACTGCGAATCGGAGTACCCAAGGACCAACTCGCAAAATTCATCGGAGGAGATGACGGAGGCCCGTATCAAGCGGTGGCGCTGCTGCTTGCGGCCGCGGTGGGCGCTCCAGCTCAGGCCGAGTCATTCCTCCTCGCATTGAGCAGCGCCACCGCTAATCCTGGACGGGACATCGCCGATGTGCTCGCGGACTTCGGCGAGCCTCCGGTCGCTAATCTCTTGGCCGAGCGTATCCGCCTAATCCGCAAGACACTACCCGTGCATGGCAATGTTGAGACTTATCAGGAATCAGTACAGACGGTGGCCCGTTACAGCTTCGAGACATATCACGGAGGGCTCACGCCGACGAGGAGCCACCGCTGACTCTCCCCGAGCGCGCCCGTCTCCGGGAACTCGAGAAAGAAAACCGGGAGCTCCGGCTCGAAAAAGAGTTCATGGGTTATGCCGTAGCCTGCGTTATGCCGATGTCTGCGTGACGGTCCTGGTCAGGGCGGTGGCTGGTCGGGATAGTTCGGCATAATTAGAGGGTTTCCAGGAAGGTGAGCAGTTGGTCATTGGGTCGGTAGCGCTGTGCGGTGGGTGTGGTCGGCGGGGTGATGCGGTTGAGGGCTCGTTGTTTCATGCCAAGATCGGCGTGGAGGTAGGGCTGGGTGGAGGCGGTGGATTCGTGACCGAGCCACAGCGCGATGGTGGTGATGTCGATTCCGGCGTCGAGCATGCGCATCGCGGTGGTGTGTCTCAGTGTGTGTGGGGTGACGTTTTTACCGACCAGGGTCGCGCATGTCATGGATGCGGTCGTGGTGTGGACACGGATTCTGGCCGCGATCGCGTCGGTGCTGATGGGTGTGGTGTGGCCTTGGGCGGTGAACACCGGGCTGTGCTGGTGGTGTGCGGGATCTTCCGTGGTCCATTGGCGCAGTGTGGTGGCGGTGGTGGGGTTCAGTGGGGTGATTCGGTTTTTGCGGCCCTTGCCGTGAACTCTCAGGTGCGCTGGTTGAGTCAGGTGCAGGTCGTGATGCGTCAGTGCGGTGAGTTCACCGACACGCAGGCCGGTGGTGATCAGCGTCAACAGGATGGCGTGGTCGCGACGACCGGTCCGGGTTGACCGGTCGGGCCCGCTCAGGAGGGCTTCGACCTCGGGATCGGTGAGGTAGGTCACGATCGTGGTGTGGGTGTTTTTGGTTTGGATGGCCAGCACTCGGGCGATGAGGTCGAGGTGCTCGGGGTGGCGGTAGGCGGCGTAGGAGAACAAGGAATGGATCGCCGCGAGCCTGGCGTTGCGGGTCCGGGCGGTGTTGCGTCGTTGAGTTTCCAGATGCGCCAGGAATCCGGTGATGGCGTCGACGGTGAGGTCGGTGATCTCGATGTCGGTGGGTCTGATGCCGGTTGTGTCGTGGAGGTGGGTGAGCAGCATCCGCCAGGTGTCGCGGTAGGCGCTGATGGTGTGCCCGCTGGCGGCTTTCTGCGCGGTCAAATACGTCGTGAAGAACGCTTGCAGGGTCGCGGTGAGCGTGCTCATGAGGTGCGTCCTTGGTGATAGGCCTCGACCCGGTCGTTGACCAGATCGAGGAGCTGCGGGCTGGCGGTGAGGTACCAGTAGGTGCCGCTCGGGCTGGTGTGACCCAGATACGTCGCCAGGGCTGCGATCCGTGTGTCGACATCGACACCGGCGCGGTGGGCCTCGAGGAGTGTGTTCACGGCGAAGGTATGTCTCAAATCGTGCAGCCGGGGTTCGTTGTTGGCTGTCCCCGCCGGAAGGCGACATGCCCTGGTCAGAACCCGGAAGGCTTGTTGGACGTTGTTGTCGCGTGGCCGGGTGGCGTTCATGGTCACGAATAACGCCTGATCGTGGGGCGAGCCGACCAAGTACCGGCTGGTTCGCAGATAGTCGGCTAAGGCGGTGGTGGTCGAGGAGTGCACCGGTAGCCGGCGGGTGTTGCCGTACTTGCCGGTCACCATGATCGTGCCCTTGACAAGATCGAGGCTGGTGGTGTCCAGAGCGAGGGCCTCACCGATCCTGATCCCGGTGGTTGCCATCAGCCCGATGACCGTGGCCAGCGTGATCCCTCGCACGGCCGGCGCCAGTGTCTGGGCGTGATTGATCAAGCCGGTGAGTTGAGCGGGGGTGTACAGGTAGGGGACGGCGCGCTCGACCCGGCTGGGCAACACCCCGGCGGGGATCAGCTCGGCGGCCTCGACGTGGTGGGCGTGGACGTGGGCGGCGAACCCCCGGATCGCGGCGAGTCTGGCACTGTGCCAGCGGGGCCGAGCGCCACGCGGCAGACATGCCCACGCCAGCGCATCCTCCACACTGATCCTGTTCACCTGCCGCTGTTCGAGGTGGTCCAAAAACTGGCCGATCAGCCCGTCATAGCGGCTGAGCCGGTAGCCCATCGCACGGCGCCACGCCAGGTACTCCCGGGCGCTGGCCCGTAAATCGGTCCCCATCAGAGGGCCTGGACTGTCGTCGCCGGCCAGGGCCGAACGAGCTGGGCGAGGGCGTTGTTGTCGACCTTGGCGTAGATCGCGCTCGCGTCGCTGGAGCGGTGACGTAGTAGCTGAGTAGCTTCGGTCAGCGTGCCGCCGCCGGCCAACACCGCTGTTGCCACGCCATGTCGCAGCCGATGGGCACCGACCCGCCCGCCGATGCCGGCCCGCCGTGCCAGCCGGGTGACCACCGAGGATACGCCGCAGCGGTCCAGCGGCTGGTGCGGCGCGATCACGCCCAGGAACACCCGCCGGTAGGCCGAGCCTTCGCGGCGATGGTCCCGGAGATAGACCGCCAAGGCTTCGCCGACCTCCGCGGGCAGCGGCATGAGCTGATGATCGTCGCCCTTGCCGGTCACTCGCACCGTGCCGGCGCGCCAGTCCACATCCTCAAGCAGCAACCCGGCGGCCTCCCGGGAGCGCAGCCCCAGACGGGCCAACAGCAACACTAGAGCCCGGTCCCGGGCCGACATGTCTAGCGCCAGCATCGACGCCAGCTCCGCCGCGGACAAGGCTTTCGGAATGCCTGCCCGCGCGAGATACCGCACCGGCCCGATCCCCCCGGCCAATTGCTGACCCAGGCGCCCGTCGAGGAACATCCACCGCAGCAACGCCCGCAACGCCGTCGCCGCCACTTTCAGCGAGCCGGCCGAGCAACTGCCCGCACGCCACACCAAAAACCGGTTCACCTCACGAATCGTCAACGCAGCCAGGGTGCTCTGGCGGTGTCGGGCACACCAGGCCGCGAAGGGACGAACCTGGTTCAGGTAGTTCTCCACCGTCGTTGGCGCCAGCGAACGCTCACAACGCAGATAGCCGGTGAAGTCCTCCAGCAGGTTGTCAAGCTCGCCAGGCAGGCCACTGCTACCTGCTGGGCACGGATCGTCCATGGCCACTGTCCTTCCCTCGATTCGGAAGGACCAGCATCGACCAACTCGGCCTGATTATGCCGAACTATCCCGACCGGCCACCGCCCTGACCAGGACCGTCACGCAGACATCGGCATAACGCGGGCTACGGCATAACCCATGTTATGCCGATATCGGCATAACATGGGAAAAGCCGCGGCCTTCTTCGCGAGGGAGTACCGGTGAGCGAGAAATACGAGCTCATCGACGCGGAGAAGGCCACCCTGACAGAAAACGGGGACAAGAAGTACACGATCACCGCGATGTGCGAATGGTTGGAGGTGTCGACCTCGGGGTATTACGAGTGGGTTGATCGACCCGACTCGGCCACCACGCGGCGGCGGCAATTCCTGGCGCTTCTGATGATTAAAGCGTTCGAGGAATCCGACGAGACCTACGGCCACCGGCGCGTCCACGCCCAGCTGCTCCGTTGGGGCCAGCACTGCACCCCCGAGCTGGTCCGGAGCATGATGCGTGAGCTGGGCCTGGTGCCGTGCCAGCCACGACCGTGGCGGCACAACCTGACCGAGTCCGACCCCTGCGCGGGCCCGATCCCCGACCTCGTGCACCGGGATTTTACCGCCGACGCACCCGGCGAGAAAATGGTCGGAGACATCACCTACATCCCCACGTGGGAGGGCTGGGTTTATCTCGCCACCGTCATCGATTGCCACACCAAAGCCGTCATCGGATGGGCTATGGACGACAACTACAAAACCCCACTCATCGACAAAGCGATCCGGATGGCCGCGCGGAACTACCACCTCGCGCCCGGCGCGATATTCCACTCCGACCGTGGTAGTAACTACACGTCGAGACGGTTCGCCGAGGCCCTGGAATCCCTCAATATCAGGCAATCAGTCGGGAGGACCGGGATCTGTTTCGATAATGCCATGGCTGAGTCGTTCTTCGCTACCCTCAAGAATGAACGCGTTCACCGCACCGTGTACCCCACCCGGCGACACGCCATGACCGACGTTGCGCGCTACATTGAATTCCGCTACAATACTCAACGTCTCCACTCGGGACTCGGCTACAAGACCCCCAACGAGGTCTACATCGAGCACCTGAACCGACAGCTCACAGCATGAAATAGCCCACTAAGCAGCTGTCCGGAAAACGCGGGGCCGACCAGTGTGCGGGAAAACCGCATGCACGGATCGAGGCGGCGGGGGCTGGAAACGGAGCGAGGAACCAGGACACGAACACTGGGATGGGACAACCGCCCGGGAAACCGGCGGAACACAAAGGTCCCAGGTCC
>JBATXM010000101.1:0-5937 GCA_049673305.1 Pseudonocardiaceae bacterium | reverse complement strand
CCCGCCCTACCATTTAGCACCCGCCCGGTGACACCACCCACAACACAGCCGACCCCTCACACGCCGCACCATTCGCAGCACACACGACCACCAAGTCCGCACAATCAGCCGTCCGCTCCCCACGTCCGCACGCCCATCGGTCCGCCTGTCAACAACGCCCTCTACCTGCGACAATGACACCCAGAGAACAGATCTAGCCCTGTAGTACTAACCGGCCACACCAACGAGGTGAACGAGCTGGCGTTTGCCCCGGATGGGCGCACCCTGGCCACCGTCAGCGACGACCAGACCGTCCGGTTGTGGGATCTGCCCCACCTTGAGGGGTTCCACGGTGATGAGGTGCGAGAGGCCTGCCTCCGGGCCGGCGGGCCGCTCGACAAAGCGACCTGGGACCAATACGCCCCCGGTGTCAGCTACCAGGACACCTGCACCGGCCATTGATCCATCAGCACGAACATAGGGAGGGCGTTCAGGAATGTGGGTGAGCGTTACGTGATCATTGTGATTGGTTGCTGGCGTGAAGGTTTCCTTGATGGTGCGGGGGCCGGCCCAGCGTAGCCGCCTCGCGACCCCCCGCTATAACAATGCTGTGCACACAGTGCCGCACCACGGGCCGCCCTTCGTCCCGTCGCTCGCCCGTGGCGTCGGCAGCAGCCGGTGCACCGTCTCGCTCAACGGCCGCCCCGGTTCGTCCCCCCAGCCCGCGCCCCGATCGGCGTCCCGCGCCGTCGGTGTTCGGAAGCAGGCTAGGCGAGGATAAACACTCGGTCCCGTCGATGAGGGGCGCCGAGCGCGGCCAGATCACCGACGGCTCGCTCCAGCTCTCCGAGGGCAATGATGGACGGCACGTTCTCCAGGAACACGAGCCGTGGTCGAAGAACGCGAACGGCTCGAGCTACCTCGAGCCATATCGAGCGCCCCCGCACCGCTGAACAGCGAGCCGACGTGGATCACGCCGACACCTCCTCAAGCGCGGGGCGCTCAGGGTAGCCCCGACCCGGCCACGCCTCCAGCTCCAGCCGGGCCCCTCGCGTCCGCGTGAGGTCGGAGAACACCGAAGGGGTCCCCCGCTCGTTGCCCGCGAGCGGGGGACCCCTTCGGTGTGTCGGTCAGTCGAACTCGCCGGCACGGATCCCGACGGGGAATGCGACCCACTCGGTCGCGGTGACCATCAGGGCCGGGCCGCCCGGGTCCTTGGAGTCCCGCACGGCACAGCCGCCGTCGAGATCGGCGACCTCGACGGCGGCTGTTGAAAGCTCCGCTCCGGTTAGGCTTCTTCCAGCTCACATCGCTGAGATCTCGCAGAGGGGGTGTCTCCTCACTCCGCTTGTTGGGCCAGCTCCGTGACAAGGGCCAGGCTCTCGTCGGCACCGAGGGCCTGGCTACGGAGCGAGTCGTGCAGATCACTCAGCAATCGCACGACGTCTTCATCGTCCACCAGATGTCCTCCGTCTGCGTGTTCCTGGTAGCCGACGTCCAGTGAGACTTCAAGTCCCAAGTCGAGCAGTGCGAACGATCCGGACATGCTCCCGTGCACACCCGCGCTGAAGGGCAGCACCAGCAGGCTCACATTGGGCAGTTGTGCGTCGGAGACCAATCGTTGAAGCTGCTCGGCAGCCAGATCGGGCTGAGCCATCACACGCCGCAACGCGGCTTCGGAGATGATGGCGGAGAGGATGAGCGCGTTGGGTTCGGTCAACCGCTTTTGGCGTCGCATGCGCGCCGCGACCCGCCGTTCCACCTCGTCGCTCGGCGGCTTACGAGCAGCGGCAGCATGGACGGCACGGGCGTAGGCCTCCGTTTGCAGCAGAGCGGGGATCAGCTCCAGTTCCACGACGCGCTCCGTGACAGCATCGGCTTCGAGCCCGACAAGATCCCCCAACCAGGGCGGAAGTTTGTAGGTGGACCACCAGCCCCGCTTCTTGCCTTCTCGTCGCATCTCTTCCAGCGCGACCGCCGTCTCCTCGTCCGCGTGATAGAGGCGAAGGAGAGCTTCGAGGTCAGGCTTGCCAATGGGGTTGCGAGCGCCCTCCATGTGACTGATCTTGGATCGTACGCAGTCCAGCTCGCGCGCAGCGTCCTCGGTTCGTAGGCCGGCCTGCTCGCGCAGCAGGCGCAACGCCTTGCCGAGCTGTCTACGTCGCAAGGTTGGTCCCGCTATGATCGCCATTCGGGCCGTTACCTGGCGTTGTGTGGCGTGCCGGTGTTCACCGCGAACGCGCGGCGCGGCCAGTTCCGGCCCGACATCGCCGAGGGTGGTGACCCGATCTCCGGCTGGCCGCCGGTGGAGGCGCTCTCTGCCAACCCCCCTGCTACGCAGCGTTTCTGAGGGCGCGGTTTCGGGTTGGCTTGGTGGGTTGCCTCGTCGTAGCGGACGCCGTGGGTCAGGCAGCGCCAGAGGATCTCCAGCCAGCGGTTGCTCAGGGTGCGCAGAGCGGCGTGGTGGCTTTTGCTCGCGGTGATTTTCTCCTCGTAGAATTCACGGGCCCTGGTGCTTTGGGTGAGGCTGCGGAAGGCCCATCAACGCAACAGTGCCCTCACGTGAAAGCGAGGGTCACCTGGCACGTAGGAAAACGTCGAGTAGCGGGGCTGGTGGTGTAGGTTGCCGGGTGCCAATGTGGTGGTATCCCCATTTGGAGTAGGTGTTGCGGGCGTGGATGTTACCGTGATTGGTGGCGACTGTGACACGTTGTTCGCTACGTTGAGCGAGCAGGTCATCGTGAATGCGTCGGCCGATCCCGTGACCCTGATGATGGGGTTTGACGATGACTTCGAAGAGCGCGAAAGTGCGGTGTCCGTCTTCACGGGTGAACGTGGGATCAGTCAGCGATGGTTGGATGGTTGCCCACCAACGCGTGGTGGGAGGCAGGGTAATTCCGTAGGCGAAACCTATGGGCTCGTCGATGTAGGCGATGACAGCACTGAACCCTGACATGGCGGCATGGCGCTGAATTCGTTGACTGTACCTTTCCGCTGACCAAAACGGTTTATCAATTTCGTGTTCGAATGCCTCGCGATAGAGATCGATGGTAATGCTTCGGATCGCGCCAAGTTCATGGCCAGCGTAGTGACATAGCTCTAGGCGGGGTTTTGGGTTCGTCATGGTGTCGCCGGCCTTGCCTGCCAGAAACATTGGTCGTATTGGGCATTCCAGTCGCGCACCACCGAGGCGGTGTGCCATCGGTTGAGTAGATTGTGCATATGCTCTAGCCGGTTGACAAGGTGATGGGAGCGTAGCTGTTGCCCCAGGGTGAGTACAGATCTGGCATGGGCGCACGCCGCATCCAGGTCGCGCATCTCAAGGCAGATACGGGCAAGAGATAGTCGACGCAGGGCATAGTTACGTGTCTGATTGGCCCCGGTTGCGTCCAAGGCTTGTTGACCGTAACGCTCGGCTTGCTGTAGCTGGCCAAGAGCTAGCGATACTGACGCGCCAATCGCTGCGACAAATCCTGGGCCGGCAAATGACCAACGCTTGACTGGCCCAGCGGTGGCAGCGTCGCCCAGAACGTCAAAGGCGCGGCCCAGAGAACGTAGCGCCTGTCCAGCCTCTCCTCGTCTAGACAGGTTTATCGCAGTGAGCGCGTGGAAGACTCCACGCACGCGCGAATCACGGCGGGCAGTCGTTGACGCAAGACCAGCTCGAGCGACAGCTAATGCTTGACCATAATCACCGCGAACTCGCGCGCACTTTTCAGTCACGCTCCACACATACGCCTGCAAGGAGCCTTCGCGCGCTATACCGGCAGCCCGCAATCCCGCATCCAGGTGATGTTGGGCTAATGACAGATCGCCGCTGTCTAGCGCGAACCAGCCAGCCGCCGCCAAGTAGTCACCGATGAGAACGTACGTGGCACGCTCGACACGCTCAGATACCACGGCGTGCCGTAACATGTCTTGACAGAGGGTGGCGTGCCGCGCAGCCTGCGGAGCTAACGTCGCCGCTCCACAACCATCAGCACTTCTCACCAGGCAATCGAGCGGCTTCCCCAACCTCACCACATCGGCGGTACTGAGCCGAGTTTGAGATGCCGAGGCCAGGGGGGCGACATGATCAGCCGATTTCGCACCGACGAAACCTTGAAAACCCAGCTCGTTTATTGGAGCTTTCAATACAATTTCAAGGGCTTGCCGGTAGTGATGGCGAGGCCAGCGGATCGAACCATCCACGAGCATCCTTACCCAGCGATCACTAGCACGCCCTGGCGTACCGGTGAGCTCCTCCACCACAGCATTGACGGCATCAGCCAGCCCGGCCTGCGTCAAACCAATATCGGCAAGATACGCAGCCAGCACCGTATTAGCGCGCACCGCGACCTCTTCTGCTAGCTGCACGTTTCGTCATCTCCCTATCCCAACTCCAGCCTCACAGAGCCAAGTTTCCGGTCCCATACACCTAGACAACCGACTAACTTTCCTTCTCTCATGCCCAATCTCTAGGGTCAGATACTCGCATGCTTCACAACCCCGACAGCGACCTACCCCACGAGGTTGATGTACTCAGCGAGGTCCTGACCTTCGAGCCCTCACCGTGCCCCCCAAGCGCCCTGCTCCCTGCTGAGCGCGTGGCTGGGATGAACCGGGGACAACGGGCCGACACCCTCAAGACCGGCATCGGGGCGGGTGCCGCCACCCAGAGCCACCAGCCCCGATGCCTTCCACCACCCTTGTCCACACAATCCACGACATGGGACATGAGCTGATGCTGGTGGGAGCCACAGTGATCGGAAACGCGACAGCAGAGATCATCAACGACACCGGGCAACTGCTGACAATCAGCGTTCCCAGTGGACTGCTGCCGGTGCACCTGATCGTGGACCTCCGGGGGCGGCGCCACTGCTGCGACTGCTGGCCGAGTACGCGGAGAAAACTCACCCAGTCCCCTTCAAGAATCCGGCTGGCCGCTGGTCGAGACCCATCAGCTACCCCCGACACCCATCGCTCCCGGCGGCCAGTCGGTCCCTGCCGAGGCGTTCCCGGTGCCTGCGCCATAGTTTGCTCACGGGTTCCGGGCGCCTCGGTCCAGAGGCGGCCTGCCAGTTCCTGGCCGAGCGCCCGCTTCGGCGCCGGTGGCGGAGGCGGCGCGGCCGCGCTGGGGTGCGTGCCCGGCGGATCGGCAGCTGCATCTGCTGGATCCGACCGTTGTCTTGGAGGCTGCGGCGGTAAGTTGCGCGCGGGGTCAGGGTCGCCGTGCCTGAGCTGCATGGCCGTGGGCAATGGCACTCGCGAGGGGCGTCCAACCCTATGACAGCGAGGGTCAGCCTGCGGCCGCACCTGGTGCGGGTGCTCGCCGAGAAAGTCGACAACATGCCGCTGCCCGGCATCGTCGGGCACGTCATCGGCCCGCACGTCGCCGGCCCGTGCGTGATCACCCTCGACGAGCCGGCCGCGACCGAGCTGTTCGACGCTCTGGGGGAGTGGTTGGGATGACGTGGTACCTGCGGTCCAAGGATGACCACGACACCCACCACGGTGAGCTAGGCGCGGATGGCACGGTGGGCGCCTCGTGCGGGGTGCGCTTCACACCGGTGGCGCTGCCCTACGGTCGGGTGAGCCTGCCCGGTTACCCGCAAGACCGTGAGCAGACATGTCCGACGTGTGACCTCCGCCGAAGACGAGGCACCCGGTGACCCGGCCGGCGCGCTGGGCGCAGTCCTCGCTGGACTACCAGGCGCACCTGCTGCTGCCCGAGGGGGATCACCCCCCGGGTGTGCTCAAGGCTCGCCGCGGCGCCCTGATGCTGTCGAACACTCCCCGTCAAGATCATCTACCACCGGGCCTGACGTGCGCGGACTGTCATCTGATCTTCCTTGTGGGCTCCAACGCCTGGAGCCCCCGAGATGAGTGAATCTCCGGCTGGCCGCCGGTGCAGCCTGCCCCACCACCGCTTCGGCTCCATGGCGGCCGTCGATCCCACCAACCACCGGTCCCACCAAC
>JBATXM010000100.1:0-47187 GCA_049673305.1 Pseudonocardiaceae bacterium | reverse complement strand
TTCCGTGGGGGCACCCCCGACCCGCTTGAGGCCCTTGTCAGGTGGGTACCCCGTTATCAAACGAGCCATAGCGCACGGAAGGTGAGGCCGGTGCCGGCCAAGGACGAGCTACCCAGCACGCTACAGCGATCCCCCGACAAGGCCCAGCGAACCTGGTCGAAAGCGCACGACTGCGCCGTCGAGACGTACGGCGAGGGCGAACGGGCACACCGCACCGCATTCGCGGCGCTGAAGCACACCCAGCAGAAGGTCGGCGACCACTGGGAGCCGAAAGACGAGGCAGGTCCTTCAGATGAGCGCGCGGCCGGTGGCGTTGATCCGGACACCGGGCGCGGACCCAGCGGCAAGACCGCTGGCGGCGTCAACGCGAACGCGAATAAGCAGGAACTGCTCAAGCAGGCGCGCAAGCTCGGGGTACGTGGCCGCTCCTCGATGAACAAGGGCGAACTGGTGGACACGCTGCGCAAGGCCAGTGATCGGGAGACCCGGCAGGCTCGTGAGCGCGGTGCGAGCTGATCTGACTATGGCGAGGGGGGTGTGGGTTGGCGGGCTGCGGCGGCTTGCTGTTCGTAGTCATCGTGCAGGCGGTGGGCTTGGGTGCTGTTGCGGGAGACCCCGGCCGATCTTAAATGCCAGGGGATGTCGACAGTGACCACGTCGGGCAGGAACAGCAGACGTGCTCGCAGCCGTAGTGCGCTCTGGTTGTGCAGTAGTTGTTCCCACCAGTGCCCGACGACATACTCGGGAATGATCACGGTGATGATGTCTCGGGGTCCGCTGCGGGGATAGTCCCGGACATATTTCAGGATCGGTCGAGTGATCTCCCGATAGGGTGATTCAATGATTTTCAAGGGGAAATCGAGGCCGTTGTCGTCCCAGTCTCGCCGTAGTTGGGCAGCCTCCTCGTCCTCGACGGCGACGGTGATGGCCTGAAGGCTGTGTGGGCGCAGGGACCGCGCGTAGGCCAGTGCCCGCAGGGTGGGACCGCTGACTGAGGACACCAGCACCAGGACGTGGTTGCGGGACGGGCCGACGGGGCGGACATCCTCCACTGCGATCTCGCGCGTCACCGTGGCGTAATGCCGGTTGATGCCGCGCATCAGGGCGAACAACACCGGGATGGCAATCACGATAAGATAGGCGCCCTCAACGAACTTCGTCACGAGCACGATCACGAACACCACTCCGGTGGCCACCGCCCCCAAGCCGTTGATCAGCTGAGAGCGGCGGATCCGGTGCCGCTGGTCGGCTGGCGGGCCGGCGGCCAGTTCCCGGTGCCAGTGTTTGACCATGCCGATCTGAGACAGGGTGAAGGCGATGAACACCCCGATCACGTAAAGCTGGATCAGGGCGTTGATATTGGCGTTGAACACATAGATCAACGCAGCGGCAAACACCGCGAGCATCATGATGCCATTGCTGAAGACCAGCCGGTCCCCACGGGTGTGGAACTGGCGAGGGAAGTACCGGTCCCGGGCCAGAATCGACACCAACCCCGGAAAACCGTTGAACGAGGTGTTCGCCGCAAGGATCAAAATCGCCGCGGTGAACACCTGAATCGTGTAAAAACCCACCGAACCGGGTCCGAACACCGCGGCGGCGATCTGGGCCAGCACCGTCTTGGGCGTCGCGTCAGGGGGCAGCCCCAGTTGGGTGGGGTCTTGCGCGGCGTGCACCCCGGTGACCACGGCCAGCAGGGTGATCCCGATCCCCATCGTGACCGCCAACGCCGCGAGGTAGCCCAACACGGTGGCGGCGTTGCGCGCCTTCGGTTTTTGGAAGACCTGGACCCCGTTGCTGATCGCCTCCACCCCAGTCAGCGCGGTGCAGCCCTGCGCGAACGCCCGCAAGACCAGGAACGCGGCGAGAAAACCGGTGGCGTGCTCGGTGGCGTGAATCTGGTAGCCCGCGCTCTCCGCGATCAGGTGCTGCCCGGTTGCCAGCTTCGCTCCCGCCCAGGCGAACATGACGAAGATGCCCACCACGAACCCGTAGGTCGGGATCGCGAAGGTCTTACCGGTCTCCCGCACCCCCCGCAGGTTGACGACCATCAGAACCGCGACGAACCCCACCGACATCGCCACCGCGTGCGGGGAGGTCGCGGGCAGCGCCGAGGTGATCGCCGACACTCCAGCCACCACCGACACCGCCACGGTCATCACGTAATCCACTAACAGCGCCGAGGCGGCCACTAACCCCGCTGAGTGGCCCAGGTTCTCGTGACTGACGATGTAGGATCCGCCACCACTAGGGTAGGCGTGACAGGTCTGCTGGTAGGAAGCGGCCACGATCACGAACAACACCGCCACTGCCAGTGCCAGGTACGGCGCCACGTGGTAAAATGTCAACCCCCCCACCGACAACGCCACCAGGATCGCTTCAGTGGCGTAGGCCACCGACGAGAGCGCGTCACTGCAAAAGATGGGCAACGCCAAGATTTTCGGCAACAACGTGTCGCCTAGCTGTTGGCTCGCCAACGGCCGCCCCACCAACAACCGCTTCGGCAAACTCGTCCACACGAGTCCTCAGCCTACGGGGTCAACCGCGCCCCGCCGGGAGTGTCGTGTTGGGAATGATCAACAGTATCGTGGTTGTGGCCTGGCGTGGGGACCGATAGCCTGAGCCGGACACGACGATCAAGGGAGCACTAACGGCGTGGGTAAGGTGATGTGGAAGGCCGAGCCGGATGCGCACGACTATCCTGCCGCTGCCTCGTACTTGTCGTTGATTGCGACCAGCAACCAGGTCAGTGACCTGGTTGAGAAGCTCAAGGTATCCCCGCTGGAGCATTACAAGGCTAAGGACATGTTGCGCGCCTCGGGGCTCGCCCTGCTAGCGCCAGACAACCCGCATGTAGCGGCTGACCTGGCCAAGGTGAAGAATGACAAGGCGCTGTCCCCGGTCCTGCTCATCCGGGGTGACCTGGGTCGAGGAATCGCCTTGCAGATCGCGGATGGCTACCACCGGGTGTGTGCCAGCTATCACCTTGATGAGAACACCGACATTCCCTGCCGCATCGCCCACCACGCCGGATGACCGGGCGGCCGGCGGCCACCGGTCGTGGTGTTGAGCTGGGGTTGCTGGTATTTGCCGCAGGGCTGGTCACGCTGGCGTTGGTCTTGGTGGAGGCCGATCAACGACAGGAACTATCACAGTCGCTGATCTATCTGGGCCTGGCCTATCTGGCCATGTTCGGGCTAGCCCACGCGGCGGTGCGCTGGTTAGCCCCCCGCGCCGATCCGCTGATCCTGCCGTGTGTCGCGCTGCTCAACGGCCTGGGTCTCGTGATGATCCACCGGCTGGACCTCGCTGCGGCGAGGGACGCTCTCGACGCCGGCCAACCCGTTCCGACCGCGGATGCCTCCCGCCAGGTGCTGTGGACCGCGGTTGCCCTGGTGTTGTTTGTGGCGGTGCTGTGGTGGGTGCGTGACCACCGGACCTTGGCCTCCTATGGCTACACCTTCGGCCTGGTGGGGTTGGGGTTGCTGGTGCTGCCCGGGGTGCTGCCAGCGAGCATCTCCCAGGTCAATGGCGCCAAGCTGTGGTTGCGGCTAGGCCCGCTGTCGATCCAGCCCGGGGAGTTCGCCAAGATTGGGATCATCGTGTTCGTCGCGGTGTTTCTCGTGACCAACCGGGAGTTGTTCACTTCCGCGGGCCGCCACCTACTCGGGATGACCTTCCCTCGGGCCCGCGATCTGGCGCCGCTGCTGGCCGCGTGGGGGCTCTCGATCGGCGTGTTGGCGCTGGAAAAGGAGCTCGGGGCCTCATTATTGATCTTCGGTGTGGTGCTGGCCATGCTGTACACGGCTACCGAACGAGTGTCCTGGGTGCTCATCGGGCTGGTGTTCTTCGCGGCCGGCTCCGTGCTCGCCTACGACCTGTTCGCCCACGTCCGGGTCCGCGTGCAGGTGTGGTCTGATCCCTTCGCCCACTACTATGAGTCCGGCTACCAAGTCGCCCAGTCACTGTTCGGGCTGGCCACCGGCGGCATGGCGGGAACCGGCCTGGGCGGCGGCCGGCCGGACCTGGTCCCGGTGGCCAACACCGATTTCATTATGGCCGGCATCGGGGAAGAACTGGGCCTGATCGGGTTCACCGCAGTCCTGATGATCTACCTGGTGTTGGTTGCCCGGGGCCTGCGGGCCGCCCTGTCGGTCCGCGACGCCTTCGGCAAGCTCCTCGCCGCCGGCCTGTCGATCACTATCGCGCTCCAGGTGTTCATCGTCACCGGCGGAGTCACCAACCTCATCCCCGAAACCGGGCTCACCACCCCCTTCCTGTCCTACGGCGGCTCTTCGCTGCTCGCCAACTACATGCTGGTCGCCTTGCTCATCCGCATCTCTCACGCCGCCAGGCAACCCTCACCCGCCACCGCACCTCGCCCCAATCCGATTCCGCTGGCATCCGCCGCCACCGAGCTCGTCACCCGCCCCCGCACCTAGGCAGGATCCGCAACACCGCTGCGGCCGGATGACTCAGCGTCTCGTGAGCACGCGGAACGTCGTGGCCGTCGCGAGACCGTAGACGAGATGGGCGCTGAGGTCCTTCCACAGCGTTTCCGCGTCGTATTCCCACATCGGCTTGTAGAGTTTCGCCGGTACGAGCACTGCATAGGACTGCACCCAAACGCCTGCTCCCAAGATCAGCCCATGCCACCTGCGACGAGTCGGCAACGAGCCGCTGATCAGGCCGCATGCGGCGCCCCAGCCCATCCCGGTCGCCCAGTGCACGATGGTGTTCACGAGGCGGGCCCGCTCGGGTGGTAGCTCGCGCTGGAAAACGACCTGGATCAGGCGCCTGCCGAACTGGGCTGGGGCGGGAGCGTCATCCCAGCTGCTGAGGCCAGCCGAGAACTCCCACTCGACGAACCCGCTGTCCCCCCCGTCGCGCCGGTACCGGCGAAACCAGAGCAGATCCATCGCAACGGTGCCGACCGCTCCCGCCGCAGCACCTCGCATCACCGCGCCGAGCGGCGTCAAACAGGTCTGCTTTGTCATCTTTCGAAGATAGGACGGAGAGGGGTGCCGCGCGACTGCTGGTGATCAGCTGCGCGTGGCGGCGAGGGCGAGATGGACTGCTTGTTGCGCAGTGGCGGCGGGGGTGGTCGGGTCCGGCAGTGGGGTGCCGTTGTGGGCGAGGATGGTCCAGCCGCCCAGGGTGATCACGGGGATGGTGCCGCGTCGTTTGGCGAGGGCGATTTCGGACAGGGTGCCCCAGGAGCCGCCGATGGCGATCACGGCGTCGGCGGACCAGACGATGACCGCGTTGCGGGCCTCGCCCAGGTTGGTCACAATCACCGCTGAGAGGTCTGGGCAGGCGTCCTCGGCGGTGTCATGGGGGCGGATGCCGATGACGAGGCCGTTCTCGGCGCGGGCGCCGGCGGCGGCAGCGGCCATGACACCGGTGCCGCCACCGCAGATGACGACGGCACCCGCTCTGGCGAGCAGCCGTCCCACCTCGTAGGCGTGGGTCGTGTCCTCGTCGGTGCAGTGCCGGGGTCCACACACAGCGACCTGCACGGCCATGCGCGAGTCCCCTTCGGCGTCAGCGGTGAGTCAGATTGACGTTGGTCGTGGCGCTCCAGCGCCGGAACTGGGCAGATTCCTCAGCTGCCCCGGATGGAGACAGTGTCACCGCCCCGGTATCCAGCCACCCGATCGTGATCAGCTCGACCCCCGACGCTGTGCACTCGTGGTCATAGGTGGTGACCAATCTGGCCAGGTAGCACAGGCTTGGATGGGGGCACCGCCATCACGAGTGCCCGCAGCCACGTCCGCGCAGTGCCCCCCCAGAGCGTTAAAAGGTTCCACTTGGCGGTCCGCGAGCTTCCTGAACAGCTAAAAGGTTCCTCTTAGCGGTGTGCATGCGCGGGGCGCTGGGTGGCGGCAGCGTTTTCTGGCCGACGAGCGGCTGCCCAGAGTAACAATCTCTCTACGCTGAGTGAACGTGAGATCGGCACTGAGAATTGACAGTGTGGTTGGTGGAGCGTCACGATGCGTCACATGGGCAAGCACGACAAGCCGACCCCGATGCCGAACCCGACGGACGACGCGCAACTCCCGCCGGGCAAGCCGCTGTCTCCACAGCCGGATCCCGGTAAGCACGGCAAGCCAGATCCCCCTGACGAGGACGACAAGAAGTAGTGTCCGACGCCGAGGCACTGCGTCAGTGCATGGTGGAGGGCCTCGCCCAGCGGGGTGAGCTGGACGAGCGGTGGCGGGCTGCATTCACCGAGGTGCCCCGCCACGAGTTCATCCCGGAGCTGGTGTGGCGCCAGGACCGTGGCACGAGCGCGCACTGCGATCTGGTGCCGCTGCGCCGCCGCGATGACCCGCAGCGCTGGCTGGAGCTGGCCTATGCCAACGCTGCGGTGACCACGCAGGTGGACGACGGTCACCCGATCGGCGAGGCGGGGTGCGGGCGCGAGGTCACCTCCTCGGCGTCGATGCCGGGCGTGGTGGCGCAGATGCTCGCCGCGCTGGACGTCGAGCCGGGGATGCGGGTGTTGGAGATCGGTACCGGCACCGGGTACAACGCGGCGCTGTTGGCCCACCGGCTCGGCGCTGAGCAGGTCGTGAGCGTGGAGGTGGACCCGGCCGTGGCCGAGCACGCCCGCCGAGCCTTGGCCGCTGCGGGGTTCGGCGCCGTGACCGTGGTGCGCGCCGACGGTGCGCAGGGCTACTCGCCGAGGGCGCCCTACGATCGGGTGATCTCCACCGTGGCGGCCGGTGAGGTGCCGTACCCGTGGGTGGCGCAGACCCGCCCGGGGGGGCTGGTGCTCACCCCGTGGGGCACCCCGTACTACCCGGGCGGCCTGCTGGCGCTCACCGTGCACCGCGACGCCACCGCGACGGGCCGGATCGTCGGGCCGGCGGCGTTCATGTGGCTGCGCGCCCAGCGCATTCCCCGCTACACCACCAGCCGGATCCTGCGAGACGAGGACACGGCGACCGAGTCCACCACCGAACTGCACCCGTGGCACGTGGCCGGTGAGGTCAACGCGGCCACCGCCATCGGGCTGCGCGTGCCCCGCTGCGAGAGCCTCTACCACCCGGACAGCTCAGACGAGGGCACCCTGTACCTCATCGATCAGTGGAGCCGTTCCTGGGCCACCGTGCACGTCACCACCGAGGCGCCCTACGAGGTGCGGCAGAGCGGAGAACGCAAGCTCTGGGACGAGGTGCAGGCCGCCTACCAGTGGTGGCTGGACAGGGGCAAGCCAGCCGTCGACGCATGGCGGTTCACCCTCGACCCCGACGGCCAGCGGATCGACCTTCTCCCGAGCCCCAGTAGTTGATCTTACGCTTCCTGCGTGCTGAGGTGCAGGATCCGCCACAGCCACCCCGGGCGGCGGTGACGCGGGCCCGGGCGGGGTCGCGACGCGATTAACACGGCGACGCACTCGGGGCACGGCCGGCCGACGGGCGCGGCCATCGCCGCGGCGATGACGCGACAGCCGCAGAGCGCCTGGTAGTGCCCGGTGTGGCGGCCAGCCGCGATGTTCTCGTCGGCCACCTCATGGGCCCGGTGGTCGAAGTAGCAGGTGATCGGGATCGTGAACAGCCGCTCAGCCACCACCATCACCCCCCTGCCCGCTCGGCGTACTGGAGCTGCCTCACCCCCGACCAGCCGGGGGCGGGGCAGCCACGGCCGGGGGCCTGGACGTGACCCGCGCCGCAAGAACAAGTATACGTAATTCACTACGGATTGCAATACTAAGAGCGGGTGATGTCGTGGTGCAGACGGAACGCGCTTGCGCCAGTGCAGACTGTCGCCATGGCTGTGCCTGGCGACGGGAGAGTGCGGACGTATGGCTGACCGGGAAGCTCCCTCGGCGTTGCGCTGGCTCATCGGCGTTGAGCTGGCGCATTTCCGCAACCGAGCGGGCAAGAAGGCCGCCGACGCGGCGAAGGCGATCGGCTGCTCGGCGGGCAAGATCAGCCATCTGGAGAGCGGCCGCAACCAGCAGCAACCGGCCGAAGTCACCGACCTGCTCCGGTTCTACGGCGCGGACCTGGCCGACATCGAACGGCTGGCGTCGCTGGCCGGTGGGGCTGATCGGTCAACGTGGTGGGCGCCGTGGACCGACGTGGTGCCGGACTGGCTGCGGACGTTCGTGGGCCTGGAAGGCCTCGCCTCCACCGTCTCGGATTACGCGACATTCGTCGTGCCGGCCCTGCTGCAAACCAGCGATTATTCCCTCGGAGCCACTGTCAGCAGCGGTCGCGTGCGACCTGACCACACCGAACGCGTCGTGGGGCTACGCATGGACCGGCAACGGCGGCTGCACTCGGACAGCGACCCGCTTCAGCTACTTGCGTTGATCGAGGAGTCGGTGCTGGACCGGCCGGTCGGCGGTCCGGCGGTGATGCGGCGCCAGCTTGAGCACCTGATCTCCATGTCCGAACGGGACAACGTGGAGATCCGGGTTCTGCCCACCTCCGCTGGGTGGCACGACGGGGGCGTCGGACCGTTCAAGCTGCTCGACTTCGCCCAAGCGCAGTCCATCGGCTACATCGAGGTCGTCAACGGCGCCATCTACGTCCAGGACCGAGATGAGGTGGCGGGGTACACTCGGATCGTCACGAGGCTGCGGGAGGTTGCGCTCTCACCGGCCGACACTGTGACGGCTATTCGCGCTCGTCTCGCCGCGCCGACCTGAATCCGGAGGACGCCATGACCACCGCACATCGCCGTGCCGGGGGGCGGAAGTCCACGTACTCAGACCAAGCGGATGGCTGCGTCGAGGTCAACCCCTGCGGTGCCGGCATGGAGATCAGACACAGCAAGATCAGCGACAGTCCGGTGATCAGGTTCACCGGCGAGCAGTGGTCACGCTGGCTTGATGAGGTCGTCTCCGACCGCCTGACCAACACCAACGGTGCCGTCGCGGTCCTGCTCCGACCTGGCTCCTGGACCGTCCGCGAATCCTCGACGGGCACCGAGCTGGTGTTCGACGAGCAGGAATGGACCGCGTTTCGCCTCGGCGCCCAAGACGGCGAGTTCTCCCCACCGGTGATGGAGCGGGTACCGATCGCTTGACACCAGTTGAGCAGGGAGAAGTTTCTGTATCTTCTCTGCGGGGCAGTTTCCGTCCCGATCTGTCAGGCTGGTTCAACGAACTCGACGTGTTGCGGCGGGAGTGGCCACTGTTCGCCGCGAGCGTGGCCGGTCAGGTGCTCCCGCCGTATGAGGTGCTGCCCGTCATGACACCCACCCATTTCGCCACGGCGCTGCGCGCCCATGTCCATGGCTTGTACTGCATGGAAGCCGCTGCCGAACTGCTCGTCGCTCAATCCTGGCTCCACCGGACCGACTTCACCAGCGAGTTCATGAGCCTCACACGCAGCCTCGTTGACGATCAGCCACTAGCGGTCGTGGACTGGGCATCCGCAATCACCGCCCTGGACACCGGCGACCTGCCCTGTTCCAGAGGCGAACAGAGGATGCTCCGCATGACCGCAAGCATCGCCGACGGCATCCCCGTCGATCTACGAGACAGCCTCACCGGACTCGACGAACACAACACCCAACTGCTACTCCGAGCTGTACTGCACACATCAGGAAGACACCCATCAACTCCGGTTCCGTGATTATTTAGTTCAGAGAAGCCTGCCTGACCTGCCCGCCTGCGCGGAGGCCTCCCATGTGGGCTGACAACACCCATCACGTCACCGAGGCGGCGCGACGCCGCGCACAGCTCACCCGCCGCCGCGCTGTGCCGCATGGACAACACCGGGCTGCCCGTCACCATCGACGCCCTCGCCCGCGAGGCGAGCGTGTCCCGGTCCTGGATCTACAACCAACCCGACCGGTGGGCCGAGGCCCAACGGCTGCGCGACCGACAGCATCCCGGACCGGGCAGGCCCGTCCCGGACCGTCAGCGCTCCTCCGACGCCTCGCTGCAGCGCCGCGTCGAGGTCGCCACACACCGGATCCGTGAGTTGGAGACCGACAACAAACGGCTCCGCCACGCCCTTGCCGAGGCCCTCGGCGAACGGCGAGCCGCTCCCACCCGCGAACAACAGCGCGACACGCCGAGACTACGAACTTCACCGCCGATCGGAACAGCCCGAACAGCTACGTCAGCGACACCGTCCACAACGCAAAACACCAATTCAAAGCCATGATCACTCTGCTGGCTCAAGATAACAATGGATAGCATGATCGAATTCCCCGGCTCCGAACCGCTCTCGAACGGCATGTCGCGGTCGAAGAAGTCCGAGCCCACGACCACAATCACACCGAGAACGCTGCCTGATGATCACCGGGCCGCCGCCTGAAAATCTACGAAGTCCGGGACATCATCCGACGCCGAGCATCAGCCGCGACGCGTCCTCCTTTGGGCGGCGATAGGGCGAAGAAGTACGTAAGAGCGCGCGACGTGCTCTTTGTTTAGTGGCACATCGTCGCCATAACACCGTTGTCTCACACCACCAGGAGAGCGATCATGGACACCAGTGAGCATGCCAGCACTACCACCGGCTCGACGCGCTTCGACACGACCTACAGCGGCCCCGAGCTGCAACGATCCGGGGACGTCACCCGGTTCACCGAGGTTGATCTGACGCCAGAGGTGCGTTTCTTCGTCGAGTTCATGGACGTTGCAAATGCACAACCCGATCGGCGTCGGCTCAAATCGGTCATGGCGGAGCGGCTCAACCTGTTTCCCGGCGCTCGGGTGCTCGACATCGGCTGCGGCACCGGTGACGATGCCCGCATGCTCGCCTCGCTGGTGGGACCAGACGGACACGTGATCGGGATCGACGCTAGCGAGACCATGATCGGTGCGGCCCGGGAGCGGTCGAAAGCCAGCTCTGTGCCGGTGGAGTTCGCTGTCGGTGACGCCTTCACGTTGGATTTCTCCGACAGCGAGTTCGACGGGTGCCGCTGCGATAACGTGCTGATGCACCTCGACGGCGAACCCACACGCGCGATCGCGGAGATGGTTCGAGTAACTCGCGCCGGGGGCCGCGTCATGGTCTCCGACTTCAACTTGGACGCAACGGTAATCGACCACTCCGACCGAACCCGCACCCGGGAGATCGTGCACATGCTGTGCGATGGCATTCGCCACGGCTGGATCGGCAGCCAGCTACCGCGCCTGGTGGCGGACGCTGGTCTGATCGACATCCAGGTCGAGGGGTACGCGATGCGGATCACCCACCAGCTCCTGAAAGAGGTACTCAACGGCCCGCTTACCCACGCGCAGCAGCAGGGCCGCCTTGATGAGACCGACATCGCCCAGTGGTGGCGTCCGCTCGATGAAGCCGAAGCGCGCGGTCAATTCCTCGCAACGCACCTGACGTTCATCGTGATCGGGACAGTGCCAGCCTGACAGGACACAACCAGTCCACCCGCACTCGACACCAGGTCCTGGCAGAGCTCCTCGGCGCTGCGGCGGTCGAGTCCCACGTAGCCAAGTTCATCGAGGAACAGCAGCTCGACGCGGCCAACACGTTGCCGTAACTTCGCCCTTGGAGCCGACCGAGGGCGCCACCGGCTTCGTCGAGCAACAGGCCCGAACAGCCAGCGCCAGGACCCAGGAGGAGCGGCATGGACGGCAACCAACCGACGCCGGAGCGGATTATGCAGCTCGCCACCGGCGGCTGGGCCACCGGCATCCTCGGCGCGGCTGCGAGTCACTCGCTGTTCACCCACCTCGAAGCCGGCGCGGACACTGCCGACCAACTGGCCGCCCAAGCCGGGATCTCCGAGCGGGGCGCGCAAACCCTCCTCGATGGGCTCGTCGGCCTGGGCCTGGTTGAGCTGCGCGACGGCAATTACCGCAACACCGCCGAAGCAGCCGCCTTCCTGGTCGAAGGCCAGCCTGCCTGCTTGAGCAGCTACGCCAAATTCAGGCTGGCCGAGATGGGCAACTGGGTAGCCCTGCCCGATGTAATCCGCACCGGGGCGCCCGTGACGGACGCAACGCTGGACGTGGCCGACAACCCCTACTGGGAGGAGTTGGTCCCGACCCTCGCTACGCAGTCGGTTCCTGTGGCGATGATCGCCGCCGACACGCTGCAACTGGCGGAGGCCGGAGAGATCTCGATCCTTGACGTAGGCGGTGGCTCGGGCATCTACTCCGCCATCTGGCTCGGGCTCAACCCCGCCGCCCGCTCGACCCAGCTCGACTGGGGACCGGTTAACGCGATCGCCCGTCGGCTTGTGGCCGAGCGAGGCGTGACTGACCGATTCACCTGCATCGACGGCGACTTCCACACCACCGACTTCGGCACCGGCGCTTACGACGTCGCGGTGTACTCCCACATCGCCCACCAGGAGGGGCCGGAGGACAACGTAGCGATCTTCGCCAAGTTCCGGGGCGCCCTCAAGCCCGGTGGCACGTTAGTCATCAGTGACTTCATCGTCGACGACGACCGAAGCGGCCCGCCCTTCCCGCTGATCTTTGCCTCGGAAATGCTGCTCCACAGCAAGCAGGGAGGGACCTGGCGGCGGGCCGACTACCTCGCCTGGCTCGCCGAGGCCGATTTCGAAGACGTCTCGTTCCAGCTCACACCGTCGCCCGCCACATTGGTCTTCGCCCGGTAGCAAGCTCGCAGTGTGGATGTCTGGCGTCTGTGCCCGGACTCAGAAGGCTGAGGCCCTGTGCGGTCCCGTGCGAGGTGGCTGTTCTGTCTGTTCATGCCTTGATCGGCCCGGTGACATGTCTGGTTCCAGATGATGGGTGCCGTTTTGGCTTCAGGTGATGGGTGACAGTGCCTAGCCGATTTTGTGGTTGGTGGTGTGACCGTAGGCCTTGTGTCGGGTTGCAACGTGTCAAGCGCGGCGAACTCCGCGCCGTCCATGTTCCGCACCGGATGCAGAAAAGGCCTGCGTATCGGGCCTCCCACCGCCCCAGAGGGAACCCGTGACCTTCACGATCTTGTAGTGCCCTCATTGATCTGGGTGATCTCCCACGATCATCGCTCTCCGAAGCCGGAAGCCCCGTTGGCGGAAGCGTTTGATCCGCTGCCCACCGCATCACCGGACGTCAGGCAAACCTGTGACGGGATGCGGCCGATCGGGTGATCCTGGGCCGCCTTGGTATCCCGGGAGGCGCTCTATACCTCTTGTCACTAAGTTTCGACATTTCCATGGGGTTGTTGTTCGTGTTGGTGGATTTTCCTAGCGTCGTATACCTCGGCGCTCGTTAAGTGTGTCGTGCGCCACCGAGCCAGCGACCGCCCGCCGAATTTCCATCCAATACCGGAAAAGGAGCTGGTCTGGATGAAGGGCTTCATGATACACAATTCGATGCGGAAGCGCGGTCTTTATCTCGGTATCGTGCCGGAAATGGCTGCGGCCAGGAACAGTTCGACGCTGCTCACTCTTGATCATGATATGGACATCCTCCCCGAGGTGGGACGGCACTTGACGGTAGCCGAGCTCGCCTGCCACGTGGACGACCTGGCGGGCCGGCTGTGGGCGGCTGGGGTTCGGCCCGGAGAGCGCATCGCGATCCACAAGTCCGCCAACTTCGATGTCTACGTGCTCGGTACTGCGGCGGCGCGCATCGGAGCAGTTCCCGTGATGCTGTCGCCCGCCTTGGACGGCGAGACCGTCGGCGCCCTGCTCAGCCGGCTAGGCCAGCCACACCTGCTCACTGACGTGCACAAGCTCGACGCACTGGCCGACGTGCCGGTGACGGATCTCACCAAACGGGTGATCATCGTGGCCGGATGCAGGCCGGGGGCAACATCGCTCACCGAGCTTGCCGGGACCCCGCGGGTTCAACCGGTGTTTCGGGCGCCGGAGGAGCCCGCGCTGATTACCCACACTTCCGGCACCACCGGGCTGCCCAAGCTCGTCGTGCACACGGCGCGGAGCATGCGCGCCCGGCTTCGGCCGCAATGGTGGCTCCTATCGTTGATCAGGAAACGAGAGACCGTCGCGATCCACATCTCCTTCGTGCATTCGCGGATGTTCGCGGCGATGGCTCTGTCGCTTCTCAAGGCAATGCCGGTTCTGCTCATGAACGAGTCTGATTCTGACGAGGTCGCCGGGTTGTTCGTCAAGCACCGGCCAGGATTCATCGAGGCACTTCCAAACTCGTTTATGGAATGGGAGGGGCTTACCGACGATCCGCGAAAGCCGTTCGCGTCGGTAAAGTACTTCAGCAGCACGTTCGACGCGATCCACCCCAGAACGATCAGTCGACTTCTCAGGTCATCCGAGCGGCGAGCGCCGCTGTTCTTTCAGATCTACGGGCAGAGCGAGATCGGTCCGGGAGTCGGCCGACCTTACTTCCTCAAGTCCGCCCACCGAGCGGACGGGCGCTGCGTTGGTTACCCAATGCCGGGCTCCGCGAAGATTCGCGTGGTGAGCCGGAACGGCAAGCGGCCGTCCGAGAGGAATCCCGGCTTTATCGAGGCCCGGTGGGAGGGCCTGGCGAAAACCTATTTCGGTGAGCAGGAGCGGTTCGACGCCAACCTGCACGCTAACTGGTGGCGGACCGGGGACGTCGGTTACCGCACCAGGCTTGGTTGCCTGCACATGCTCGACCGGGAGGTGGACATGATCCCCGGGGTGCGCAGCAACCTCGAGATCGAGGATCTCGTGTTGAGCAGGTTGGGAGAGCTCAGCGAGCTTGTCGTGGTGCCGGGTCCGAAATCCAAGCCGATCCCGGTGATCTGCACCAACGAGGATCAGCCGCTGGATCGGGACCGCTGGCGCGCGGCCGTCGTCGAGTTCCCTCAGCTGGCCGACCCGATCCAGATCCTACGGGCCGAGCTCCCTCGGACCGCCACGATGAAGGTGCAGCGGATCGAGCTGTCTCGCCGGCTCCACGAACAGATTGGGGAGCGGGCGTGAACCGTGGTCAGCCGAACACGGCGGATTTTCGCGCACAACCTACGGGCCCGACCGCGGATATGACACCAGATCTAGGTCGGTGATCTTGTTGTCTGCGCCAGAACCCAAGATCATCGAATGCGAGTACTCGCGCCACTGGGCATCCCCGTGGAACGCACAACCTGGCCTCGCGGCAGCCACATCGGCCACACCGGCGCTGGCGACCGATTCGTCGGCTTGGAACACCTCATCACGAACGGCGATGTACGCACCGGCTACCAAGTGCTCCTCATCGAGGTGGGCATCGGTTTCACCTGGTGCGCCGCGGTGGTGGAGATAACCAACTCGAAGGAATTAGTGCAATGACACCAGAAGCCGTACTCGCGCGATTTCGCGAGTATATGGTGGGACCCGCGCGATTTATGAACCTGCTGTCTTGTTTCGAGCTCGGCATAATCGATGCGCTCCGGGAAAGCTCCGGCATGACTGCGGCCAAGCTCGGCGACGCCGTCGACGCCACACCGGATGCCGTGGAACAGCTCCTGCGTCTGCTGATCAAGGAGGAGTTCGTCTCCTACGACGAAGGTTCCAGCGCATACTCCCTCGACGTGCTCGCGGGTGTCGCGAAGGCCGACCTCCAGCGCGTGCTCACCCTCATGGACATGATCAAGCTCGTCATGCTCAGGCAGGTGTTCTATCTCACTGACAGCGTGCGGACCGGCACGATCGTCGGCATGAACAAGCTCTATGGATTTGAAGGAAACCTGTACGGCGCCGTGGCCGAGCATAAGGACCTGCGCGAGTCCTGGGCAACGTTGATGGGCAACGTCACCGCCCGCATTGATCCCTGGTTCTTCGATAACATCGACATACCATCCGGCTCACAGGTACTCGACCTCGCCGGAAACACTGGTCTTGGGGCGATTCACACCTACAGGCTGAAGGCGTCGCCCGGGCTTTGGGTGACAACTTTCGACCTGTCCGAAAAGGAAAAAGAGTGCCTGGAGAACTTCAGGACTCATGGTGTTGACTTCTTCCCGACCTTCTTCCTCGGCTGCACCATGGCCAGGGCGGGTCACAGAAGCTGTCGAAGTACCGAAGTTGGCTGGAAGAAAGTGGGTTCACTGCCACAAAGGCGATTGCCAAGGACCCTGCCGACATACCACCGTACTCCCTCCCCGTACACGGCATCCTGTGCGCGACGAAGACCGCATGATCAGGCCGAGTTCAGGCACCCTCGAAGGCGCCGGCTCAGCCCACGTTCGTCACCAGCAAGTGGAAGCCCAATGCGGTCAAGGTGTGATGCGCCCCCGTCCCGCTCGTACGGTGTCCACCAGCCCGGCGTTCCGAGGCACTGTGGCGTATTGCGAGGCGCTGCCAGCGGTAATTTTACGTACAGAAGGTAGATGCCAGACATGTCAACGTTATGCAAGCCGTCGGTGAGTGTGCCGGAATATGTCATCACCATGGAAGAGACCCTGGAGTTTGCCGAAAGAGTACACGCCGAAAAGCCGCAGCTTCCTTTAGCGCTTCGATTGATTCGAAACACAGGAGTGCGGAAGCGACATGTCGTGCAGTCTATCGAAAAAACGCTCCGCCACCCCGGCTTCGAGGAACGCAACCGCATCTATGAGTTTGAATCCAAGAAACGGTGCCCCGAGGTTATCGAACGAGCCCTGGCGAACGCCTGCGTAGCGGCACATGATATTGACCTGATTATATACGTGTCGTGTACCGGATTTCTGATGCCGTCGCTGACTGCATGGCTGATCAACAATATGGGATTCCGATCTGATACTCGACAGATACCTATTGCACAGTTGGGCTGCGCAGCGGGTGGCGCGGCGATCAATCGCGCCCACGATTTCTGCACGGCTTACCCCGAAGCCAATGTTTTGATCGTCTCTTGCGAGCTGTGCTCGTTGTGTTACCAACCCGGCGACGACGGTGTCGGTTCGCTGTTGTCTGACGGGTTGTTCGGTGACGCGGTCGCCGCCGCCGTAGTGCGGGGCAGCGGTGGCACTGGTGTCGCGCTGGAGCGCAATGCCTCGCATCTCATTCCGAACACCGAGGACTGGATATCCTACGCCGTGCGTGCTACCGGCTTCCACTTCCAGCTGGATCGTCGGGTGCCTGGGACGATGGAACCACTCGCCCCGGTGCTGCGTGAGCTCGCCACGGATCACGGTTGGGATATCAGCAACCTCGACTTCTATATCATTCACGCCGGCGGTCCGCGGATTTTGGACGATCTGGGCCGATTCCTCGGTGTCGATTATGATATGTTCCGCCACAGCCGGGCGACCTTAACCGAGTACGGCAATATTGCCAGCGCAGTCGTACTCGACGCGCTGCGCAGGCTATTCGACGAAGAAACGATGATGCCAGGTGATACCGGCGTGATCGCGGGTTTCGGTCCGGGCATTACTGCCGAGATGGCGGTGGGCAGCTGGATCGTCGACGCGCCGAGGAACATGGATCGAATCCAACGGGGTGCATCGGCACCCTACCTTGAGCGAAATTTCGCACAGACGACAAGGAGGCGAATCGCATGGACGGCCTGATCGTCCCACCCGGTCAGGGTCGGACGCTGACTACAAAGGCGCAGGAAGTCACCTTCAAGGTCACTGGAGCGCACAGCTCCTTTGTATCGTGTTTTGAGGTGGTGGTTCCGTCCGGTTTCGATGTTGGGGCGCATACCCATCACCGCTCGGAGGAGTTCTTTTACATCTTGGAAGGAGAGCTGGACGTCCTGGCGTTTGAGCCGATCAAACGTACAGAGGAACGTTGGCAAGACTGGGAATCTTCTGGTGGAGATCGGGTCGTCCATGTAGGTGCGGGTAGCTGCATATTCGTTCCACTCGGATGTCCGCACGCGTTCACGAATTCCGCCGACAAGCCAGCGCGCATGCTGTTTCAAAGCTACCCACCGCCCGATCACGAACGTTACTTCGAGGAATTGTGTGATATTTTCTCAGATGGCCGAGCAGTGGATTCTCACGCCGTGCAACAGCTGCGCGACCGTTACGACGTCAGCCAGATCACGCCGCTTCGCTACGGACCAACCTCTCCTGAATTCCATCGGAAATCCATTACCCTGAACTCGCCGCATGGAGACTGTCGTGACAAGCACGGAGAGTAGGCTGCTGGTGGAGGAAGCACCTCCGTCGTGGATTGCCTGCGAACGTTGTAGATTTCTGAACTACCGGCGTCGGCTGGAACGCGAGATGTGGGTGTGCCCGGCGTGCGGGCAGCACTTGCGGCTGTCGGCCGTCCAGCGCATACGGATGCTGCTGGATCCGGGGTCGGCCCAGCCGTTGACACCGGCGACCACCGTGTGCGATCCGCTGGGTTTCACCGACACATGCGATTATCGAGAGCGACTGCGTGTCGCGCGGGACACGACAGGGCTCGAGGACGCCGTGCTGATCGCGGCGGGCACCGTCGATGGGCAGCCAGTGGTGGTGGCCGTGATGGATTTCGCCTTCCTGGGTGGCAGTCTCGGGGTCGCTGCGGGCGAGGCCGTCGTTACTGCTGCCGAGCACGCGTTGTCCACCCGCACTCCGCTGTTGCTGGTGACTGCTTCCGGTGGGGCGCGGATGCAGGAAGGAACGCTGGCCTTAGTGCAGATGGCAAAAACGTCCAACGCTATGGCAGCGCTGGACTCGGCCGGGATCCTAACCATTAGTCTGATTACCGACCCTACCTACGGGGGCGTTGCGGCGTCGTTCGCCACGTTATCTGACATCGTGCTGTGCGAGCCGGGAGCACGGCTTGGATTCGCGGGTCCGCGCGTCATCGAGCAGACCGTCGGTGCGCGCCTCCCGAAGGGCTTCCAGACTGCTGAGTTCCTTCTGGAGCACGGTCTGGTGGACGATATCCGGCCACGCAGCGAGCTCCGTGCCACGCTGGCTGTGCTGCTCGCGGCGGTGAGCCGACGCGCGACGGTGGCGCGCCGCAGGGGGCCTGCCGCGGTGGTGACCGTGCCCGGCCAGCTCGGGGACCTCGATCCCGCACGGGTACTCACCCTGGCCCGGCACGCCGGACGACCAACGATGACGGATCATCTCGCGCAGTGGACGGATGGGTTCGTCGCGCTGCACGGCGATCGTGCCGGTGGTCGCGATTGCCCGTCGATCATCAGCGGCATCGGACTGCTCGATGGCCGCGGCGTGATGATGATCGGGCATCAAAAGGGACATTCGACCCAGGAGTTGGTTGGACGGAATTTCGGCATGGCATCACCTGCGGGATACCGGAAGGCCGCACGGTGTATGCGGCTTGCGGCCAAGATCGGCATTCCCATTGTGACCCTGGTCGACACCCCAGGCGCGCATCCGGGGTTGGACGCCGAACGATACGGTCAGGCGAGTGCCATCGCGGAGTGCCTGCGGGTACTGGGATCTGTACCGGTCCCGGTCGTCTCGGTGATCACTGGAGAAGGTGGCAGTGGCGGGGCCCTGGCACTCGCGTCGGCAGATCGGGTGCTGATGTGCCAGCACGCGATCTATTCGGTGATCAGTCCCGAAGGTTGTGCTGCGATCCTGTGGAAGGACAGCTCTCGGTGGGAGCTGGCGGCGAGGGCGCTGCGGGTCGACGCTCGGTCGCTACTGTCCCTAGGAGTTGTCGATGGTGTGGTCAATGAGCCAGCCGGCGGAGCCCACACCGACCCAATGACGGCCAGCCTGATGATCCGGGACGCTGTCGTGTTCACGTTGGACCAAATCGAGAAGGTGGACTGCACGGAGCGGCTCCGGCAGCGGCATCGTCGTTACCGGGAGCTGGGCCGCGATTTTCAGAACACGGCAATGGTCCGATGACAGAAGACAACACCACCGCCCGCGCTGAGACGATCTTGAAGGCTCTCCGAGTCGCGCTGGTTGGCGTGCTAGAAGCTGCTCCGGCCATCCCCGCGCGGGTGCGGTTGAGTCTGGATGGCGCGGAGCTCGACGTCAGTTGGCACGACCTATCGATACCGATCGTACCGACAGTACCGGTCGATGAATCTGCGCAGTCCGCGACGTCACAACCTGACGCGCCCGCCGATGGCATCCACGCGGTGCGCTCACCGCTGGTGGGCACCTTCTACCGCGCGAGCGAGCCGGGGTTGACTCCGTTTGTGGAAGTCGGTGATGTTGTCACCTGTGGGCAACAACTGGCCATCATCGAGGCAATGAAACTGATGAACGCGATCGAGGCCGACTGCGACGGTCGGGTTGTGGAAATCCCGGTGCCGGACGGCAGCCCGGTGGAATTTGATCAGCCGCTGGTACTGATCAAACCGATGCATTCGGGATGAATTGTGTTCGACACAGTGCTCGTGGCCAATCGCGGTGAGATCGCGTTGCGGGTGATACGTACCTGCCGGGACATGGGGATCTCTCCGGCGATCGTGTATTCCACCGTCGACGAGGACAGCGCCGCCGTACGGGCAGCTGACCGTCGGGTCAGGATCGGGCCGGCCGATCCCAAACGGAGTTATCGTTATCCGCCCGCGATCATCGAGGCCGCGTTGGCGTGTGGCGCGCAGGCGATCCATCCCGGGTACGGATTCCTGTCCGAGGATCCGGATTTCGCGGAGATGTGCCGGGAACACGACCTGGTGTTCATCGGCCCCGCGCCGGAGGTGATGGCTCAGTTGGGCGACAAGGTGATCGCGCGACGCCTGATGGCCAAGGCCGGGCTTCCGATGGCCTCGGGCACGACCGACCCGGTGAATAGCGTCGAAGAGGTGTTCGATGCGGCGCAGGAAATCGGGTTTCCGTTGATTATCAAGGCGACTGCGGGTGGCGGCGGCCGTGGTATGACGGTGGTCCACGAGCTCTCTGATCTGCGGATAGCTTTCCGTGACACCCGAGCTGCGGCCGCTGTGGCGTTCGGCGACAACCGCGTTTATCTCGAGCGTTATCTGCGGGGCGCGCGGCACGTGGAAATTCAGATACTTGCCGATCAGCACGGCACGGTAGTGCATTTGGGTGAGCGGGATTGTTCGATGCAGCGTCGCCACCAAAAGCTGATCGAGGAGTCCCCCTCGCCCGGGCTGTCGCCGGAGGTGTCCAGGCAGCTCGCAAAGTACGCCGTGACGGGTACGCGGGCGATCGGTTACCACGGTGCCGGTACGTTCGAGTTTCTGGTTTCCGGCACAGATATCGTTTTTATCGAGGTCAACTCACGCATCCAGGTGGAACATCCGGTAACCGAGACGCTTACTGGTATCGACATCGTCCGCCAGCAGCTGCGCATCGCCGCAGGCGAGTCATTAGGCTTTACCCAGGAAAAGATCGCGCCGCGCGGGGTGGCGATCGAATGCCGAATCAACGCCGAGGACCCGGCGCGCGAATTTCTGCCCTGCGCGGGAACGCTGGAGGAATGCACCATACCGTCAGGCCCGTTTGTCCGAGTCGACACCGACGCCCGACCCGGGGTAAGAGTGCAGCCAAACTACGACTCGCTGCTGGCCAAAGTGATCACCTGGGGAACCGACCGCGACGAAGCGATCGCCCGGATGCGCCGGGCGCTGAGCGAACTGCGAATGACCGGACGGGGCATACACACCACCGCCGGGCTGCTGGCCGACGTGATCCGTCACCCGAGCTTCCTCGCCGCCGAACACGACACCACAACGCTGGAACGCATCGTCGCCGAATCGAGAAACAGAAGATAAGGCAGGGCCGGAGATGACCACGATGAACACGATTCCCTTAGTTCACGCAAGTTTGGGCAAGCAAGAACTGGCAGCCGTCGCGGAGGTGTTCAACTCGGGCTGGCCAGCCGGTCAGGGCCCGAGCGGGCAGGCACTGGAGATGGAGCTGGCCAAACGTTATGGGGTTGGTGGCGCGGTCGCGGTGAGCAACTGCGGCGCCGCGCTCCACTTAGCCCTGCTCGCGCTCGGCGTCGAGCCGGGCGACGAAGTAATCGTCGCCGACTACACGTTCCCGGCACCGGCCCATGCGGTGCGATACGTTGGCGCGGTCCCAATCTTCGCCGACGTGCGTGCCGATACCGGCACCGTAGACCCGTCGGCCGTGGCCGACCTGGTCGGCCCGCGCACGGTGGGTGTGATCGCGGTGGACACGGTCGGCCTGCCCGCCGACTACGCGGAGCTGAGATCGCTCACGGACCGCCACAAACTGTTTCTCGTCGAGGACGCTGCATGTGCGGTTGGCGCCACCTACAGGGGCCGCCAGGCGGGTGCGCTGGCACCGGTGGCCTGCCTGTCCTTCCACGGGCGCAAGGGGATCACCAGCGGTGAGGGCGGGGCGCTGCTCACCGACGATCCGGCGCTCGCAGCGGACGCGAGGCTGCGGTCGTCCTTCGGCATCGAAAGCATCTTCGGCCAGGCGCAGATCGTCGGCCTGCCGATCCCGGTGTTCACCGAAATCGGCTACAACTACAAGCTGTCCGACATCGCCGCCGCGATCCTACGGGTGCAGATGAACCGGATCGGCGAGCTGCTGGACCGTCGGCGCGCGTTCGCAGCGCACTACGCCGAATTGCTCAGCGACGAAGGGCTCCTCACGGTGCCGCATGTGCCGCAGGACCGTACCCACGCCTGGCAGTCTTACCTGGTGAAGTTGGACCCGAGCGTGGACCGTGCGGGGGTCGCCGCCGACCTACGTGCTCAGGGCATCGGCTGCGGGCACGGTACCTGGGCGTGCCACCAGCAGCCGGTATACGAGACGAAGCAGCTGTGCCCGGTCTCGGCGGATCTCTTCCAGCGCCAGCTCGCCATCCCAATGCACGCTGAGCTCAGCATGAACCAGGTCGAACGGGTCGCGGAAGCGCTGCGTATCGCGCTCCGTACCCACGCGCGTCTACCCGTGTAACAGCACGGTGCGGACGATCTCGTAGCCCAATCCGCGGAACCCACCCGTACGCCTGGCCTCGTCGTGCGGGCGTGCCAGGACTGTGGATTTCCCGACAACCTGACTGCCACCGGCTCCGACCAACTCTCCGCCTACCCCAACAGTTACGACAACCTCGCCCTCGGGCTGGGCACGGTCGGGGAGTTCCTGTGGTACCACGATCACGCCATGAACGGCACCCGCTACCACGTGTACTCCGGGTTGGCTGGCGGATACCTGGTCCGCGACGCGCGAGCGAGAGCTCAGTCTCCCGACGTCGTCGACGGTGAGCTGCGGTTGCTGCACAAGACCACCACTGCCACCGCAATCACCACTGGCACCGCGGAGTCCTTCGGCCCGTTGACGCTCGTCGATGGCAAGTTATGGCCGAGGTTGGCGCTACGGCCGATGGTCTACCGGTTGCGGTTGCTCAACGGGAGCAACGCGCGTACCTACCGGTTGCATCTGGTGACCGTCTGCTCCAGCTGGCGGGTCCGCGGTGGGCTGTAGGGTATTTCCGCCCAGGGTCGTCACCCATCTCTCCGGACACGTGCGCCGGTGATGACCCCGGCCCGGCAGGCTCCGGTAGATCTCAATGTCTGGGTGCTTGGAGCGTTAGATGGAAATGGGGGGCGGTGGTCCACCACCCCCCAGCCGCGCTGGTTGGAACCGTCGCCGCTCAGTCTGCTACCACTTGACGCTCGCGTCCGGCCACCTGCCCCGTGATGACCATCAGGCGGTTCCACGTGTTGATCAAGGCGATGTGGATGGTCAAGGCTGCGAGCGCCGGTTCGTCGTAGTGCTTGGCGGCTTCGTCGTAGATCTCGTCGGGTACGGGGTTTGCCCGGTCGCTGAGGCGGGTGCCGGCCTCGGTGAGTGCCAGGGCGGCGCGCTCCGCATCGTTGAAATAGGGCGTGTCTCGCCAGGCTGCCACGGTGAAGAGGCGTTCATCGGTCTCGCCAGCTTTCTTGGCGTCGCGGGAGTGCATGTTGACACACACGCTGCAGCCGTTGATCTGACTGGCCCGCAGATGAACGAGTTTGATCGTTGACTCGGGCAGGCCGTCGATCGTGCCGGCGGTGCCGAGCGCCTGGAGGGCCTCCATAGCACCCGGAAGGCTCAGCGCTGGGTTGTTCATTCTTGCTTGCATGATCTCTCCTTGCCACATTGGCTGGATCTGGATGGTCACATCTATGACACCCGGCACGATTGGAAGGTGACAGATGAACGAGAATGACTGGTTGGCGGACCGCTTCGAGGAGCACCGAGACCATCTGAGGGCAGTAGCCTACCGAATGCTCGGCTCACATACCGAGGCGGACGACGCCGTCCAGGACTCTTGGCTTCGTCTCAGCCGGTCCGATACGAGTGGCGTCGAGAACCTGGGCGGATGGCTGACGACGATCGTGGCCCGGGTGTGTTTGAACGTGCTGCGTTCACGCAAGGTACGGCGCGAGGAGTCCTTGGACGTACACATCCCCGATCCAGTCGTCAGCCGCGAGGAGGGGGGCGATCCCGAGCATGAGGCACAATTGGCTGATTCGGTCGGGCTCGCGCTGCTCGCGGTACTCGAAATGCTGACGCCCGCCGAGCGGCTGGTATTCGTCCTCCACGACATGTTCGACGTGCCCTTCGACGAGATCGCTCCCATGGTGGGCCGGTCCCCGGGCGCGGCGAGACAACTGGCAAGTCGAGCACGGCGTCGGGTGCAGGGGGCACCGGTCCCCGATGTCGATCGGGGGCGCCAGCGCGAAGTGGTGGACGCCTTCTTCGCCGCCGCGCGCGGCGGCGACTTCGAGGCGCTCGTCTCGGTGCTCGATCCCGACGTCGTATTGCGATCCGACGGCGGACTCACCCGTCCATCCGCCTCGGTGATGGTTCGTGGGGCCACAGCCGTTGCCGCACGGGCGCTTAGCTTCGCCCAGCCCTTGGCGTTGGTGCGACCAATACTCGTCAATGGAGCTGCCGGAGTCCTCGTCACCGCTGGTGGACACCCAGTCTCGATGATGGGCTTCACCGTTGCCCATGGCAAGATCATGGAGATTGACCTACTCGCCGACCCTGAGCGCCTGCGCCATCTCGACCTAGCTTTCCTCGGCGACTGAGCGCCCCCGTTACCTAATGGTGCTGAACGGCCCGTGGTTGCTCAAGGATGCTTTCCCGTTACTCGACCTGCGGAGGTCTTGAAAAAGATCGGCGGCTTGGCCATCGCAGGGTCGTTCGCCAGTGTGGTGTGGCGCTGACGCCTGGGGCGTACTGGCCTGTCGTGATGCCTTTGGGAAGATCGGCGCAGCGCCACACCGTCTCGCCGATGCGCTGGGGCACTGGGTGGGCCCGCGGCGCGCGCACCCGCAGTCCGCCACGGCGCACCATCGATGGTGGCCGTGGATCAGGTGGGCGCGTTCGTAGGGGCATTGTCAGGTTGACAGGGCTGGGGTGTTCGGTCGCTGGGTGACGGTGTGGACCATCCTGGGTTGGTGGATGCCATGACGTCGTTGTACCGAGGTCACGACCCGGGACTCCCGAAGCCACGGCCAACCGCCAACGTCAGAGGGGGTGTAGCCGCATCCCGTGGTTGGGTGATCAGTTGACGGTTCATGCGCCGTGAGTGGGAGCCCGAGGAACTGATCACGTCCTGGACGTTGATCGAGCCCGACTGAGAGTTGATCGGTGGCAAGCCGGTGGCGACCCGGTTGGGGTTCGCCGCGCTGCTGAAATTTTTTGAGATCGATGGCAGGTTCCCGGAGTACGCCGCTGAGGTACCGGAACAGGCTGGCGCCTGCCCACCGTTTCAGGCGGGCAGGCGTTGGGAGATGAACAGGGCCGCGCCGGCGGTGGCCAGGCAGGTGAGGGTACCCAGGATGAGCCAGGGCTTGCTGACATCGCGGTGGACGGTTTGGTAGCCGATCTGCTCGCTCAGGGTGTCGTAGACCTGGTGGATTTGTTGGTTGCTCTGGGCGGGGTAGAAGTCGCCACCGGAAAGTTGGGCGACTTTGGCCAGTGAGTCATCGTCGACGGGTACCGGGAGCTGTTCTCCCTGGATGGTGACGGTGCCGTAAGGGGTGCCGAAGGAGATGGTGCTGATCGGGATGTGCGCCGCTCCGGCCTGAGCGGCCATGGTGAACTCGTCGCGGCCGGTGTTCTGTTTTCCGTCGCTCATCAGCACGATCCGCGCCGGAGGTGGTCCTTGGCCTTGGCCGGGGATGAGTTGGTTGACCGCGTCGATGGAGCTCAGCGCGGCTGCGAGGGCTTCCCCGGTGGCGGTGGACTCGGCCAGTTTCAGGGTTTGGATGGCGCGCACAGCCTGGTCGCGATCAGTGCTGGGGCTGACCAGTACCGTCGGAGTACCAGCGAAGGACTCCACCCCCAAGTTCAGGCCTGGGGGCAAGTGTCGGACGAAGGAGATGGCCGCGTCCTGTGCGGCAATCAGCCGGGTAGGACTGACATCGGTGGAGTTCATGGATAGCGACACGTCGATGACCAGCATGACGGTGGCCCGGTTGCGAGGCACCTGGGTCATCGCGGTGGGCCCGGCCAACCCCAGGGTCAGCAGCACCAGAGCCAGGATCAACAACCCGGCGGGGATGTGGCGGGGCCACCCTGGCCGGCGCGGAGTGATGCGCTCCAGCAGCTCCAGGTTGGCAAAACGCAACGTGTAGCGGCGGGCCCGCCGCTGTACCCACACGTAGCCGACCAGCACCGCAGCGACCAACCCCAGCAACCCCAACCAACCAGGTGCCGAGAATTCACCCAACGTCATCACGAGACACCGAGGGCGGTCAGGAAGGAGCGTGCCCAGCGCTGCACGTCGTGGGTCATCACCTGCCGGCGCAGCGCCCGCATCCGCCTGTGCCCCTCCTGCGGATCGACGGCGATGGCCGCCTCAATGGCACTCTTGATGCCGTCGAGATCATGCGGGTTGACCAGGAACGCGCTGCTCAGCTCGGCCGCCGCACCGGCGAACTCGGACAGCACCAGCGTGCCGCTCAGGTCGTTGCGGCAGGCCACGTACTCCTTGGCCACCAGGTTCATGCCATCGCGCACGGGGGTGACGAGCATGACGTCGGCGGCCACGAAGAGCGCGGCCAGCTCGTTGCGTGGCATCGACTGGTGCAGGTAATGCACGGCAGGGTGGCCCATCCGGCCGAAGTCACCGTTGATCCGGCCGACGGCCTGCTCGATGTCCATGCGCATGCGCTGGTAGTGCTCCACCCGCTCGCGTGACGGAGTAGCCAGCTGCACCATGACGACGTCGTCGGCTGAGATTCGGTTCTCGGCGTACAGCTCTCCCAGCGCGCGCAGCCGCACATCGATGCCCTTGGTGTAGTCCAGCCGGTCCACCCCGAGCACGATAGTCGCCGGGTTGCCCAGCTTGTCGCGGATCTCCGCGGCGCGCTGGCGAATCGGCCGGCTACGGGCCAGCTTGTCCAACGTGGTGGAGTCGATGGAGATCGGGAAAGCGCCGACCCGGACAATCCGGTCGCCGACGTTGACCTGGCCGGGCTTGGTGCCCATCCCCACCGCGCTCTTGGTGGCCGACATCCCGGCCAGTCGGCGGGCCAGGAACAGAAAGTTCTGCGCGCCACCGGGCAGCTGGAACCCGACCAGGTCAGCGCCGAGCAGGCCGTGGACCAGCTCGGCGCGCCAGGGCAGTTGCATGAACAGCTCCACTGGCGGAAACGGGATGTGCAGGAAGAACCCGATCCGCAGGTCCGGGCGCAGTTCCCGAAGCATTCGGGGCACCAGCTGCAGCTGGTAATCCTGCACCCAGACAGTCGCCCCATCACCGGCGACTTTGGCGGTGGCCGCGGCGAAGCGCTCGTTGACCGCCACGTAGGCGTTCCACCAGTGCCGATGGAATATCGGGGGAGCCACGACATCGTGATAGAGCGGCCACAAGGTCGCGTTGGAGAAACCCTCGTAGTAGTCGGTGAGCTCGGCCGCGGACAGCGTCACCGGATGCGCGGTGATGCCACCATCGGAGGTGGGCCCCACCTCGACGTCGGGCACGCCCGGCCAACCGACCCACGCGCCACGGCGCGAGCGCAGGAACGGCTCCAGCGCGGTGACCAGCCCACCTGGGCTGGACTTCCACCGTTGCGTGCCGTCGGGCAGCTGTTCCAGGTCCACCAGCAGTCGATTGGCCACTACCACGAAGTCCGCTTCAGTGGGCGCGGTGTTCGTGGCGTCGCTCACGGGTTACCCTCCTCGTCCGTGCCGTTACCCACCGAGGTTAGCGGCCCGAGGTTGGCAGCGCGGTGTGTTTACCATGGCTGTCGTACCCGCCGGCGTAGCTCAACTGGCAGAGCAACCGCCTTGTAAGCGGTAGGTTCGGGGTTCGAGTCCCCGCGTCGGCTCCACCCTGACCTGCGGTCATTCGGCTCGCGATCGCTGGTCAGTCGATCAGTGTCAATCAAACTGACGGCGAGTATGCTGCCGCTGTGGCAAAAGACGTTGGCAAGCGGCGCGAGAGTGGATCGATCCGCAAGCGGGGCAACTCCCTTCAGGTACTCGTCTACGCTGGCCTCGACCCGCTGACTGGCCAGGGTTACTGGCCTGGGTCCCGGATGATCTGGCCGTAGGGAGGAACCGGCGGGGTGCGCTTGTAGGACTCAGAGGCGCGCAGCGGCGCGTCCCGGACTAGTTCCTCGTTCGTGAAGAGCGCGTCGGAACCGGTCTCCCGCTCCTTGCGATCTCGGCGGCGAGCGCGCGCCTCCTCCCGCATCTTCGGGAACCGCTCCGCAGCCTTTGAGTATACCGACTTCATGATTTTGTCGCCGATCTGGTGGTCGGTAGCGAAGATCATGTCGTAGAGCGGGACGCCAGAGACGTTGGTCAAGCGCAGAGTGTGGGTAAAGCCGTAGCCAAGCGTCTTCTCCAGCCGCCAGCGCATGAGATTGGTCAACTCATCGCGCGTACGCTCCGCGTCGAGGGCACCCGACTGACGCCCGTCGAGGATGGCCCGCCACTCGGTCGATCCAAACAGATCGGTGACCTGCTTCTCGGCATGCTCTAGGTCGCTCGGGTCAAGGCTGTCGTTGACGACGCGCACAATCTGCGGGGAGGCGAGGAGTAGGAACAGTTCGACCTTTGTCTGTAAGGGCGTTTTGTGTGTGGCCAGCGCCTCCAGGAGCTCCCAGCGGGCTGCGACGCCGTCCGGGTCGATGAAGGCGAACGTAGGTGACCGTCGGTATTGTGCGAGGGCGGCCAGCGCTGGCTGCATGGAGTCGTGTACGTCTCCGGCGTGCACGACCACGTCACGGTCCGGGAACTTCGCCCGGAAGGCTTTCTGGAGGGTTTGTGCCCGCTCGCGCCGTAGCTCGAAGCCGCGCACCACGGTGAACGGCGGCGTGGTTTGTACAGCGCGCAGCAGACTGCCCTCGATCGGCCTGCCGGTGTCCCGGCTGACGTTCGTGGCCTGGCCGGCGAACAGGTCGAGATAGACTGTGTTTGGCGCTCTCTTGCTTGCAGTGGTGAAGGCTGGCAAGTATGCCGACAGCATGTCGAGCTTGCTCTCGGTCCAGAAGCCCCACGGCCGTTCCGCCACCGTCTCTCACAGCCAGCCGTCAACTGTAGCTGAATGCTGTGGTTGCTCGACCCGGTTGTCCAGCTTCCAGCGGGAATGGGTCAGTGGCAGTGCGTCCCACGTCCGGCCCTCCAAGCTCCGGCCGCCTGCCTTCGGAGTGCGTCCACCCCATTGCTTGAAAAAAAACGCGACTTCCGCGTCTGTGCATGCGTCACGCAGATCCGTCACCCACGAGGGGTCCACCGGGCGAGCCTGGTGCCCGCTCTCGCCGCCCGCAATGAGCCAATCCACGCCATCGAGTTCGAGACTCGGTAGTGGGCCAAGCAGCGGCTCGGCGGAGACGAAGCGCACAGCCGCCGGCACTTGGCGAAGATCGTCAATTCGGCGCACGTGGTCGTCGTCCTCCACGCTCACGCCCATCCACACGTTCCTCGGCCAGGGCAGCTTGGGTGCGAGGCGCCGCAACCGCAGCGAGCGCTTCGTCAACACCTGGTAGGTGTGCCGAGGTGTCGCTTGCATCACCGCGAAAACGCGGAGGATGAACTCGTCCGAGACACGTGCGTGGAAGAGGTCACTCATTGAATTGACGAAGACGACGCGCGGCTCCCGCCACTGCAACGGCAGGGCCAGCGTGTCTGGGTGCACCGCCACCCTAAAGCCTGGACCCGACGTCCGAGGATCCCCGTCGGTCTGGTATTTCGCAGTGCCCATCGCCTTCAACCGCTTCGCCAAGGTCAAGGCATAACAGTGATCGCAGCCCCTGGAGATGCGGTCACAGCCCGTCGTCGGGTTCCACGTGGCCTCGGTCCATTCGATCGAACTCTTATCTCCCATGCGACACAGGGTATGTGCTGACACTGACAAGATCGGTTAAGCCACGCGATATCGCGATGTCAGCTGTCGATCTCCCATGGCATGACATCACGCGTAGCTGTGGGGTGTCCGGCGCGATCGGCGGGTCATGGGCCACCTCCTGGGGACTCGCGTTCGTGGCTTTGTTGCGGGTTGCTGCCCTTGACTGCCCATGAGCGTGGTGTAAATCACGGGTGGGTGGGTCCCGGCGTGAGTGGACCATTTCCCCGACCATCGCGGTCGTACCGACGTGGGCGCACAGATAGCCACATGACATGATCAGCTAGCCACATGACATGATCAGCTTCGTGGCCGGATGCGCAGTCTGGGATGCTCGGTTGCCCAGATCGCCGCTGAGATGAGCCGCCGGTTGCGCCTGCGGCCTCGTCTGGCCTGGCGCCTGGCCCTGGGGCGGCCGCAGTGGAAGCTGGCCTAGCAGTACAACACCGCCCATCCCGGGGCAAACTCTCAGACCATCGGGTCAGCAAATACGAGAACTGGCCCCACGTCGGTGCCCCACCCAGCCTGTGCTACCTGGCTAAACTGGCCGCCACCTATGGCCACAGGTGCGATGACGTGTTCACCCTGATCGCCGGACGCCAGCAACCTCACCACACCACCGGTCTGTACAAGATCGCCGGGCAGCGGTGCGGCGAGGTGTCCGGGCACGCCCCGTTGCGGGCCTTCGTCCGCTGCGTGCAATCCAACTTCGCCTACTCGGACGGTCGCTTAATGACGCCGCCCAACTCGTTGAGTCTGCCCTAACTGATGCCACCAGCGGAACTGCTCTGCTTCGGCTGGCTGGCTAGCCAGCCAGCTCGGGTCAACGCCGCCCGCCGTCAACCCGGTGACGTCAGCCAGGCCCTGGCGCTCGCCGCGACCGCCCCCCACCCAACGCACCCCTGATGAACCTGGTGTGTTTGATCTGCCGCCCGCTGCAACGACAACCGCGCAGAAGGTCGCGCCCGTGTCCACAGCCCAGCAGCGGCACCGGCTGCTGGGCTGTGGACACGGCGACAAGCGTGGACACCAGCGTGTTGGCTGAGTCGCGATCACGGGAGTAAAAGACAAAAACTACACACCCGGCCGTCGCCGCAACGATGAGCAACAATCCCGTCCAGAACCTATAGACGCCGACCCTCGAGCATCATGCTCAGTAGTCTGCCGCAAACACTCGATGAACACGTAGCGAGCCTGGCTCGCTCCCGTGACACTCGGCCGGTGATGCCGGTTAGAGCGAGCCATTGTGATCTGGTGTCCCTGTACTCCAGCCCAGAGCAACGCGCGGCCTTCCCTGACAGCAACGGGGCTGGGAAGAACTCCAACAGCCGCCTTCTTGCCCGTCCTGAACTCAGCGCAGAGTCTCCATCAGACCTGGAACGGCTTAGAATGTCCGCACGAACGAGATCACCGCATGTCTCGACGCCCCCATTTTCTTTAGTAGCTCAGTAGTCAAGTTGTGTGATGACATGTCAATATTCCTTTATCCTCGTCAGATCGGTCAAAAGGACATGAGGTCTCATGCTATGGCGACTCCTTGGTGATCTTCACCTTATTTTGATCTTGATTTGAGGTGAGGGCCCGGGCACTATCAGGTTGTGTGGTGTCCGAGGGCGGCCAAGCGGTCCTCTTTGGCCTGTCAACCTGACAGTGCCCTGGTCAAGGAGATAGCTGTGGTTGCTGAACGTCCGGCCCGGGGTGCCGGGTGTTCAGTCTATGACGTTGAGTCTGATGTTCAATCCGGCTGGTAGCGCTGCGGCCCCACTCGTCCGCTCTCTCGATGGCGCCGGGATCGCCTTTCCGCGGTGCTGAATTTCCACCCGGAACGTGGCGTTGTCGACCTCGTTGACCGGAAGGCGGTCCAAGGGAAAGTGCGCAACGACCTCCATGTGAGTCTGACAATTAGCGCACCTGATCGAATTCCGGCGATTGAAAACTGAGTAATGCCCGAGGTAGTGTTCATTAGCCTTGCCGTCCACGTCGGTCACGGTGGCATAAGCTCTTAACGCGAACGAGCCTTGGAAGAGAGCACGGTCGATGCCGCTGGCCATCAATTTCTTGGCACTGAAGCCACTCTGCACGTTCAGGACAGGCGCGTTTTTGAGTCCTCCCTCGTCGTCGAGTGACCCGGGAGCATAGGTAAAACCAAGCTGCTTTTCGATGTTTATGCAGTCGTGGGATGTGTAGACGGTGCCATCTGTTTTCTTGAACGGGTTGAGGGGTGTGTTCAAGTCGAGGTTGCTATCAGGAGGGATGCCAGGAGTGGGGCCTTGGTCGTCACTCGAACTTGTGCCCTTGAAGTTGTCGATAAGATCGAGGTGGTCGGTCTGACCGTTCTGTTTCTGCCACAGCCAAAAAATGCGATCCACGTTGCAGTGGTGGAAGAAGAAGATCGGATCCATGCCGGCGGTGTTCGGTTCACCCATGTCACCGTTCGCATCAGCGATCTGGCCGGACGTGAGCTCTGCCGGAATATCGAATCCGCCGATCGCTAAATGAATGTCGTTGTGAGGTGTCTCCAGCGAGGTTACTGCGATGCCCGGTTTGGTGTTATTCCATTCCCCCGCTGAGGTAGTGTTGGAAAAAACGGTGTAGTTCGGTGCGTGCAGGCAGTTTTGAAACAGGGCAAAGACTCCCGTCCCCGACGGATTCGGGTCGGTGGGGGTTGGATTTCCCCCCTTGAGCCAGGCCACAATGTTGTTGTTGAGGAGCTTGGTGTTGGTGGTGGGATCGGGAAACTGGGCGTTGTGCGTTTCGGTGACCTTGCGAGCCGCCTCGGTACCGACCAGCCCCGACAATGGATAGCGCACGGTCTCGTACCCCGCCGGCTTCTCGTAGATCATGTCGTCATTATTCAGAAAATCAGACAGCGCCTCGGGGAGGACGAAGGAGCGTAATGGATTGTCGATTATCTGGCCGTCCAGCTCGAATTTCTCCTGAGTAAGGATCGAAGGAATCCCGTGCTGGAGAGACTCAGCGGTTGTCTCGTCCCAATAGGGCATCATGACGCCCGAAACAATGCTTTGGAGCGCCTCCTCCAACTTGAGCACATACACTCGGTGCCAGGTCGGGAACAGAATATTCCCGTGGTTGCAGTAGCCTCCCCAGTAGGGGTAGTAGTCGACCGGCGACAGGGCGTCAACCTGCTTTCGGTAATGGAACGGTTCACCGTGATAGCCGGCCAGAACGAAGAACGATCTGGGGTCCGTGGGGGGTAGTTTCTTGATACCCAGCCATGCGCGCACCAGATCTTCAAGAGGTTTCTTATTTCCGCTGTCATACTGCGCCTGGAGCGCGCGCACCGACTGTCGCACTCTCAGCTGGCCCTGGTTCGACGTAATCGAGTCCTGCTCGGCGGTAGTAATTTGTCTTATCCCTTTCGATTGGGTGTTTTCTGGACATTGACACGCAGGGGTCGGCCCGTTCTTACGGTTACCAAAATCCTCAGGAAGGTGCCCCCCTTATGTTCGCTCACGGATTCCTGGTGGCGGTGGTCGCGCGTTCTGTCTACTAAGAGTCCCAGCGGCGAGGCCCTGATACAGGCCCGGTGCTCCCATGGCTGGAGCCTAACCTCACGGTAGGTGGTTTGGGCTGCTCCTGGGGTGTCCCGCGTCGCATGGTGTGATTTAGGTCACTGCGTGGTACGGGCGCGGCGGGTCCCCCGTTCAGCCTCTCTTGGCTCCGAGGCGAAGTCGCTGCCGCTGGTCCCGTACTCAGTGGTGATGCTGTGTCCGCACCCGACGGAGGCGATCAGCTATGGCCTGCTCCAGGCCGAGCTGACAGTCGAGGCTCAGCCGGCCTGGTCCCGCGATAACCAGGGCCAAGGCGATGGCGATGAGCACGAGGTTGTACTCGTAGCCGATGCCGCGAAGGGCGATGAAGCCGTCCTGGCCACTGCTCACCGCGATCGCCACGACCATGTCACCGACAATGATCAACCCGGCCAGTGGCGTGAGCAGACCGAGAAGCAACAACAGCCCCCCACCGAACTCCGCGAGGCCACCGAGGACAGCGAAGAACATGCCCGGCCTCAGACCGAATCCGGCCATGGCCTTGGCTGCCGTGTCGAGCCCGCCGCCGCCGAACACCCCGAACAGCTTTTGGGCGCCGTGGGCGATGAACACCACGCCAATCATGACCCGGAGCAGCAGCGACGCCACGTCGAATCTGCCGAAAAGCGATCCAACCCGCGTGTTCTCCCCTTGAGCTAGGGACTTCATATCCAATCCTCCTTATTCGGATCCGGCCGCCACCAGGCGAGGGGGAGGTCAGCCCGTGTCACCGGAACAAGGCTACGGACGCCCATACGGAGGGCATCGAACGGTGCTCGTCAAACGTTACGAATCATACTGTCTTTCCCCTGCCGTCACGCGAGCCGCTGCTCCAACCAGGCCCACGTCGCTACTCACAGGCACCTTCCTCCCTCACGAGTTCACTCGATCGGGGTTGAGCATGACGTACTTATCGGGTGTTGCTCGTTCTCTTTCTTGTGGTTGCTGGTTGAGGCCGGCGCCCTCGGGACGACGTCGAGATTTCGAAGCTGTGAGTGCAGCGAAGCATGGGGCATGGCCGAGCAGAGGAGGATCATGGCCGCGAGGGATAAGCCATGAACGTCCAGCGCAACTAGGCTGGTGAACGGAGATTCTGTGGCGCCTGCTGATCGGTGAGAAAAGCTCAGCTCGCGTGTGGCAGGGCGACGTTGTGAGCAGGTTGTGAGCCGACGTTCCTCCCTGCCTGCTTGAGAGCAATCAGGGGAGGCAGTGTTGTCTGGTAGCGATGGTGTCGTTCTGTCACTGTTGGCCGCCCGGCGCGGTATTTTGTTTGCTGAACAACTGTTGAACACGGCGAACCGGGTCTCCAAGCTCGGTGAGTATGTAGAGACCTCTATGGGCCGGTTGATCCGGTGTTATTCGAGGCGGTGCTGCGGGGGGTTGTCGGGCAGGTCTACTCCCTGCATGTCCGGTTTTTCGAGGCCGGCGACGGGTTGCTGCTGGAGATCGGCGTCAACACCGGGCCCCGGTGTTTTTGCGGATCATGCTGGCTGGGTCTCATCTGCGCAGGGCACGTCCGAGGCGCGCGGAAAATTCTGCCGACATTACCGGAGAGGTTTCGAACAATGCACCCTGTGAACGGTCGGCCCTTCAGCGCCTTCCTGATTGGCGAGAACTCGCTTCTCATCGAGTGCGCGAGGGTACTGCTGGAGCGTGGCCACCGCATTCACGGGATCGTGTCTTCTCATCCTGCCATTCTTCGGTGGGCTTCGGGTGAGGGAATACCGACCAGTGGTTTTGGATCGAACCTCATGCGGTTCCTGGCGGAACAATCTTTCGATTATTTGTTCAGCATCGCCAACCCGCGGATACTTTCCCCCGCGGTGCTGGCGTTGCCCACCGGTCTCGCGATCAATTTTCATGACGCGCTCCTGCCCAGGGACGCTGGTGTTCACGCCACGGCCTGGGCTGTGCTCCACCGGGCCACCTACCACGGTGTGAGCTGGCATGTCATGACCGCACAGACTGACGCCGGTGACCTCCTGGCCCAACGCTCGATCCCAATGGACCACACCGACACCAGCTACACCCTCAACCTGAAGTGTCTGCAAGCCGGGGTCGAATCCTTCACCGATCTGGTGGAGGATCTGGCGTCCGGGCGGGTGACCCACACCGTGCAGGACCTGCGCAACCGTACCTACCATGCCCGGACCACACGTCCCCGTGGCGCGCTGACCATCTCGTGGCACCAGTCGGCCGAGGACATCGACGCCTCCGTCCGCGCTACCCAGTTCGGGCCACACCCCAACGAGTTCGGCACCGTCAAACTCGCCGTTGGCGCGGAGAAGTGGGTGATCGTGGGCGCGACGACGGTGAGCGGGCGGCGATCCACCGCGCCCGCAGGCAGTGTCCTCGCGGTCACCGAGCAGGGCATGACGGTCGCGACGGTGAGTCACGACCTGTCCCTGGCTGGCCTCAGGTCAATGTCCGGAACTCCGATCGCCCCCGCCGAGTTGGCGTTGCGTCCAGGCCATCGGTTGCCCGAACTGGACCCCGGGCCCGTCGAGGCGCTGACCGTCGCCTATCGCGACGCCGTGTCCCACGAGCGGTACTGGGTTGAGCGTCTGGCGGAGCTCACACCACTGACGCTGCCGTTGCCAGAGTCCACCGGCTCGCCGGATGACCATGGCGCACTCCCGGTCACCCTCCCCGAATGGATCAAAAACCTGCCCGCGCCGGATGAGGCGGTGTTCGCGGCACTGCTGGGGTTCCTGACCCGAGTGACCGGAGAAACCGAGTTCGACGTGGGCCTGCGACAGCAACAAACAGCCGGCGTGCTGGGTGCGGTGTTCGCCTCCACGGTCCCCTTCCGCGCTCCCGCCACCGGTGGAGACTTCCCCAACTACTGCCGCGAGGTCAGCCGGCGACTGCATGCCACCCGCGCTCACGGCACCTACCCCCGTGACATCACCACCCGCTACCCACGCCTGCACACCGAGCACCCACAGTCCCGGCAGCTGCCGATCACCGTCGAGTTCGTCGACGATCTCGCCGCACCCGCCACGTTCGAGCACGATACCGCCCTGCTGGTGCGCATCACCCACACCGGACAGGAATGCGACTGGAGCTGGGCGGGCAACCCCGCCGGGCTCCTCCGCGACAACTTCACCACATTCCTTGACGGACTACGCACCCATGACCCGGATCGGCCGATCAGCCGGATGGACATTCTCACCGCGGTGGAGCGCGAGTGGTTGGTGGTGGATTGCAACGACACCGCTGTCCCGCTGTCCTCGCTCTGTCTGCCGGAGTTGTTCCAGACGCAGGTGGTGGCCACACCACAGGCGGTGGCGGTGGTCTTTGGTGAGGTCACGTTGTCCTACGCCCAGCTCAACGCCGCGGCGAACCGGCTTGCGCATTGGTTGATTGGCCTGGGTGTGGGTCCTGAGCAGATCGTGGGGTTGGCCCTGCCCCGCTCACCTGATCTGGTGATCGCGATCCTGGCGGTGCTCAAGGCGGGGGCGGGATATCTGCCGCTGGACCCGGACTACCCAGCTGAGCGTCTCGCCTTCATGATCCGTGACGCGCGACCAGTGTTGCTGTTGACCAGCGCGCAGACGACAACGAGTGTCCCTGACGAGGGTGCCCCGCCGCGGTGGGTGATTGATGACCCCGACACCGTGGCGGTGGTGGGTGGCTACCCGGACACCGACCCGACCGACACCGAGCGCACCGCCCCTGTGATCTCCCAGCACCCCGCGTATGTGATCTACACCTCGGGTTCCACCGGCCGCCCTAAAGGTGTCCTGGTGTGCCATGCCGGTGTTCCCAACCTGGCTGCGGCGCAGATCGAGCGATTCAGCATGGACGCGCGCAGTCGGGTGCTGCAGTTCGCCTCACCCAGTTTCGACGCGTCGGTGGCGGAGCTGTGGGGGGCACTGCTCTCCGGCGCGGCGCTGATCCTCGCCCCGACAGCGGAGCTGCTACCGGGAACACCGCTGATCGCGCTGCTCGCTGAGCAGCGGGTGACGCATGTGACGTTGCCGCCCTCAGTGTTGGCGGTCCTGCCAGCCCAGGACGGTGTGGCACCGGCGGTGACGGTGGTCGTGGCTGGTGAGGCGTGTCCAGCGGATCTGGTCGCGTCCTGGTCCCCGAACCGGCGGATGATCAACGCGTACGGTCCCACCGAGACCACCGTGTGCGCCACGATCAGCGAGCCGCTCTCCACCACCACGCGGACACCGGTACCGATCGGCCGGCCGATCACTAACACCCGGGTGTACGTGCTCGACTCCGCCCTGCAGCCGGTACCCCGGGGTGTGGCGGGCGAGTTGTACATCGCCGGAGCGGGATTGGCGCGCGGTTACCTGCGTCAGGCGGGGCTGACGGCACAGCGGTTCGTCGCCAACCCGTTTGGCCCACCGGGTGACCGGATGTACCGCACCGGGGATCTGGCCCGCTGGCGAGTGAACGGAGACCTGGAGTTCGCCGGCCGCATCGATGACCAGATCAAGATCCGTGGCTTCCGCATCGAACCAGCCGAGATCGAGACCGTGCTCGCCGCGCACCCCGACGTCACGCACGCCGCGGTGATCGCCCGCCAGGACCAGCCCGACGACAAACGACTCGTCGCCTATGTGGTGCCCGCTACGGACACCGCGTTCCAACCAGACTTGCTACGCGATTATCTGCGTGAGCGTCTGCCTGGGTACATGGTGCCCGCCGCGGTGGTGGTGCTCGAGGGGTTGCCGTTGACGGCCAATGGCAAGCTGGACCGTGGCGCGTTGCCCGCCCCGGAGTTCGGGTCTGGTGGGGCGGGTCAGGGGCCGAGGACTCCGCAGGAGCAGCTGCTCGCTGAGTTGTTCGCCGAGGTATTGGGCCTGGCCGGGGTCGGCGTCAACGTGGGCTTCTTCGATCTGGGTGGGAATTCGCTGCTGGCGATCCGTCTGATCGCCCGGATACGCGCCACTCTGGGTGTGGAGTTGGGGTTGCGGGCACTGTTCGAGGCTCCGACCGTGGCCGGTGTGGCCGCAGCCCTGCACGATGCCGGGCAGGCGCGGTTGGCGTTGACGGCGTGTGAACGTCCGGATGTGGTGCCGTTGTCGTTCGCGCAACGCCGGTTGTGGTTTTTGCACCAGATGGAAGGCCCCAGCGCCACCTACAACATCCCCCTCGCGTTGCGCCTGTCCGGAAAGGTGGACCGGGAGGCGTTGCAGGCTGCGTTGGGTGACGTGGTAGCCCGCCACGAGAGTTTGCGTACGATCTTCCCCCAGCTCGACAACGTGCCTTACCAGCAGGTCCTGGACGTGCAAAACGCCTGCCCGCAGCTGACGGTCACCGAGACGACCGAGACAGAACTGCCTGAGGTGCTAGCTGCTGCGGCCAAGTACGGTTTCGACCTCGCCACCGAGCCACCGATGCGGGCCGAGTTGTTCGCGCTCGCACCTGATGAGCAGGTGCTGTTGGTGGTGGTGCACCACATCGCCAGTGACGGCTGGTCGATAGGCCCGCTGTCTCGGGATCTGGCCACTGCCTACCAGGCTCGCTGCCGGGGTGAAGCACCCGGGTGGGCGCCGTTGCCGGTGCAGTACGCCGACTACACTCTGTGGCAACACCAGCTGCTCGGCGACCACACCGACTCTGACAGCTTGCTCGCCACCCAACTGGCTTACTGGACCGACACACTGACCGGGCTCCCCGAACAACTGCAACTACCTACCGACCGGTCCCGTCCATCGGTGGCGTCCTTCCGCGGTGATTCTGTGACTGTTCGGCTCGACGCGGCGTTGCACCAGAGGTTGCGGGAGCTGGCCCGCCAGAGTGGGGCCAGCCTGTTCATGGTCTTGCAAGCCGGGCTGGTGGCACTGCTGAGCAGGATGGGCGCGGGCAGTGATATTGCGGTGGGCAGCCCGATCGCGGGGCGTACCGATCAGGCGTTGGACGACCTGGTCGGGTTTTTCGTCAACACACTGGTGTTACGCACCGACACCTCCGGTGACCCCACCTTCGGAGAACTGCTCGCTCGGGTGCGAGAGACCGCGCTGGCGGCCTACGCCCACCCGGACGTGCCTTTCGAGTATCTGGTCGAGGTCCTCAACCCGACCCGGTCCTTGGCGCACAATCCGCTGTTCCAGGTGCTGTTGGCGGTGCAGCACACCCCCGAGGTCGACTTCGAGCTGCCTGGACTGGACACCAGCTTCGTACCGGCACCGACCGGCACCGCCAAGTTCGACCTGGCCTTCAGCCTGTTCGAACGGCGCGGTGCGCAGGGGGACTGCGAGGGGATCGACGGCGCCGTGGGGTACGCCAGCGACCTGTTCGATCCAGCCACGGTCGAGACGATCGCGACGCGCTGGGTGCGCCTGTTGGAGGCAGCGGTCGCTGACCCGGATCGGCCGATCAGTCGGATTGATATTCTCACTGCGGCGGAGCGCGAGTGGTTGGTGGTGGGCTGCAATGACACCGCCGTTCCGGTGTCTCAGGTTTGTTTGCCGGTGTTGTTCCAGCGTCAGGTGGTGGCCACACCGCAGGCGGTGGCGGTGGTTTTTGGTGAGCTCACGCTGTCTTACGCGCAGCTCAATGCCGCGGCGAACCGGCTTGCGCACCGGTTGATTGGTCTGGGGGTTGGTCCTGAGCGGATCGTGGCGTTGGCCTTGCCCCGCTCACCTGATCTGGTGATCGCGGTTTTGGCGGTGCTCAAGGCGGGGGCGGGGTATTTGTCGTTGGATCCGGACTATCCCGCCGAGCGCATCGCCTTCATGCTCCATGACGCCCAACCAGTGTTGCTGTTGACCAGCGCACAGACGACAATGAGTGTTCCGGACGAGGGTGCTCCGCCGCGGTGGGTGATGGATGATCCTGACAGCGTGGCGGTGGTGGGTGGTTGTCGAGACACCGACCCGACCGACGCTGATCGCATCACCCCCTTGGTCTCTCAGCACCCCGCGTATGTGATCTACACTTCGGGTTCCACCGGCCACCCCAAAGGTGTGGTGCTCAGTCATGCTGGTGTTCCTAACCTGGCCACAGCGCAGATTGAGCGATTCAGCATTGACGCGCGTAGTCGGGTGTTGCAGTTCGCCTCACCCAGTTTCGACGCGTCGGTGGCGGAGCTGTGGGGTGCCCTGCTTTCTGGCGCGGCGCTGGTCCTCGCTCCGACAGCGGAGCTGCTTCCTGGAACACCGCTGATCGCGTTGCTCGCTGAGCAGCGGGTGACGCATGTGACGTTGCCGCCCTCAGCGCTGGCGGTCCTGCCGGTTCAGGACGGTGTGGCACCGGCGGTGACGGTGGTCGTGGCTGGGGAGGCGTGTTCAGCGGATCTGGTCGCGTCCTGGTCCCCGAACCACCGGATGATCAACGCTTACGGTCCTACTGAGACCACGGTGTGCGCCACGCTCAGCGATCCGCTGTCCACCACCACGCGGACACCGGTACCGATCGGCAAACCGATCATCAATACTCGGGTGTACGTGCTCGACTCCGCTCTGCAGCCGGTACCCCCGGGTGTGGCGGGGGAGTTGTACATCGCCGGAGCGGGATTGGCGCGCGGTTATCTGCGTCAGGCGGGACTGACCGCACAGCGGTTCGTCGCCAACCCGTTTGGCCCACCGGGTGAGCGAATGTATCGCACCGGGGATCTGGCCCGGTGGCGGGTGAACGGAGACTTGGAGTTCGCCGGCCGCATCGATGACCAGATCAAGATCCGTGGCTTCCGCATCGAACCAGCCGAAATCGAGACCCAGCTCATGCGGCATCCACAGGTGACCGAGGCGGTGGTCGCGGCACGCGATGACGGCCGGGGTCACCGGATCCTCCTGGGGTATGTCGTCTGCGACGGGGAGGCCCCCGAGCCGGCTGAACTGGAGGAGTTCCTTCGTGCGCGGGTGCCGGGTTATCTGGTGCCCTCCGTGTTCGTCGGATTGGACAAGATGCCGCTGACCGCGAACGGCAAGGTGGATCGGAAGGCGCTGCCGGCCCCCGATCCGGCGCGGATCGACCGTGACCCGGAGTTCGCCGCTCCGGTCACCGCCGAACAACGGGTGATCGCCTCGGTATGGGCACAGGTCCTCGGACTGGACCGCGTCGGTCGGCATACCGATTTCTTTTCCCTGGGCGGTCATTCACTGCTTGTACCCCAGATCACCGCACGGTTGAGGGATCTGTTCGGCGTCGAGGTGCCGATTCGGACGTTCCTGGAGCAGCCCACCGTCGCCGGGCTGTCCTCCGCGATCTCCCGGGCACGGGAAGCCGGAAGTCCGCTCGCCACACCAGCGAACTCCGAGGGTGACACCAGTGCCGCCCTTGCCGAACGAGACGCCCAGCTGCCCCGCGATCTCACATTTCACCCAGCGCCGCCCACAACGGACACGCCCCGCTCGATCCTGCTCACTGGAGCCACCGGATTCGTCGGCGCGTTCCTTCTCTCCGCACTCCTGCGGCACACCAGTGCAACCGTGCACTGTCTGGTGCGGGCCGCGAACGACGCGGCCGCCGACGAGCGGCTCCACCTCGCGCTGCACCAGTTCGGGCTCGTCGCCGACCCGAACCGCGTCATTGCGGTGCCCGCCGACCTGTCGCTGCCCACCCTCGGTGTGACCCCACACCGGCTCGAACGACTCGCCCGCCAGATCGACACTATCGTCCACTGTGGAGCATCGGTCACCGCGATGCGCGGGTACCGGCACCTGCGCGGGACCAACGTGCACGGCACCCGCGAGCTGCTCCGCCTGACCGCCGAGTGCGACATCCGCGCCTTCCACTACATCTCCTCAACAAGCGCCGCCCGGCCGGGCGGCACCGGATACAGCTTGAGCAAATGGGCCGCCGAACAACTGGTCATGGCGGCGGCGCGCCGCGGGCTCACCGCGTCGGTGTACCGCCTCCCGCGCGTCTTGGGGGCATCGGACTCAGGCGTTTGGAACGAGTCGGACGCGATGGCGCGCATGATCCGCGGCAGCATCGCCCTCGGCGCGTTCCCCGCGCTCGGCACCCGCCTGGACGAGATCTGGGTGCCGGTCGACGCGGTGTCTGAGATCATCAGCAGCTTCGTGCGCCGCTCACGCGAACCGGCCGGACTGAGCATGCTGAGCGCAGACCCGGTCAGCTACGCGGACGTCCTGGCGTGGACCCGCTCGTTCGGATACAGCTTCGAGGTTCTACCGGCGACAGACTGGCTGAGCAGCGTGGCCGAGGACCCACGCAATCCCGCCCACCTGGTAGCCGGCATGGTACTCAACCCCCCCAGCTCATCGACCGCAGAACGCTCGACCGATACCCTCGCCGCGGATGAAACCACCCGTGACGAGGGCTTCCACACCCTCCCAGCGCCACCAGTGTCAGAGGACATGTTCCATCGGATCCTGCACCGACTGATCCAGGACGGACTGCTCCCGGCGCCAACAGATCGGTAACAGAAGAGTGACCTTCATCACCTCCGCCACGCCCCAGGCTCCCGCATCCGAGGCCGCTCCATCTACGCTGCGCTCACTGACCGGTGGCCGCGCCACCCGCTCGGCGTTAGCAGTGCGAACATCGCGAGCCCACCGAAGGTGAGCCCGCACATCAGGGTGGCCATCGGTACCGCTGTGCCGGCTCCGAAAGCTCCCACCAGCGAAGCCGCCCCCGCACTGAACAGGTACTGCAGCACGCCAAGCAAGGCCGAGGCGGTGCCGGCCTGCTCCGGACGCCCGGACAGCGCGAGCGTGGTCGCGTTCGGCAGCACCAGGCCGACGCTGGCAACCACGGCGAACAGCGCCGGTAATACGGCCGGCAGGCCGAGTCCGGCGAGCACCGCCGTGATCAGTCCGACTCCACCGAACACCGCGAGGACCAGGCCCGCGACCAGCAGCCGACGCGGTGACAGCCTGCGCAGTAGCAGCCCATTGAGCTGCCCCAACGCCGCGATGCCCACCGCGTTCACCCCGAACACCACGCCGTAGAGCTGCGGGCTGAGCCCGTAGATCTGCTGCAACACGAACGGCGACCCGGAAATGTAGGAGAACATCGCCGCGAACACCGATCCGGAAGCCAGCACGTAACTGATGAACCGGCGGTCGGCCAGTAGCTCCCGCATGACCCGTCCGGTGGCGCGCAACCCGCCTCGACGTCGGGCCGACGGCGGCAGCGTCTCGGGCAGCCCGAAGCCAACGCTGACCAGCAGCAGCACGCCGTACCCGGCCAGCACCGCGAACAGCCCCTGCCAGGGCACCACCCGGATCAGTTGACTGCCCATCAGCGGCGCCAGGATCAGCGCGAGGCCGTTGACGAGCATCAACAGCGAGAAAAATCGGGCCAGGGCGACACCTGAGTAGAGGTCACGGACGACCGCGCCAGCGATCACCAGCCCAGCTGACCCAGCCAACCCCTGCACCAGCCGTAGCCCGGTCAGGACCGCCACCGAGGGCGCCAACGCGCAACCAACCGAGGCCATCACATACACCGCAAGCCCGATCAACAGTGGCCGGCGGCGGCCCATCGCGTCGCTGCACGGGCCGGCCAGCAACTGGCCGAGCGTGAACCCAACCAGGAAGGTGGTCAAGGTCAGCTGCACACTGGCCTGGCCGACCCCGAAATACCGGGCCAACCCCGGGAACGCGGGCACGTACAGGTCGATCGACATCGGCGCGAATGCTGGCAACAAACCCAAGATCAGGGCCAGCCGCAACCGGCTCGCCGACACCACCGGCACGATCATCGGCGAGATGGTCACGGCCGGAGCCGCGAATATGCCTCGTGACCGCGCCAGCGCAGCTCGGGTACGAGTGGCTTGAACCACCACCCACCGTGCAATGCGCCAGAGAAGAACGTCAACAATGGCAGAGGCGAAGCCGCCGATACCGATCCCGTACTCATCGCTGACATTTTGCCCACATCCGACGGACACGACCAGCTACGGCCTGGTCAAGGACGAGCTGGCGATCACCATCCAGTTGCAACAACCGCGCCAGGCGCAACGACTTGCCCGTTAACGGCACCATGACACCCCTCATTCATGGACAACAAAGATCGATAAGGTGATGAAGACTGCGACCTCTGCCGACATCACGCCCCCAAACTGGCTAACTATGGCCGCACCACGGTTACATGAGGCATCGAACACCCGCGCAGATACACCGCGTCCCGACATGCCCTAAGCCACCAGAGAACGAGATAAACAACGCCCGGATAAGTACGTTATGCACAACCCCGATCGTGTGAACTTGCGCGGTGAGGGGATCCTGTAGCAAGTCGCAGCGCTTCCGGTCAGCGTCGTCCGATCAGCCAGATCCGCCAGTAGGCGAGAACCGGCGTGCGACGCGACTCCCGTATTGTCCGGGGAGTCTGTACAGGTTCAGGACACCCGCCGCCCCGGCCGGCGTGACACCAACATGTGACGCGAACTCGGCGCCCTGCGCTGGTCGGGTATCGACCTGACCCCAGAGAGAGCGGTGACGTGGCTGCGGCGCGCGGTCAACAAGGGCGTGGCTGGCCGGGCTGAAGAAGACTTCAAGACGCATCAGCAGCGCCGCGTTGCCCTTGATCGGGAGACTGTCGAGGTGCTCGGCGAGCACCATGCCCGTTGCCGGGCTCGTGCCGAGGCGCTCGGCGTTGAGCTTGCTGCGGATGCTTTCGTGTTCTCGAGTGTTCCGGATGGCAGCACCTATCCGACAGACTCCTCGCTGTAACAAGTGGGTTCGGTCCCGTCGGTCAACCCGCCACGCCAGGACCGAACCCACTTGTTACAGCGAAGAGCCACGAGCTTGAGATCCACGAACCCGGCAAACAGCACATGGACCCGGTGCTCACAGTGCGTTGGCGGCCAAACCAATGTCCTTGGTGTCACGTGGTTGGTGCGCCCACCACGTGACACCAAGCTGAGTTTTTATTCAAAGAACCATCAAACGACACTCCTGTATCTGCATACGCAAACGGCGCTCCCGCATCCGCACGTGCAAAGCCTCTTCGCATCCGCACGAGCAAGGCGATTTGTGTGGAATTTACGTTTGCTGCCGCTAACAAAATTTCAATATTTGCCTCGAAAACTCACCCAGGCTAGCGATAGCATGCGCATATGTAGATGGATATACTTTTCAGTGGTTATGGGTGCGTTCTATGAAAGTGAGGTCACCATGGCGGACAAATGCGGATGCTGCGCTAGTTGTAGCGGTAGCGGGTGTGGCTGCTGTGACTCCTGTAAGTAACTAAGTCAACTCAGAGTCACTAAGTCCCCCGAAAATCACCAGGGCAGTCGGGAAGCTCTCTCCGATATTTCCCGGTTACCGCCGGCTCGGCCTGTTCTAACAAAATGTTCTTCAAGCCGAAGTCGTCGTGGGGTGACGTTTGAGCAATCGTCCTAAACAGTCGAGCTGAGCAATCATGACCTCACGCTGGCTGCACGCCGCAGTAAAGCACGCCGTCTGGCCCACTCGTGGCGCTACACGGCGCTGTTGCCGAATCTACCTCTATGGGATCAAGGGCACCGCCAGCGGCAGGGCCTAGGCCTGGAGGCAAGCACGCATGGCCCCGGACGCGGCACTGCGCGCGGCCCTTCGGTCCGTGCTCGGCCGTGCCCGGGGCTAGGCTCTTGCCCGGCTAGCAGACAGCACGCGGTGGCCGGCGCGACCGACGGTCCGCCGCGTCATCGCGCTGTTTCATCCTGGCTGAGGTCTTTGAGGGTGTGGCCGAGCCGGTGGGCACAACGTTCACCTGGAGTGCACGACTGCGCAGCTGGCGAATGCTGGCGACGGTGGCGCGCCCAGCCGCCATCGCGACACTTGAGAAGCTTGAGGCTCCTGTCGCCTGAGAGGTGACAACCGTCTGCTCCCAAGGGAATATTGCGCGTTGTTTAATCGAGCGCGTACACCGCTCCGGCAGTGTCTTGGGCAACGACGCGCTTCCGCGTCACCGTCAAACTCGACCAACGCCAGTAGCTGTTGATCACAAAAGTACGGCAGGCTCTGATATTACTTATCTCTAATGATGACACAACTACGGCTACCGCACTGGTTGCGTCATCTCAAGTAGTTGGCACGCTACTCGGAACCATCGTGCCGCTTCCTCCCCTGTTCTTGCCAGCCATTCTCATTTTTTCATAGCAGTTTGCCGTTGGGGGCTAGCCGTGTTAACGGCGCTTCTTACTGCATTGGTGTCACCTGCGTATATTGGTTCTGTCAAGGAAGGGCTCGGAGTAACCGAGAATTGGACGAAAGGAATCTGGCGTGGAGTGGTGCACGGTTGGCTTGGGACGGCCGGGGATACCGGGGTTTCAGGGACCGTGCCGTTGAGAGGTGGCAGGCGGCGACCGAGGACCCCACTACGGTCGTGTGAACACCGCCGTCCCCAGAGTATTAGAGGGCACCCTTCCCAGCGATGCTGGCGATCGTCCACCGTCATCCCGCTAGCCGGTCGCCTCGCCTCACGCGGCCAGACCGTTGTGCAGGATCAGATCGTCCTTGCCAGTATCAGGGAACGACCGCAGCCGCTCCAACTGCTCCTCGCTGTTATCCGACGACTCGACGGGCGCCGAGTGTCGGCTCGCGGGTGTGGGAGGGTGCGATCGTGGTTGCCGATTATGGGGGGCGGTTTCAATCGGTTATGGCGACACAGTGTTCCGCGATCAGTTCATTGAAGACCTCGATCGGCTTCTTCCAGTTTAGCGTCTTGCGTGGCCTCCCATTCAGTTCTGCCGCTACTCTATCAA
>JBATXM010000099.1:0-5115 GCA_049673305.1 Pseudonocardiaceae bacterium | reverse complement strand
TACCTCAACCACGTGGCCACCGAACTCAACAACCGGCCCCGCCGTATCCTCGGCTACCGAACCCCAGCAGAAGTCTTCGCCGACCTCCTGGCCAGCTCGATTGCTTCCACCGGTTGATACCGCCCTGGACAGCTGGCTGCCATCAGCTCCAGATAATATCAATGCCACTGTCCTCGGTGTGAACTCTGCCACGTTCACACGCTGCCCAATTGTAGTTTTTCCGCGATTCGGCACTAACACCCTGGCCACCCCAGGTGCACCACACCTGTACCCTGAAAGCACGGGTGCCACTGCACTTCGCCCAGCCGACAGATTCCCAGTATCCACCCTTATGACAATCGAAGGCGCTCATCTCAGCTTTGGTCATAACAGTGCCAGACTTGCCAACCGGTGCAGCGATCGCGGTAGGCGTAGCCACCATCATCGTTCCTAAAAAGATTGTCGCGGCCACTGCCATCACTGAGGCGGATTTTTCAAGAGAATTATTTGCGTGCTACCTTTCATTGTTACCCATACCGGAAGTCCCGGGCAGTGTCATGTGGTGGATGTACCACCAGCCAGATAATCTTTACTGGTGTGGCGTGTCCCAGCTAAAGTGTCCTCCCCTTAAAAGATTGACTTTGACTCAGTCCTCGATCTGACTTTCACCAGTTCGAGCAAAGCATTTGTTATACCCGACACACCATCCGGTGCTTGTTGATTGAATTCCGTGGTAATATTTTGTTGGCAGGAATTCGTGGTGTAGGTTTCTGGTTTGTTGTCCCACACGATTCGCCACCGCACACAGTAGCCGTCCACTGCCTTATCTGTGGAGAGCGGAACATTCCGTGGGAGCTATGCCGCCACCAGTTGATCGTTCAGCGTGTCCGCTTCGGAGGTGTGGGTGAAGCCGGGATACCAGCGCCGGTAGTCGTTGGTGAGGGTGTCGTTGAGGACTCGGGTGCGGATTTGGAGCAGGAGGTGGGCGCCGCGGGGTGTCCAGCGCATTTGCTGTTTTTTGACCATGCGTTTGCTGATCACCTGGTTGACGGTGGATTCCACGAACGCGGTGGAGATGGCCTCACCGGCGCGGCGGCGTTCGCCGTAGTTGGGGATGCGCCCGGTGTTAGCGCGTAGGTAGCTGTCGAACTCGCGCACCGCCTTGCCCAGCTTGGTTGGCTCGCCGTCGGGGTTAAGTATCTCCAGGTCGGTGGTGATGTCGGCGACGGTCTGGAGGGCGTTGAAGACGTTGCCGTGCCAGAGAAACCACTTCAGCCGCCCCAGATCCTCGCTGACCCCACCGATGAGCTTGGTGGCCGTCTCGGCGGACAGCTCGGGGTCCGGATCCGGCGGTGGTGGTTGCAGGGACTTGGCCATGTTGGTCATCACGGTGATCCTCATCGTGATATGGAACCAATCGAGTAGGTGCTCGGAGTCGGGATTGAGGTATAGGGGCAGGTCACGAATGTCCTCCCCGCCGTCGGTCAGGAAGGTGACTGCTGGTTGGCCGCCATGCCCTGGGATTTGAGCACCTCGAACAGTCGGCGTTTCGGCTTGGTGTCGTAGATCTGCACGAAGGCGAAGCAGGTGGGCTTTCCCTCGGCCGGCATGGACTTGCCGGCGATCACTTCGAACCAGCCGTCGCGCCGGGAGCGTTGATGGGCGGAGTGGACGTACCCGCCGTCCAGGCCCACGACCAGCGGCAGGTCCGGGCGGGGCAGTTCCTCCCGGTCTCGCTGGCAGGTGTCGATGAAGCTGAATCGTTCGTCGCCGAGCTCGTCCTCCAGACGCTGCGCGGTGGCCTGCGCCTGCCGGCGCACCGTGTTGGCGTGCAGTGCCCGACCCAACGGCAGCAGCTCGCCGAGCAGATCAGCGGAGATCCCGTAGGAGACCAGCCCAGCGAACTTCGATTCCAGGTATCTCAACTCTGGGGTGGTCCGCTCCGGGAGTATCGAGGCCAGTGGGCTGAACGTTCTGTTCGTTTGGGGTCGGCATCCGCAGTGCCACCAGCGGGGGCTGTCCAGCCGCAGCCTGCCGAACAGAGTTCTCATCACGATGGGTCGGCTGTCCTTGCGACGGCGCGGGAGCCCGCAGTCCGGGCACCCGCTTTGAGCGGACAACGCGGTGGCGACCTGATGCTCGACCAGGGTGTTCTGTACCGCGGCCAGCAGGTCTTTGGCCTCGCCCAGCCGCAGACCCAGAGCGTCAAGCGCCAGAGACTCCTCCCGTTGCAGAGTGAAGACCTCGCGCACCACTGCCTCGGCTCCCTCATCGGCGTGCACCACGACCTGCACGGTGAGCTTCATGCAGCCCTTACCTCATTGAGAGACATCAGGGACACAGACTCCAAGCTGTCATCAGGCATGGCGCCCATCCTTACGCTGCCCCCAGGACGGCGACCACCGCAGCCCCGCGACCTGGCCCGCCGACACGAACCAGGGGCCTGCCCTCCGCCTCCCACGAAATGTTCCGCTCTCCTATGATCCCATCACGACGACCAACCGGGTCGCCACACACAAAACAAGGTGCGCATCAAACCCGGGACGCCTCACGGAGCCCTGGGTGTGCGATGGCCCGTGACCCCGTTGTCTATCCTCTTTTCGGTGGGTGCTTGGTTGAGCCGCCCGATGGGGAGCGACGCCGACCGGTCAATGAGGACAGATCGGACTGGATATGTCTGCGGGAAGGCTTCTTAGTCTGATCACTGCGGTGCACATGGGGCGCGATCGCCACCTCACCGAAACGGCGAGCAGTCTGTTGAGGCAGAGGTTCCCGGTGGGGTGGGAATTTGAATGGCTCATTCAAGAAGACAGTTCAGATCCTGAGTTGAAGCATGTCGTCGAGGAGTTCGCCGCTGGCGACCAACGAGTGCGGTACGAAGCTAATGGCGCGGTCCTGGGGCCTGGTGGAACCCGAACGCTCGCTCTCTGCCGAGCCAGGGGGGAGCTCATTCGCACGCTGGACAGTGACGATCTGCTTTTACCGGGGGGACTCGCGATCCAAATGGCCCCATTTATCACCCATCCGGACATTCAATGGTCGGTGACGCAGCCTGATGAGCTCATGCCGAATAAAAATAGGGTGCGGTATTCATCGACGCTACCTTTTGGCCCAGTGCCACCAGGTTTGTTAAACGACACTATGGCTCGCTACGGCCGGTGTCCCGTCCATTGCGCAGGTCTGATGATGCGGGTTGATGTTCTCCGTGCATTTGGTGGTTGGATGGGGTTGCCAGCCGGAGAAGACGTCGGCCTCCTCGCGGCAATCTCTGAGGTATTCCTTGGCTGGCATGATCCGGCCGTCACGTGGCTCTACCGACGCCATCATGATCAGATGACCAGCGCTGTGTTGCACTCATTCTGGCGAACACTGGGTGAAACCGCCGGCGCACAACGCTCAGCGGCAATCAAACGACTAGGACTAGCGGTGGCGAGGGAATCCGCGCACCACGCCGGATCCCGTTCGACGAGGGACCCCCAAGCGCCGTGTCGCAGTGCCGACGGCTTCGGTGATGAATTACCGGATGACGTATCAGAAGTCTCTCTGTAGTGACCGTCAGCGCATTCTGACATCATCTCCCATGACGCGCGCATGGTTTGCTCATCGATAGGATAAGTCCCGATCAACCCGGAACGCACCGTCACTGACGTTGGTGCACATCCATCATCCGGTGATCACATCCCGGGACGCTCACCATGATCACCATTATTTTTTGGGGGGACAGCTGGATAAAATCTCTCGTAGCCCTGTGAGGCGTTGCTCGGCAGCTGTCTCCCCGAGAGAACTCCAGAAATCGTAGGGCATCGTGTTGGTTATCTGGCCGGGATGTCGACGATACAACCATGTGACCGAAGGATCATGCCAACCGGGAAACATCTCGGCGATGGCCGAGATCATACAGACATCCTCTCCCACGGGGAGGCCCGCCCACCCTCCGACCGCCCGGAGGGTACTGGCCCGCATCGTGAGGCCAGCACAGTGGATCGGGCACACACCCGCCTCGGTCATCACCCGGTTGAGCTCACCAGGCGCCACACGTTCATAGTGCAGTGGTGAGGCAAGGTAGGGATCACGGGTGCCATCCAACCGCAAATTTTCGGTTTTCCCGGCTGACCAGTGAACCTCGGGATGTGCGATGAATATTTCCAGCGAGCAACCGATCGCTCCCGGGAGCAGCAGATCATCGCTATCGAAGGTGCGAACGAGATCACCCCGGGCACGCCATAACGCAAGATTGCGAGTACCCCCCGGCCCCAGAGTCGTTCGATTAGCCGCGTATCGCACTCTCGCATCACGCTCAGCGATGTCCCGCGCAAGATCTTCCATCTCCGGTTCGTCGAAGTCTTCTTGCACCAGCCACTCCAGCTCCCAGGCGTCGGGAAGTTGCTGCCCGAGTACCGTGACCGCAGCCTCCTTCAGATACTCCTGACGACCCGAGTGAACGGCTGTTATCACACTCAATAACGGCATGACTCCTCCATAGTTGATCAATCGGGCGGGCACTCCCGGCGGGGCACGGCGACCCATCACCCCTCCCGAGGTGCCCCGAGCCCCTCCGCGGTGACCAGCCGCCCTCGCGGTGCCTTCGTCAGATCTCGCGCCCGGGTGAAGGGGTGCAGCCAAGATACGGACAGAAGCCGCCCATCAGCCGATCTTGAATGGGGATTCCCGCTGTTCAGGTGGGTACAGTCTCTCTGTGCTCAGCTTCGACCGCAGCCTTAATCACGAGAGCCGACACCTCATCCGAGCAGCAGAAACTCACTCCATGATCCACTGATGGTGGTTTCTGTCCGTATCTTGGCTGCACCCCAGCCAAGGCTGTTCGAGGCCCACCGGGACTTCACTCGTTTTGATGAGTCCACCGGCGTCGACCTCACCAACCCCTGGTTGGCCTGGGCGATCTACCTGGCTTACCCGCGAGGTGAAGCCTGCGGCTGGCGGCGCGGCGTCCGCTTCGCGGTCCGCCGGGGGTTGACCATCGTGCTGTCCGGCCACACCGCCGGTGAGGTGCTCCGCTGGTCGGAGTTGTTCCCGGCCATGCGCGCCCGCGAGATCGGCACCGGACGGGTCGCCGAGGGGCTGTTGCGTTGGTGGATGACAGCTCAGCCTGGCCTGAAGCTGTCATCCACCAACGCA
>JBATXM010000098.1:0-14153 GCA_049673305.1 Pseudonocardiaceae bacterium | reverse complement strand
ACGATGTGTCACTTTCGGCACCCAAACCGTGATCTTAAGTCCCAGACCTCTTCCGGCTAGCACCTCCTGCAACACGCGCCTCGCGGGCACCACCCGGTCCTTCGCAGGCCTATGATATTCACAAGATTTTCCTGCGAACGCCTCCCGGATGCCCCAGGTCAGCTCTTGATCAAGAAGCTACTTCGGGAGGTCTGGGACAGCAAGCACCGCTGCGGCTTGCAACCAACTGGCCCCCGCAGTGTGTCGCTCACATAAAACTCACGTCGGCGCGGTAAACGCCAACACCACCCTCACTGTGAGCGCTTGAGTGTGACTGTCGGCTACCACATACTCATCCGTGGTGATGAATTCCCGGGGCGGTGTGAGCAAAGCATGAGGATAGCGCCGGTTGGCGTGAGCGATGTGTGAGCGGGCTGCTCGATCGAGTGGGTGGGGGTTTTACTGCGGGAGTAGTTCCGCATACCGGACGCGCCGGAAACTCCTGTGACGACGAGGAGCCCTGGATGTTGGATTTGGTGTTTGTCGCGCTGACCATCGCGGTGTTCGCGGTGTTGGCCCTGGCGGCGCGGGGAGTGGAACGCCTGGTGGGACCGGGCGACGAGCAGGTGACCCCGTGAGTATCGCGGATCTTGCCGGGCTGGTGGTCTCGGTGCTGCTGGTCGGCTACCTGGTGGTGGCCCTGGTCGCGCCGGAGTGGTTTACGTGAGCGCCGCCGCGGGGTGGTTGCAGGTCGGCTTGCTGGTGGCGGCGCTGGCGGTCACTCACCGCCCATTGGGTGATTACCTGGCGCACCTGTTCACCACCGGCAAGCACTGGCGTGCCGAGCGGGGCATGTACCGGCTGATCGGGGTGAATCCGGACACCGACCAGACGTGGCCGACTTATCTCCGCAGCTTGTTGGCGTTTTCTGCGGTGTCGGTGCTGTTCCTTTACGGTTTTCTGCGGTTGCAGGCCCATCTGTTGCTGCCCCTCGGTTTCCCGGCGGTGAATGCGGATCAGGCATTCAACACCGCCGCGTCGTTCGTGACGAACACGAACTGGCAGTCCTATTCGGGGGAGTCCACGATGGGGCACCTGGTGCAGATGGCCGGGCTGGCGGTGCAGAACTTCGTCTCCGCCGCAGTGGGCATCACGGTGGTGATCGCGCTGATCCGCGGGTTCATCCGCGCTCGCACCGACCGGATCGGCAATTTCTGGGTGGACCTGACCCGCACGGTGCTGCGGCTGTTGTTGCCGATCTCGGTTGTCTTCGCGTTGGTGCTCATTGCTGGTGGGGTGGTGGACAACTTCTCCGCCGCGCACACGGTGCGCACGCTGGCCGGCGGCCATCAGGCCATCATCGGCGGTCCGGTGGCCTCCCAAGAGGCCATCAAGGAGATAGGCACCAACGGTGGCGGGTTCTACAACGCCAACTCCGCGCACCCGTTTGAGAACCCCAACCCGTTCACGAACTGGCTGGAGATCTTCCTGCTGCTGGTGATCTCGTTCGCGCTGCCGCGCACGTTCGGGAAAATGGTCGGTGACAAGCGGCAGGGGTATGCGATCGTCGCCGTGATGGCCATCATCTGGGTCGCCTCGGTGGCCGGGATCAGCTACTTCGAGTCCGGGCACCACAGCGTCGCGGCGCTGGCTGCGGGCGGCTCCTATGAGGGCAAGGAGGTCCGCTTCGGTATCCCCGCCTCCACGTTGTTTACTGCCTCCACCACGTTGACCTCCACCGGGGCGGTCAACAATGCGCACGACTCGCTGTCCCCCTTCAGCGGTGGGATCACGATTCTGAACATGATGCTGGGCGAGGTCGCCCCGGGCGGGACCGGATCCGGGTTGTACGGCATCTTGGTGTTGGCCATTGTCACGGTATTCGTGGCCGGGTTGATGGTCGGGCGCACCCCAGAGTACCTGGGCAAAAAGCTGCAGGCCCGGGAAATCAAGCTCGCCTCCCTCTACATCCTGACCACCCCGGCGCTGGTGCTGATCGGCACTGGGCTGGCCATCGCGCTCAAAGGTGAGCGGGGCGCGATCGCGAACCCCGGTGCGCATGGGTTGTCTGAGGTGTTGTACGCGTTTACCTCGACGGCGAACAACAACGGCAGCGCTTTCGCCGGGCTCTCGGTGAACACCGTCTGGTACAACAGCGTGCTCGGTGTGGTGATGCTGCTGGGCCGGTTGCTGCCGATCGTGTTCGTGCTCGCGCTGGCCGGGTCGCTGGCCCGGCAGAAACCGGTGCCGGCCAGCGCCGGCACGCTGCCCACCCACCAGCCACTGTTTATCGGCATGCTGCTGGGCGTCATCCTGATCGTGGTGGCGTTGACCTACTTCCCGGCCCAAGCGCTGGGCCCACTCGCGGAGGGCCTGCACTGATGTCGATGACCACCACCCAGCTGCTCCGCACCACTCCGGAGGCGGTGCGCAAGCTGGATCCTCGAGTGCAGCTGCGCAATCCGGTGATGTTCGTCGTCGAGGTCGGCTCGGTCCTGACCACGATCGCCGCGATCGCCGCCCCGACCGTGTTCGCCTGGACGATCACCGTCTGGTTGTGGCTGACCGTGGTCTTCGCCAACCTCGCCGAGGCGGTCGCCGAAGGCCGAGGCAAAGCCCAGGCCGAGACCCTGCGCCGGACCAAACGGGACACCATCGCCCGCCGACTGACCAACTGGGCACCCGGCTGGACGCCCGGAACGACCCCAGGCGAGACACCCGGAGCGAGCACAACAGAAGAACAGGTGCCGGGCACCGCGCTGCGCGCAGGGGATCACGTGGTCGTCGAGGCCGGGCAGGTGATCCCCGGCGACGGGGACGTGGTCGAAGGGATCGCCAGCGTGGACGAGGCCGCGATCACCGGTGAGTCCGCGCCGGTGATTCGCGAATCCGGCGGCGACCGGTGCGCGGTGACCGGCGGCACCACGGTGCTCTCCGACCGGATCGTGGTCCAGATCACCTCGCAGCCCGGGGAGACCTTCATCGACCGGATGATCGCCCTGGTCGAGGGAGCGTCGCGGCAGAAGACCCCGAACGAGATCGCGCTGAACATCCTGCTCGCCAGCCTGACCATCATCTTCTTGCTGGCCGTGGTGACGCTGCAGCCGATGGCGATCTATTCACACGCGCGGCAATCCCTGGTGGTGCTGGTCGCGTTGCTGGTCGCGTTGATCCCGACCACGATCGGTGCGTTGCTGTCCGCGATCGGCATCGCCGGCATGGACCGGCTCGTCCAGCGCAACGTGCTGGCGATGTCCGGGCGGGCGGTGGAAGCCGCCGGGGATGTGAACACGCTGCTGTTGGACAAGACCGGCACGATCACCCTGGGCAACCGCCAAGCCAGCGAGTTCCTCCCGGTGGAAACCGTGAGCGTCGCGGAACTGGCTGATGCCGCGCAGCTGGCCAGCCTGGCCGACGAGACCCCGGAAGGGCGTTCGATCGTGGTGCTGGCCAAGGAAACCTACAGCCTGCGGGGACGGGACGTGGCCGGCGCGCAGTTCGTGGCGTTCACCGCGCAGACCCGCATGTCCGGGGTGGACCTGCCCGAGGGACACCAGATCCGCAAGGGCGCGGCCAGCGCGGTCCGGGACTGGATCCGTACCGGCGGCGGCGAGCCAACCGATGGGCTCGCCCCGATGGTGGACACGATCTCCGCCGCCGGTGGCACCCCGCTGGTGGTGGCTGAACGGGTCAACGGCACCACCCGGGCGCTGGGCGTGATCAGTCTCAAGGATGTGGTCAAAGACGGCATCCGGGAGCGGTTCGCCGAGCTGCGCACGATGGGCATCCGCACCGTGATGATCACCGGGGACAATCCGCTCACCGCGGCGGCCATCGCGAAAGAGGCCGGGGTGGACGACTTCCTCGCTGAGGCCACCCCCGAGGACAAGATGGCGTTGATCAAACAGGAGCAGACCGGTGGGCGGCTGGTCGCGATGACCGGGGACGGCACCAACGACGCCCCCGCACTCGCCCAGGCTGACGTCGGGGTGGCCATGAACACCGGCACCTCGGCCGCCAAAGAGGCCGGCAACATGGTCGATCTGGACTCCAACCCCACCAAGCTCATCGAGATCGTCCAGATCGGCAAGCAACTGCTGATCACCCGAGGAGCGCTGACCACGTTTTCCATCGCCAACGACGTGGCCAAGTACTTCGCGATCATCCCGGCCATGTTCGCCTCGGTGTATCCGGGCCTGGACACCCTGAACATCATGCGGCTGCACTCACCGACCTCGGCGATCACCTCGGCGATCATCTTCAACGCGCTGATCATCGTGGCGCTGATCCCGCTGGCGCTGCGCGGCGTGCGTTACACCCCCTCCTCAGCCTCGGCGCTGCTCCGGCGCAACCTGTGGATCTACGGCATTGGCGGGCTGGTGCTCCCGTTCATCGCGATCAAACTCATCGACCTGATCATCCAATTCGTCCCCGGGCTCAGGTGAACCCCATGACCATGATCACCCGTTTGCCGGGCGCGGTGCGCCAGCACCTGGCCGCGCTGCGCGCGCTGCTGGTGCTGACCGTCCTCACCGGTGTGCTGTATCCACTGGTCGTGATGGGGATCGGTCAGGCGGTCTTCCCCTCCCAAGCCAACGGTTCGCTGGTGACCGAGGGCGCTCACGTGGTGGGGTCCAGCCTGCTGGGCCAGGCCTACGTCGATGCCAAGGGCAACCTGCTGCCGCAATGGTTCCAGGGCCGGCCTTCGGCGGCGGCGGACCCGAACAACAAGAACGACCCCGGTGACAACCCCCTGTTCTCCGGGGGGTCAAACCTGGGCCCGTCCAACCCAGGCCTGGTCACCTCCATCAACAGCCGGCGGGCCGCAGTGGCGGCCTTCGACGGCGTGCCACCGGCCAGCGTGCCCCCCGACGCGATCACCGCCAGCGGCTCCGGACTGGACCCGGACATCTCCCCGGCCTACGCCTTCGAGCAGGTCAACCGGGTCGCGAAGGCCCGAGGCCTGGACCCGGCCGTGGTGCGCGCCCTGGTCAGCGCCCACCTCCAGGCTCGTACACTGGGCATCCTGGGCGAACCACGGGTCAACGTGATCGAACTCAACACCGCACTGCCCCCACTGCGGTAGCGGCAACGGTGCGCGGAAGAAGGCGGCGGTGAGCGCTACTGGCCACCTGCGGGTGTACCTGGGGGCCGCACCGGGAGTCGGCAAGACCTTCCACATGCTCGAGGAAGGTCACCGGCGCCGGGACCGCGGCACCGATGTGGTCATCGCCCTGGTGGAATGCCACCGGCGAGCGAAAACCGAGGCACTGATCGGCGACCTGGAGCTCATCCCCCGAATCCAGCGCAGCTACCGGGGCAGTGAGTTCACCGAGATGGACCTCGACGCGGTGCTGGCGCGGCGCCCAGCCGTCGCGCTGGTCGATGAGCTGGCCCACACCAACATCCCCGGCGGGCGCCACGCCAAACGCTGGCAGGACGTCCACGAGCTGCTGGCCGCCGGCATCGACGTCATCACCACCGTGAACATCCAACACCTGGAGTCCCTCAACGACGTCGTGCACAAGATCACCGGCATCATCCAGCGGGAGACCGTGCCCGACACCGTGGTCCGGGCCGCCGACCAGATCGAGCTGGTCGACATGACTCCCGAGGCGCTGCGGCGGCGGATGGCACACGGCAACATCTACCCCGCCGAGATGATCGACGCCGCGCTGTCGCGCTACTTCCGCAGCGGCAACCTGACCGCGCTGCGCGAGCTGGCGCTGCTCTGGCTGGCCGACCGGGTCGAGGAAGGCCTGCGGCGCTACCGCACCGACCACGGCATCGCAGACGTGTGGGAAACCCGGGAGCGGGTCGTGGTGGCGCTGACCGGCGGTCCGGAAGGCGAGACCCTGATCCGCCGTGCGGCCCGCATCGCCGCCCACGGCTCCGGTGGTGACCTCCTGGCCGTGCACGTCACCCGCAACGACGGGCTGACCGGCGCCGACCCCTCGGCGCTGGCCACCCAGCGTCAGCTGGTCGAATCCCTGGGCGGCAGCTACCACGCCGTCATCGGCGACGACATCCCCACGGCGCTGCTGGACTTCGCCCGGGCCAAGAACGCCACCCAGCTCGTCCTGGGCACCAGCCGACGAGGCTGGGCATCGCGGCTGATCACCGGTCGCGGCATCGGCGAGACGGTGACTGAAGCCTCCGGTGACATCGACGTGCACATGGTCACCCACGAACAGGCTGCCCACGGACGCCAGCTCCCCGCGCTACACGGTGCGCTGTCTCGGCGCCGACGTCTCGCGGGCGGGCTCACCGCTGCGCTGGGACTCCCGCTACTCACCCTCGGACTCGCCCAACTGCGAGGCAGCCTGAACCTGCCCAGCCAGATCCTGTGCTACCTGGTCGCGGTCGTCACGATCGCCGTGATCGGCGGCCTGTACCCGGCGCTGGCGGCCGCACTGGCGGCGTCACTGCTGCTCAATTACTACTTCACCCCACCGCTGTACAGCTTCACCATCGCCGAGCCCAACAACGTCATCGCACTGGTGGTGTTCGCGCTGGTGGCGGCCACGGTGGCCTCGGTCGTCGACGGCGCGGCGCGGCAAACCCGCCGGGCCGCTCGCGCCGCCGCCGAGGCCCAGACCCTGTCCGTGCTGGCCGGCAGCGTCCTGCGCGGCCAGGACGCCATCCCCGCACTGCTCGAACGCTCCCGGGAGACCTTCGGGATGGTCTCGGCCACCCTGCTCACCACGACCGACCGCACCCATTCAGACCCCACCACTCAGAGTGACCCGCAACGCTGGGTCACCCTGAGTGTCGCGGGAACGCCACCGTGCCGCTGCCCGGCCGAGGCTGACGTCGCGGTTCCGGTCGGACCGGATGCCGTCCTCGCGCTGCGCGGCCGGATTCTGCCCGCCGCCGACCAGCGAGTCCTCACCGCCTTCGCCGCACACACCGCGGTCGCCCTCGAACGCGACCAGCTCACTCAACAAGCCGCCCAGGCCAAACCGGCCATCGCCGCCGACCGGATGCGCACCGCGCTGCTCGCCGCGGTCAGCCACGATTTGCGCACCCCGCTGGCCGCAGCCACCGCCGCCGTCACCAGCCTGCGCAGCCCCGACATCGTCTGGAGCCCGCAAGACACCCGCGACCTGCTTGCCACCGCCGATGAGTCACTCGAGCAGCTGACCCGGCTGGTGGACAACCTGCTCGACATGAGCCGACTGAACGCCGGGGTACTCGACCTCCACATACAACCGGTGGCCCTTGCCGAGATCATCCAGCTCGCCCTCGACGACCTCGCCACCAGCACTACCGCCGTGCACTGGCAACCGGCCACACCCGCGCCGCTGGTGCTGGCCGACCCCGTGCTCCTGGAGCGCGTCATCGCCAACCTGGTGAGCAACGCCGTGCGCTACAGCCCCCCGGGGCATCCACCGGTGCTGACCGCCAGCGCGCTGGGCGAGCGGGTCGAACTGCGCGTCATCGACCGCGGTCCCGGCATCCCCGAAACCGACCGGGAACGCGTCTTCCAACCCTTCCAACGTCTCGGCGACCGGGACAACACCACCGGCGTCGGGCTCGGACTGGCGCTGTCCCGTGGGCTGGTGGAGGCCATGGGCGGCTCCCTGAACCCGGAGGACACCCCCGGCGGCGGGCTGACCATGGTGATCAACCTCCCGACCGATCCCGCCGCTACCCCGGCCCAACAGCCACCCGATGCGGCGAATGCGGAGATCTGGGCATGACTCGTGTGCTGATCGTGGATGACGAATCCCAGCTGCTCCGGGCCTTGCAGATCAACCTGCGCGCCCGCAGCTACGAGATCACCACCGCCGCCGACGGCGCCACCGCGCTCACCAGCGCAGCCCGCCACCCACCCGATGTGGTGCTCCTGGACCTCGGCCTGCCCGACCTCGATGGCATCGAGGTGATCCACGGCCTGCGCGGCTGGACCCGAGTCCCGATCATCGTCCTGTCCGGGCGCACCGACGCCGCCGACAAGGTCCAAGCCCTCGACGCCGGGGCGGACGACTACGTCACCAAACCCTTCAACATGGATGAGCTTCTAGCCCGGCTGAGGACCGCGCTGCGCCACCACAGCACCGACACCCCGCAACAGCCCATCCCCCTCGGGAACCACACCATCGACCTGGCCGCCCACCTGATCACCCGATCGCCGGGGGAAGCGGTCGTGCACCTGACCCCCACCGAATGGAGAATCCTCGCCATTCTGGTGCGCCACCCCAACCAGCTGGTGGAATCCCGGCGACTGCTCATCCAGATCTGGGGACCCCTCTACCGCAACGAAACTGACAATCTGCGCTTCCACATGGCCCGCCTTCGGCGCAAACTCGAACCCGACCCCACCCATCCACGCCATCTGCTCACCGAACCCGGACTGGGCTATCGCTACCAACCGTAACCTTCAGCGGTCAGGTCACGTTCCGGGCGCTGCGGGCATAACCCTGCGCGAAGCCGTAAACGCTCTGCGCGTAGTCCAGGGAACTGTTGTAGGACAGAATCGCCCTGAGCCAACCGTCGCCGGCTGCCAGATTCCGATTGTCCGCGCACAAATATCCCGCTGCGGCCAGGGCGGCGTCGTCGATGTTCTGCGGGTCGCTGATTCCGTCATTGTTTCCATCAGCTCGCCACAGCGCCCAGGTGGACGGGATGAACTGGAAGGGTCCCACCGCGTGCTCCCATATCTTGTCACCGTCGAGCAGGCCACCATCAGTGGCCGCGATGGCCCGGGTGCCATTGGCGCCGTTGAGCGGTATTCCGATGATCGGCGCGGAGGTGCGGCCGTCGGGCAGCAGAGTGCGACCCCCGATGGTCCCATGCTGGGATTCCACCGCCGCGATACCGGCCAGGGTCACCCAGGTCAACCGGCAACCGGGCCGGATGACAGCCATTACGGCATGCGCGTTGGCGTAGGCCGCCAACGCCCGCGCCGGGATCCCGGTCACCCGGGCCATTCGGGCGGCCCACGCGGTGAAGGCCAGCGCCGGCGAGCCCGGGCGGGCCGTCCGAGCGGGGATTTGCACCGGGATCGTGACCTGCCCGCCGGCCTGCTGGCCGATGGGCTGGCCAGTCGAGGGAACCACAGGAGCGGCGGCGGGCTCGGGAACGTCAGGCAGTGCGGCGGGCGCAGCCATCGCCACCGGGGTAGGAGCGGCAAGTCCCCGATCAGGCAGCGGAGCGGCTAGCGCGCCCAAACCCACCACGACCAGGCCGGCGCAGCCCAGCGCGCCACCGGACAACACCCCGCGCAGCGCGTAACCACCCAGGCGGCCATGCCACCGGCGGCGACGCCGAGACGGCTCGTCGTTGGGTTGCTGGCTAGATTGCCCGATCCGGACGCTCTCCTGCTGCTCGACGCTCATATCACAGATCAACGAGCGGCCACCCAGGTGGACACGGCCAACGGCGCATCGCCCGGACCCTCACTCTCCGGGCCCCCTCACTCTCCGGGCAGAATGCGCTCCAGGGCTTGCCAGCCGGTGTCGTGGGCGTGCTCGGCAGCTTCGGCGCGCCCGCCGCCACGGAGCCCGAACAACCTTTTAGCCAGCAGGAGGTAGACGACCACAGCGAGGTTAATGAGCAAAGTAATAATTTTGGTGATGGTGATCCGGCCAGCCAGCTCGTACACCTCAGGGATCAACAACAACGTGGTGGCAATGAAAGTGAGGTACTCAGCCCAGCGCTTGGCGAACCACAGCCCCACCGCTTCGACTCCCTCCAGCACGGCGTAGCCGGTTAACACGGACCCCACGATCCACAAAGTGGAGGATTTCGCGGCGAAAGCCCGCTGCAGCTCTCGGAGAATTCCCCTGCCACCCCGGCCGCTTGGCCCCCCAACGCCGCCCTGCACCGCGTCCAGGACCCGATAAAACGTGGGGCTGAAGGCCTCCCGATGGGCGGCGAAAAGAAACACCGCCACCGCGAGCGTGCCGAGCACGAGGAAATGCACGAGCCGATCCAGGGCGATCAGGCGCAACACATAGCGATCCCGCAACGGCCGTCCCCGCAACGGCAGGGTGATCTCGGACCGCTCAGGGAGATGCTGGCGCGTCGGCGCATCAGGCGGCGGCAGCGCAACCCAGGCATCGCAGCGCACGCAGCGGTACCAGCGAAGCCCATCCCCGGTTTCCCGCACGAGCAGGCTATCGGCCGGGCGGATCTCGGCCACGTCGGTACCGACCAGCGCATGTCCGCGCAGCCCACAGCCGATCAGCTCATAGTGCAACCGCAGGCGCAATCCTTGAGATCGCTCCGTCCCCGGTGGAGCCTGGCCACGCCCCACCACTTGCTGGCCTGCCTCCATCAGCCCGCACCCCCATCGCCGTCCCGGAGTCAACAAAGTACGCCGCGTGGCTTTAGTGACTGCTCAGTGGTGCCGGCCGGCCGAAACGCTCCTCGTGCACGACCTGGGCCAGCGGGATACGGTGTCGCCAACCGTGGCGCTCGAGGTCCGGAGTGTCCTGCAGGATCCTGACGGTGCCCAGGCACAACCAGGCCACTGGCCGGAGCTGGCTGGGAATGCCCAGTAATTCCCGCAGGAACTCCTCCCGGTAGAAGCTGACCCACCCGACCCCGAGCCCCTCAGCGGTCGCGGCCAGCCACAGGTTCTCAATGGCCAAGCACACCGAGTACAGGCCGGCATCGGCGATGGCGTGCCGCCCGAGCACCGCCGGGCTGCCGCGCCGGGAGTCGTAAGTCACCACGACGCCCAGGCTGGACTCCAGCACCCCTTCGACCTTGATCCGAGCGAAGATCCGGGACTGCTCCTCGTCGAGCTGGCTGGCGAAGATCTTACGTTCGCCCTGGACGTGGTCCCGGAAGGCGGCGCGCGTATTCACATCGCGGACCAGCACAAAGTCCCAGGGCTGGGACAACCCCACGCTGGGCGCGGTGTGCGCGGCAGCGAGAATTCGGCGCAGCACATCGGTGGGCACCGCCTCACCAGTGAACTCACCCCTCACGTCACGCCGACGGTGCACGACATCGTAGAAGCCGCTCACCTCTCACCACGCAATCTGGACAATCTGGCAAGCGCGTCATGCAGTGGAAGCTGGAGTTCCCGTGGTCCAATGATGCCCGACATGCTCTCACCAGAGAGCGGGCACCGACAAGTGAGTGACAAGGAGATCACGACGTGGCAAACACCAAGATCGTGGAGCTGATGGCCACTCCGGTCGATTCCCGTGACCTGTCGTGGCTGCAGGAAAGCTTGCAGGCGGCTGTGGAGCTTGAGTTCGCGACACTGCCGGTCTACCTCTCCGGGATGTGGTCGATCAAAGACCAGAACAGCGAGGCGTACAAACTCATCGACAGTGTCGTACGGGAAGAGATGCTCCACATGGGGTTCGCGTGCAACATGCTCACAGCGGTTGGCGGCACACCTAAAATCGTGGCGCCGACGTATCCCGGACACCTGCCCGGTGGCGTACTGCCAGATCTCGACGTGTACCTCGGCGGGCTCAGCACGAAAGCACTCGACATGTACCAAGCAATCGAGGAACCAGAGCATCCCCTCGCGCTGGCCGCGACCGACCATCCCACGATTGTCATGTTCTACGACGCGATCCGCGAGTTGTTCCAGGTACTGTCACCGCCGATTTCCACGAACGGGCAACTCACCGCCACGCTGCACGTGCCCAATCCCGACGGGTCCGGCACGACGATCCCAGAGCAGTTGACGAAACTCGCCTCACTCGCCGATGCGCTGGGCGCGATCGCAACAATCAAGGACCAGGGCGAGGGCACCGCGCACAGCCCCGATTCCCCCGAGTTCGGCGATGAGCTCGCGCACTACTACCGTTTTGGCGAGATTCGCCACGGCCGGAAGTTCGTCGAGGTCGATGGGAACTGGGGTTACATCGGCGACCCGGTTCCGTTTCCGGACTGTTATCCCGTCGCCAGGGTGCCCCAGGGCGGTTATCCGGATCTGCCGGCGTCGAAGAAATTTGACACGGCGTTCTCCCAGCTTGTCATGCAACTTCAGAACGCCTGGTCGGGCGGCGGTGAGAACGCACTCAGCACGGCGATCGGGATCATGGCCGGGTTGTACAGCCTCGCCAAACCCATCATCACCACCCCACTGCCCAACGGCAGCGGCAACTACGGCCCAGACTTCATCCCCACACCCCAGTAAAACGGTTGTTCTGGACCCCGTGGTTGACACTACCGAACTACCGCTGGAGCGCTGGTCATCAACCAGCGCTCGTCGCGAAGGTGCGACCAGGCTTTCGCGACGTGGTCCGGCCCCATCATACGGTGCTTTCGAGCGTTCCACGCGCCGACAAGTTCGGCGGCAACATTCGGATCGGCGGCAGCCTCAGCGTTCTCGTGCGTGGCAACCCAGTGGACGCTGGCGAGCAATTCCATACCGTACGCTGACTCGAAGCCCTCGCTGAGCCGGACGACCCGTTCGATTCGGGCAACAGTGTCGGGAGAACCGTCCAGAATCCGGTCAGCATCGTCACTCACGCCAGGGAGCAGCTCGATCGGCTCGGCTTCTTGAACCAACCTGCTACCATCGCCAAATCCGGTAATGAAGTGCCCTTCCATCGATCGTAGCGCCTTGCGGAGGTTGTCTGCGTACGGACCGTAGTGGCCCTTAGTGTAATCGAGGCGCATGTCTTCGCCAGCGGCTTGTAGGAAGTACATAAGCTTCTGCACTTCAATGAGCGACACGTCTAGTGCGATCTCGCTGTACCTCCGTATTGTCGCGATAAAGGCTGCCTTCGCCACGGTCATCGCGGGTCGCGCTGTGCGGGTGGTCATGTCTGCGGCATTGGGCGCGCCATCGGGTGGAAAGATCCGCACATCGATGTTCGGTAGTTGCTCGAACGCGCTCTCGATGAGCGGCCGAACGTCCGCCCAGTCGAGCCCACCGCTGCCACAGCCTAACGGCGGCACCGCGATCGAACTGATCGACTTCTCCTGGACCACTCGCACGAGGTCAACGAGGCCCGCCTCAATGTCCGAGAGTCGAGAGCGGGCGCGCCAGTGGCCCTTGGTGGGGAAGTTGATGACGAACCGAGGCCCCGTTATCGCGCCGGTGTCCCAGACATGCATCTGACCAAGGCTGACCTCGTCCCGCTTGGCGGCCCGCTCGTACGCCCGGAACATGTCCGGGAACCGGCGGCGGAACTGCAGGGCAATGCCCTTGCCCATCACTCCCACCGTGTTCACCGTGTTGACCAGTGCCTCGGCGTCCGAGTCGAGGAGGTTTCCATGCGATTCGTGGATCATCAAGCCTCCTTCAGCTGAAGTACCAGTCACCCCTTGTTCCTACCGCAACACTCTGACTAAAACGAGCCAAGGTTGTCTGCGCTTCGGCGGCTCGAGCAGGAGAGAAGGTCGCGACATACTCGATCGCCCGCCAGGGCACCTGGTGGTGGACCAAGCACTCAGCCATCCGCCGTTCTCTGCGATCCGGCTCGCTGGGCGTGTTGTACCACATCGTCGCGCGCATGAGCGGCCAGTCAATCAACGTATCGAGGTCGGCAAGCTTGTGGGTGAAGTATGCGGTCGCCAGCACAGCGTTGCGGTCAGTGAACAGCATGGGTAGTCCGATCCTGGCCAGCCGATCGGCTGTCGTGACCAGGTACACCAGCGGGTCCATGCCACCGGTGTACTCCGGCACCTTGCCCATCTTGATGGCGTACAGCATCGGGCTGCGTGGTGCGAAGTAGAACGGCACGTAGTCCGCGACCACGCCACGTGGGCCTACCGGCACAGCTCGGCGCCGACGCTGCTCCTTGATTTCCCGGTTCCCAACCTCGACGGCCAGCGGGCCAGCAGCGGCGCCGGTGTCGCACGACAGACCATGCTCGATGATCGACGCCAGGTGCTGGATGGGCGTGAAGTGGTAAAGCCACGTGGGCACCGGGCGCGGCACGACGATTACCTCGACTCAGCAGTGGACTCGATCACGGCCTGTTCTCGCTCCGGACGCACAACAAGCTGCACGACCGCCTGCCCACCATGGTCCGCAGGGTCTCATGGATGCTTGTGCACCGTTTGACCTACCCACGCAGGGTCTTATGGATCCTTGTGCACCCTTCACTGGAAGAACATCCGGCACTAGGGATCACGTTAGATGTCGGGCGCTCTGAGTGCGCCGAGTTCGACAGGAGGGCTGCTCGGGGCGTTTCGAGCAGCCCTCCTGTCGAACTCGGCGCGCATGAGGTTGATCACAAGCGCACCAC
>JBATXM010000097.1:0-5115 GCA_049673305.1 Pseudonocardiaceae bacterium | reverse complement strand
GTGACACGTCGTGTCACTTTCGACACCAAAACCGCGATCTTCAGTCCCAGACCTCCCGAATGGAGGCCTGGGGGTGGTACCCCGAGGATCGGCTGGCTGAGCTGGTTACGCTCAAGGATAGGTGAACCACACTGGGAGGGCCCACGACGAGAGCCCCGGAAGGCCCAAAAGGAGAGCAGGGTGGCTGGTCGAGTAGCCCGGTCAAGCCGGACGTCGTCGCGGCGGGCGGCCGGCGAGCTGGAGGCCGAGGTACTGGCCGCTTTGTGGGCCGCCGACGGGCCACTCACGGCGGCTCACGTGCGACGGGCGGTCGGCGGTGGGCTGGCCTACAACACCGTGCAGACCATCTTGGTCAGGTTGTATGAGAAAGAGCTGATCGGCCGGGTGGCCGACGGCCGTCGCCACGAGTATTTCCCAGTCAAGGGTGCCGAAGAGCTCGCTGCCGAGCAGATGCAGGCGTTGCTGAGCCGCGGCCGGGACCGCCAAGCGGTGTTGCAGCGGTTCGCCACCTCGCTGTCGGTGGAGGACGCCCAGTTGCTGCGGGCAATGCTGCGGCGACGTCCATGACGATCAGCGTGTATGTGCCGGCGGCCTTGTCGCTCTTGTTGGCCGCGATAAGCTGGACCGTCGTCGCCCGGACCGCGCCGACCCGAGCCGCCGCGTTCGTGATCGCCGCGATGTTGTGTGCCGCGGCAGCGACCTGGGGCTTGGTCCTGCTGTCGGCCACTCTGTTGGGCTGTACCTCGCTGGTCGCCGATGAAGCCCTTGAGCGCGGAGTGCAGCTTCAGGATCCAGTGCCCAAGCTGATCGGGGTCACCGCCGCGGTTCTGTTGATCTTCGGCGTGGTCCGGGTGGCGAGGGTGCTGCGGGCCCGCCGGGCCACCACCCGGGAGCTGCGGGCGGTGTGCAGCTTATGCGGCACCGGTGAGCTGGCCGTGGTGGCTTTAGACGCGCCACACGCCTTCGCCGTGCCGGGCCATCCCGGCCGAATCCTGGTCACTCGTGGCCTGTTGGCGGTGTTGGATGGTGATGAGCGACGAGTTGTGCTGGCTCATGAGCGAGCACACCTGCGGAGCAGGCATCACTGGCTGCGGGCCGCAACCGAGGTCTGCGCCGCCGTCAATCCGGTGCTGATCCCGGTGCGGGAGGCGGTGGCTTTCCTCGTCGAACGCGGCGCCGATGAGCACGCCGCAGCGGTGACCGGGAGCCGGGAGCTGGTCGCTCGAGCACTGACCAAGGCGGCGTTAGCCAGCGAGGCCGCTGCCCAGGTGCGCTTCTGGCCGGCCGCGCTGCCCTTCGCCGGATGCGGGGTGTCGGCTCGGGTCGCCGCGTTGCACACAGACCCGCCCCGGCCCGAGCCCTTGGTGCCCAGCAGCGTGCTGGCGTTGGGTGTGACCACCGCGATAGCCGCAGTGCAGGCCACTATTGCGTTCTACCAGCTCATCTACTGGTTGTGGCCGAACTGACGAGCAGCTGCGCCGTCCCTTACGTGACTCTCGCCTTAACTCTGGGTATAACTTTTCAGGGGGGATCGTCACGCCACGCAACATCCGCTAGTCTCTTACACGCTGTAGGAGACAGTCCTGACATGGCCAGGCGGCGCGTGGGATAGGTAGGGACCAATGAACGGACAGGCGGCGGGCACGGCAGCACGGGTGCTGGTCATCTCGGGCAGCGTCGGCGCAGGTCATGACGGTGCCGCCGACGAGCTGATCAGTCGGCTGGCGAAGGTGGGGGTTGCGGTGGACCGCCGGGACTACCTGGACGCGCTGCCGCAGGTATTCCGATACATGCTGCGGGATGGTTACCGGTTGAGCGTCGGGTATGTGCCGGCATTTTTCGACTGGATGTTCGCCCATCTGGAGCATGCCGGCTGGGTGCAGCGGGTCGCCCTCGGGCTGTGCCGGATGGCGCAACGGCACGTACTGCGCTGGGTTGGTGATCATGACGTCGTGGTGTCCACGTACATGTTGGCCAGCCAGACATTGGGTCAACTCAAGGAAGCCGGGTTGGTGGACGCGACTCTGGTGACCTTCCTCACCGACCCGGCGGTGCACCGGCTGTGGGTGCACCCCGCCGTCGACCACCACGTGACGGTGACCGAGGCCACGGCACGGATGGGACACCTGGTCTACCGCACGCCGATGCGGGCCGTCGGCGGGCTGGTATCTCCCCGGTTCGCGCAGCGACCCGACCCTGCCGATCGGCATCGGTTGCGTGCCGAGCTGGGGTTGTCACCCGAAGGCCTGGTGGTGCTCTTGGCGACCGGATCACTCGGGATGGGGGACGTGCCCCATGTGGTCCAGACGATCAGCGCTTCCGGTGTCGCTGAGGTGGTGGTGCTCTGTGGGCGCAATGACCGCCTGCGCAAGCAATTGTCGCGCCAGCCCGGCGTGGTGGCCCTTGGCTGGCGTGACGACGTTCCGGAGCTGATGGCAGCCGTCGACGTGCTGGTGCACAACGCGGGCGGCCTGTCCCTGACCGAGGCTTTGACCGCCGGACTGCCTGCGGTGACCTACCGCCCGATTCCAGGGCACGGGGTAGCCAACTCCGAGGTGCTCGCCGAAGCTGGCCTGGCGCCGTGGCCGCGGGATGAAGCCGGCCTGATCGCCGCGATACGCCAACAGGCGCTGCGCCGGGGCGACCCTAGCCACGTGGTACGCAGCCCGGACACCGCGTCAGTCGTGCTGGCGCTGCTTGCCGAACGCGGTCAGCATGCTGTTCCGGGCCAGGATTCACGACCAGCCTGACCTGAACTTACCTGGCGAGGTGGTCACGCAGCGGCCCGACGGTGCAGCCCAGCTGATCGGCGAGCTCGGCCAGCCGGGGTAGCGCCCGCACAGTGCTCTGCCAGCTACCAGCCACCCTGGCGAGGCAGTCCGAGTCGTGCAGCAGCACCGTGCCGCCCGGCCTGAGCTGGCCACCGACGGTGTCGGCCACCCGGGCCGGACTGCGGGCTTCCCAGTCCCGGCCCCACGCCGTCCACAGCACCGGCGCCAGTCCGGCGCGGCGGGCAGCGATCAGCGACCCTAGGGTGAGCACGCCGTAGGGTGGCCGAAACCAGGTCGGTCGCACCCCGGTCGCCGTGGTGATCATCTCCACGGCACGCGCCACATCGTCGCGCACCTCGACTGGCCCGCAGGCCAGGTGGTTGCGGTGGCTGAACCCGTGTACCGCAACCTCATGCCCGGCGGCCACCACTGCCGCCGCTACGCCCGGATACCGCTGTACTTGCGCACCGAGCATGAAGAACGTGGCGGTCCAGCCGAGTTGATCCAGCGCGTCAAGAACCGCGGGGGTACCAGCGGGGTCGGGCCCGTCGTCAAAGGTCAAGGCCACGTGGCCCGGCCGGCCGATGCCGGCCAGCTCAGGGCAGAGCGCAGCGCGCAGCACCCGGGCGCGGAGCAACGCCGGAGCAGCCCAGCCAGCCACCGCGACTGTGGTCGCCGCCACACTCAACGCCGTCGCGGTTCTGATCATCAGGCCGAGGTTACCGGCCCGTACGCAGAGGTGTTGGCCCGACTCCGGTTGTCAACGGTTCGTCCTTACTCGTTGCTTCACGGGATCCCCTCAATGAGAGAGAACCATCGACGCGATGGGATGTCGCAGGTCAGGAAGACTCCGCAACTGACCAAGTCGTCCGACACTGCCCGTCCAGTCCCGGCCGCAGCCGCTGCGTTGCTGGGCACGGTCGTCCGGATCTTGGGTGCTCTCAGCGCGCCGAGTTCGACAACAGAGCTGTCCCAAGTGGCTCCCAACAGCTCTCCTGTCGAACTCGGCGACAGTAGAGTCGATCGGTGGACTCGAAAGCGTGCCCGCGCCGCCGGCTTGAGCACGTGGTCGCTTCGGAGTACCGCCGCAAACGCGTGGGAATGGATGCATTCCGGCCAACCCTCGATCCCGCACGAGCGAGGGCCGGAACAGAGAATCGGTCCGGGCAAGGAGAACGCGATACTCGGAATCTGGAACGCGCGGGAGGCAGATCACTGCGGGGCGTCGTAACGCGCCGGTTTACCCGGTGGGGTTGATGATGGCCCGGGTAACATTGCGGGGCAGCCTACGTGTGGTGAAGTCCTCGATCGCGTCCCCGATACGGCTTGCTTCGACGGCGTCTCGGTAACGGGCCGAGCCCAGCATGCGCCCCAGACTGGTGAGCCGCCGGGCCACGGGCTCGGTGCGCCGTTCCACGTCCAGTGCGAACACCGCCACGAGCGCGTCCTGCGCTCCCGCGAGGTCACCGCGCAGGATCCGGGCCGTGGCGAGATCCACCCGCGCACCATGCTCATCGGCGACAAACCGGGCCTGTTCAGGCAACTCGCCGAACAACGCCAAGGCTGCGGTGGCCTCGACCTCGGCTTGCTCACCGTCACCGAGAGCGACGAACGACGTTCCGGCGCGCAGCGCGCGCCGGAAGTGATCGAACCCGAACTCACCGCCGATCTCGTCCTGAAGTGAGTCATTTCCGGCGCGCTGCAACTCGTCGGCTGCGGCGTCCAGCGCGGCGCGCACCTCCTGCCGCGCGCCGATCATCGCCAGCGAGCGGGCGCGCATGGAGTGCAGATTGGCCCGGGGCGTGCCCACAGGTGCGGTTTCCAGCGCGGCATCCGCCAGACTCACAGCACGGCGCGGGCGATCGGTCCAGAACATGATGGAGGACTGATGCGCCCGAGCCCAGGCGCACAGCGAGGGGTGGTCGATCACACTTCCGTAGGTGTACGCGGCGCGCGCCTGCTCCTGCGCAACCTCCATGTGGCCCAGACCTAAGGACACCGAGGAGAGCAGACCGCACGCCAGGCCGGCGAGCAGGTACAACTCGGCTTGCTGGCGCGGCTTGTGCGTGCGATCCAACTGCTCGTACACCGTGTCACGAAGACGGACAAGATCAGTGAGCATCGCCAGCGGCGGCGTCACCAAGAACGCGCGGGCCGCGCGTTGCGCAGCGTCGTGGAGATGTTCCAGCGCGGACGGGTCCAGCGCCGAGGCCGCCTTGATGGCGTGGTGCACCGATTCCTGACCAGCGTTCACGAGCAGCTCCTCCGCGCTCATGATAGCCCCAACCCGGCCGCTGTCGGGGGGCCCGAACAGGCGCGACACCGGCTCAGCCCACCAGTGCTC
>JBATXM010000096.1:0-9080 GCA_049673305.1 Pseudonocardiaceae bacterium | reverse complement strand
TGGGGACGAGCCCGCGCCGACCCCCGGTGGGCGGGTGGTACTGGTCCGGGCTCGCGGGTCGGTGTCGCGGTGGTGATCGGGATGTCTCATGCGGTGCCTCCGGTGGCGGGGGTGTGCGCTGTGGCGCTGATGACATCCCTGAACTCCGGATTTGTGACCTGTTTTCGACAGCGGCGTCTGAGCTTTTTCTCTCGCCCGGTTCGGTCGAGCGTTTCAGGTGTGCGCTGGAAAGGTTCTCATTGCGGTTCCGCATCCCCGCGTGCGCGCGGGAGAGGCGACGGCGATCGAGCCGAGCGAGACGAAGATCGTAAAAAGAATTTTCTCGGACCGTCGCCCAACTTGGCCGTAGTAGTCGAGGACACCCATTCCGCTCACTGGCGTGGCGACCACCTGATACTACGAGACTACTACCGAGCTACTACGGAGTGGCCATCGTAGCATTTCATCAGCTACTACAGCCGATCATCACATGATCACGAGCATGGCGTGAAGACGATCATTGCTGACGGTTTTGTTGATTACGTGATGACCCGGGAAGGATCGTTTCAAGATCGGATCTAGCGGTTTCGGTAGTAGTGTCGTAGTAGTTCGGTAGCGGTTTCGTAGTAGCTGCTGTGGCTTCCTTGCCGCGTCGTTTTTCCCCACTCGCAAGGAGCCATCAATGGCCGCCAACAAAGAAACACCCCGTGCCCGGGAAGACCGGGATCGGATGCCCCTGGATACCGCCCGGAGGGCATTCCACTGGTTGGTGACCGGACCGGCACCGGTCTCGATTGACGGGCGCCTGTTCCCCGGCCTGCCACCCCGCCAGGTCCCCCTGCATGAGGTCCGCGACCGGCTGCTGCACCGCCGGTGCCCGCAGGCCACCCGCGACGCCGTGTGGGCGCATCTGGTTCTGCGCTCGCGCACCGAGGGCGCCACGTGGACCGTCGGGTGTGTCGGGGTCGCGCTGCCCGCGCTGACCCGGACAGCGGCGATGCTGTCGGCCCGCTTCGCCGGGGACGTGGCCGACATCCACGCCGCCGTGCTGACCGGGTTCCTGACCGAGCTCGGCCACCTCGACCTGCCCAAGCCACGGATCATGCTGCGGTTGCGCTGGGCGGCCTACCGCGCCGGGCACGCCGCCGTGCGCGACGCCCTCACCGCGCCGCTACCGACGGGGACCGGGCTCGGCTTGGCCACGCCCACCGCCCCGTCGGGGCATCCCGATTTCGTGCTCGCTCGCGCCGTGGCCGAGGGCGTCCTGGACGCGAACGAGGCCGAGCTGATCGGTGCCACCCGGCTGGACGGGCTCCCGCTGGCCACCGCCGCGGCGGCGCGCGGGGTCAGTTACCCGACCCTGCACCAGGCCCGTCGGCGCGCCGAGCACCGACTGGCCGCCTACCTGCGCGAGGACACCACAACCGAATCCGGGCACAGCACCGCCCCCGGTGATCTGGCCACCCAGGTCCTCGACACCGTGACCATCACCCGCGCCGCGCGGGACGCCACCACACCCACCCCGTCATCACCGTCGGTCATCACCCCGCCCCGCCGCGCGGCGAAAGAAACTCAGGCGCCCGGGTCGAAAAAAGCCCTGGAATCCGGAGTTCAGGGATGCGGAGGAACACCACCCACCCCCGCCCTACCCAGCCCGGCAGACGGCCCGTCTCCCGCAGACCCCGGAGGTCCTCCGATGCGCCCCAGCAAGCCCACCCCCACAACCGCGTCGCGTCCTCGGCGGCGACGCCGCGAGCGCGACGCGGCGCGGATCCGCCGGGCGCACCTACCGGTGATCGCCGCGCTCGCCATCGGGGTCCTGGTGCTGGGCGCGTCACAGGCGCACGCCGAGACCACCCAGATCGTGGCCCTGGCCACCTCGGTGGACCAGGTCCTGACCAACATCCGCAACTGGATCATGGGAATCCTCGCCGGTCTGGCGACCGTGTTCGTCTCGGTCGGCGGCGTGCGCTACGTGATGGCCGGCGGTGACCCCGGGCAAGTGGAGAAAGCCAAGACCGCGTTCCGCGCCGCGGGCATCGGCTACGCGATGGCCGCGCTGGCCCCAGTGGTCGTGTCCGTCCTGCACGGCATCGTCGGAGCCTGAACCATGCCCACCCCACACCCCCCAATGCTCCCCCGGGGTGGACCCCACCTGGCACTGGCGGCGGCGCTCGCACTGAGCGTGATCACCGTGCTGGGCGCCAGTCCCGCCGTCACCGCCTCGCCCACCCCCGTGGGCTTGTCCGTCCCGGCGCGGTCGACGCCACCGCCCGCTCCGTCCGGCACCCCCTTCCCGGGCACCGACCCCGTGCCCTGCACGGGACCGGACTGCATCCCTCAGCCCACCACCCCGCCAACACCACCGGCCAATGGGCCGACCAGCGGGCCGCCCGCTCCGTCCGGCGGGGGTGGGGACACCGCGGCCGAGTGCGGGATCACCAGCATCGGTGGCTGCGTCACCACCGCGATCGACACCTTCTTCCGTGGTGTGGTGACCGCCGCGCTCAACCCGCTGCTGGAGCTGCTGTCAGCCACCCTGCTGACCACCCCGCCACCGGAGTCGCTGCCCCGCGTCGGGCAGTTGTGGAACCAGTCCTGGGAGATCCTGCTGGCCTGCTACGGCCTGCTGGTGATGGCCGCCGGGGTGCTGCTGATGGCCTATGAGTCACTGCAGGCCCGGTACTCGGTCAAACAGATCGCGCCGCGACTGGTCGTCGGGTTCCTCGCCGGGGCGCTGAGCCTGGTCCTGGCGGCCAAGGCCATCGCGGTGGCCAACGCGATGGCCGCGGCCGTGATGGGCGGCGGCCTCGACCCGGGCGCGGCCGGGGCGACGTTGACGACCCTGGTCACCGCGTCGCTGGGCGGCGGTGGGATCTTCCTGACCTTCCTCGAGATCGTCCTCGTGGTCGCGTTGATCGTGCTGCTGATCACCTACATCGTCCGGGTCGCGATCACCATCATCCTGATCGCCGGGGCCCCGCTGGCGCTGATGTGCCACGCGCTGCCCCAGACCGAAGGTGTCGCCTACTGGTGGTGGAAGGCGTTCGGGGGCTGCCTGGCCATCCAGGTCGCCCAGAGCCTCGCGCTGATCACCAGCCTGCGGGTGTTTCTTGACTCCGGAGGGTTCACCCCTTTCGGAGCGATCCGTTCCGGGCTGGTCAACCTGCTCGTGGCGCTGGGCCTGCTCTACATCCTGATCAAGATCCCGTTCTGGATCCTGAGCTCGCTGCGCCATGGTGGCGGGCGCCGCTCACTGGTGGGCACCGTGGCCCGCGCCTACGTGATCGGCAAAGCCCTTGGCTAGGTCATCGGCCGGCATAGCGGCGGGCCCCGGCGTCCCCGCTCCCGACCCGGCCTGGCGCGCCAGGACCCTCACCCCCTCAACCGACACGCCATGGAGGCCACCAGTGAGCACTCCCATTCGTATTCCCGCCGATGTTGACCGCCCAGATCGGGTGATCGGCTCGCTGACCGCCCGGCAGGTGGCGATCCTGGCCGTGACCGGCCTGGTGCTCTACACGGTCTGGACCGCGATCCGCACCGTGATCCCGCCGCTGGTGTTCCTGATCCCGGCGATCCCGCTGGCCACCGGCGCCGTGATCCTCGCTCTCGGGCAGCGTGACGGGATCACCCTGGACCGACTCGCGCTGGCCGCGGTCCGCCAACGCCTGGCTGCGCGCCATCGGGTCGCCGCCCCCGAGGGCATCCACTCGGCACCCGACTGGCTGGCCACCCACGCCACCGGGGACCCGCTGCCCGGCGCTCGCGGGGCCAGGCCCGCCGCACTGCACCTGCCCGCCACTGGCGTGCACACCGCCACCGGCGGTGGGGTCGGGGTGGTTGACCTTGGTCCGGATGGTCTGGCGCTGGTCGCGGTCGCGAGCACGGTCAACTTCGCGCTGCGTACCCCGGCTGAGCAGCAAGCCCTGGTCACGAGTTTCGGGCGCTACCTGCATTCGCTGACCGACCCGGTGCAGCTGCTGGTGCGCACCGAACGCCTCGACCTGTCCTCCCAGATCACCGAGCTGCGCGAGCGGGCCGGTGCGCTGGCGCACCCCGCGCTGGAAACCGCCGCCCTCGAACACGCCGGCTACCTCGCCCAGCTCGCTGGGGCGAGCGATCTGTTGCGCCGTCAGGTCCTGCTCATCCTCCGCGAAGGCTCGCGGCCGGCAGGCTCCGCGACCAGGGTGACGGGGGTGTCAGCATGGGGCCCCCGGCATCGCGGCGGGCAGGAGCGCGGGGCGCTGGCGGCTCGGCGGGTGGCGGAGTCCCGCCTGCTCCGTCGCTTGGCTGATGCCGTGGAGCTGCTGGGCCCGGCCGGGATCGTGGTGAGTCCGCTGGATGCCGGGCAGGCCACCGCGGTGCTCGCCGCCGCCTGCAACCCCGACACCCTGCTGCCATCCGCACCGGGTTTGGCCGGCGCGGACGAGATCATCACCACCCCAGTGTCCCCGTCCGACCCCCACCACCCCGGCAACCCCGGCTCCGGGAAGAGCCGGGGCACCGCCACCCCCGGCAACCACCAGAGCGACGACTGGCCGCCCGGCTGGGCTGATGAGGGCGACGACTACGACGAGGCCACCGCCGACGAGGTCAAGCCACGGGGGTGGTGGGCATGAGGCCGCCCTTGCGCCGAGAGCGGTCAACAGCCCGAGTACCGCGCTCCACCGCGGGGGCGTTCATCCCCGACGCGATCAGTGTGGGGGCCCGGCACCTGCAGGTCGGTGCCGAGTGGGTGGCCTCGTTCGCGGTCACCGGCTATCCGCGGGAGGTCCACCCCGGGTGGTTGGCGCCGCTGCTGACCTACCCGGGCCGGCTGGACGTGTCCCTGCACGTCGAGCCGATCGACCCGGTCACCGCCGCCAGCAGGTTGCGGCGGCAGCTGGCCAAGCTGGAAAGCGGACGCCGGCACACCGCCGAGCACCGTCGGTTGCCCGACCCGCAGGTGGAAGCGGCCACCGAGGACGCCTACGACCTGGCCGCCCGGGTGGCCCGCGGTGAGGGCAAGCTGTTCCGCCTCGGGCTGTACGTGACCGTCCACGCCACCACGGCGCGGCACCTGGCTGAGGAAGTCGCCGCGGTCCGTGCGCTGGCCGCGAGCCTGCTGCTGGACGCCAAGCCCACCACCTACCGCAGCCTGCAGGGCTGGGTCACCACGCTGCCGATGGGCCTGGACCTGATCGGGATGCGGCGCACCTTCGACACCAGCGCGCTCGCGGCCAGTTTCCCGTTCACCAGCCCGGATTTGCCCGCGCCGGACCCGGCCAGCGGCGCCGCCCCGGCCGGGGTGCTCTACGGGCACAACCTGGGCTCCCAGGGCCTGGTGCACTGGGACCGGTTCGCCTTGGACAACCACAACTCCGTGGTCCTCGGGCGCTCCGGAGCGGGCAAGTCCTACCTGGTGAAACTGGAACTGCTGCGCAGCCTGTATCGGGGCATCGAGATCGCCGTCATCGACCCCGAAGACGAGTACGCCCGCCTCGCCGCGGCCGTGAGCGGGACGTACGTACGCCTCGGGGCGCCGGGGGTCCGGCTCAACCCGTTCGACCTGCCGATCACGGTGCGCCCGGACGGGCGGCGGATCGCTCCGCCCGACGCGCTGCTGCGGCGCAGCCTATTTGTGCACACAGTGATCAGCGTGCTGCTCGGCGAGCAGCCCTCGACCACCGAGCGGGCGGTGCTGGACCGAGCGATCACCGCCACCTACCAGTACGCCGGGATCACCGCGGACGCGCGGAGCTGGACGAGGCCCGCGCCCACCCTGCGGACCCTGCGCGACACCCTCACCGCCGCCGGTGACACCGGTAAGCAGCTGGCCGCCCGGCTGCACCCGTGGGTCGACGGCGCCTTCAGCGAGTTGTTCAACGGGGCGGCCAGCACCGCCCCGCGGGGGCATCTGGTGGTGTTCTCGCTGCGGGACCTGCCCGAGGAGCTCAAAGCCATCGGGACACTGCTCACTCTGGACGCGGTGTGGCGAGCGGTGTCCAACCCGGCGATCCGCCGACCCCGATTGGTGGTGGTCGACGAGGCGTGGCTGTTGATGAGACAGCCCGCCGGGGCGGAGTTCTTGTTCCGGATGGCGAAAGCCTCCCGTAAACACTGGGCCGGGTTGACCGTCGCGACCCAGGACACCGCCGATGTTCTCGGCAGCGATCTGGGCAAAGCCGTCATCGCCAACGCGGCGACCCAGATCCTGCTGCGTCAAGCCCCCCAAGCCATCGACGAGATCACCCGGACTTTCCACCTGTCGGCGGGAGAACGGCAGTTCCTGCTCAGCGCTGATCGGGGTCAGGGACTGCTGTCGTCGGGAACGCAGCGGGTGGCGTTCCAGGCCAGTGCCTCACCCGTCGAGCATTCCCTGGTCACCAGCAATCCCGCCGAGCTCGCCGACTGGGACGAGACCGCGGACGCCGCGGATTCCGGCCCCGGACACGCCTATCTCGACCTGGGTCCGGTCACCGAGGACCACACCCGCCGTGGGGCCGACGAATTCGGTTCCCCCGGGACCGAGCGCACCTCGATCGAGCTGGACCCGTGACCTGACACCCGCCCCCATTCCGTCACGACGCGCTCAGCGCTGACCCGTTTCCCGCCCCCATTTCGTCATCCCGGAGGTTCCGCCATGCCTGACTGCCTCGGTGTCTCGACGATCGACCCCACCACGGCACACCCCACCGTGGGCGAGCACTCCTCTGGTGTGCTCGGCGGGTGGGTCGGGGACTATCTGCGTGATCCCGCCGCCACGGTGGCGCGGCTGGCCGGGTGGCTGGGCGAGTTCATGATCGCGTGGGGGCCGGTGCTCGCCGTGGTGCTCGCCGGGCTGGCCGTGGGCCGGCGGTGGTGGTGGCGCCGCTGCCACGCCCGATGGGTGGCCGGGGCGCGGATGGTGACCGTGCTGGCTCCCCCGACGGTGGACCCGGCGGGTGGGCCGGCGTTGTGGTCGCATCTGGTGGGATTGCTGCGCCCGGCATGGCGGCGTCTGCTGGCCGGACAGCCGCACCTGGTCTGGGAGTACGTGTTCTCCCACGCCGGGGTGGCCATCCGGGTCTGGGTGCCCGGCGTCATCCCTCCCGGGCTCGTCGAGCGCGCCCTTGAGGCCGCCTGGCCCGGCGCCCACACCCGCACCACCCCCGCCCAGGCGCTGCCCAGGCGCTGCCCGCCCTCAGCCCGCGGCGCCACCAGGTGGTCCTGGCCGGGCAGCTGCGACTGGACCGCCCGGAAGCCCTGCCGATCCGCACCACCTTCGACACCGACCCGCTGCGCGCCCTGATCGGCGCCCCGATCGACCTGCACCCCGGCGAGCACGCCTGCGTGCAGATCCTGGCCCGCCCGGTCACCGGCGCCCGCCTGGGCCGGGCCCGGCGCTCGGCGCGCCGCGTCCACACCCCCGGCTCGACCCGCCTGGTCGGGCAGGTGCTGGACCTGATCACCCCCGGCGCGCGCTCCCGCCGCCCGGCCAGTGGGGGCGCGGTGAGTGTGGATCCGCAGACCTCGCTGGAGTACTCCGCGGTCAACCGGGCCATTGTCGGCAAGCAACGCGGCTCGCTGTACGAGACCCTCATCCGCTACGCCGTGGCCACCACCCTGCCCCCCACCCCGACCCCGGAGCAGCGGCGCCGGGCGCGCGACGTCGCACGCGGCCGGGCGCACGCGCTGGCCGCCTCGTTCGCGACCTACACCGAGCACAACCGCTACACCCGCCGCCGGCTGAGCCGCCCCGCCCGCGCCTTGACCGAGCGACGCCTGGGGCGGGGGGATCTGCTGTCAGTCCCGGAGCTGGCCGCGCTGGCGCACCTGCCCACCGACGACACGATCCCCGGCCTGGCGCGGGCCGGGGCCCGTGCGATCGCCCCGCCCCCACAGATCGCCACCTCGGGACCCGGGGCCAAGCCGCTCGGGGTCAGTGACAGCGGCCATCCCCGGTCGGTCGCGCTGTGGGTCCCCGACGCCCGTCATCACCTGCACGTGCTGGGGGCCACCGGGTCGGGCAAGTCCACCCTGCTCGCGCGGATGATCCTGTCCGACGCGCACGCCGGGCGGGGCCTGGTGGTAATCGACCCCAAGGGGGATCTGGTCACCGACGTGCTCGCCCGGCTGCCCCGCTCGGCCGCCAAGACGGTGGTGCTCTTCGACGCCGACTCACGAAGCCGCCCGCCGTGTCTGAACCCGCTGCACGGTGGGGTGACCGATCTCACGGTGGACAACCTGGTGTCAGTGTTCCGCCGGGTCTACAGCGCCTTTTGGGGGCCGCGCACCGACGACGTGATGCGTGCGGCGTGCCTGACCCTGCGTGCCCAGGACGGGGTCGCGACCCTGGCTGAGCTGCCCCGGCTGCTGACCGAGCCCGCGTTCCGCTCTCGGGTCACCGCCGCCGTCACCGACCCCGTCCTGCGCGGTTTCTGGTCCTGGTACGAGGAGTTCACCGACTCGGCCCGCTCCCAGGTGATCTCCCCGCTGATGAACAAGATCCGGGCGTTTTTGTTGCGCCCGTTCGTCCGTGCCGCGCTGGCCGGCGGTGAGTCCACCGTGGACATGGGAGAGGTGCTCGACGGGGGGATCTGCCTGGTGCGCATCCCCAAGGGCTCGCTGGGGGAGGAGACCACCCGGCTGGTCGGCTCCCTGGTGGTGGCACGGGCCTGGCAGGCCACCACCGGCCGCGCCCACCTTCCCCAGCGCGAGCGTCGGGACGCCTCGATGGTCATCGACGAGTGCCACAACTTCCTGAACCTGCCCTACCCCTTGGAGGACATGCTCGCCGAAGCCCGCGGGTTCCGGGTCGCCATGACCCTGGCCCACCAGCACCTCGGCCAACTCCCGCGCGAGCTGCGCGAGGGCATCTCCACCAACGCCCGCAACAAGATCTTCTTCACCGCCGGCCCGGAGGACGCCCGCGAGCTGGCCCGTCACACCACCCCCCGGTTGACCGACCACGACCTGGCCCACCTCGGTGTGTACCACGCTGCCGTGCGACTGGTGGTGCGCGGCGAACAAACAGAGCCCTTCACCCTGCGCACCCACCCGCTGCCACCCGCCATCCCCGGCCGCGCCCGGGCGATCCGCGCCACCGCCCGCCAGGCCATCCGCGCCCGGCGCGCACC
>JBATXM010000095.1:0-14868 GCA_049673305.1 Pseudonocardiaceae bacterium | reverse complement strand
GAGATGTGCGCCTTGCCTTCCCCGCATTCGATCGCCGCACCGTGGAAACGATCCACGAACTCCCGGACGGAGAGGTGCGCGGTCTGCATGTGTTGTTCCAACCGGGTTCGCGGTACCTGAGCCATCGATCCCCCTCCTGACAGTGTCAACACACGGTAACCACCCAGTCGATCAGTCGGGACCTCCCTTGCCGTGATGTCACCGCATCAGCCCCGCAACGGCCCCGCCATGACCTCCCGGCGTATTCACGCAGTGGCGATGGTTATCCGGTAACCACAGGGCGCTTCCCTCCCGGCGACCAACCGGTTCCCCCATTAACCCCCAGCACGGTGAAGGCACTGACCATGGCGAGATACGTGAAACCTGACATACCAAGGACCGCAGCTCGCCGGAAGCCTCGCAGGAGACCCAAGAGCGCGGAGTTGGTTGCCCGGAGCATCACGTATCGCAGCACCCAACGCCCGCATGACCGGCCCCAAGAACTGACCGTGAGCGTTCGCCGCGGAGAAGTCGTGGACGCCGGATACGCGGCCGCAGTGGTCGCGGTACGGACCGGTATGCCCCTGACGGACGTGATCATCATCGCGATATCCGCCGAGCCAAGCCGGAAAACCGCCGACCGGTGACCGGAAAAGAAAGAAGCCATCATGGAATCACGGCGTCCCAGCAACCGCTTCCGCAAAGGAATTCCCGCGACGTGTGGGCTCCACCGGGGCCCGATGGGTTTCGCCAACCTCATGATCAGCAAACAAGGCGAGTCGTTCGTCCTCGATCCCCACGTCACTGGCGAATGCCTGATCACCCTCAACGAGGAAAGCGCCAAGGGGCTGCGGGACATCTTGACCGACTGGCTCGGGTGAGCATCCCCGACCTCGTGGGTGTCCTGAGCACCCCGAACGGTGGCTGATGTCCACGCGGTTCGGACCCCGCCGTGAGCGGCCCGGCCCTGGTCGTGGCGCCCTACAGAGAGGTGGGGAGATCTGTTGCGGACGGGCCGCAGGTGGCAACTTCTCGGCCAAAGTTGCCACCTGCGGCACATCCCCACGCTGCGACAGTCCTTCCCCGGACCTCACGGACAGTGACATTGGTACGGGATGTGGCCGGCATCGGCCCCCCGATGTCCGCTACTGCTGGTGGGCTCCGGTCAGCGCGCTCAGCAACTGGCTGAGGATTCGCTCCGCTGTCTTTCGCCGGGCCGGATGCGGCGAGAACACCGCCACCACCACCAGCATGGTGATCAATAACATGGGCGGGCCAGTCAGCACCCCCACGACCAGCGCGAACATGCTGAACTGCCCAGTGGCGGCCAGCGTCCCGCCCACGATCCCGACCCCGCAGGTCAGCCACCTAGCCGCCCGCGGGGTGGTTGCCGGCACGCGGACCTGATCGACGGTCGTCGCCGGCTGCTCGTCAGTGGGCATGTTGTCACTGCCTAGGTCCTCGGTAGTGCGCAAGCGAGTCACGTCGCGCCGGTGTCGGTGCGCTACCGAAGCGGATGCCCTTGGCTTCCTTGCCGATCGCGGTCAGGACGATCACCGCGACCAGCGCGGGGATCGCCGTCCACATCAGGGCGAACGAGTAGCCGTGGTGTTGGGCGAGTGTCTCCTGGATGGGCAGGTTGAGCGCGGCGAACAGGTTGCCCAACTGGTAGGTCACGCCGGGGTAGAACCCGCGAATGGCGTCCGGTGACATCTCCGTGAGGTGGGCCGGTATCACGCCCCAGACGCCCTGCACCATCACCTGCATGAGAAACGAGCCGAGCGCCAGCATCCCGGCACCGTGTCCGGCGAAGGCGAAGATCGGCACCAGCGGCAACCCGAGCACCGCGCCCAAGACAATCGTGTACCGGCGGCCGAACCGCTCCGAGAGGCTGCCGAAGGCCACGCCGCCAGCGATGGCGCCGATGTTGCAGAGCACCATGATCCAGGTCGCCGTGGTGGGTGACAGTGCGGCGCCGCCCTGGTCAGTGGCCCGGAGGAACTTCGGGTAAATGTCCTGCGTACCGTGGCTCATCCAGTTGAAGGCCGTCATCAGCAGGATGAGGTAGCCGAACCGCCGGATGATCTTCCGGTCGAGCAGGATGTCTTTCATCGAGGTCCGCGTGGCGCGCATCTGCTCCCGAGAGACTTCCCACACCTCCGATTCCTTCACCCCGGACCGCACCAGCAGGCTGATCAACGCCGGGATGATGGACAGCACGAAGATCCAGCGCCACTCCAAGTGCAGCGCAGAATGGAACAGCAGGTAGGCCAGCGAGGCCAGCACATAGCCCAACGGGTAGCCCTCTTGCAGCAGGCCGGAGAAGAAGCCACGGCGAGAGGCGGGGATCTTCTCCATCGCCAGCGCGGCGCCGAGGCCCCACTCCCCGCCCATGCCGATTCCGTGGAAGAACCGCAGGATCAGCAGCACAGTGAGGTTCGGTGCGATGGCGCACAGCACGCCGCACACCGAGTACAGCAGGACGTCCGCGATCAGCGGGATGCGCCGGCCGACGCGGTCGGCCCACAGCCCGAAGATCAGCGCACCAACCGGCCGCATCGCCAGCGTGACGGTGGTGACGAACGCCAGCTCGACGGCGAACTGCACCTCGGGCACACCGCCACGGAACGCGCTGTCCTGGGCGATGTCGCCGAGCACCACCACGACCAGCAAGTAATCGAAGGCGTCCATGGTCCAGCCGAGCATGGCTGCGATGAACGAGTTGCGCTGGTCAGGAGTCAGCGACACCCGGGGCGACCGAGTTCGCACGGCAGCTGGCGATCGCGACATCGAGTGGTCCTTCCGCAAACGACGACTGTGTATTGCGTCACAGCGTGCGTGATCCCCCGCACCCTGGTCATCTTTTGATCATTGTGGTCGCAGTGGACATTGCGGTAGCGGTACCACCAGCGTGCGACGATGAGACCGGTGGTGACGGACATGAACGCACGTGGGTGGAGCCTGGCACGACAGTTGGTCGTGCTGCAGATCTGTGTCGTCATGCTCACCGTCGGCATCGAGGCGATGGTGGGGTTCTACCGCAGCGCGAACAGCACCACAGCGTGGGATCAGCAGCAGCTGCTCGGCCTCGTCGCGCTGACCGAGATCGCGCTCACGGTGGGAATCGCCGGGTCGCTGCTCGTCGCGGATCGGGTACACCGGCAGACTCTCGGTTTGGAGCCTGCGGTCATTGCCCGCCAGTACCAGCACCACCAGGCGATGTTGCGCGCCGTGCGTGAGGGGCTGGTCATCACCGACCAGGCGGGCAAGCTGATGCTGGCTAACGACGAGGGCCGCCGTTTGCTGCGGTTGCCCCCGGGCGGCGAGGGCACACCCGTGGGCGAGCTGCTCTCCGACACCGACCTCGCCGGGCTGTTCACCCAGGATGAACCCCTCCGGGATCAAGTGCGCGTCGCGGCGGGGCGGGTCCTGCTCGTCAGCCGCAGCCCCGCGGAGGTGGACGGCAAATCCGTCGGTGCGGTGGTCACGCTGCGCGATCGCACGGAGCTTCAGGCGGTGCTGCGCGAGCTGGACACCGTTCGCGCGTTTGCCGACGCGCTCCGTGCCCAAGCGCACGAGTCCGCGAACCGGTTGCAGGCGCTGGTCGGGCTGGTCGAGCTCGGCCGGTACGAGGATGCGGTCCGGCTGGGCACCCGGGATTCGTCGATTGCACAGCGGCTCAGTGACCAGCTGCTCGACCGGGTGGGGGAACCCGCGCTGGTGGCGCTGCTGCTGGGCAAGACCGCAGTCGCCGCCGACCGCGGCGTCGAGTTGCGGCTAAGCCCCGACACCGCCGTCACGGCAGTGCGCCTTCCCGTGGAACAGGTGCTCACCGTCGTCGGCAACCTCGTGGACAACGCGCTCGACGCGGCAGCGATCGGCGGTGGCTGGGTCGAGCTGACGATGCGCAGCGAAGACCGAGCGCTGCGGGTGATCGTGCGAGACAACGGCCCTGGCCTGCCAGCAGAGCACCTTGAGGAGATTTTCACCCCCGGATGGAACCACCAAAACGACTGAGACCCCCGGCGGCCGTGGCCTGGGCCTGGCGCTGGTCCGACAAGCTGTGACGCGCATGGGCGGCACCATCAGCGCAGGCAATGACGGCGGCGCCGTCTTCCACATCCACCTACCCACGGCGACCATCCCGGCCGACATCGCCACCCAGGTGAACGCATGATTCGTACACTCGTGGTCGAGGACGATCCGGTGGTCGCCGAGGTCAACAGCGGCTACCTCAAGCGCGTAGCGGACTTCGTCGTGGTCGGCGTGGCCCGCAGCGGTGGCGAGGCCATCGCGGCGGCGCAAGACCAACCGGTCGACCTAGTCCTGCTCGACTTCTACCTGCCCGACATGAGCGGGTTGGACGTCTGCCGTGCCCTGCGAGCCGCCCGCCCGCCACCGGTCGACATCATCGCCGTCACCGCAGCACGCGACGCCGACACGGTGCGCGCCGCGATCGCCCACGGCGTCGTGCAGTACCTGATCAAGCCGTACAGCTTCGCCTCCTTCCGGGAGAAGCTCGAGCGATACGCCGCGTTCCACCAACGTCTGCCCAGCGGCCAGATCACCGACCAGCCCGAGATCGACCGGGTGCTGAACACGCTGCGCGGCTCCACCACCGCCGCGCTGCCGAAGGGACTGTCACCCACCACCTACGAGCTGGTCGTCGGTTTCCTTCGCAACGCCGACCAGCCGACAACAGCCACCGAGATTGCCCACGCCACGGGGCTGTCCCGGGTCAGCGCCCGTCGCTACCTCGATCACCTGCACCAACAGGGACTGGCCGTGCTCACCGTCCGCTACGGCACCACAGGACGACCCGAACACCAATACCACTGGGCCGAGCTGCCTGGTCCACGCTAAACTTGGCCGGTACCTGCACTGTTAGGAAATTCCGCAACTGATGTCAAGTGTCCCGCTCGATGCGCTCGAAAATATCCGCATCAGTTTCTTGTTGCCACAGCGGCATATCGTCCCAGTCCGCCACGTAGGCCGGTTTCGGATCTGGGAAGTTCCTGAAGATTTGCCCGATCCAACAGAGGGCTACAAAGCGTCCCTTCTGCGAACGGGTAAGCTTCGCGGTACCGCCGTCAGTGGCTTCGATGAATGCATACACCTGACCGTAGACGGCAGCGGCACTTTCCCGTTCCCAGTCGGGGGTTTCTTCCCACGGCGCAATGTAGCCGGCTTTCAGCTCCTCGGGATAATGTCGCGTGACACCCGCGATCCATGCGTCGCGGAAGACACGCCCCTGTTCGACCTTCACATTGTCCTTGAAATCACTCACGTTCGGAAACCTCCAGGAAATGTCATGATTTCACGGTTGACACCCCAATCAGGGCAGTGCCAGTGTCCATCCGGATTCTGGGTGGTGCAGGTGGTGGGTGCCGGCGGCATCAATCGTCAGGGAGTAGTCGGACGCCTCGGGTTGCCCCAGGTTGACCCATTCAGTGATCACGGCGGACAGCTCATCCCACAGAACGCGAGGGTCGTGCTCGGTGACCACTGCGGTGTGACCGTCGGCGTATGCTCTGGCCCAGGAACCCGACACCGGGTCGACCAGCACATATGTGGGTGGGTCGAGAGGTAGGAGGGTGTGACAGATGCCGGGAAGGATCAGTGCGACCAGGAAATCGATGACCGGATGGCTATCTGGATAGTCCAGTTGCGGTCGGGTTGTGGTCCTCCTGGTAACGCCGTCGCCGCGGGTCATCGCTAGGATATCGCGCAGCGGCGGGGTGGTGTCGGCTGGCTCGTCATGCAAGGGCATGAACGCGGCGGATTCAGTGTCGAACTGACCGATGGCGGTGCCATCGGTAGTCACGGTTAGCGCGATGAGTCCAAGGCTGATGTTGGCCAGGATTCTCCCACCCGGCTTCGTCTGGGTGATCCACGCTTTGGGAATGCGGGACACGCCGCAGGTGGCGATGATCCGGTCGAACGGTGCTCGGATGAGCACGCCGTCGGCTCCGTTGCCGCACACGACTGTCGGATGGTATCCCGCGTGGGTGAGGGCGTATTCAGCTTCGAGGACGATGTCAGGATCCACATCAATCGTGGTCACGGCCTCATTGCCGAGGCGGTGTGTGAGCAGGGCGGCGTTGTAGCCGGTCCCAGCCCCGATCTCCAGCACCGTATGTCCATCACGGATGTCGAGCCGGTCCAGCATGATGGCCATGAGCGATGGCTGAGAACTGGATGAGGTGGCGACCCCGGCCGCGTTGAAGCGGGTGATCAGAGACGTGTCGGAATAGACGGCAGCAAAAAAATCCACGGTTCCGCCTTCGGCGGCATGGTCGTAGTGCACCAGTTGCCCACCCTGCTCGCGGCGGGCAAAGCGGGGCACGAACACCTCGCGGGGCACGGTGGCGAATGCCTCGCGCCACACCGGATCGGTCAAGACCCCTCGGGCGACGAGAGTTTTCACCAACTCAGCACGCCACAGTGCGGCCGGATCCAGCGTGGTGGTCACGAGTTAGTCCCTCCCAGTTCGTCGGCCAAGGCGTCGGCGATTGCGTCGCGTAACGGGTGGTCCCAAGCCCATTGCCCATTCGGGTTGACGTCCCCCGTGAAGACCCATTGTCGCTGGTCATCAACAATGAAATCGATTGCGGCATAGACCAACCCCAGATGTTTCATCATCGCCCTGACGCCATGACGCACGTCGGCTGGAACCTCGGTGATACTGTAGTCCAGTTCGTCGTGGTCAGCGCGCCAATCGCCTCGCCCGACTTCGGTACGGGCGTCGATGCGCAAGGGGAACATGTTCTCACCGACCACGGTCAGGCGAACCTCGAAGGCTTTCGGGTGGATGCGCTCCTGGAATAGGTGCATGGTGTGGGCCACACCCTTGGTGATCTCGGCTGCGGTTACCGCTGTGGTGTAGAGGGCTACGACTTGCCCATTTTCGGTGCGCGGCCCCCCACGCAGGCTCTTGTACACCACGCCGCCCGGATGGTCGACACAGAACGCCTTAGCTTCCTCCGGGTCCGAGGTGAGCAGGGTGTCGGCGACGGTGAGTCCACATGTGCCGGCCAGCGAGAGGTTTACCGGTTTCCGCTCGGCAGCGCTGATCAGGTGTGGATGGTTGACCCACTTCGCCGGCAGAGCTGCCAGCAGGCCACCGAATCCGCTCTTGGCCTCCCTCTCGGCCCAGACGCGTTCAGTGACAGTCATCGCGGGATGGAAGACGAACCGAGTCGGTTTGCGGTACCAGATCGCGTCCACGTCGGCTAGCTCAATAGTCCGGTGTTCGGTAACAATCGTGCCGTTCCATCGGCTTGTGCCAGAGGCAAGACGGCCGGCGACGGTCAAGGACTGGGGAAAATCGCCCAAGTCGAACCGGGCCACGGGCACGCCACGTGCAGCAAGACGCAGGATTACCAGGTCGGCCGTCGGGTCGTGCCGGCGGGTGATGACAACCACGGACACGTTCTTCTCCTGACTCCCCTGATATCCGAAGACGACTCAGTCGTCGACGGGGTGGTCGGACCAGGTCTGGCCGTCCTCCTTGGTGGTTTGCCGGCTGTGCGTCGCTTGCCTGCGTCCGGTCGGGTAAATCGCCGGCACGCCATCGGCGTCGACAGTGATCTGGCGAACCGGGTCATAGGACAGCCCAGCACTGATGACGATCTTCTCCTCTGGAACTGGAGTGGTGCAGGTCAACCCGAACGGCCGCACACCTGGCGCCGACGGAACATCTTGGCTGACTTCCAGCCAATACGGGTCAGCAGGCAGTAAGCCCGGTTCCAGCGAGTCAGGCTCGGCCAGTGCCAACAACACCGCGTCATTGACGGTCACAGTCGCCCCGAAAGGGCCCGCGGTGTTCCTCATCTTCTCCATCATCCTCACCCTCATCCGCCGCTGCCAGCGCGAGCCGCTGGGCACCAGGCGATAGCCGATCGTCACCGAGCCTGGCGTCATCGGCCGCGTGGAGCAAGATAACGCTCTGGTTCGTCTTCTGATCCTGGGTGGTTCGTGGTTCCTTGGCCGTGCGGTGGCCGGACGGCGCCATGATGCTGCTGCATTACACCGCTGCGCCTGGCCGGTGAGCTGAAGGTCGTCAGCGAGTGTCTGCCGGTGGATCTGGGTGTAGTGGACGTCGTCACTGTCGTGTCGACCGTCCCGGTGACGCCGCGCCCCAGGTGCCAGTAAATGATCTTTTCCGGACACCGGTCCAGCGCGGTGAGAGTTTCGGGTTCAATTGTTCAAGGATGCCGCTGCGACGTTGCCCCGCCGAACCAGATCCAAAGTTGTAACCTTCCTCGGCCGCTCGGAGCGAGTGCCCACCTCTTCCCGGGCGCATGGCAGCTCGATGCAAGACTCGCAAGATGACCGAGCCTCGAGAGGGTGATCAATGACGCCGGTTGAGCAGGTGCTGGCCGACATCCGGGCGATCGCCACTGACGAGCACGACAAAGGCGATCGATTCGAGCGTCTGATGCTCCACGCCTTCCAGACCGATCGCACCTTCGGGCAGCAGTTTTCCGAGGTCTGGAGGTGGATGGACTGGCCTGGCCGGAGTGGCGTGGACATCGGCGTCGATCTCGTCGCGCGCGACTCGGTAAGGACGCCTGATCGCGATCCAGTGCAAGTGCTACGCGCCCACCGTGACCCTGACGAAGGAGGAGATCGACTCCTTCGTCGCCCTCTCGGGCCAGAAGCAGTGGTCACGTCGCATCATCGTGGCCACCACCGACCTGTGGTCGACCAACGCCGAGAAGTCCCTGGAGGGCCACGCCGTTCCGGTCGAGCGGATCGGCATCGACAACCTCGAGGCGATGACCGTCGACTGGTCGTCGTACGACGTCACGAACCCAGCGGGTCTCAAGCCCACGGCCCGCCACGTACTGCTACCGCACCAGGTCAAGGCCGTCGAGGCCGTTCGGGCCGGCTTCGGGAAGGCCGAGCGCGGCAAGCTGATCATGGCGTGTGGTACCGGCAAGACGTTCACCGCACTGCGCATCGCCGAGGAACACGCCGGTGCCGGTAAGTCGGTGCTCTTCCTCGCACCCTCGATCGCCCTGGTGGCCCAATCACTCAAGGAGTGGACGGCGGAGTGCGATGTGCCGATCCGGCCCTTCGCTGTCTGCTCCGACGCCACTGCTGGCAAGCCGATCGAAGGCGAGAACGCCACGCCGCATGACCTTGTCGTGCCACCCACCACCGACCCCGTGGCCCTCATCGAGGCCGGTGTTCACAATCTCTCTGCCGACGAGATGACGGTTGTGTTCTCGACCTATCAGTCGATCCAGGTCGTCGCCGACACGCAGGCCGCCACCGGCCACATTTTCGACCTCGTGGTGTGCGACGAGGCGCACCGCACCGCAGGAGTGGCCAGCGTCGGGGGCGAGGACAGCGCGTTTGCACTGGTGCACGACAACGCCATCATCCCCGCTGCTAAGCGGCTTTACATGACCGCGACCCCGCGGCTGTTCAAGCCGGTGGCCGCCGATGCGGCCAAGGAAGCCAACGCGATCCTGGCCTCCATGGACGATCCCGAGTTCTTCGGGGAGGAGTTCCACCGGCTGGGCTTCGGCGAGGCTGTGGAGCAGGGACTGCTGGCTGACTATCGGGTCCTGATCCTCACCGTTGACGAGTCCGCAGTGAGCGAGTCGTTCCAAGACCTGCTCTCGACGAACGGCGAGCTAAGCCTGCCTGACGTGGCCCGCTTCGTCGGTTGCCTCTCAGGGCTGGCGAAGCTGCCCGGCGCTGCCGGTGCTGGCTTCACGGGTGAAGAGCCGGTCATGCAGCGGGCCGTGGCGTTCTGGTCGAAGATCGCCGACTCCGAGCGGTTCGCCCAACAGTTCGAGCAGGTGGCCGACGCCTACTTTGACCAGCTCCAGGCAGGTCCCGGTGGTGACCAGATCACGCCGCTGGCGGTTCCCACTCGGCACGTCGACGGAACCACCAAGATCAGCAGTCGACGCACCGACATCCGTTGGCTGAAGGAGACCCCTCCTGACGGCGTGTGCCGGGTGCTCACCAACGCCAAGTGCCTCACCGAGGGCGTCGACGTCCCTGCACTCGACGCCGTGATGTTCTTCACGCCCCGACGCTCGAAAATCGACATCGTCCAGGCGGTCGGCAGAGTGATGCGCAAGCCTCCGGGCAAGCAGCTCGGGTACGTGATCCTGCCGATCGCCATCACGGCTGGCCTCGATCCGGCGGCTGCCCTGGACAAGAACGCCGACTACGACGCCGTCTGGGAGGTTCTCCAGGCACTGCGTGCCCACGACGAGCGCTTCAACGCCTACATCAACCGCATAGCCCTGGGCTCGACCAAGCCCGGCACTGATCCAGACGACCCGATCAAGGTAATCCCCGTCAACATCATCGGACCCGACGACGGGCCCGACCTTCAAGGCCGGCTGTTCGAGTACGATGAATGGACCGGCGCGATCTACACAAAGATCGTCCAGAAGGTCGGCTCCAGCGGCTACTGGGAGAACTGGGCCCGCGATGTGTCCCAGATGGCGGCCCGCCACGAGACCCGGATCACCGCCATCCTCGGGCAACAGCCCGATGCGGCAGCGACGTTCGGCGAGTTCCTGGCCGAGCTCCACACCACCCTGAACGACAGCATCACCAGAGACGACGCCGTATCCATGGTGTCCCAGCACCTGATCACCCGGCCGATCTTCGAAGCCCTGTTCGGCGACGACGCATTCGGCGAGGCAAACCCGGTGTCGGTGGCCATGAGCGGGATTGTCGACGTGCTCGATCAGCACCAGCTCCAGACCGAGACCGACAAGCTGGACGATTTCTTTGCGTCGATTCGCCGCCGAGTCGGACGCATACCCCCCAACGACGGGCAGGCACGCCAACGCATCATCAAGGATCTCTACGGCCACTTCTTCAAGATCGCCTTCCCGAAGGTGGCCGAGTCCCTGGGCATTGTCTACACGCCTATCGAGGTGGTCGACTTCATCATCCGGGCGACCGAGGCCGCCCTGGCTGAGCACTTCGACGGCGCCAGCCTGTCCGACGAGGGGGTCCATATCCTCGACCCATTCACGGGCACCGGCACCTTCATGACCCGCTTGCTGCAGTCCGGCTTCATCGGCCCCGACGACCTCGACCGCAAGTTCGCCCAGGAGCTGCACGCCAACGAGATCCTGCTCCTCGCGTACTACATCGCCGCCGTGAACATCGAGACCACCTACCGGCAGGAACGAGCCCGCCTCAGCTGCACCGACCACGGCTACCAGCCGTTTCCCGGCATCGTGCTCACCGACACCTTCCAGCTCGGCGAGACCGGCGATGGCACCGGCACCGGGGACCTGTTTCCAGTGAACAACGAGCGGGCGACGAAGCAGAAAGCACTCGACATCCGCGTGATCTTCGGCAACCCGCCGTACTCGGCCGGACAGGAATCAGCCAACGACAACAACGCCAACCTGAAGTACCCCCGGCTCGACACCTCGATCGCCAAAACGTACGCGAAGCGCTCAACCGCCACCCTCAAGAACAGCCTGTACGACAGCTACGTGCGGGCGATCCGCTGGGCTTCGGATCGGCTGCTGAACTCGCCACAGGGCGGCGTGGTGGCGTTCGTGACCAACGGCGGCTACATCGACTCGAACACCGCAGACGGCCTGCGCCTGACCCTCACTGACGAGTTCCACCACCTCTACATCTTCAACCTGCGAGGCAACCAGCGAACGGCGGGCGAGGTGTCGCGCAAGGAGGGTGGGAAGATCTTCGACATCGGCAGCCGCAACACCGTGGCGATCATGCTGCTGGTGAAACAGCCCGGCAACGTTTGCGCGTCGGGCGCCATCATCCACTACCACGACATCGGCGATTATCTGACCCGCCAGGAGCAGCTGGACATCCTGGCCGACGCCCTCCCCACCGGGGAAGAGGGGACTCCTGCGCTCGATGACCTGGATTGGACCCTCATCCAGCCGAACGAGCATGGCGACTGGATCAACCAGCGATCGGAATCGTTTCGGTCGCATCTCGCTATGGCCCCCGGAAGTGAGCCATCGGTCTTCTCTCTCCACACGAACGGATTGAAGACGAACCGCGACGCCTGGAACTACAACAGCTCGCTTCCTGTGCTCGAGTCGAACGTGTCGAGCATGATCGGGCACTACAACGCCCAGATCGACTTGCTCGCTACGTCCCACCCCGGCGCCAAGGGAAGTTTGAGGCAGCGAGCGGAGGAGGCAAGGTCAGTCGTTGACCTTGATCCGAGGAGATTCAGCTGGGACCGTTCCAACTTCATGGATCTCGCCCGGGGCACGCGATATGGCGAAGCCGATCGACTGGTGATGACCGCGACCTACCGGCCGTTCCACCACCGCTGGGTCGAGGCCGGACGCCGACTCAACAACACCGTCTATCAGCTGCCTCGCGTCTTCCCGGATGCGAACTCACAGAACCTGACTATCGCCGTGTCGACGGTTGGCGCCCGTAGCCAGTTCTCTGCGTTCATTACCCGAGATCTTCCGGACATCCATCTGTGGGTCGACGATGTGCCGCTGTTTCCGCTGTACGTCTACGGTCAACCGTCGGCCCGCGAGGTAGGGGACTCTCCGGGCCTGTTCGACAGCACGATCCCAGACGCCGCCGGACAACGTCACAACGTGACGGACCATGCGCTGGCTTTCTATAGGAAGCTGGACCCTGCGATCGACCGTGATGACGTCTTCTTCTACGTGTACGGGATCCTTCACTCGCCCGACTACCGCAGTGCCTTCGCGGCCGACTTGAAGAAGTTGCTCCCTCGCATCCCGCAGGTGGCCGTTGCCGGGGACTTCTGGGCCTTCTCGAAGGCTGGCCGAGAACTCGCCCACCTCCACACCGAGTACGAGTCGGTGGAGCCATGGCCGGACCTACACCCATGCGGCCGGCTTCGATCCACAGCACCCCGATGCCTACCGGGTGCTCAAGATGAAGCACCCGAAGGTCACAGACTCGCACGACTCCGACGGCACCAAGGTCGAGGATCGAAGCCGAATTATCTACAACGACTGGATCACCATCGGGACCATCCCGGAGCGGGCCTATGGCTACGAGCTCGGGTCGCGGTCAGCCATTGCGTGGGTGATGGAATCCAACCAGGTCCGTATCGACAAGGCGTCAGGCATTCGCAATGACCCAAACGACTGGGCCATCGAGCACAACGATCCCACCTACATCCTTGACCTGGTCGGCCGGATCGTCACTGTGTCGATACGCACGCTCGACATCGTGGACTCACTCCCGAACCTCAACCTGTAGTCAGCATCGCGATCAACCGCGGATGCCGCGAACCCGCGCGCGTGTCCGCACCTCCCCTGATCACGAAGCACTCGCCTCAGCTGGCCCACGCAAGAGATAGCCCGTGAGTTCCGAGGGTCCTTGTCGGGAACACGAGGCCTCAGTCCGCCCAGAGACCAGGGCGTTCCTCCTCCATCAGGTCCAGAATGTTGCGGGTGAGCTGAAGGCGGGAATGCATGGTGATGGGTCTGGCCGTGGTGCGGGATCTGCGCGAGCGGCGAGCCCCGGCATACCCGGAAGAACTCACCAAGTTCGAAGCCGACGCGCTGGCCGGGTTCGTGCTTGCCCAGACGTCAGCGGGGTTGGTGGACGGCACGGTCAGCTCCGATATAGGGCACCTGGAGCAGACGCGGACCTGGTTCGGCCGGCCGTTGTGGGAGATGGAACCCGCTGATGCCGACGCGTATTTCGGAAAGCGGAACTTTTTGGGGGAGGCAAACCGTTGACCGCGCTGCGATACGCGGAATCTGGGACGCACGGGAGGCCGATCACTGCGGGGCCTCGGGACGCGCCGGTCTATCCGGTGGGGTTGATGATGGCCCGGGTGGCGTTGCGGGGCAGGCTACGGGTGGTGAAGTCCTCGATCGCGTCCCCGATGCGGCCTGCTTCGGCGGCGTCTCGGTAACGAGCCGAGCCCAGCATGCGCCCCAGACTGGTGAGCCGCTGGGTCAAGGCCTCGGTGCGTCGGTCCACGTCCAGCGCGAATACCGGCACGAGCGCGTCCTCTGCTCCCGCCAGGTCACCGCGCAGGGCGCGGGCGGCGGCAAGATCCGCCCGCACACCGAGTTCACCGGCCACCCACCGGGACTGTTCGGGCACCTCGCCGAACAGCGCCAGAGCAGCGGTGGCCTCGGTTTCGGCTTGGTCGCCGTCGCCGAGAGCGACGAACGACGCGCCGGCGGCCAGCGCGAGTCGAGAGTGATCGCACCCGAACTCACCGCCGATCTCGTCCAGAAGTGGGTCATTTCCCGCACGCTGCAATTCGTCGGCGGCGGCACCAAGCGCGGCGCGGACCTCCTGCCGCGCGCCGATCAACGCCAGTGAGCGAGCGTGTAGGGCGTGCAGCCACACGCGAGCTGTGCCTGCAGGCGCGATCTCCAGTGCGGCGGCCGCCAGGCTCGCGGCGCGCCGCGGGCGAGCGGTCCAGTACATGGCGTTGACCTGTTGCGCCCGAGCCCAGGCGCACAGCGAGGGGTGGTCGATCACGCTCCCGTAGGTATGCGCTGCGCGCGCCTGCTCATCAGCGACCTCCGGGTGACCCAGGTCGAAGCTCACCGAGGAGAGCAGACCGCACACCAGGCCGGCAAGCAGGTACAACTCGGCTTGCTGGCGCGGCTTGTGCGTACGATCCAACTGCTCATACACGGTGTCACGAAGGCGGACAAGATCGGTGAGCATCACCAGCGGCGGCGTCACGTAGTACGCGCGGGCCGCGCGTTGCGCAGCGTCGTGCAACTGCTCCAGCGCGGAGGGGTCCAGCGCTGAGGCCGCCGTGATGGCGTGGTGCACCGATTCCTGACCAGCGTTCACGAGCAGCTCCTCCGCGCTCATGATAGCCCCAACCCGGCCGCTGTCGGGGGGCCCGAACAGGCGCGACACCGGCTCAGCCCACCAGTGCTC
>JBATXM010000094.1:0-7290 GCA_049673305.1 Pseudonocardiaceae bacterium | reverse complement strand
GTGTGCCACGCCGTAGCTGGCCAGCTTGTCGGTCACCAGGACCCGGGGCACGTACTCCAATCCTGTGAGCAGTTTGCGGAAGAACCTGGTCGCGGCCTTGGCGTCCCGCCGGGAGGTGACCAGGATGTCCAGCACGTTCCCGTCCTGGTCGACGGCGCGCCACAGGTACTGCCGCTGACCGTTGATCGTGAGGAATACCTCGTCAAGGTGCCACGTGTCACCGGGGCGGGCCCGGCGGCGTCGTAGCGCGTTGGCGTAGGTTTGCCCGAACTTTCGGCTCCACTGCCGGATGGTTTCGTGGGAGACCACGATCCCGCGTTGCAACATCATCTCCTCGACGTCGCGGAAGCTGAGCGGGAACCGGTAGTACAGCCAGACACAGTGACTGATGATCTCCACCGGAAACCCCTGTATGACGGCGCACCAGTGCCCACCAGCCCAGCCCCCCTCGACCCAAACGATCCGCCTATCATCCCAGTCGCCAGGCCGCCGCCCAAGTTGACGATGCCGTTCATTGGTCAGTCTTACCCGCAGCCGCTCCCCGCAGCGGACCCGCAACACCAGTGGCCGGGCCAGTGGGTGCGGCCGCGGCACTCGCTCGGGCTCTTCAAGATAATTCGGAAACGGATCGGGCCAGGAAGTCGCGATCGAACGCAATTGCTCGGCGTCCTCGGCGAGCGCGTAGAGAGCGCCGTTGCGATCATAGTCCCCAAATGCGTTATATGCGATGGGTACGTGAAGTGCGACAACGTCATATGTTGTTGTTCCGTGGCTCACGCTTTGCTCGACCGGTTGCGGTAGCAACACTGTCACTGCGACCCCAGCCTCACTAGATCTCGTTGGTTAAACCCACTGTTGAAAATCCAGCCACTTCCAACCGTGCGCCATCGGCACGGTGTTATCAGCCTTACCGTCCTACGGAGGTACAACAACGAACACGTCACCCGCCGTTTGTGTTATTATACACCATGTGCTCACTGCGGAATTTCCGTTGTGCTCTGTGCGAAGCGGGCCACTGGCGTTCCCTGCGAAATAACCTGACCGTCCCATTGGTAGCTCTGGCGGAAGGGTCCAGCCGCCCCGCCTGCGCACGATCGGCTGAACGTTAGTCCGATACGGTCGCCACGCCGGACTGCTACCGGTTTCGCGATGGGTAAGTAGCAGTGCTTCCAGCTATCGGAGGTAGCGCGTCCCGCGATGTCATCACTGGATATATCCAGCGCGACCGTGTGCGAAAGCGTTGCCACGAAATAGCCCTTGAAGCCGGTGAGTAGTCCGTCGCGCTGGACGGTGTAGGTCAGCGGCACCTGGTAGGAGGCTGCTGTAGGTGGTATGCCGGTGGACGCCGCGAAGTCGTACAGCCGAGCCACCCTCGGCGTAGCGAGGTAAGTGTCAACAGGAATGATCACATCGTAGTAGAGATCGAAGACGCTGCGTGCACCGCGACGGCGCAGCCGCTCAGTGAACAATGCCGGATCGCCAGCGTCCGCCGGCGTACCGCGACTCACCTGCTCGTGCGCTCGCTCGGCCGCCACTGGCACAAGGTAACTCTCTACTCGGCTAGGCACCATCAGGCCGCCTTCAGCCAGTAGCCGGTAGCGGGCATCGGCGAGGATCGCGACGAAACCCTCATTGTCCGCCAAGTTACCCATGGTCTCCGAAACGACGACATCGACCCGCTCGGGCAGGCTTACGTCGAAGGATACGCCACAGATCGGGTGAAAACGTTTACCGTAGCCGGCAGCCACTACACGTTCGGTCGCGGTCTGCAGGACCGATGCGTTGAAGTCAATCCCGTAAACTCGGTCGGCTCCGGCTTCCAACGCCCACAGAGCCAGGATTCCGGTCCCAGTTCCTAGGTCGAGTACTGTCATGTCAGGCTGTACCGTCTCGGCAATGGCGGCACGAAAAGCCGCCATCCTTATCTCGTCGCCGAGTAGCAGGTCGTGGAAGCTGGCGTCCCACTCCAAGAGCTGTTCAGATGCCGGCAGCCATACTTGCTCTGGCTCGTATTTGGCCGTACCAGTAGCGGTCGAGGTCATGGCCTGCTCCTACCGTCGTGTTGTCGAGTCTCGCCTTGGGCTGAGGTGTCGACTTCAGGTTGCGAATCGTCGGGGCCGGGGCGAGTTTCGGCTGTGGTACCAATGTCGGGACAGAAGGCGCGTGCGCTGTGCACCGGCAGCGGTTCAGTTGTGGGACCTGCGACTGGGCAGCCGGTAGCGAGATCAAACGTCGAGCCGTGCAATGGGCATGTGATACGCAGCTTGCGGACGTTGACGTACCCGTAGACGAGTCGCCCCTTGCGGTGCGGGCACGCTGCTGCAATCACGTACTCCCGCCCGTTCACTTGGACCCGCACCCATTCACCAGGCAGAGGCTCGATCACCAGGCTTGCCGGGGAACTTGGATGACTGGTGGGGGATTCGCCGGCTGGCGTGATCGAGCTGCGATCCGAGTGGCGTAGCTTACTCACACTTCCTCCCGCGCTCGCAGCACCGCAGCCTCGAAGGCAGTGCCGATCAACTCCGAGAGCAGGAGGGCACCGATCCACAGTTTGGTCGGGTGCAGGGCGTGCGCTGCTTCGTATTCGCGAATCGCGAGTTGCATCTCCCTCCGGTGAAAGTCATCGATGTGCACGTGCTCGCTGTAATAGCGCCCGTGCGTAATACCCAGCCGTTCGCACGCTCGTACCTGGACGGTGAACGCGGCCGGGATACTCGCCTCCAGATAGGCAAGCGCTCCCAGAAAATACTCCACCTCAGGCACCCGCTGCGTCAGCCAGTAGAAGACGTTCAAGAAGGCGTACGTCTCGTCACTGGTGTAATCCAGATAGTGGTTCAAGTCCAGTGGCAAGCCCAATTCAGTCAGCAAATTACGATAGAGTTGCGAGTGAGCCTGCTGGAGATTGCCGCAACCAAACTCATCGATGAGTACACGCACCACTGCCATCTGCGCGCGGATGGGTAATCGGGGGATGATCGGAAAGAAGTTCTGAGCCTCTGTGAGTCCATCCAGCGCGAATTCTCGGACCACGAGCGTGAACTCTTTCAGGCTGGCTTTTTCGGCCAGGTAGCGACCGGCGGGGGTGCCCTCCTGCTCGTTGGCCAGAAGTCCCTCAAGCGCCGTCCCCCACTGCGCACGCGAACCGATTGGCGGTGTACACGCAGCGAGGGCGGCGATCTTCGGTATGATCCAATCGCGTTCGAGACACTCGATCTGCGTATAGCGGTCGGCGGTGGGCAGCGAGCGGTTGTGAATGAATAGGCGCTTGAGGGCACTGTCTGTCGTCATGGTCCTCATACTGACGCTCCAATGTCCGATATAACTCGAGCTGTCGTGAGCACTCCACGTCGGTGCAGTTCGGCTTTGATCATGCGATACCAGTCCGGTCGGGCCAGCCCGTATCGATCGCAGGCGGCCTGCAACTCGGTGGTCTGTATCGCGGAGGGCTCGACGAGCAGCTCCGCGCACAGCGCTGGTTCGACGTTGGCCAATGCGATGACATAGCCATCGACGGCATCAACCTCCAGCAGTAGCGTTTCGATGCCCTGAAATATCGACACTCCTGGACGGGCCGCGATCAGGCGCCGCGTGAACGCGGGGAATCCGCCAGAGTCTTTGACCGCGACCACACCCGTTAGCCGGCACACGTGCACCAGCGTGTCCAGGTGGAGACTGTTGCCGGATACGGCGCTTTCATGGTACACGACCACAGGCAGTGAAGTGGCCTGCGTCACGGCGGCGTAGTGGTGGTACATCTCGTGCTGACTGACACGGGTCCCGTACGGCGTGGTCACCACGACGGCACGGGCGCCGAGTTTGGCTGCGAGTCGCGCTCGGGCGATCACTTCGGTGGTCTCTGCACATTCGATCCCTGCTAGCACCGGCAGCCCACCGGCGTGACGCACGGTGCTGGTGATCAGCTGGCACCACTGCTCGTCTGATAGGGCCCAGCCTTCACCGGTGCTGAGCGCCGGAACTAGCGCGTTCACGTGCGGCCGTACCGAGGCGACCAGCCGTGCGACGTCCAGCATGCAGATCTCGCCATCGTCGTCCAGCGGTGTTACCAACGCGACGAACACCCCGGTCCATGCTTGCCTGTCCATCACAACTCCGCTATCGGCACGCGAAGCGCCAACGAGGTGCAATAAAGCCGTTCCAGCGCTTCCGGAAACAGCAGCTCACCGTCGGTTTCTGGCGGCCGTACTGGCAATGAACGGTGTGCCAACAGCCGTGGACTGACCGACCACAGCACGCCGTCCCCATTCAACACCATTGCCGCCAGCAACCGTTCGTGCATGGCCAAGCCGTCCAGCTCGATCATCAGGCCGAGCCGCATGTCGGTCTCGTCATAGCCCCGTCGCTCGATGCGCATATCCGTGTGCAGGTTGTCCATGAACGGGTAATAGGCGTCTTGTACCGTACGCGGGAACCGCCACACCAGGTCGTCACATCGGCCGATCTGCTCCAAACTCATCACCACGCGGCCGAACAGCCGAGCGGCAAAAAATGACTTGCAGGCGATCCGCACTGACTCATCGGCGCTGTTCATGCCGAGGAACAGTGCCGCATCGACGTACACGTTACCAGACATGGCAATCAAGTACCTGGCGCAGTCGGGTCATCGCGGTGGCGAACATCTCCGGGTCCCGAGCTAGCGCGATCCTGACGAAGCTGTCACCCTTGCTCGGCTGACTCCAGTAGAAATATCGGCCGGGCAGCACGTACACTTTCTCGCCGAGAAGATCGGACTGTAGCTCCGATGCGGTCAGCTTCGGATGGTCGATCCGAAACCAAGCCACACTGACCGGCACGACCGGTTCCTGGTATTCCAAGATGGACCCGTCTAGGGTGTTGCGCGCGATCTCACGGTTGCGCATGAGTACGTCACGTATCGAGCAGAAGTCATCATCAATTGAATCATCGATATACCGCGTCAGCATGTTTAAAACGAACGGCGACACGTTCAGTAACACGCTGGTGTGAATATTGTAGACCATCTCTCTAATATCATCGCTGACTGTAATCATCGCGCACTTAGCATCCTGCACCGGCCAGGTCTTGCCGGTGTCCTCGATCGCCATATAAGTCACACCGGAATTTTCCAGCAGTTCGTAAACGTCGAAACGCGCGAGCTTGGAATCGAATAGAGTGAATGCGGCAAAACAAAAGTCGATCAACAGCAGTTTGCCGTGGTCCCGGCAAAAACGCACCACTTCCTCGAAGCCTTTACGTCCGTGCGCTAGCAGGCTGTATCCGGTGGGGTTATTCGGATCAACCAAGAACAGTGCATCAGTACGGACGTGCCGCTCGAGTTCACTGTAAATCATATTTGGGTTAGTGAGCGCGGACTCGCCGATCGGATACGTCGGCACACCAACATTCGCCAGCACATCATGCAGATTATCGAAGCACGGCTCCACTAGTGTGACGGCCATCCGATGCTGCTTGAGGAACATGGCCGCAACCATCGTAGAGATCGACGCGGCGTAGGAGAGCAGCGTTTTTCCTTTAGCCAACACGGTCGGCTGCCCGCGTAACCGGAAGAACGCTTCAGTGAAACGATGTTCATACGTTTCCTGTAATCCTTGCTCAGCCTCATACCATAGCATGGGAAGCTGTTCAATGATCTTGCGTTGGCTCGATGACTGCCGCTGATGCGTGTGGGCGTCCGCTAGGTTGAACTCGGTCCGCAGTGCTTGGATCTCGTGCTGCGTGAGGTCAACCAGCGTGCCCCGATCGAGGCCTAGCATAGGCTCGATCGCGATGCTAGAATAACGCATTCCTACTCCAAATTATGTGCAGTAACGTCTTAGTGTCATTTTTGACGTTGTGTCATGATTAATGTCGCCACAGCGGCAAGTTGCCTGATTGTTGCCAATGTAAATTGGTCTCCCCTCGTGGTCAGGATCGCTTGGCCATAGACGGTGCACGAGCCTCGGTTCCACTATGCGGAACACGGTCGAGCCGAGTTCTGCTCGACCGTCGCTTGGAGATACTTCGGACATGAACCCGTTCGAGTGAACGTACGATCACGGCATCCCAGCGGCCGTGGCCTCATACCCAATGTCAAGAGGCAGTTGGACTGGCATCGTCAACTTCGAGAGCGGGAAAAAGTGGGGGAGGCGGGGACATCGCGCGACCCCGGTGATCACTGTTCGGGGCACTGGCGAGCCGCTGGGTCGCTCTGGGGGTAGCGCCCAGATACGCCGAGAGCCCTGCCATGATGGCACTGTCAATTTGGTGGCTGATGCGGGTTTCCGGGGCAGCTTTGGGTCGGGATGGGGTGGTTGTGGCGTGGTGGTCAGGCGGCTGCGGGGGCCAGTCTGGTGACCTGGTTCCAGGTGGTGAATCGGGTGGTCATCTCGTGTCGGTACTGGACTGCGGTGAGTCGGTGGCGGTGGGGTCGGAAGTGGGGTGATATGGCGCTGAAGGCGGACAGGAACCGTTGGGCTCCACCGGGTGAGCGGAATCGTTTCATCGCGCCTTCGCGCTGCCGGGTCGGTTGGTGGGAGTTCTCGGCCCGGTTGTTCAGATACTTCGACTGGCGGTGCTCCACCCCGGGTATCAGCCGACGGCATTGTCAGGTTAACCATAATCATGATCTACTTTACTAACACAAACACAAAATGTCCAACTGTGTGTCGAGCATGACCACCACATCTTGTGTTTACTTTAGTAAAGTAGATCATGATCATGGTTAACCTGACAATGCCCATGCCGGCGCTCCTGCCTCCGGTTCCCCACATGGAAACCGAAACCGTCGTGCGCTGACGACGGCGCCGACGTGAACGCTGACGCTCGAAATGTCCTCAGTAACTTCACCGTACTCCCATTTTGCCTCACCGGGCGATCTGGATACAGATCCCGGGATTTTCGGCTGGGTTTTGTCTCCACCCCGCGGTGGTATACGGGCCAATTTCCCGCTGCCCTTGCGGCGGGGAGCATTGTGCGACATCCCGTGAGTTCCGCTGAGCCCCGGTGAGGGTCCATTCACGGGTTGGGCTGTGATGTCAGGCTGTTGCGGGTGTGGGGAGCCAGGGGTTGCCGTTGAGGGCGTTGTGGATGGCGTCGATGGCGCGAACGCCGTGGTTGTGGGCGCTGAGGAGGTAGGAGCGGACACGGCAGTATTGGGCGAGTGTGGTCAGCGTGTGCCAGTAGCCGGAGACGGCTTGGTGTCGTTTGGGGCTTTTGAGGGCCTGCTCCGAGGCGTTGTTTGTCCAGGGCACGGCGAGGTTTCGAGTGAACAGCCAGACTTGTTCGGCTTTGTCGCGCAGGCGTGTGGCGAGG
>JBATXM010000093.1:0-6738 GCA_049673305.1 Pseudonocardiaceae bacterium | reverse complement strand
ACACCCACACCACACGTGCCCCAGCCTCCACCCCCGACGGCACCAACACCTCAACCCACCGCACCCCAAACAACGAACCACCCACATCACCTCGCCCCACACCCAACCGCTCAACCGACACCGGACGAAACACAAGCGAGTCAACCGACGCCACTGGCTGACCAAACTGATCAGCCAATTGCAGTGACACGACCCCAACCCCCGCCAACACCGCACGCACCCGCAACACCGACGCACCCGATGCGTGCAGCGCAACCCCGTTCCAGGAGAATGGCAACAGCACCTCACCGTCTCCCACCTCAGCAGCACCCTCGGTGACAGCGAGCGCGGTGGCGTGCAGGGCGGCATCCAGCAGCGCCGGATGCAACCCGAACCCGGATGCCTGACCACGCTGGTCCTCCGGCAAAGCGACCTCGGAGAACACCTCCCCGTCCCTCGTCCATGCCGCCCGCAAACCCTGAAACATCGGCCCGTACTCATATCCCGCCTCAGCCTGCCGCTGATAAAAATTCTCCAGGCTCACCGGCTGCGCCCCCACCGGCGGCCACGTCCTCAAGTCGGTGCCGGGTTCAGCGCTGGTGTTGGCGAGGTGTCCTTGGGCGTGGCAGGTCCATGTCGCGGTGGTGGGGGCATCGTGGGGTGCGGAGTGGATGCTCACCGGTCGCCGCCCGGTGTGGTCACCGTCGCCTACCGTGACCTGTATCCGTACCCCGCCCCGTTCCGGGAGCAACAGCGGTGCCTGGATCACCAGTTCTTCCAGCACTGGGCAGCCGACCTCGTCGCCAGCGCGGATGGCAAATTCCACCAACACCGCACCAGCCACCACCGTGGTGCCCGACACCACATGGTCGGCCAACCACGGGTGGGTGACCAGCGCGAGCCCGGCGGTGAGCACCACCCCGGCACCCTCAGCCAACCCCACCACCGCACCCAACAACGGATGCTCCACCGCCGCCAACCCCGCACCCGACACATCCCCCACCGGACTCGGTGACTCCAACCAATAACGCTGGTGTTGGAAGGCATACGTCGGGAGGTTGACTCGTCGGCCTTCACCCACCAGGGCTGGCCATTGCACAGGAAGACCACGGACGAATAGTTCGGCGGTGGAAGTGGTGAATCGTTGGAGGTCACCGTCGTCGCGGCGCAGCGTGCCGGTGACAACTGCGGGGGCGGTGTCAGTGTGGTCGAGAATCTCCTGGATGCTGGTGGTCAGCACGGGGTGCGGGCTGACCTCAATAAATGTCCGGTAGCCCGCTGTGATCAGTTCTCGTACGGCTGGGTCGAATCCGACCGGTTCACGCAGGTTCCGATACCAGTAATCCGCGTCCATGGTGGTGGTGTCCAGCCACTCAGGTTCGACCGTGGAATACAGGGGCAGCCGCCCTGGCTGGGGGCGGATGTCTGCGAGTACCTGCGACAATTCTTCGCGGATATTCTCGATCTGGGTTGAATGGGAGGCGTAGTTCACCGGGATTATCCGCGTTCGCACACCTTCAGTTGCGCACACGGCTGCTAGTTGTGTTACTACGTCACTGGCACCGGAGACGACTACTGAGCTGGGGCTGTTGACCGCCGCGATGCCGACTCGGTGTGGCCATCTGGACAGCAGCTTCTGGACCTGGTCTGGGGGCGCCGCCACTGACATCATCGCGCCACCACCGGCCAGTCGTTGGCTGATCAGCCGGCTGCGTGCGACCACCACCGCCGCAGCGTCGTCCAGTGACAGCCCACCCGCCACACACGCCGCCGCAATCTCCCCCTGCGAGTGCCCCACCACCGCATCCGGGCGTATCCCCACCGACGACCACAACCCCGCCAGCGACACCATCACCGCCCACGACGCCGGCTGCACCACCTCTACTCGACCCAACAACGCCTCATCGCTCAACACCTCAGGCAACGACCAGTCCACCCGCAGTGCCAACACCGCCGCGCACCGATCCATCCACTCGGCGAACACCGGTGACGAGCACATCAGCTCCCGGCCCATTCCCACCCACTGCGCGCCTTGACCGGGAAAAACGAATACCACCCGGCCCGCGACATCCGCTACACCCGACACCATCCCCGACGCCGACTCACCCCGCGCCAATGCTCCCAATCCAGCTAGCGCTGACTCCCGACCGGTAGCCACCACCACGCCCCGATCGGGCAACATTGCCCGGGTGGTCACCAACGACCACCCAATATCAGCGACACCGATCTCAGTGTGCTCACCCACGAACGAGGCCACTCGCCCCGCCTGGGCCCGCATCCCACCCACACCACACCCCGACACCACCAAGGGCACCACACGATCGGAGCTCTCCCGCCGCACCACCAGCACGGGCGCCGACTCGGGAAGCGGATCGGGCTGTGCAATGTGCTCGAGAATCAGGTGCGCATTGGTTCCGCTGACGCCAAAGGCCGACACACCTGCTCGGCGTGGCTGGCCGTTTTGTATCCATTCCCGGGCCTGGGTCAGCAACTTCACCGCACCCGTTGACCAATCCACTTTCGGTGAGGGCGCATCCACGTGCAACGTCTTGGGCAGTATCCCGTGCCGCATCGCCATCACCATCTTGATCACACCAGCCACTCCCGCCGCAGCCTGGGTATGACCAATGTTGGATTTCAACGACCCCAGCCACAATGGACGATCCGCCGATCGGCCCTGGCCATACGTCGCCAGTAGGGCTTGCGCTTCGATCGGGTCTCCCAACGTGGTCCCGGTGCCGTGAGCCTCCACCACATCGATATCTCCCGCAGACAACCGGGCGCTGGCCAACGCCTGCCGGATCACCCGCTGCTGCGAGGGGCCGTTGGGGGCGGTCAACCCGTTGGAGGCACCATCCTGATTCACCGCGCATCCCCGCACCACCGCCAACACCGGATGCCCCCATTGTTGGGCAACCGACAACCGCTCCAACAACAACACGCCAACACCCTCAGACCACGACGTCCCATCAGCACCAGCCGCAAACGATTTACACCGACCATCCACCGCCAACCCCCGCTGCCGGGAGAATTCGGCAAACGCACCCGGCAACGCCATGACCGTCGCGCCGCCGGCCAACGCCATCGAACACTCGCCCTGTCGCAGCGACTGCGCCGCGAGATGAACCGCCACCAACGACGATGAACACCCCGTATCGATCGTGATGGCCGGCCCCTCCAACCCCAGCGTGTACGACACCCGGCCCGACGCGATGCTGCCAGCAATACCGGTACCGTAGTAGCCCTCAATCTCGTTCGGCACCGGGTGCAGACGCGTAGCGAAATCGTGGTAGACGATGCCGCTGAATATGCCGATGTCCTTGCCTTGCAACGACGTCGGATCGATTCCCGCTCGCTCGAACACCTCCCATGACGTCTCCAACAGCAACCGCTGCTGCGGATCCATCGCCAACGCCTCACGCGGCGAGATCCCAAAAAATTCAGGATCGAACAGCGCCATATCATGCAGAAATCCGCCCGCGCGCACATACGACTTCCCCGCCCGATCAGGATCCGGATCAAACAAACCCTCCAGATCCCACCCGCGATCCGCCGGAAACTCCGAAATCGCATCCACCCCGTCCGCCACCAACCGCCACAGATCCTCCGGCGAACAGACCCCGCCCGGGAACCGGCACGCCATCGCCACAACCGCGATCGGCTCGTTTTTCTCCTCTTCGACCGCGTGCAGGCGCTTCTGGACACTGCGAGCGTCAGCGAGCACGCGCTTCAGGTATTGACGAAGCTTGTCGTCGTTTGCCATAACAGGTCAGCTCCTTGACGTGGCTCGCCGTGGTCGCGGCAGTCACTGCTCCGTGCGGCCGAACTCACTGTCGACGAGTTGGAAGATCTCGTCGTCGGTTGCCCCTTCGAGGTCGAACTCCTCATCAACACCGGACGCGCTGGTCACGGTCTCCCATCTGGCAACCAATGCCCGCAATCGCGCGGACACATTTGCGCGCAGCCCCTCGTCGCCGGCTGCGGTCGCGAGTGCTTCCTCCAGTGTTTTTTTCAGGGTGTCCAACTCGGCCAGCACAGCCGGGGACGCTGCGACCCCCAGGATGTCCAGTTCCGTGCGCAGGTGCTCGGCCAGTGCCCTCGGGGTGGGGTAGTCGAAGACGACAGCAGGGGGGAGGCGTACTCCGGTGGCCGCAGTCAGGCGGTTGCGTAGTTCGACCGCAGTCAACGAATCGAACCCGACCTCCTTGAACGCCCGTCCCGCCGTGACCGTGCTCGTCGCGGAGTGGCCCAGCACCGTGGACGCTTCGGTCCGCACCAACTCCACCAGGGCACGAGACTGCTCGACTTCGGGAAGACCAACAAGACGCTGTACCAGCTCCGGCACCGGCCGCTCGGCTCCGACCGTGACCTCGCTGTCGGAGCCGCTCAGGGCCTGTCGCACCTCGGGCAGCTCCATGAACAACGGAGCGGGGCGCAGCGAGGTGAACCGTGGCGCGAACCTGTCCCAGTGCATGTCGGTGACGACCACGCAGGTCTCGTCGTGCTCAACGGCTTGCACCAGAGCGGAAACGGCCATGTCCGGGGGCATGAGGGACAGACCTGACTGCGAGAGCTGGATCTGGATCTGCGTGGAGAAGGTAGACATGCCGCCGCCGTCCCAGGCGCCCCAGGCAATCGATGTCGCGGCGAGACCGCGGGCCCTGCGGTGCTCCGCCAACCCGTCGAGGAACGCGTTCGCCGCCGCATACGCGCTCTGGGTGCCACCGCCCCAGACAGCCGCGTTCGACGAGAACAGCACGAACGCGTCCAACGGCTGATCGCCGAGCAGGTCGTCCAGGTGCGCGGCGCCGGCTGCCTTGCCCGACAGGACGTCGGCGAACTCGGCCATGCTGGTGTCGTCCACGGTGCGCTGCGTGGGCACCCCGGCTGCGTGAACGACAGCGGTCAACGGACGGTCTGGTGGTATTCCGGCAAGCAGGTGAGCCAGGGCTTCGCGGTCCCCTACGTCACAGGCAACCACGGTCACCTCGGTCCCCAGCGTGGCCAGCTCCTCGGCCAGCTCTGCGGCGCCCTCGGCCTTGAGCCCGCGCCGGCTGGTCAAGACCAGGTGTTCGGCACCGTGGGTCGCCAACCAGCGCGCGACGTGGGCTGCCACCCCACCGGTGCCGCCGGTCACCAGCACGGTGCCCCGCGGCGTCCACTGGCGGGTACCCTTGCTGTCCGTCAGTGGTGCGCGGACCAGCCTGCGCACGAACGTCCCCGAGGCCCGCACCGCGAGCTGGTCCTCACCCTCGGCACCTCCCAGCGCTGCGGCGAGACGCCGCAGCGCCTGCTCATCCACGACCTCAGGCAGGTCGACCAGCCCGCCCCAGCGGTTCGGATGTTCGAGAGCAACCACCCGCCCAAGGCCCCACACCGACGCCTGGCCCGCACTGACCACCCCCTCCTGCGCGGAAACAGCCACCGCACCGTGGCTGACACACCACAGCGGCGCGTTCACCTCGCTGTCACCCAACGCCTGGATCAGCGTGAGCAGGCCAGCCATGCCAACGGTCAACGCTGGGAACTCCGGGTGCCTGCACTCCTCGAGCGCGAGCAGGGACACCACCCCGCTCACCTCACCCACCTTGGCGAGGACCTCGCGGATGTGCTTAGCTACCGCGAAACGGTCCGCGTCGCGCCCGTTCACCGTGAACCGTTCGACACGGGCGCCGTAGACGGCCAGACCATCAAGCAGAACCGCTGCCGTTTTATTGTCGGTGTGATCCGTCGGCGTCACCACAAGCCAGGTTCCAGACAACGCCGGCTCGTCGTTGTCGGCGATCGACTTCCACCTGATGCGGTACCTCCATGAGTCCACGGTGGACTGCCTGCAGCGCTGGCGACGCCATGCTGACAAAGCAGGCAGAACCGTGCTCAGGGAGGACTGCTGATCATGACTGTCGAGCGCGAGAGTCGTGGTCAGCTCGTCGAGGTCCTCCCGTTCCATCGCGGACCAGAACTTACTCTCAACCTCGTCAACAACCAGTGGGCCGGAAGCGGGAGCCTCGGCCTCCTCCAACCAGTAGCGTTGGTGTTGGAAGGCATACGTCGGTAGCTCCACCCGCCGGCCCTGGCTGATAACGGCTGTCCAGTCGATGGGCAGACCACGCACGAACAGTTCCGCGGCGGAGGTGGTGAACCGCTGGAGGTCGCTGTCGTCACGGCGCAGCGTGCCGGTGACCACGGCACGATGAGTGTCGGTCTCATCGGTGTCGATCTCATTGAGGATTTCCTGGACGCTGGTGGTCAACACCGAGTGTGAGCTGATCTCAACAAAAGCCCCGAACCCTTCCGTGATCAGCTCGCGTACGGCTGGATCGAACCCGACCGGCTCACGCAGGTTCCGGTACCAATATTTCGCGTCCATTCTGCTGGTGTCCAACCAGCCACCCTCGACCGTGGAATACATCGGCACCCGCCCTGACTGCGGGTGAATATCAGCCAATATCTCCACCAACTCCGCACGGATACCGTCGATCTGAGTCGAGTGCGAGGCGTAACCCACCGGGATGATCCGCGTCCGCACACCCTGCGCCACGCACACCGCCGCTACCTGCGCCACCACCTCGGTAACACCGGAGACCACCACCGAATTCGGGCTGTTCACTGCCGCGATCCCCACTCGACCTGACCACCCGGACAGCAATTCCTGCACCCGCTCACAGGACGCCGCCACCGACATCATCGCCCCGCCACCAGCCAGCCGCTGAGCAATCAACCGGCTCCGCAACGCCACCACCTTCGCGGCGTCGTCCA
>JBATXM010000092.1:0-1640 GCA_049673305.1 Pseudonocardiaceae bacterium | reverse complement strand
AGTCCTCAACGACACCCTCACCAACGACTACCGGCGCTGGTATCCCGGCTTCACCCACACCTCCGAAGCGGACACGCTGAACGATCAACTGGTGGCGGCATAGCTCCCACGGAATGTTCCGCTCTCGATCCCATCGGCCTGAGTCGACCCGCCGCCGGGCCCGCTCTCGCCCGTAGGCCCGGCCTTGAGCCCGGCCCACCGCCCGCGCCGAGGCACGCCGCGCACGACGCCCGGCCCGCCCGCGCCTCAGTCCACCGGCAGGCTGCCTCGTCCCAGATGGCACTCCAGGCGGAGCCGCGGAGCCGTCGTCACGGGTCGGCGGTCGCGATGCCCGGCGCGCTGGCTGCGGGTCGTCAACGGCCGCATGGAGCGCACCCAGCAATCCCGTTTCGACGCAGTGAACGCATGCGTCGAAAACAGAGTCGGATGCACCCGGCGCGCCCTCTCGCGGGCGCGCGCGGGCAGGAGGTACCGTCACGGCACCAGTCCTCTCTGGTGGAGGGAACTGATTGCCCCCGGTGGCGACCGGGGGAGTGAGCTTCGTCAGGTCCGGCTGGAACCGGGCTCTGACGAGCGAAGGCCCTGAGGCGGCCCCTATATAGGGGCCGCCTCAGACGTTTACGAGGCCCTATCCAGCGGCAACTCCTCCTGAAGGTTCGATCGAGCCGCAGGCAGGGCTAACTCGCTGCGGTGGTTGAAGCCAATCGCGACGAGGGCAGCGAGCACTTCCGAGAGCGGCTGTCCCAACTCGGCCGCCAGTGCTTCCGCTGTTTCTCGGTGTGCTCTGGGCAAGCGGGTCCAGGTGACGACGCGATCACCCTTGCTGGGGCGCCCGATCTTCTTGCGCTCGGTCATGCGGAGATCGTCGCGCACACTTTCGGCAAGGCTGGCGCGACACGCCGAGGTGTATAGAACCTCTTCCTGCCAGATGATCGGCCCGAGATGGCCCAGGACTCGGCCCGTGATTCTGGGCGAGGTAGGCCGTCGGGCGAGGTGCCAGCAGAAGCTGGTCCTTTTCCCGACGACCCCCTCCCAAACCGGACTTGATGGTTTCCCGATCATCCGGCTTTCCAGTGACTACTGCGTGGGTGTCGCGGTTGGTTGCCGCGCGTGGATGGTGTCGTGGCAGGGCGAGCAGACCACGAGAGTCTTGCGTCGTCGTTTCGCCATGAGTTGTGCCCACACGGGCTGTGACCGTCCCGGTCTGTCGAGCTCAGCGAGCCTGCGGACATGGTGAACATCCACCGTGCCGGTCTGCCCGCACATCTCGCACTCGCCTGCCAGAAGCCGCGTGATCAGCTCTTTGCGGCGGACGATGGCCGGGAGAGGATAGCGGTCGGTGAGGACCGCGTTCTTTTTGCGCCGCAATGGAATGCCACCGAACCGTGCCACCAGCGGGTTTCTGCCGTTGCGTTCAACGCTGGCCTGGAAGCAGGTGCGTGGTCCGACGGGTGTCTGGATGGTGGTCTTGAATCGGGCCGCCATCTTCGACACTGTAGAACCGTGCTTGCAGGGTAGGGTGGGCTGCCCAGCGAGGTCCCGCGTTCATTTCGCGTGAACTCGGGCCTTTTCCGGGCAGCCTCCCTCCAAACCCGGCGTGCCCGCTTTCCGGGCACCGGGCTTTCCAGCGATTTATGCCG
>JBATXM010000091.1:0-1810 GCA_049673305.1 Pseudonocardiaceae bacterium | reverse complement strand
GCCTAGATCATTCACACTGGTCTACAGTCTCATGATCGTCTGAGTTGTGGATCATTGGTGGTGGGAAGGTGGTGGTGCGCGTGGCGGGGCGCCCGAGGGTGCTCGGGTGGGCGCCGGGTTCCACGGCCGGCCGGGTGTCACGGGTGGTTGGGACGGGCGGTGGCCCACGGTCAGCTGGGGTGGAGGGCGTGAAGGCGGTCCCAGGCGGTGGCCAGGTCGCCGGACCATTGCCAGCCGGGTGGAATCTTAAGGATCCGTCGTCTGGCGTGGCTGATTAGCCGCGCCGGGGCGGACAGGATCCGGAAACGCAGCGTTTTGGTGGAGGCCTTGGCCAGGTCGCCGTCGAGTGCGAGGTGGCGCAGCCAGGCGGTCAGCGAGGTGGCCAGGGCGGCCAGTTGCAGCCAGGCGGCGTTGCGGCCGTAGTCGATGGAGGGCAGGTTGCGGGCGCCGCAGGCCTTGAACTGCTTCATCCGGTCTTCGACGTGGGCCTGGGTGCGGTGCCGAGCGTCGAGGAACTGGACCTGCCCGCTGGGGGTGTTGGTGACGAACGCGCCGTACTCCCAGTCGGGGTGTTCACCGAGCTTGGCCGGCTTGCCGACCGGGCGCGGGGTGCGTCGAGCGATGACGCGCATGTCGGCCGGCCAGGTTGCCAGCCGGTCGCCGCCCGGGCTGTGGCGCAGGATCCCGGTCAACTCCGCCACCTGCGCGGCGGGGTCGAGGGCGCCATCGGCGTGCACCGCGGCACCCCAGTCGCTGGGGCGTAGTTGCTCGATTGCGGCCAGGGTCCGTTCGTCGACTGGCCAGCCGATGGTGTACTCCACCCGGCGGCCCCGCCGCCCGTGCGTGGGTGCGGTGTTGAGCGAGGTGAGGTAGTCGATGACGTCGTGGGAGGCGCCCGCGCCGTCGATGCTGACCAGCACGTCGGTGCGCCACGGGGCGGGGATCTGGGCGAAGGAGGCCTTGAGTACCGCGAGGTGATCGGCCGCGGTGAACGAGCCGGCGTTGCCCGGGCGCTGCATCACCACCAACGCGTCTCCGATGTTGGTGCACCAGCTGGTCAACGGGTGAAAGCCGAACCCGCCCTTGTAGTTGCCGGCCGCCTGGGCCTTGGGGCTGGCGGCCTCGATCAAGGTGGCATCCAGCCGGACCACCAGCACCGGTCGCGGCCTGTCTCCTGGCTCAGTGGCGGGTCGGGTCAGCTCCTGGCCGGCGACCGCCACCGCGGGCAGCTGCCCATGCCGGGCCACGATCGCCTCCCACGCCGTGACCCGCGCCGCCGCGGTGGCCCGGGCCAACCGCCGCCCGGGCAGCCCGTCGCCGCCGAGTCGCTCGGCCAGCTCGTCGAGCGCCCGCAACATCGTGGAATCCGACGCCCCACCCCCGGAACCGAAGATCTCCTCTTGCGCGGTCATCGCCTCGACGTCCGACAGACACGTCGCTCCGGCCGCCAACGCGCACGCCGCATCCACCAACGCCCGACCCCGAGGCCGGACCGGGACGAACCCCGCCCGCGCCACCACCTCAGCCAGGCCCGTCGTCAGGCCCAGCCGGTCAGCCAACAACCGCGGCAGCACCACCCCCGCCGCAGCGACCGTCCCGGCCCCACCGACCTCGACCCGCAGTCCCTGCGACCAAGCCAGAGCGGGATCGTCGACCAGTCGCCGGGTGCTTGTAGCCTTCACCTCAAGGGTGTCCCTTCCTCGGGTTCATGCAGATCTCGACAATCCGCATTCTCCCAGGCCAGGGACACCCTTCCTCGTTCCGACACCCAGAAAACCCATAATCAAAAACCCGACGTGAATACCCGAGA
>JBATXM010000090.1:0-7821 GCA_049673305.1 Pseudonocardiaceae bacterium | reverse complement strand
ACACCCACACCACACGTGCCCCAGCCTCCACCCCCGACGGCACCAACACCTCAACCCACCGCACCCCAAACAACGAACCACCCACATCACCTCGCCCCACACCCAACCGCTCAACCGACACCGGACGGGACGCCAAGGACTCAATTGCCGCCACCGGCGTGCCGACGGTGTCTGCTAGCTGCAGCAACACGTCATCATGACCATTCGACATCAAACGAACCCGAAGCGTCGAAGCCCCGCGAGACCACTCTTGGACTCCCCGCCAGGCAAAAGGCAACCTGACGTGCTCTTCGATGCGCTCTTCCAACCCGCCCAGGGTGATGGCCTGCAGGGCGGCATCCAACAACGCCGGATGTATCCCGAACCCACTGGCATCCTGTTGTTGCGGTTCCGGGAGTGCGACCTCAACAAAGAGCTCGTCACCGCGTCGCCACACGGCTCGCAAGCCCTGAAACGCTGGCCCGTAGTTGTAGCCAGACTCAACCAGGTCTTCGTAGAAGCCGCTGATATCCACCGGAACCGCTCCGGCTGGCGGCCACACCGAGAACTCAAACGACGGCGGCTTCCCCTCTGCGGCGAGTACGCCGCTGACATGCCGCGTCCATGCCCCGTCTGGAGCGGCGTCCTCCGGCCGCGAGTGCACGGTGACGACACGTCGACCGTCCCCATCGGCTCCACCCACCGTGACCTGCAGCTGAACACCGGATTCCGCTGGCAGGACCAATGGCACCTCGTTGACCAGCTCGTCAACAACCTCGCACCCGACCTCATCGCCGGCTCGGATCACCAGCTCCAGCAGCGCGGTACCCGGAACGATCACGGTGTTCAACACCGTGTGATCGGTAAGCCATGGGTGAGTGCGAGCTGACAACCGGCCGGCGAACACCACCTGCTCGGTACCGGGCAGGTCCAACACAGCAGTCAGCAACGGATGCCCCAGCGTGGTCATAGCGAGGTCCGAGGTGCCCGACAGACGCTCTGCAGCCTCCACCCAGTAGCGCTGGTGTTGGAAAGCATAGGTGGGCAAATCGACAAGCGGGGCCTGCGCACTGGTGAACAGCCGTGCCCATTCCACCCGCACACCGTGAACGTGCGCCTGAGCCAGCGTGGTCAACACGGCAGCGACCTCAGCGCGGTCGCCGCGCAACGCCGGCAGGCACAGACGCACATCGGACTCGTCGCCGAGCGACTCCTGAGCCATCGCGGTGAGCACGCCGTTCGGTCCCAACTCCATGAAAGTGCTCACGTGATGGCCGCACAGCGTGCGGATGCCGTCGTGGAAACGCACTGTTCGCCTCACGTGCTCGACCCAGTAGCCCGGTGAACAGAATTGTTGGGGTGTCGCCAGGCCCCCCGTCAGGGTGGAAACGATCGGGATGCTCGGCTGCTGGAACGTCAGATCAGCAGTGACAGCGAGGAACTGGTGGAGCATGGCGTCCATCAGAGGCGAGTGGAAGGCGTGGCTGACCCGCAGCCGCCTGGTCTTACGTCCCCGGGTGTCAAGTTCGCGCGCGATCTCCAGAACAGCATCCTCGTCTCCGGAGATGACCAGCGAGGTGGGCCCGTTGACCGCAGCGATCCCCAGCTGGTGTTCGCGACCTTCCACAATCGACAGGACTTCCTCTTCTGCTGCCTGGACCGCGACCATCGCGCCGCAGCTCGGCAACGCCTGCATCAGCCGGCCCCGCGCTGCCACCAGGGCGCAGGCGTCCTCCAACAGCAGCACGCCTGACACGTGCGCCGCCACCACCTCGCCGATCGAGTGCCCGATCACGAAGTCGGGGCGCACTCCGAAGGAACGGAACAGGTGGAACAACGCGGTTTCCACGGCGAACAACCCGGCTTGCGCGAAAATCGTCTGGTCAAGCAGATCGGACTCAGCCGACCCCGGCGCAGAGAACACCACATCACGGAGCGGCATACCCACGTGATCGGCCAGGTTATGGTCAAGGTGGGCGCACACCTCATCGAAAGCCGTGCGGAAAACCGGGAACGTCTCATAGAGCTGGCTGCTCATCCCGGCTCGCTGACTGCCCTGGCCGGTGAACATGAATGCCACTTTGCCCTCGACTGGCGCTCCCACCACCACGGTGTCCGTCGACTCACCGCAGCTGAGGGTGTGCAGTCCGGCCAGCATCCCCTCACGGTTACTTGCCAGCACTACCGCCCGGTTGTCCAACAGCGCTCGGGTGCTCACCAGTGACAGACCCACATCCGCGACCGAGGTATCCGGGCGGCCTTCCACAAAGGCGGCAAGACGCGCAGCCTGCGCGCGTAACCCATCGGTAGTCTTCGCGGACACCACTAATGGCACCACACCACCCAAAAATTCACGCGATGACACTGGATCAGACTCAGGCACGTGTTCGACAATCACATGCGCATTCGTCCCACTCACCCCGAACGAGGACACACCCGCCCGGCGAGGACGGTCTGTGTCCGGCCATGGCTGCGGCTGGGTCAGCAATTCCACCGCACCCGCTGACCAGTCCACCTTCGATGACGGCTCGTCCACGTGCAAGGTCTTGGGCAGTGTCCCGTGCCGCATCGCCATCACCATCTTGATCACACCAGCCACCCCCGCCGCGGCCTGCGTATGACCAATATTCGACTTCAACGACCCCAACCACAACGGAGCCCCCACCGGCCGACCCTGCCCATACGTGGCCAACAACGCCTGCGCCTCAATCGGATCCCCCAGCACCGTCCCAGTTCCATGCGCCTCCACCACATCCACATCACCAACGCACAACCCCGCATTCACCAACGCCTGCCGGATCACCCGCTGCTGTGCGGGGCCGTTAGGGGCGGTCAACCCATTAGAGGCGCCATCCTGATTCACGGCACATCCCCGCACCACCGCCAACACCGGATGCCCCAACTCCCGCGCAACCGACAACCGCTCCAACAAAATCACCCCCACCCCCTCTCCCCATGCGGTCCCATCAGCACCATCCGCAAACGGTTTGCACCGACCATCCGGCGCCAATCCACGCTGTCGGGAGAACTCGACGAACGTGTCCGCCGTGGCCATGATCGTCGCGCCGCCAGCCAACGCCATCGAACATTCGCCCTGCCGCAATGACTGCACCGCGAGATGAACCGCCACCAACGACGACGAACACGCCGTGTCGATCGTGATCGCCGGACCCTCCACACCGAACGTATACGCCACCCGACCCGACGCGACACTGCCCGAAAGGCCTGTGATCCGGTAACCTTCAAGGTCGCTAACAGCCGCGTGCAGGCGCACGGTGTAGTCATGATTGATCACGCCGGTGAATACGCCGATGTCCCTACCCCGAACCGAAATCGGGTCGATCCCCGCCCGCTCGAACACCTCCCACGACGTCTCCAACAACCACCGCTGCTGCGGATCCATCGCCAACGCCTCACGCGGCGAGATCCCAAAAAATCCCGCATCAAATCCGGTCGCGTCGTCGAGAAAAGCACCGTGGCGGACATAGGACTTGCCCGCGTGGTCGGGGTCAGGATCAAACAACTCGTCCAGATTCCACCCACGATCACTCGGAAACCCCGAGATCGCGTCACGTTCTTCGGTGAGCAAACGCCACAGCTCCTCCGGGTTGTGCACTCCGGCGGGGAAATGGCAGGCCATCGCTACGATCGCGATCGGCTCGTCGGGCGCTGACCTGGCCGCCATGGCGCCTGCTGCGGCAGCCGGGTTCCCCGTCAGTTTCGCCCGCAGATGCCGGGCCAACGCCACCGGGTTCGGATGGTCGAACACCACCGTCGCCGGGAGCCGTACGCCGGTGGCCGCAGTCAAGCGGTTGCGCAGTTCGACCGCGGTCAGCGAGTCGAACCCGACCTCCTTGAACGCCCGTCCCGCCTCGACCAGGTTCACAGTGGTATGACCGAGCACCGTCGCGGCGTGGCGACGCACCGAGTCCAGCAGGAACTGATCCCGCCCGACCTGGTCCAGGCCTGCCAGGCGCTGCGCCAAGTCTCCCTGCGGCACCGCAACGGCCGGTACTGCCCGTCGACTGTGGCCAACCAAGCCGCGCAACAGGGCAGGTACGTTTCCGGATGCTGCTCGTCGCCGCAGTCCGGGAATGTCCAGTTTCGCCGCTACCAGTACGGGATCGACGCTCCGCATCCCGGCGTCGAACAGCATCATCCCCTCTTCTGAGGACAGCGCAGCCATTCCGTCACGCCTAGTGCGCTCGAGGTCGATCTGCCCAAGGTGCGCCGTCATGTCGCTGGACCGCGCCCAGAAACCCCACGCCAGCGACACTGCGGCAAGTCCATGCGCACGTCGATACCGGGCCAACGCATCCAGGAACGCGTTGGCGGCCGCGTAGTTTGCCTGCCCCGGATTTCCCAGAACACCGGCCGCTGAGGAGAACAGCACGAACGCAGCGAGGTCCAGATGCTGGGTCAACTCGTGCAGGTTCCACGCCCCGTCGATCTTCGGCCGGAAGACGGTGTTCAAGCGCTCCGGGGTCAACGCCGGCACTACTGCGTCGTCCAACACACCGGCGGTATGCACGACAGCGGTGAGCGGATGCTCCGCAGACACCGTGGCCAGTACCGCCGCCACCGCAGCGCGATCGGCCAGGTCACAGTGGGCGAACCTGACCTGCGCCCCCAACGCGGTCAACTCCGTCTCCAACTCCGCCGCGCCCGTGGCAGAGCGCCCACGCCGGCTGGCGAGGATTAGGTGCCGTACCCCGTGTTCGACCACTAGGCGCCGCGAGACCAGGCCACCCACCATGCCGGCTCCGCTGACCAACACCGTGCCGTCGGGATCAACACCAGGGGGAACAGTCAGCACGATCTTGCCGACGTGACGGGCCTGGCTGAGGTAACGAAACGCCTCCGGTGCCCGCCGGATATCCCACGTGGTGACCGGAAGTGGGGTGAGATCTCCGTGCTCGAACAACTCGACCAGTTCGGTCAGCATCTCGTGGATCCGCTCAGGACCGGCATCCCGGAGATCGTAGGCCTGATAGGAGACGCCTTGGTAATGGTCGTGGACGTCATCAGCCACCCGGACGTCGGTCTTGCCCAACTCCAGGAACTGGCCACCGTTGGGCAACAAGGCCAGCGAGGCGTCCACGAAATCACCGGTCAGCGAGTTCACGACCACATCGACCCCGCGCCCGCCAGTGGTGGCGAGGAATTGCTTGTCGAACCCCAACGTGCGTGAAGAAGCGATGTGTTCGTCGTCCAGGCCCAGGGACCTCAGTGTGTCCCATTTGCTGGGGCTCGCGGTACCGAACAACTCCGCACCGACATGACGCGCCAACTGCACCGCAGCCATTCCAACACCACCGCTGGCCGCGTGGATCAACACCGACTCTCCCTCGGCGAGTCCGGCCAGGTCACGCAGCCCGTAGTAGGCAGTGAGGAACGCGACGGGGACCGAGGCTGCCTGCTCAAACGACCAGCCAGCCGGCATCTTCACCAGCAGGCGATGGTCGGTGATCGCCACGGGGCCAAACGCGCCGAAAGAACAGTCGAAGATACCCATCACGCGATCACCGACGGCCAGTTCCGCCACTCCAGGCCCAACCTCCCCCACCACGCCGGCGGCTTCACCACCAAGTCCAACCTGGCCGGGCACCATGTCAAGCGCGACTATCACGTCGCGGAAGTTCATTCCCGCCGCCCGGACCGCGACCCGGACCTGTCCTGCTGAGAGGGGACCGAGCACCGCAGGGCACGGTGCCAGCGTGAGGTCAGCCACGCTGCCACCACCCGTGGTCTGCAAGCACCAGGCGCGGGTATCGGCTGGTGCTTGCAGGTACCCATCTTGCGGGTGCTCAGCTGCGGCGACTCGAGCGAGACGAGGCACCGACACGACACCGGCCCGAACCAGTGCCTGCGGCTCGCCGGACGCGACCACCGGCTGCAGCATGTCTCGCGACGCCGGGTCATCGTCGATGTCGATTAAAACGATCCGGTTCGGATTTTCCGACTGTGCAGAGCGCACGAGCCCCCACACCGCGGCGCCAGCCAAATCGACATGATCATGCTCAACAGCGCATCGAGTCACCACGACCAAGCAAGATGATTCCGGCTGCGCGTGCAAGGCGTCCAACACGCGGTAGGTGACGGCACGGACATCGCCATCATGATCGGAGAGGTCGAGCACCACCAGATCGTCGGTGAACGACACGTGAGGAACCGGGCATTCAACCCACTCCACGCGGAACAACGACTCCTGTACCGCGCTCCGCGTCCCACTCAACTGCATGGTGGGAATTGGCCTGAGGAGCAACGAACCGATGGAGGCAACTGGCTGCCCATGGTGATCTGCCACTGTCAGCGACACACCACCAGATTCAGTCGAGACAGCTCGAACCCGCAGGGTCGAAGCACCCGAAGCGTACAGCGACACCGCGTTCCACGTGAATGGCAACAGGATCATGCCCGCTCCCGGAGCCGCACTGGCACAGAAAGTGGACGCGTGCAGAGCAGCGTCCAGCAATGCGGGATGCAGGCCGAACTTCGTCGCGGCCTGCCACTGGTCCTCGGGTAGGGTGACCTCGGCGAAAATCTCGTCACCACGGCGCCACACTTGTCGCAGCCCGCGGAAGGCCGTTCCATATTCGTACCCGGCCTCGAACTGCCGCTGGTAGAATCCATCCAACTCGACGCACTCGGTGCCGGCCGGCGGCCACGTCACCAACTCGAAATCCGGTGCCTGTGCCGTAGGAGCCAGCAAGCCGGTGGCGTGACGTGTCCAGGGCTCGTCGGCAGCGGCGCCCTCAGGCCGCGAATGCACGCTCACCTGTCGGTGACCGTTCGTGTCACGACCCGAGACAGCCACTTGCACCTGTCGCGGGTCCGGTCCAGCTAGTAGCAAGGGCGCTTCGATCACCAACTCGTCCAGAACAGGGCAGCCGAGCTCGTCGCCGGCTCGGATGGCCAGCTCGACGAATACGGTTCCTGGTGCCACCACCGCGCCCGCCACCGCGTGATCAACCAGCCAGGGGTGAGTGGTGAGCGACAGCCGGGCGGTAAACACCACACCGTCACCATCGGCCAACCCCACCACCGCACCCAACATGGGATGATCCACCGCTGCCAGCCCCGCAGCCGACACATCCCCCACCGAGCTCGGCGACTCCAACCAGTAACGCTGATGGTGAAAGGCATACGTCGGTAGCTCCACCCGCCGGCCCTGGCCGGTGATAACTGGCCAGTTGATAGACAGGCCGCGGACGAAAAGTTCGGCGGCGGAGGTGGTGAATCGTTGGATGGTGCCCTCGTCGCGGCGGAGGGTGCCGGTGATCACGGTGGGGCCGGGGGTAGCGCCATCGAGGGTTTCTTGGATGCTGGTGGTCAGTACGGGGTGGGGGCTGGTCTCCAGAAACGCCGCGAATCCTTGCGTGCTCAGGTCACGGATGGCCGCGTCGAATCTCACTGGTTCACGCAAGTTCCGGTACCAGTACTGGGCGTCCATGGTGGTGGTGTCCAGCCAGTCACCCTCGACAGTGGAATACAGTGGTATCCGCCCGGATTGGGGGTCGATATCCGATAGTCGCGTGAGCAGCGGTTCGCGGATAGTGTCGATGTGGGTGGAGTGGGAGGCATAGTCCACCGGGACCATGCGTGTTCGCACGTCCTTCGCTGTGCATATCGCGGCCAGCTGGGCAATTGCCTCGGTGGTGCCCGAAACCACTATCGAGCTGGGGCTGTTCACTGCCGCGATCCCCACTCGACCCGACCACCCGGACAGCAATTCCTGCACCCGCTCACAGGACGCCGCCACCGACATCATCGCCCCGCCACCAGCCAGCCGCTGAGCAATCAACCGGCTCCGCAACGCCACCACCTTCGCGGCGTCGTCCA
>JBATXM010000089.1:0-49602 GCA_049673305.1 Pseudonocardiaceae bacterium | reverse complement strand
CTGCCGGAAGGCCACGTGCTCTTAGCGCTGCCCGGTGATGAGGTGGAGCACCGGGATCCCGGTGCGTTTCTGCTTGACCCGAACCCGGCCGTCACCCGTGCCGGCCTCGTCGAGGATTTGGCGCGCGCCCTCGGCGCGTGGAAGATCGATCCGCGGATCGCGTTCCTGTCCAGCGACGAGCCGCTGCGCACCCCGTTCGCGCGCACCTTGCGGGTGCTCGACTCCGGGCCCTGGAACCAGAAAGCACTAACGCCCCGGCTGCGCGCCCTCGACATCGGCTCCGTGGACATCCGCCGTCGCGGCTTGGCCGGCGATGTCGAGGACCTGCACCGCCAGCTCAAGCTCTGCGGCACCCGACGCGCCACGCTCGTCATGACCCGGGTCAACGACCACCCGTGGGCCTTGATCTGCGTCGACCCCGATCCTTGCACTCAGGACTACGCCGCATCACGCGGGTGCCTAGCATGACCCTGGCACGGCGGTGGTCATCGCCATTGACCTTGGGGAGTTGCCGATGCGCTCATCGCCGCACCTGCGTGTGCTGCATCTCGCCAAGTACGCACCTCCAGTGCGCGGAGGTATGGAAACAACGACGACGGAGCTACTCGCCGCTTTGGCCGACCGCGACGACGTGACTGTCGATTGCTATTGCTACGCCGACCGCTCCTCCGAGGAGTAACGCTCAGCTCGGGTGTGGCTGCGCCGCCGTCGAGTCACCTCAGTCGCTGCGTCGGCGCCGCTGTCGCTGTGTTGTCGTGACCGGTGGTGCCGGCTTCATCGGGTCACACCTATGCGACAGGCTCATCAACCTCGGAAGCCAGGTCCTGCACATCCCCACGAGATTACCTGGCCCACCCGGTCGAAACGCTTGACGCCTGCTCTGCGGGAACCCACAGCGCGAGACCTACTGGGGCAATGTCAATCCCATTGGGCTGCGGACGACCTACGACGAGGGCAAGCGGTTCGCCGAGGCACTCACCGCAACCTACCGCCGGACCCGCCGTGCCAACACAGGGATAGCCCGGATCTTCAACACCTACGGCTCACGTATGAAGTTTCACGATGGCCGAGCAGTGCCAACCCTGATCATCAGTCTTGCCCGTGCCCTCCTCGGCTGGTCTCCGACCGTTGATCTGAAGGACGGCCTCGAACGAACCATTGGGTGGTTTGCACAGGAACTGGGATCTACCTTGACCCAACCGGGCCAGTGAGTACTGGTCCTGCTTGCCGTTTGATGGGCACCATCGATAGGGTCTGCGAGGCTGGTGGCATGATCTCGATCGAGGACTTCCTGTACTACGTGGACGATGCGCTCGGCGCCATGGTCCGGATCGTCAGCGAGCTCGGCGACGACCTCGCCAATAGCCGACCCGACGTGCCGGGCGCGAACTCACCCTTCGCGATCCTCACCCACTGCCTCGGCGTCATGGAGTACTGGGGCGGGGAGATCGTCGCTGGTCGGAGCATCGTGCGTGATCGGCCCGCCGAGTTCCGGGCCACCGGTCGCGTTGCCGAGCTCATGGATCACACCGAGCGAGCCCGGCGACAACTGCGCGCCGACATCACCGCACTCGACCCGTTCGGTCCACCCCGCGGTGTGCCGCACGGCATGGACTCCACGCTGCCGCTGGCCCGTACTCAGGGCGGCGCGCTGCTGCACATCTACGAGGAGCTCGCCCAGCACCACGGCCAGATGGAGATCACCCGAGACGTCCTGGTCTGATCAGGCGGTGGCGGTTCCGGCGTCGGGTACGCCTAGGCGGAGGTGCTCGCTGTGGTAGACGGCCTCGTCCAGCAGCATGGCGACGTGGTTGTCATGCAGGGCGTAGACGATCCGCTGTCCGGCGCGGGTGCCGGTGACGAGTCCCAGGGTGCGCAGTAGCCGTAGCTGGTGGGATACCGCCGAGGCTTCCATGCCGATGGTCTCGGCGAGTTCGGAGACCGCGCAGGGGCCCTGGCGCAGTCGGGACAGGATCAGCAGACGGCTCGGGGTGGCCAGCGCTTGCAGCGTGGTGGCCACGCTGGCGGCGGTTTCGGCATCTAGCACCGCTGGCGGCGTGTCCCTGCCCTGTACTCCATGGCCCACGGTGTCATCTTAACAATCGAGAATAAGCTGAGAATAAATGAACAGCTCTTCATAGATTCCTGTACAGTGACAGCGCGCACGTCCTGAAGGAGCGAACCCGTGGCTGTGACGGTGACAGGACCCGATGTTGCCCGGCCTAGCGCCGGTCCGGGCCGGACTCGGGCCGGGGCATGGTCGTTGCCGGAGGTTCGGTGGGCGGTGGTGGCCACGGCGCTGTTCTGTGCTGGGCTGCTCGCTCAGCTCGCCGGTGGGCCGGGGTGGTTGTCGTGGACGTTGCTGCTGGCCTGCTACGCCACTGGGGGTTGGGAGCCGGGGTGGGCCGGGCTGCGGGCGTTGCGGGACAAGACCCTGGACGTGGATCTGCTGATGGTGCTGGCCGCGATCGGGGCGGCGGCCATCGGGCAGGTTCTGGACGGGGGGCTGTTGATCGTCATCTTCGCCAGCTCTGGTGCGCTGGAGGCGGTGGCGACCCATCGCACCGCGGAATCGGTGCGCGGGCTGCTCGATGTGGCTCCGGAGCGCGCGACCCGGCTCACCGGCACTGGCGAGCAGAGTGTGCCGACCGCGTCCCTGGTGGTCGGGGAGGTGATCCTGGTCCGGCCGGGTGAACGGATTGGCGCCGATGGAGAGGTTCTGGACGGGGCCAGTGACGTGGATCAGTCCACCATCACCGGGGAGGGCGTGCCGGTGGCCAAAACCGTCGGCGATGAGGTGTTCGCCGGGACGGCCAATGGCAGTGGCGCATTACGAGTGCGGGTCACGAAACCTGCGCACGAGACCGTCGTCGCCCGGATCGTGGCGATGGTCGAGCAAGCCTCGGCGACCAAAGCCAAAACCCAGTTGTTCATCGAGAAGGTTGAGCAGCGCTACTCGATCGGCATGGTCGCCGCCACGGTGACCCTGTTCGTGATCCCGTTGCTGTTGGGTGCCCCGGTGGCGCCCACCTTGCTGCGGGCGATGACGTTCATGATCGTCGCCTCACCGTGCGCGGTCGTGCTGGCCACCATGCCACCGCTGCTCTGCGCGATGGCCAACGCCGGGCGGCACGGGGTGCTGGTGAAATCTGCGGTGGTGATGGAACAGCTCGGGCAGACCAGCCGGGTGGCCTTCGACAAGACCGGCACCCTGACCGAGGGCACTCCCCGCCTGGCCGAGATCCGCCCGCTGGCCGGGTCCGGCCTGGTCGACGATGACCTGCTGCGCATGGCCGCGGCCGTCGAGTACCCCAGTGAGCATCCTCTGGCCCGGGCGATCGTCGCCGCTGCCCGAGACCGCCAGCTCGCCCTGGCTCCGGTGCAGGAGTTCGACTCCGCCCCGGGGGTGGGCGTGCGCGCCACCGCTCACGGTGTCCGGGTCGCCGTCGGCGCGCCGGCCCGCCTATTGACCGATGTCAGTGGCCCCACTGCCGAGGTGGTGGCCACACTGGAGCAGGCGGGTCGCACTGCGGTGCTGGTCCTGTTCGACGGTGTTCCGGTCGGAGTGCTCGGCATCGCCGACCGGCTCCGTCCGGACGCTGCGGCGACCGTGGCCGCGCTGGGTGCTGTGACCGGGGCCACGCCGCTGCTGCTGACCGGGGACAACCCGCGCGCGGCCGCCGCGCTGGCCGCCGAGATCGGCATCGACGACGTCCGGGCCGGGCTGCTGCCCCACGACAAGGTCGAGGCCGTCCGGGCACTACAAGCCCAGGGCCAGCGGGTTGCGCTGGTCGGCGACGGTATCAATGACGCGCCCGCGCTGGCTGCCGCCCACACGGGCATCGCCATGGGCAAGGCCGGCTCCGATCTGACCCTGGACACCGCCGACGCCGTCATCGTTCGTGACGAGCTCGTGACCATCCCCGCCGTCATCGCCCTGTCCCGCCGCGCCCGCCGCCTCGTCCTCGCCAACTTGGTGATCGCCGCGACCTTCATCACCGCCCTGGTGATCTGGGATCTCCTCGGCTACCTGCCGCTTCCCCTGGGCGTGGCCGGTCACGAAGGCTCCACCGTGGTCGTCGGTCTCAACGGCCTGCGCCTGCTCCGCAACGCCGCCTGGCGCCGCGCCACCCACACCAGGGGCTAGTCTGTGAGCACCGTACCGCGCGCCGGTGCCTTAAGATGTCATTGCATATGCTTGACTATCCGTAGGCTCGGCTGCAATGTCATACGGCTCAACTGTTTATGCGCCAAATGGGTGATCCGGTCGCTGTCCGGGTGGCTGATAAATCCGACAAATCGCGTCCGCCGAGAGCGTCGGCTGCAATGTCCGACCTGCGGAAACGTCTCTATTTATTGCGTTGAGTGACGGCGCGGCGGCCGTACCCCTATCCGACTAACCCTGTGGTTCCCCCTTGCATAAAGATAAAGGATCAGTACAGTCAATGTTGTCCTGCCCGAAGGAAGTCACCCACTTATCTCGTGCAGGAATCCGGACCCGGCGCGCAAAGCCCTGTCCCCCGGAACCGGATACCGCAATCTCACCCCGAAGCGGGACAGGGGCGCAGGCTGACGATCGTCGTCACGGGACCTGAACCCCTAACGATTCGAAGGCTACTGTCGTGAGCGCATTCCCTGGAGAATGATATGACGAGGACATCCCGATTATGCGCACGCATCGGTATCGCTGCGGCCGTTGTGACGATTCCACTGATATTCGCTGCGTCGGCCGAAGCTGGTCGGTTGCCCCAAGATCAGTGGGATAACGTGGCTCAATGCGAGAGCGGTGGTAACTGGAACACCAACACCGGCAATGGGTATTACGGTGGATTGCAGTTCAGCATCCAGACGTGGAGTTCTTTCGGGGGCGGAGCCTACGCGGCCACCCCCAACCACGCCAGCCGATCACAACAGGTCGAAATCGCCGAGAAGGTGCTCCGCGCGCAGGGTTGGAATGCCTGGCCAACGTGTTCCAGAAAGGCCGGGGTCCGCTGACACCGACCACACCACCCGCCGGCCCCCGCCGCAGCACCCGGCGGGGGCCGAGCTTATCGCTGACCGATTACTTACCATTGAACGAGTGAGGGACCACCCGGCTCGTGCACCGACCACGGGAACCCGCAACCGGCTGACCCCGCTGCGGTTCGTGATCAGTTTTGGGGTGGTTTCCGGGTTGGCTGACGTCGTCTATGAAGGCGCCCGTTCGATCATCGGTCCCTTCCTCGGGGACCTCGGAGCATCCGCAGCCCTGATCGGGCTGATCACCGGGGCCGGCGAAGCCGCCGCCTTGGTGTTCCGGCTGGTCACCGGGTGGCTAGCCGACCGCACCGGGCGGCACTGGGCGTTGACGATCGCGGGCTACGCGCTGACCATCGCCTGCGTCCCGCTGCTCGCCCTGTCCCCAGGCTTGCTCGGCGCCGGGTTGCTCTACAACGGGGAACGCTTCGGCAAGGCCGTGCGCACTCCCGCCCGTGACACCATGCTCGCGCACGCCTCGGTCAAGCTGGGACGCGGCTGGGTGTTCGGCCTGCACGAGGCCATCGACCAATCCGGCGCCTTCCTCGGCCCGCTGCTGCTCGCCGGCGTTCTCGCCGCCGGTGGCAGCTTCCGCACCGGCTTCGCACTGCTCGCCATCCCCGGCGCCGCCGCCCTGGCCGTGCTGCTGCGGCTGCGTGCCGCCGCTCCCGACCCCATCGCCTTCGACCCCAGCGCCAAGCTCAGCGACACGAAGAAGTTGAGTCTGGGAACCCGGCTCCCAACCCGGTTCTGGCTCTACGCCGCGTTCAGCGCTGCCACCATGCTCGGGTTCGCCACCTGGGCGGTGCTCGCCTACCACCTCACCACCCAGGGGATACTGCCCACCGACCTAGTCCCTGTGCTCTACGCCGCCGCGATGGGCGCCGCCGCGCTGAGCGCACTGGCCTTCGGCCGGATCTACGATCGGGTTGGGCTTCGCGGCCTGGTCGTGCTCCCGGTCCTGACGGCGGCGGTGCCGTTCCTGTCCTTCACCCGCACCATCGCGCTGGTCATCGTCGGCGCCGTGGTGTGGGGGGCCGCGATGGGAGCCCACGAGTCCACTCTGCGCGCCGCCGTCGCCGACCTCGTCCCCGCCCACCGCCGCGGCGCCGGCTACGGCACCTTCACCGCCATCTATGGCCTCGGCTGGCTCGCCGGCGCCAGCATCATCGGTGTGCTCTATGGCTACGGCATCACCGCCATCGCCAGCTTCGTCCTCGCCACCCAAACCCTCGCCCTCGTCCTGCTCATCCCCCTCCTGGCGAGTGCGAACGTAAGATGACCCGGTGGGCGGCGGCACACTCTCGGCGCGGGCCACGGCCCGCCTGCTCGCCGTGTGCGCGGTGCTCGCCGGGTTGTTTGCCATGCACGGCCTGCCCGCACAGGGATGTTCCGGCGGCGTCGAGGCGTCCGCGCCGTCGATGGCGCACCCTTCGATGGCGCATCCGGTAACGGTGGTCACCGCAGCGGACGGACTCGATATGGCGGCCGGCATGGCCGTGTCGGTGAGCCGCCCGTTGGCGTATGCCGTGGTTGAGGCCGGGGCGGATGTTGGTGAGGCGGGTGTGTTGTGCGTGTCTACGCCCCCGCCACCGGGATGGGCCGGGTTGCTGACGCTACTGCTGGGTACCAGCGGCATCGGGCTGGCAAGCGTCCTGGGCTTAGCGGATCGGGCGACTCGCCCAAGGGGCCAGCGGCGTCGCGCTCCGCCGCTGGCCGGGTCTGCGCTGCTGATGAACTTGTGCGTGTCCCGGAGGTGACAGGCGCCCGCTGACCAAGCCCATGGACTTGGCCAGCTACCGCGCCCTGTTCACCGTGCGCGCCGGACGGCGTGCTCTGCCGGAAAGGCTTACTGACCTTCGATGCTGACATCAACTCGTGCACGGCGCACCCTGGCCGTCATCGCTGCGACGGCCCTCGCGGGGCTCGCCATGACCGCTTGCGCTGGCGCCACCGGTTCCCCCTCGGGGGCGACGACCGCGTCCAACCACAGCGGCATGGCTGACATGCCCACCGGCGACGGCTTGACCGCCGACGCCTCCGGTTTCCGGTTCGCTCCGCTCACCTCCCGGCTACCGGCCGGTCAAGTGGTCTCGTTCCCGTTCCGCATCCTCGGTGCTGACGGCAAGCCGGTCACCGCGTTCGAGCCCGACCAGACCAAGCCGATGCACTTCTACCTGATCCGATCCGACCTCACCGGTTTTCAGCACGTCCACCCCAGCATCAGCGCAGACGGCACGCTGACCGCCCCGTTGTCCCCAGCCCAGCCGGGGACCTACCGGGCGTACACCTCGTTCATCACCAAAGACGCCGTCGGCAATACGGTGCCGCTGCTGCTCAGCCAGCCGCTCACCGTGCCGGGAGCCGTGACCACGACACCGTTACCGGTCGCGTCAACGACCGCCCAGGTCGATGGTTACACCCTGACGCTATCCGGTGATCGGATCATGGCCGGTGCGGAACATCCGCTGACCATCACGGTGTCCAAGGACGGTCGGCCGGTTACCGACCTGCAGCCCTACCTGGACACCTACGCGCACTTGACCGCCTTCCATGACAACGACCTCGCCTTCGCCCACCTGCATCCCCATGGCGAGGTCAACGGAGACCACGGAGGCCCCGCCCTGTCGTTTGCGGCGATGCTGCCCAAGGCCGGCAACTGGCGGTTGTTCGTGCAGTTCCAGACCGCTGGTGTCCTGCACACCGCCGCGATGACCCTCGCCGTCGGATAAGCCTCCTGCACGTCAGCAGGTCCGCCCGCCCGGATGGTGGGCGGACCCGCTGATGACCTTAACCTGAAATACCCTTAGGGGGTATAAGTTATCGTCAGGTGAGGGAGGGAATTCTGGGCAGAACACCAGCGGAGAGGGATCAGCGGTGAGCGTGCTCAACGCGATCGGGCAGAGCCTGGATGAGGCGTTCTCGATGTTCTGGGACACCCTGTGGGCGTTGGTGCTCGGCTTCGGCCTGTCCGGTGCTGTGCAGGCCTTCGTCTCCCGCGGGCAGATGCGCCGCGCGCTGGGGGATCACCGGCCGGCGACGGTAGGCAAGGCCGGGTTCCTGGGAATGGTGTCCTCGTCCTGCTCCTATGCCGCCGCGGCGCTGGCGAAGTCGATGTTCGCTCGCGGCGCGGACTTCACCTCCTCGATGGTGTTCATGTTCGCGTCCACCAACCTGGTGGTGGAGCTGGGCATCGTGCTGTGGCTGCTGCTGGGCTGGCAGTTCGCGCTCGCGGAGTTCGTCGGCGGCGCCATCATGATCGTCCTGCTCACTCTGGTGCTACCCCGGGTTATCCCCCGGCGGCATATCGAGAACGCGCGCGTCCGGCTGAACACTGGGCAGGGCGAGGCGGACGGGCATGCTCACCACAGCCATCCGGGTGTGGACCTCGACGGTGACGACCCGGCTGGCGAGCAGCAGCGACCGCTGGCCGAGCGGATCCGCAGCCGGGCCGGGTGGTCAGACGCCGCCGGCTACACCATCAGCGACCTGACCATGCTGCGCAAGGAGCTGCTCATCGGTTTCCTCGTCGCCGGGTTCGCCACCGTGCTGGTGCCCACCGGAGTGTGGCAGTCGCTGTTTCTCACCGGCCACGGCGTCGCCTCCTCGCTGGAGAACGTGGCGCTGGGCCCGCTACTGGCGATCCTGGCGTTTGTCTGCTCGATCGGGAACGTGCCGCTGGCGGCGGCACTGTGGGTTGGGGGCATCAGCTTCGGTGGGGTGATCTCCTTCGTCTTCGCCGACCTCATCACGCTGCCGCTGCTGCTGATCTACCGCAAGTACTACGGCACCCCGCTCACGCTGCGACTACTCGCAGTGTTCTGGGCGGTGATGAGTGCTGCCGGACTGGCCACCGAATACCTGTTCAGAGCCTTGGGGCTGATGCCTGCCGGACACCCGCAAGTGATCGTAATGAAAGGCGTCGCCGGGGACTACACCACCATCCTCAACATCATCGCCCTGGTCGTCTTCGGTGTCCTGTACTGGCTCTACCGCAACCGGGAACGCTTCAGCGGCGGCACCAAATACGCCAAGGATCCGGTCTGCGGGTGAGGTAGAGGCGCTCGTTTCTGGCTGCTGGGCTTAGCTGGCGACGATGGCGAAGCTGGTGTTGACGCCTAGCAGCCGATCCGGTAGCGGCAGTTGGCGGCGCATCGCCCACTCGATGTCGATCAGCCGTTCGGCCCGGGGCGAGCGCCAGCCTGCTGTGGTTACCAGGTCGATCAGCTGTTCCGGGGTGGTGCCGCCGGCGAGCGGCAGCGCGGCACGCATCGCGTCGTCGTAGTGGCCGTTGTGGCCGTGGTGGGTGCCGCGTAACTGGTGCAGCCAGCCGCTGGCGCGGGCTCGGGCGCGCCCGAGGGGACCTCCCGCGCTACCCCACATGGTCTCCAGGAGTAACAGTCGGGCATCGGGAGCCACCGCGCGCCAGCACCGTAGCGTCCCCAGCGGATCGGGCAGCGTCCACAGCAGGTGTCGGGACATCACCGCGTCCCAGCTTCCGGCTGGAAGCTCGTCGGCTCGGCTGGTGACCGTGGTCACCTGAAGGTCTTTGGCGGTCGCGTTGGTGCGCAACTGTTGCAGCATCGCTGGTGCGAGATCGACCGCGGTGACGGTGTAGCCAAGCTGGGCGGCGGCCACGCTGAGCGCGCCGGTACCCGCTCCGACGTCGATCACCAGCGCGGGTGCTGGTGGCAGCAGCCGACTCAGCACACCTCTCCAGGCCGCCCACTCCAATTCGGTCTGCGGGTTGTGGCCGGGGACCTGGTCGTAGTTCGCTGCGGCGTTGTCCCAGAAGCCGCGGATCCGGGTCACGATATCTGTCATCTGCTTCCTCTTCATCGGATCTGGCTGATCGCGCCGATGTCACCACTCGGCAAGCTGAAGATCAATTGTACGCAGGAGGGCTCGGAGAGCCTGCGGACTGTGACGCCGTAGACCGGCTCCAGTATCTCTGGGGTCAGGACGTCCTCGGGGCGCCCAGCGCGGACGACCTCGCCGCGGTCGAGTAGCACGAGCTGATCGCAGTAGCGCGCGGCGAGGTTGAGATCGTGCAGCACGACCACCGTCGTCACTCCGATGCTGCGTACCAGGTTCAGCACCTCGTGCTGATAGCGGATGTCGAGGTGGTTGGTGGGTTCATCGAGCAGCAGGTGATCTGTCTGTTGGGCCAGGGTGCGGGCGATTAACACCCGCTGTTTCTCACCGCCGGAGAGTTGCCCGTAGTTGCGGTCGGCGAGGTGTCGGGCTCCAACGCGGGTCAGCGCCGCGGCTGCGATTCGATGATCCTCGCTGTGGTAGTTCTCGAACGCACTGCGGTGTGGTGAGCGGCCCAGTAAGACCATCTCAGCCACCGTCAGCGGGATCTCCGATGGTGATTCCTGAGCGACCACCCCGATTCGCCGGGAGATATCGCTGATGCTGAGCGAGGCGACCGGTGTGTCGTCCAGGCTGACGGTTCCCGTTGCCGGGCGCAGCGCGGCGTAGAGGAGGCGCAGCATCGTCGTCTTGCCCGATCCGTTCGGGCCGATCAGCCCGAGCATCTCACCGGGCTTGGCCACCAGCCCAGCGCCGGTGAGCACGAGGCTCCCGTCGTAGTCGAACGAGACCTCGGATGCGGAGATCACTTCGCGGCGGCGATCGCGTTGTCCATGAGGACGAGGCCGTCAACGGCTCGACCCAACAGGTACGTGTCGCTGAGCACCAGGATCCGGTGGTTGCGGACCGCGTTCATCGTGGCGAACCCGGGAACCGACATGGCTTGTTGCATGGTTTTCTCTGGGTTGCTGGTGACCGGGTCATACCCGAGCACCAAGAAGTCGGGGTTGCGGGCGACCAGCTCTTCCGGGCTGACCTCGACGCCACGCTTCGGCAAGTCGCTGAAGGCGTTGGTGAGGCCGAGCGTCTCGATCTGGGTGTTGGCGATGCTTGGCTGGCCGTAGATGAAAAAGCTGCCGCTGAACAAACCAGCGGTGACAGCGACGCTTTCCTTCGGCAGGTTCTGCGCATTCTGCTGGACGGTCGCCACGGTGTGTTTCAGCGAGGCGACCGACCGTGCGGCGTAATCCTGGGTGCCGAGCAGTTTTCCGATAGTGGTGATGTCATCGTAGATGGCGTCGAAACCTACCCGGCCACCGTGGGCGGCGGCGTAGCCGTCCCAGCACACATTGACGATCATCGTCTTGATGCCCAGGGGGGCCAACTGATCTGACAGTCCGGTGTTCAAGCCGTGGGTGATGACCAGGTTGGGTTTCTGCCCGATGATGACTTCTTTGGACACGGTCTCGAAGGTCGCGAGCCGGGGTACGTTCGCCAACGTCTCTCCTACCGCGCCGAGGGGCTGGTTGGCGTCGCCGGTGACGGCCACGATGTGGCTTGTTCGGTTCCCGCCCGCCGCCGCGACCGGGTAGGTGGCTTCGTACTGGTCGACAAGAACTGTGGGAGGATGATCGAACGTGAGTGTCGTTCCGTCAACGTTCACGGTCATCGGGAAACCGGTGGTGCTTGTGCCTGCGCTTTCCTTGGTCGCGGCGCCGCACGCGGCAGCGAACAGACTGAGGGACATCACCGTGGCGATCAAAGCTAGACGCATCGCTGGCTTCTCCGTTTCGTGAATGAGGGGACTAGTTCGTGAATGAGGGCACTAGGCCTGCGACGCGTGAAAACGCCGGACCAGGATCAGTAACATCGGTGCTCCGACAATCGCGGTGACGATGCCCAGTGGCAGCTCAGCGGGTGCGAAGGCGACGCGCGCGAAGGTGTCGGCCCAGATGAGGAAGATGGCTCCAATGAGTGCGGCGGCAGGCAGGACCCGACGATGGGTGCCGCCGACGCAGAGGCGGGCGATGTGGGGCACGATCAGGCCGACGAACCCGATGCCGCCGGAGACCGCGACCACCGCCCCGACGCACAGCGAGACGACGATCAGCAACTGGGTGCGCATCCGGGTGGGAGAAACTCCCAGGGCTCGGGCGGTGTCGTCACCGATGGCGAGCGCGTCGAGCCTCCGCGCCCACAACAGCAGCACAACCACGGTGGCAACGACAACAAGTCCGGCGATCACGACCGATGACCAGATGGCGAGCGTGAGCGAACCGAGCAGCCAGAAGAGCACGTCCCGAGCACCCTGTTCGGAGTCGGACGTGAAGATCATGAAACTGGTGGCCGCCGACAGGATGTAGCCCACGGCGACGCCGGCCATCAGCAGCCGGATCGAGGTGATCCGGCCGCCGATCCTTGCCAGCGCGAAGACGACGGCCATCGACGCCAAGGCACCGATGAACGCGCTGCCGGTCAGCGAACTGGCACCCAGCGCCGTGCCGACACCGAAGAGGATCATTGCTGCCGCGCCGGTCGAGGCGCCCGCCGTGACGCCAAGCAAGTAAGGGTCGGCGAGCACGTTGCGGACCATCGCTTGAAGCGCCGTGCCCGTGACGGCTAGTCCGGCGCCGACGACCGCACCGAGCAGGACCCTGGGCATCCGCACCTGCTCGATGATCGCGTCCTGCGCCGGTGACCAGCTCACCGCTCGCGGCCAGCCGAACAGGTGATGGCCAGCGATCTTCGCGACCGTCGCCGACGAGATGCCCACCGGGCCGAGCCCGGTCGCGACGGGCAACGTGAAGATCAGCAGGACCGTCAGCCCGCCGATCCAGAACAGGATGCGGCTGCGGGTGTGGTGGCGGTCGAGCTCATCGACCATCTCGGTGCCAGAGGGCGCCGGGGTGGCCCGCTCAGCGATCTGGCTCATGGTCCGGTTCCGTCCACCTGACTGGCCAGCGGACCACGCAGCTGCCCCAGCAGCGCGAACAACCACCGATTCTCCATCACGCTCTGCTCGACTCGTGTCGGATAGCATCACACCTTTGGGGGGTCGAAGAGAGCAAATGGGCTTTTTTGATCATCTTTGAATCCTGTCATGGGCGGTATCAACGTCGTGTTGTCACCCACAAGTGTAGTTGTTGCCAAGCTATGGCAACAAGAGGAGTCCTGGGGGTCGAGCGGGTCCACGTCAGCAGCGACCCGGCATGCGTCTGCGGTCCCGGTGGAGAGCGGGTGTCCTCAACGTCGAGGACATGCGACGGCGCTGCGCGGACCGCGACCGGTGCGTGGTCTCGGCGTTGCCGAGTTCGGGTGACGGAGATGATGTCGATTACTGCGGACTGTCACTGTCACGTGCCCTATCTCCACCATTGGCGGCTGACTTCCACCAAAACTGACGCAGTCCAACCGCAAAAAACACTGAGTGTAACCATTACAGGCGTTTTTTCACGATTGGGTTGCTTTTGCATGCCACTCGGAACTACCCTTCCGGGCTACAGCATCTCAACTGCAACAACAGAGATGTCTGGTGTCCGTACGTCGGGCTTCGAAGAGAGGAGTGCGTGATGTCAGCCAACACGCGGGGCAGCTCCACGACAGCGAGTGAGCCAGTGGTGACCGACAAGCAACGGATCCGGTTCACTCGTGATGAGATCCCGCGGTTGGCCGGGCTGTTCGGGTTCGTGGCGTTGCTGCACATCGTGGGGTTCGGGATGTTTTACTACTACAACTCCCAACCCCACTACCACAACCTCAGCGACAGCAAGGGCACTCTGATCTTCGCCGGGGCCGGCGCGTTGGCCTACGGGTTCGGGCTGCGCCACGCCTTCGACGCCGACCACATCTCCGCGATCGATGACACCACCCGCTACCTGCTGCAAAAGGGCCAGCGCCCACTAGGGGTGGGGTTCTTCTTCTCCCTGGGCCACTCCACCATCGTTCTGGCGCTGTCGGTGGGCATCGCGGTGGCCGCCTCGTCGGCCGCTGCATTCCGGGACAGCTTCCAAGCCGCCGGCGGGATCATCGGCACCGTCGTCTCCGCGGTGTTCCTCTACCTGATCGCCAGCCTCAACCTGTTCGTGCTGATCGGAATCATCAAGATGTGGCGAGCGGCCAAACGCGGGGAATACCGTTCCGAGGAACTCGACCAGCTGTTGGCCAGCCGAGGGCTGATGAACCGGATCTTCAGGGGTCGCTACAACAAGTTCATCAACCACTCCTGGCAGCTCTACCCCGTCGGCGTCCTGTTCGGGTTGGGATTCGACACCGCCACCGAAGTCGGCCTGCTCGGCTTGTCCGCCACCGCCGCGGTCGCCGGCGGCCTGCCCGCACTGGCCATCATCTCGCTGCCCATCCTGTTCGCCGCCGGCATGTCCCTGATGGACACCCTGGACGGGGTGTTCATGTCCAAGGCCTACGGCTGGGCGTTCGTCACCCCCATCCGAAAGATCTACTACAACATCACCACCACTGGATTGTCGATCTTCGTGGCGTTCGTGATTGGCACCATCGAACTCGTGGGCCTGCTCGCCCAAGAGCTCAACCTCTCCGGCCAACCCTGGGACTACATCTCCAACATCGACATCAACACCGCCGGACGGATCATCGTCGGCGTGTTCCTCCTCGTCTGGATCGGCGCGGTCGTCTACTACAAAGCCCGCCACATCGACGAACGTTATGCCCACCTCGCCACCACAGGACCCACCGCCACATTCGGTGCCGATGAGGAATCCGAGCCGACCTGGCCACAGCGCCACAACCACCTCGACTGATCCAGACCCGCCCGTTGCTGAGACAGCGGGCGAATCCCACGGCCCCGGCAACCTCCCCCTCCAGCCGGGGCCGTGGCCTGCGCTGTTGATCAACGAGAGCGTGTGTGCCGAGCTGACCGAGGCGTTGTCCTCCGGCCCCCGTTGTCATGATCGTCGCGTCGTGAACACTTAGTAACCTGAATTTGCCTAGGACCCGACGACACGGTATCCACCACGCGGAACTCCTCACCCATCCGGCGGTTGGCGCCGTGAACTCGACACCACCGACGTTTCCGGCCCTTGGGTTCAGGGAGGGACTGTCGCCGTGTGCGGAGTTGCCGCAGGTGGCAACTCTGTCGCTGGACAGGGCGAGGTGACCACCGCGACTATAAACACAATCTTGGAACGATCGTGCCCCAGGCCCACCCCGAAACCACAAAAATCGATCCTGAAACGACCGTGGGTGTGACACGGTTTGTTTGTCGGCCGAGACCATTGGTGTTGTTGCACGCTCCGTTGACCGTGCAGTACAGGAGGGCGCGAGTCGCGGTCATGTTCCTCCTCGGGTATCCCCGTGATCCGCTAGTCTGCCCGTCGTCCACTTTGGGTGTATCCAGCAGCCGAGGTCACGGGCAGCGTTGCAGGCTTGTGCCGGATGTCCTGGTACGCGGTTGCTCACCGTTGTCGTAGCCAGCGCTGCCCGAGCAGGCGGATTTCGGCGAGGTCGGTCCAGCCAGTTGGTGCTACCCGAATGGTGTCCAGGACTCCTGCGCTCGTGGTGTGGTCCCCGATCCGGTGGCCGTGCAGGACGTAGGCCACCGGATCTCCGCGCCGCCACCGGATCGTGACACCCTCGTGGCGGGGGTGATCTCGGGGGTGATCAAGGAACACCCATGCCACCAGCGCTGTCTTCGGCGTGGTTGTCTGGCGCATCGCGCTCGTGGCCCCCAGTTATCGGTGTGGCGTGCGTGGGTGGCACCCAGAGCCGGGGTGGGTCCGTCCTGGAGCAGCGCGCGGTTCGGGGGAAGCGACGCTAAAGGCCTGGTGTTCAGAAAACGTCGTACAATGTGTCTAATGTCCCGATTCGAGGCGGTGGCGGCGCATCGGTAACGTCTCCCACTGCGCGAGCCTGCTGATGACCTGCGTTGCGCAAAGATTTCACTGAACTGAGTTGGGAGTGCGACACGGTGTCCAGTGACGACGCGAGCGAGCGGCGCCGCGAGATCGGCCGGCGGGTGGCCCGGTGGCGGGTCCGCCGTGGTCTCACCCGCAGGCAGTTCGCTGAGCTGTGTGAGCGGTCGTTGAGCTGGGTGGACAAGGTGGAGAGCGGTGAGCGGGGCCTGCTTCGCCTGCCGATGCTGGAGCGGGTGGCCTATGTTCTGTACGTTTCGGTGAAGACCTTGGCTGACACCCCTGAGGTCCGCCAGGCCCGGCACTGTATGGATCTCTTTGAGATTTCCGCTATCCAGTCCGCTATGCAGTCCTATCAGGCGGTCAGTCGCGAGTTCGTGCCCTCCGTCGCTGAGCTGGACACACCATCAGATCTTGACCGGCTCGCTCAACAGGTCACCTACGCCCAGACTGTCTTCGAGAATACTCACTGGTCTTTACTCGGTCAGGTGTTGCCGCGTCTGCTCACCACCGCTCAGATAGCCGTGGTGGCCTATCCGGGTGCGGATGATCAGGCGCGACGCGCCCGCTCGCTGTTGTCGCTGGCGTACCAGGTGACCGCCCTTACGTTGTCCCGGCTCGATGAATTTGATCTTACTTGGTTGGCCGCTGAGCGGGGTTTCGTGCTGGCGGAGGAGACCGGTGACAGTTTGTTGATCGGTGCCGCGACACGCCAGGCCGTCCGGGCGCTCATGTTCCTGGAACGATACGACGAATCGCTCGAGTTCGCGCGGGCCGGCATTGACCGTATGGAGCCAGCGCGCGGCGGTGGCTCGTCGGCGTACTTGTCACTTTACGGCCTGTTGTTCCTCGCGGGAGCGGTGACAGCCGCTCGGGCCAAGAAGCCTGCGGTGGCTCGCGATTTGTTGGACGAAGGCCGCGGAGTCGCCCGCCAGCTCGGGCACGACAGCATCGACAACGAGTATTTTTGCAGCTTCGGCCCGACCGAGGTCAATTTGTATCGGGCCGCTGCGTGGCGCCTGCTCGGCGACGGTGCTGGTGTCCTCAACGCCTCCCGTCAGGTCTCATCGGATGATCTCAGCCGGCTCCGCAAGGACCGGCGCTCCAGTTATCATGTCGACCTAGCGTGGGGCCACAGCCTCGCCGGCCATCCTGATGACGCCGCACGCGCATTGCTCACCACCGAGAAACTGTTTCCGGACGTGGTGCGGTGCTGGCCCCTCGCGCTCGACCTCCTCGATCATCTCCGGCGTAGCGCCTCCGGCACGCGCGCACGGGAGTTGACCCAGCTCGCCACCCGAGCCGGCCTCGCGGATTATGCCTGAACCGGCAGGTCCATCCCTGTGAGGTAGTTGACGTCGAAGACCAGTGGTCCTTACAGGCGCTGGGACGGCGCAACTTCTGCCATCTGTGCCCACCCGTCGCCTGGCACCTCGACGTTCACGATCTCCGGCGTCGTCGAGATCACGTCGGGAATCAAGGCCATAGCGACCTTGAAGTGGTCGGAGTTCACGTGTGCCTCGCCCGCTTGGTGGGACTCGAACGCCTCGAGCAAGATGAACTGGTTGGATTTTTCCGTGCTCCTGGACCATTCGAAGAAGATGTTGCCGGGCTCCTGCCGGGTGGCGTGGGTGAAGCCGTCGACAATCGCGAGCCAGTCATCGCTGCGGTCGGGACGAATGGTGAACTTGACTACGATGAAGATCATGGATTGACTCCTTTGACTTCGGGCACCGGTCGGGTGTAGCGGGCCGCCATCACCGGCACGGCGGGCGATAGGGCAAGTCTGGCGACACGTACTGCGCCCACGCCACCGGGGTAAGGGTGTTCGCGGTAGTAGCGCAGATCCGCTGGATCGCTTCGTTGACGTTTATTCTCCACAATCGAATCGTGTGGTCGGCGCTGCCGCTGGCGAGGGTGTGTGAGGTCGAGTTGCGCCGCGAGGGAGATGTTGGTGCTGCGCGAACGGTCAGCCTGCGCGGTGATCTGGTTGAAGATGGCGGTGTCGCGTTCGCTCCGTGCGGTGGCGCGTTGTTGAAGGGCGACACCTGCGGCTACTAGCGCTACAACCAGCAACACTGCCAGGGCGGCCACGCTACCCCAGGCCGCCCGCATGGTGCACCGCTGCGGCGATGTCGGCCACGCACTCCCGCAACCGGGGGTTGGCCTGGCCCACGTCGCGCAACCAGCGCAGGTCCACCCAGCGGGGTTCCTCGGCGAAGGCGCCGCGAAGTGCGGGTGGCAGGGCCGCCCTCGCCCCGTCACCGGATGCGTCGTCGGCCCAGGTGAACTCACCCTCGGTGAGCACCACGAGCAACCGCCCGGGTGGCTTGTGCGCCAGCCACCAGGTGACCTCGCGGTTGACCCACGGTGACCACGCTGCGTTCGGTGAGGCCATCAGCACCAGCCAGGCTGACGCGTCTAACGCCTGCTCGATGGAGGCCCATAAGTCTGGGTTGGCGGCCAGGTTTGTGGTGTCCCGGAAGACCCGCAGGGCTCGTGGTCGGTACCAGGGTTTGGCGAATCGCTCCACCCCGGTCTGCAGCGCCGGTGCCAGGGCACCGTCCAAGGCGTGGCTGTAGGAGATGAACGCGTCATATTCCAAGGTCGCACCGCTTGGCTCAGCCACATCCCCCTCCGGCGATTCCCGTACTGGGGACTTTACTCCGTGTGCGTGGACCGCGACCCCCAGTCGGGGCGGGCATCGTGCCTGTGACGCTGATGCTCAGTCCCTGAAAGTTACGGTCGTTTCGCGATTGTGTTTGGTGAACCGGGAGGCTGTGGATGGTTGCTGCTCGGGGGATGACACCCTTCGCTGGAAGAGATCCGGTGCTTGCTGCGCTCTGCGCTGATGTCACTGACGGTGAGGTCCGGGGAAGGATTGTCGCGGTGTGGGCATGTGCCACCGGTGGCACATGCCCAACTGATCCCACCGCCTTCTGGCGGGGCGGAGCGGACGAGCGCCATAATGGGCAACGGCCCGTGCCGCGCCACAATCAGGTGGCCAGCGGCAGGCGGTGGTGGCCCACGTCGGGGCGGCACTACGGTCGTGATCACGATTTCGGTGCCGAAAGTGACACGAGATGTCACCTGAGGCACCCAAACCGTGATCTTGAGTCCCGGACCGGTCCTTCGCGGGCCTAGGACATTCACCGGATTTTCCTGCGAACGCCTCACGGGTGCCCCAGGTCAGAGCTTGATCAAAAAACTACTTCAGGAGGTCTGCGGAAGGGCGGGTCCAACTTGGCCAGTTCCTTCTCAACGGGCGGGCGGAAGCGAACTTGGTAGCGGACGCTCACCGCTCGTCCGGATACGCGGCCAGGTCATCGGCGTACACGGCCAGCACGTCCTCTAGCGGAATGTCCGAGCCGGGATCGGCCCGCGCCGTGCGGGCACTCCGAATGTCCTGCGCGTTTTCTCGGGCTTCGATGGACGCAGCCCCTGCGGTGGCCACGTCAGCAGGGACGATCGCGGCGACTGGCTCGCCGTCATGGATCAGGTACACCACGCGGCCCTCGACGGCGGCATCCACCGCCTCTGCGGGGGCAGCGGAGTGTGGCGGGCGCTCAGATGCGTGCGCGGCTGTCACACCCTGCAGGATACGAGGTTCGGCCCAGCTGACCCGTACACTCAGCGCAACGGCAGTGCGGGATCGTGGCGAGGGAGCGGGATGGCCAACCGGACGGGTGCCAGTGACACCGATGCCGATGTGATCGTGGTGGGGGCGGGGCCTGCGGGCTCGACGGCGGCCGCGTACCTGGCTCGGGCCGGGCTGGACGTGCTGCTGTTGGAGAAATCAACCTTCCCCCGCGACAAGGTGTGCGGGGACGGGTTGACACCGCGTGGCATCAAGCAGCTGATCGATCTGGGCATCGACACTAGCACCGAGGCTGGCTGGGTGCACAACCAGGGCCTGCGGGTGGTGGGCGGGCGAGTGACGATCGAACTGCCCTGGCCCGAGCTGGCCAGTTTTCCGCCCTACGGCGCGGTCCGCCAGCGGCACGACTTCGACGAGATCCTGGTACGCCACGCCGAGAAGGCCGGCGCCCGGCTCCACGAACGCAACACGGTCACCGAAGCGATCATCGATGAGCGCACCGGGCGGGTCACCGGCGTGCGCGGGCGGCACGGTCCGGACAAGCAGCCGGTGTCTTATCGCGCCCCGTTCACCCTGGCCTGCGACGGGGTCAGCGCCCGGCTCGCGCTCAGTGTGGGGATAGCCAAGCGCGATGACCGGCCGATGGGTGTCGCGGTGCGTCGGTACTACACCAGCCCCCGCACTCATGACGACTTCCTGGAAAGCCATGTGGAGATCTGGGACCACACTGACTCGCAGCACCCCAGGCTGCTGCCCGGCTACGGTTGGATCTTCGGCATGGGGGATGGGACGTCCAATGTCGGCTTGGGCATCCTGTCCACTTCTGAGGCATACGGGAAGACCGACTATCGGACGCTGCTGCGGTCCTGGTTGGACGGCACCCCGCAGGAGTGGGGTTTTCGCGAGGGCAACGCTACCGGTAAGGTCGCTGGCGCGGCCTTGCCGATGAGCTTCAACCGCACGCCGCACTACCGTGGCGGCCTGCTCCTGGTCGGTGACGCCGGTGGCATGGTCAATCCGTTCAACGGTGAGGGCATCGCGTACGCGATGCAGTCCGCCCGGCTTGCCGCGGAGTGCACCGTGCAGGCGCTGGCCCGGCCGGAGGGACTGGCCCGGGAGCGCGCCCTGCGGCGCTACCCTGCAACGCTGCGCGAGGAGATGGGGGGGTACTTCCGGTTGGGAAACGTGTTCAGCCGGTTGATCGGGCACCCGGCCGTGCTGCGCGCGGGCATCCGTCACGCCTTGCCGCGCGCGACGCTGATGCGCTTTATGCTCAAGTTGCTGGCCAACCTCTACGACAGCCGGGAGGGCGACGCGATGGACCGGGTGCTCACGGCGATGACCCGGCTGACGCCCAGTGTCTGAGTGAGCCTCAAGGCAGCGCGTGGCCGTCCGGCACGTAGGGTAGGTGTGGCATGTTCACGAGACGCTGAAGGAAGAGACGCGAGTGCTGCAGCCCTACGTTCCCTTGGTCCTGATGATGCTGCTGGCGGGCGGTTTTGCGGTCTTCTCCGTCACCGCCGCACCGTACATCGGGCCGCGCCGGTACAACAGGGCCAAGCTTGATGCCTACGAGTGCGGGATCGAGCCATCCCCACAACCGGTAGCGGGCGCCGGGCGGATGCCGGTGGCGTACTACCTCACCGCGATGCTGTTCATCCTGTTCGACATCGAGATGGTGTTCTTGTACCCGTTCGCGGTGGCAGCGGACTCGCTGGGCCTCCTGGGCCTGGTGGAGATCGTCCTGTTCATCGTGACGCTCGGCTTCGCCTATGCCTACGTGTGGCGCCGCGGCGGGTTGGACTGGAACTGACATGGGTCTGGAAGAGAAGCTCCCCAGCGGGATCCTGCTGACCAGTGTCGAGAAGCTGGTCAACTGGACGCGCAAGTCCTCGCTGTGGCCGGCCACGTTCGGCCTGGCCTGCTGCGCGATCGAGATGATGACCACCGGTGCGCCCCGTTACGATCTGGCCCGATTCGGTATGGAGGTGTTTCGGGCCTCGCCCCGCCAGGCTGATCTGATGATCGTGGCGGGCCGGGTGAGCAACAAGATGGCTCCGGTGCTGCGGCAGATCTACGACCAGATGCCCGAGCCGCGCTGGGTGCTCGCGATGGGCGTTTGTGCCTCCAGCGGAGGGATGTTCAACAACTACGCGATCGTCCAAGGCGTGGACCACATCGTCCCGGTGGACATCTACCTGCCGGGCTGCCCGCCACGTCCGGAGATGCTCATCGACGCGATCCTCAAACTGCACGCCAAGATCATGGACGAGCCGCTGGGGCCCAAGCGGGCCGCGCTGAAGGCGCAGCGGGGCGAGCACACCGAGATGGTGCCCTCTTCGGTCCGCTATGCGCCCAAGCGCTCCGCCAAAGATTCCGCAGCGCAGAAAGCGCGGGAGCAGTGAGCGACGTGGCAAACCAGGACACCGGCAAGGATCTTGCGCCCGGGCCGTACACCTCAGCCCAGTTCGGTCCCGCCGAACAGGAGGAGCATGAGGCTCGCGGTGGGGTGGTCGCCGGCCGGGCCCGCCAGGGAATGTTCGGCGTTCACGGCTCCGGTGACACCTCCGGGTACGGCGGGCTAGCGCTGCCGGCTTACTTGCCGGCCCCGGCGCAGCGGCCCTACGGCGGGTGGTTCGACGAGCTCACCAACGAGCTGCTGGCCGCGATGGCCGAGTGCGGGGTGCCCGCCGCAGCCATCCAGCAGGTCACCGTCGATCGCGGGGAGATCACCTACTACGTGCTCCGGGAGCACCTGGTGGCGCTGTGTCGCACCCTGCGAGACGATCCGGCGCTGCGCTTCGAGCTCTGCAGCTCGCTATCCGGCGTGGACTATGGCAGTGGGCTCGGGGGCACTGGGGTCGGGGGCACTGGGGTGGCGCAACGGCTGCACGCCGTCTACCACCTCACCTCAATGACGTACCGGCGCCGGATCCGGCTCGAGGTCGCCCTCGACGTCGATGACGCCCACCTGCCCAGCGTTGTTGCGGTCTACCCGACTGCCGACTGGCAAGAACGGGAGGCCTGGGACATGTTCGGCATCGTCTTCGACGGCCATCCGGCGCTGACCCGCATCCTGATGCCTGACGACTGGGACGGCCACCCGCAGCGCAAGGACTACCCGCTCGGGGGGATCCCGGTGGAATACAAGGGCGCCGAAATCCCCCCGCCCGACCAGCGGAGGGCGTACTCGTGAGCACGGAGACAGAACCGGACCCCTACGCCGCCACGACCCGGGAGACCACCGAGGGTCGGGTGTACACCGTCACCGGTGGTGACTGGGACAGCCTGCTCGAGGACTGGCGCCACGACGAACGCATCATCGTCAACATGGGCCCGCAGCACCCCTCCACGCACGGCGTGCTGCGGCTGGTCCTGGAGCTGGAAGGGGAAATCGTCACCCAGGCCCGCTCGGTGATCGGCTACCTGCACACCGGTATCGAGAAGAACTGCGAGTACCGGACGTGGACCCAGGGCGTCACCTTCGTCACCCGGGCGGATTACCTGGCGCCGCTGTTCAACGAGGCCGCCTATTGCCTGGCCACCGAGAAGCTGCTGGGGATCACCGCGCCGCGGCGCGCCCAGGTGATCCGGGTGCTGCTCATGGAGCTCAACCGGGTCGGCTCGCACCTGGTGGCCATCGCCACCGGCGGGATGGAGCTCGGTGCGCTGACCGGGATGACCGCCGGGTTCCGCGAGCGGGAGGAGGTCCTGCACCTGCTGGAGTTCCTCACCGGCCTGCGGATGAACCATGCGTTCATCCGACCTGGTGGCCTTGCGCAGGATCTGCCGGAGGGCTACGACACCAAGATTCGAGACTTCCTGAAGGTGATGGACTCCCGGCTAGGCGACTATGACAAGCTGCTCACCGGCCAGCCGATCTGGAAGCAGCGGCTGCAGAAGGTGGGCTACCTGCCGCTGGACGGGTGCCTGCAGCTGGGCGTCACCGGCCCGATCCTGCGCTGCGCCGGCCTGGAGTGGGACCTGCGCAAGGTGGAGCCGTACTGCGGCTACGAGGAGTACGAGTTCGAGGTCCCCACCTCCACCGACGCGGACTGCTACGCCCGCTACCTGCTCCGTGTCGAGGAGATCCACCAGTCCCTGAAGATCGTGGCCCAGTGCCTGGACAAGCTCGAGCCCGGCCCGGTGATGGTGGCGGACCCCAAGATCGCGTGGCCGGCCAAGCTGTCCATCGGCTCCGACGGGATGGGCAACTCACTCGCACATGTCCGCAAGATCATGGGGCAGTCCATGGAGGCGTTGATTCACCACTTCAAGCTGGTCACCGAGGGTTTCGCGGTGCCACCGGGTCAGGTGTACTCGGCGGTGGAGTCACCGCGCGGCGAGCTCGGCTACCACCTGGTCTCCGATGGGGGGACCCGGCCGATGCGGGTGCACATCCGGGACCCCAGCTTCGTCAACCTGCAGTCCATGCCGGCGATGAGTGAGGGCGGCCTGCTGGCCGACGTCATCGCTGCGGTGGCGTCGATCGATCCGGTGATGGGAGGCGTGGACCGATGAGCACCTCTTTAGACAGCGTTTTTGACGAGTTGACCAGGCGGCGGGCATACGAGATCATCGCGCGGTACCCGCGGCCTCGATCGGCGCTGCTGCCCCTGCTGCACCTGGTGCAGAACGTGCAGGGGTACGTCAGCCTGGACGGTATCGCGTTCTGCGCGCAGCTGCTGGACATCACCACCGCCGAAGTGAGCACGGTGGCCACCTTCTACACGATGTACAAGCGCAAGCCCGGGGGCGAGCACCTGGTCAGCGTGTGCACCAACACGCTGTGTGCAGCGCTGGGCGGCGATGAGATCTACGCCCGGCTGTGCACACGGCTCGGCGTCAGCCACGAGGAGACCGCAGGTCAACCGGGGTCCCAGGGCTCGATCACCCTGGAGCACGCCGAATGCCTGGCCGCCTGCGATCTGGCCCCGGTGCTGCAGGTGAACTACGAGTTCTACGACAACCAGACCCCGGAGACAGCCGTGGCGTTGGTGGATGCGCTACAGCGTGGGGAACGCCCAGCGCCGACCCGCGGTGCGCCGTTGACCGACTGGCGGAGCGCCGAGCTGCAGCTTGCCGGCTTCTTCGGCGAGCCCGAGCAGCTGCGGGATGCGGTGGACGCGCCGTCGGCAGCCATGGAGACGTTGGCCGGCAATATCCTTGCCCGTGACAAGGGATGGCAGGCGCCGGCGATGCCGGACAAACCCCCGCCGCTACCGACCGTTCCTGACAAGAAGTGACCCATTCAGCTTCAGATCAGCACAGCAGGAGGAGCCGTGACCGAGCGGACGCTGACCCCGGTGTTGACCCGGCGGTGGCTGTCGCCGAAGTCCTGGACCCTCGACACCTACACTCAGCTTGCGGGCTACACCGCGCTGCGCACCGCGCTGGCCGCGCACCCCGATCAGGTGATTCAGCTGATCAAGGACGCGGGCCTGCGGGGTCGCGGCGGGGCCGGCTTCCCCACCGGGATGAAGTGGAGTTTCATCCCGCAAGTCAAACCGGGCGAGCAACCCACCGGCCCGGCGGCCAAGCCCAATTACCTGGTGATCAACGCGGATGAGGGCGAGCCGGGCACCTGCAAGGACGTGCCGCTGATGATGGCCGACCCGCACTCGCTGATCGAAGGCTGCATCGTGACCAGCTACGCGATCCGGGCCCACCAGTGCTTCATCTACGTCCGTGGCGAGATGCTGCACTGCATCCGCCGGGTACGCAGCGCGGTCGATGAGGCTTATGCCGCCGGCTATCTCGGCAGGAATATCCTCGGCTCCGGGTTCGACCTGGACATCGTGGTACATGCGGGTGCCGGAGCCTACGAGGCCGGTGAGGAGACCGCGCTGCTGAACTCGCTGGAGGGCCTTCGGGCGGAGCCCCGGCTCAAGCCACCGTTCCCGGCCACCTCCGGGTTGTACGCCGCACCCACTGTGGTGAACAACGTCGAGACCATCTGTAGCGTGCCCTACATCGTCAACGGCGGGTCGGACTGGTTTCGCACGATGGGCACCGAGAAATCCCCTGGACCCAAGATCTATTCGGTCTCCGGGCACGTGCACCAACCGGGGCAGTACGAGGCCCCGATGGGTACCACGCTGCGTGAGTTGCTGGACATGGCCGGGGGGATGAAGGGCGGCCCGCTGAAGTTCTGGACGCCGGGTGGATCGTCCACCCCGCTGCTCACCGCCAATCACCTGGATGTCCCGCTGGACTTCGAGGGTGCTGCGGCGGCCGGCACCATGCTGGGCACCACCGCGATCATGGTCTTCAACGACACGGTGAGCGTGCCGTGGGCGGTGATGAAGTGGACTGAGTTCTACAAGCACGAGTCCTGCGGCAAGTGCACCCCGTGTCGCGAGGGGACCTACTGGCTGCTCCAGATCCTGGAGCGAATGCTCCGCCGCGAGGGCACCCCGTCGGATGTGGACACCATGCTGGATGTCTGTGACAACATCCTCGGCCGGTCGTTCTGCGCCTTCGGGGACGGCGCCGCCAGCCCGATCACGAGTGGCATCAAGTATTTCCGGCAGGAGTTCCTGGACCTGTGCGCCGAGCAACCCGGCTCCGGTAAGCCCGCCCACCAGCTCAAGCTCGCAGGGGCGCGTCGATGACGCTCGCAGCGCAGCAGACCGGCAGTGGCCCGGCCCCGAAGGCCGTCCCGGAGGGGCACGTCCGCCTGACCATCGACGGCCGCGAGGTCGACGCGCCCAAGGGCGAGCTGGTGATCCGGACCTGTGAGCGGCTGGGCATCATCGTGCCGCGGTTTTGCGATCATCCGCTGCTCGACCCGGTCGCCGCCTGCCGGCAGTGCCTGGTCGAGGTGGCGCTGGGCGGGCGTCCGATGCCCAAGCCGCAAACCAGCTGCAGCCTTACAGTCGCTGATGGCATGGTCGTCAAGACCCAGCACACCTCCGCAATGGCGGACAAGGCGCAGCAGGGTGTGATGGAGTTGCTGCTGATCAACCACCCGCTGGACTGCCCGATCTGCGACAAGGGCGGTGAGTGCCCGCTGCAGAACCAAGCGATGTCCAGTGGCCGGGGGGATTCCCGGTTCCTCGAGACCAAACGTACCTTCGCCAAGCCGATCGCGATCTCGAGTCAGGTGCTGCTGGACCGGGAGCGCTGCGTGCTCTGCGCTCGCTGCACCCGTTTCTCCGGGCAGATTGCCGGGGATGCGTTCATTGAGATGCTGGAGCGCGGCGCCAACCAGCAGGTCGGGGTGGCGGCCGAGAAGCCTTTCCAGTCCTATTTCTCCGGCAACACCATCCAGATCTGTCCGGTCGGTGCGCTGACCAGCGCCGCCTACCGGTTCCGGTCCCGGCCCTTCGACCTCGTCTCCACCCGAGGGGTGTGTGAGCACTGCGCCAGTGGCTGCGCGCTGCGCACCGACTGGCGGCGCGGCATCGTGCTGCGCCGCTTGGCCGCCGATGACCCGCACGTCAACGAGGAGTGGAACTGTGACAAGGGCCGCTTCGCCTTCGCCTACGCCAGCGCCGAGGACCGGATCACCCGGCCCCTGGTCCGGGAACCCTCCGGTGAGCTGAAGCCGGCGTCGTGGACCGAGGCGCTGCAGGCGGCGGCCCAGGGGCTGCTCGCGACCAGGGACTCTGGCGTTGGGGGTGTTGGGGGCGTTGGGGTGCTCACCGGCGGCCGGCTGACCGTGGAAGACGCCTACGCCTACGCGAAGTTCGCCCGGGTCGCGCTGGCCACCAATGACATTGACTTCCGTGCCCGGCCGCACTCGGCTGAGGAGCTGGACTTTCTCGCCGCGCACGTCCTCGGCGTCACCCCGGACACCGGTGGCGTGACCTACGACGACCTCAGTGCCGCCCCCGCCGTGTTCTGCGTGGCTTTCGAGCCCGAGGAAGAGTCGCCGATCGTGTACCTGCGGCTGCGCCGCGCCGCCCGCGACCGTCGCATGCCGGTATGGCACCTCGGCCAGTTCACCACCCCCGCGGTGCGCCGCACCTTCGGCACGCTGGTGCGAGTGCGGCCCGGTGGTGAGCCCGACGCCTTGGACGGCCTGGACGCCTCCGTGCGTGATGCGTTGCGCGCGCCGGGAGCGGTGCTGCTGGTCGGCGAGCGCGCCGCCGAGGTACCCGGGATGTACTGCGCCGTGGCTCGGCTGGTCGCGAGTACCGGCGCCCGGATGGCCTGGATCCCGCGGCGGGCCGGTGAACGGGGTGCCCTGGAAGCCGGGGCGGCGCCCACGCTGCTCCCCGGTGGCCGCCCGGTCACCGACCCGACGGCCCGCGCCGAGGTCGAGGCTGCCTGGGGTGTGACGCTGCCAGCCCAGCCCGGTCGGGACACCGCTGGGATCGTCGCCGCCGCGGCGGCTGGGCAGCTGGGTGGGCTGGTCATCGGTGGTGTGGACCCCGCCGATCTGCCGGACCCTCAGCTGGCCGAGCAAGCGCTGGGCCGGGCCAGGTTTGTGGTGAGCCTGGAGATGCGGCCCTCGGCGGTGACCAGGGCGGCCGACGTCGTGCTGCCGATCGCGTCCGCGCTGGAGAAGGCCGGTAGCTACCTTGACTGGGAAGGCCGCCGCCGGGAGCTCAGCACCACGATCATCGCCACGGGGGTGGGCGCGACCCTGCCGGACTGCCGCGTGCTGGACAGTCTCGCGATCGAGATGGACGTCGATCTGTTCACCCAGACCCCCGCTGCGGCCTGGGCCGGCCTCGCCGCGCTCGGCACCTACCGGGGCTCTCGTCCGGAGTCCCCGCAGGTGCCTGCGGTGCCAGTTCCGGCGCTCGGCGCGGGGAAGGCTTTGCTGGCCACCTGGCGCCGGCTGCTGGACAACGGGTCGATGCAGGACGGCGAGCCGCACCTGGCCGGTACCGCCCGGGCCGCCGTCGCGCTACTGTCCCCCGCGACCGCCGATGATCTCGGAGTGCGCATCGGTGGCCTGGTTACGGTGTCCACCCAGCGGGGTTCGGTGACGCTGCCCGCCGAGGCCGCTGACCTGCCCCCGGGGGTGGTGTGGGTTCCGGGTAACTCCGGACCCGCGACCGTCCGGAGCAGTCTCGGCGCCGGGCATGGCGCTGTCGTTACCGTGCGCAGCGCGGCTGGAGGCACGTCATGACACTGACCGACGCACTGCTCGCCGGGGACCCGCTGTGGCTCACCGTGCTCAAGGTTGTCGTGATCTTCGTGTTCCTCATGGTCATGACGCTGTTCATGGTCTGGCTGGAGCGCCGGGTGGTCGGGCGCATGCAGCAGCGGCCGGGCCCCAACCGGGTCGGGCCCTTCGGGCTGCTGCAGTCCCTGGCCGACGGGCTCAAGCTGGCCTTCAAGGAAGACATCCGGCCGGTGCTGGCCGACCGCTGGGTGTACGTGCTGGCCCCGGTGATCTCGACGGTCACGGCGTTCACGGCGTTCACCGTGATCCCGATCGGCGGCCAGGTGTCGATCTTCGGTCACCAGACCGTGCTCCAGGTCGCTGACCTGCCGGTCGGGCTGCTCGTGGTGCTGGCCTGCTCGTCGCTGGGGGTCTACGGGATCGTGCTGTCCGGTTGGTCCTCCGGCTCGCCGTACCCGCTGCTGGGCTCGCTTCGCTCGGCCGCCCAGGTGATCTCCTACGAGATTGCCCTCGGGATGTCGATCGTCGCGGTGATTCTGTACTCCGGCTCGTTGTCCACCGCTGACATCGTGGCGGCCCAGTCGCGGCAGTGGTGGTTCGTGTTCCTGCTGTTCCCCAGCTTCGCGGTGTTCTGCGTGTCGATGGTGGGGGAGACCAACCGCGCGCCCTTCGACCTGCCCGAGGCGGAATCGGAGCTGGTCGGTGGTTTTCACACCGAGTACTCATCACTGAAGTTCGCGCTGTTCTTGCTCGCCGAGTACGTCAACATGATCACCGTCTCGGCGATGGCGACCACGCTGTTCCTCGGCGGCTGGCACGCCCCCTGGCCGCTGGCTGGTGGGCCACTGGACCTCGGCTGGTGGGGCCCGCTGTGGTTCATCGGCAAGACGCTGGTCTTCCTGTTCGTGTTTGTCTGGCTGCGCGCCAGCCTTCCCCGGATGCGTTACGACCAGTTCATGGCACTGGGCTGGAAGGTGCTGGTGCCCGGCAGCCTGGTCTGGATCGTGCTGGTCTCCAGCGCCCGGGCATTGCGCAGTGCCGCCGTCACGCCCAGCGAGGTCCTGGTGGTGGGTGGCATCGTGCTGGTCATGCTGCTGGTCGTCGCTTTCCTGCTGCCCCAGCGTGAGGATCAAGACCAGTCCACCCACGATGAGATACCCACCGCCGGCTCGGATTACCCGTTGCCCCCGCTGGACCTGGTAGTGCCACCAACGCCGGCTCGGCGTGCTGCGGTGGGCGCTGCCGTGGCGGGCAATGCTGACCCGGCGACGAGGCAGGAGGACTGATATGGGCCTGCTTGATCCGGTGAAGGGTTTCGGGGTCACTTTCTCGACGATGTTCCGCAAAGTCGTGACCGAGGAGTATCCCGAGGTCAAAAAGATCACCGCACCGCGTTACCACGGCCGCCATCAGCTCAACCGTCACCCGGACGGGCTGGAGAAGTGTGTGGGGTGCGAGCTGTGCGCCTGGGCCTGCCCGGCGGACGCCATCTACGTCGAGGGCGCGGACAACACCGATGAGGCCCGCTACTCGCCCGGCGAGCGTTACGGCACGATCTACCAGATCAATTACCTGCGGTGCATCGGCTGCGGTCTGTGCATCGAGGCGTGCCCGACCCGCGCGTTGACCATGACCAACGACTACGAGGTCGCTGACGACAACCGCCAGAGCCTCATCTACACCAAGGAGGACCTGCTGGCGCCGCTGCTGGCCGGGATGGAGCAACCCCCGCACCCGATGCTGCTCGGCGACACCGAGCAGGACTACTACGTGCAGGGCCCGACCGTGGAGCGCCCGGGTGCGGTGGGCGAGGAGCACCGGTGACCCTCTCGGATGCCCCCGGCATCGGGGAGACCATCGCGTTCTGGATCCTGGGTCCGCTTGCTCTGATCGGTGGGCTGGGCATGGTGTTCGCCCGCAACGCGGTGCACTCGGCACTGTGGCTGGCGCAGGCCATGCTGTGCCTGGGCGCGCTGTACATGGTCCAACAAGCGCCGTTCCTGGGTTTCGTGCAGATCATCGTCTACACCGGTGCGATCATGATGCTGTTCCTGTTCGTGCTGATGATGGTGGGCAAGCAAAGCGCCGACTCGGTGGTGGAGGTGCTGCGCGGGCAGCGGGTCGCGGCTGCCCTGGGTGGGCTCGGTCTGGCCGCGTTGCTGGTGGCGGCCCTGGTTCGGGCCTGCGTGGGAATCACCTCGGTGGGGCTGGTTGTGGTCAACAGCACCGGCGGCGGCAACGTCGCCAATCTCGGCCGGCTGCTCTACACCGACTACCTGTTCCCCTTCGAGCTCACCTCAGCGCTGCTGATCACCGCCGCCCTCGGCGCGATGGTGTTCGCCTTCACCGAGCCCGGCAAGACGAGCCGGCTGACCCAGCGCCAGCGGGTGGAAGCCCGGATCCGTGGGGCGCGTCCCTCTCCACTGCCCGGCCCGGGCGTGTTCGCCACCATGAACTCAGTGGCCACTCCGGCCTTGCTCCCCGACGGTTCGCCCGCCCCCGAGTCGCTGTCCGGGCTGCTCAAGTCCACCGGACGGGACCGCCTGGCGGACGATGTGCGCAGCGTTGCTGGCGCTGGCGCGGATCCTCCCCGACGCGGGCTGCCCAGCCCAGTATCACCAACCACAGTGCCACCCGCATCCGAGGAAGGCAGCTGAGGTGACCCCAACGTATTACCTGCTGCTGTCGGCGATGCTGTTCAGCATCGGCGCGGCCGGTGTGCTGGTGCGCCGTAACGCGGTCGTGGTGTTCATGTGCATCGAGCTGATGCTCAACGCGGTGAACCTGACCCTGATCACCTTCTCCAGGATCAACGGCACGTTGAACGGTCAGATCATGGCATTTTTCGTGATGGTCGTAGCCGCCGCCGAGGTCGTGGTCGGTCTGGCCATCATCATGGCGATCTTCAAAACCCGCCGCTCCGCCTCAGTAGACGACGCCAACCTCCTCAAATACTGAAACTCCTCAAATACTGAAACGCGTCTCCCAGCTCACCGCGCAGCACGCACGGCCAGCTCAAAGTACGCTTCGCTCACCCCTGTCCGCCATTCGGAACCGAATGGCGGTTGCGTGTGGGCTATCGTGCGTCATTCGGAACCGAATGGCGGTTGTGGTTGCCTCCCACCAGTACGGATCGGGCCGGCCGCACAGGGTCCGTGTGTCGGTTCGCCGGTTGGTGACAATGAGATCGACCGCGCGTGGGTGCGCTTCGATCCCGAGCACCGTCGACGCGGCGCTGGCCAAACACGCCCAGCGGGCGTTCACAGCGGCCGGCTACGACGCGGTCACGGTCCTGACGGGGGAGGGCACGGTGGGCCACCGTGAGCGGGCACCGTATGACCGGGTGTTTCCACCGCCAGCGACACCCAAAGACGGCGGTGGTAAGCACAGCGGTGGTAGCGGAAGCACATCCAACAAACCTGACGAATCTGACGAAGATAAGAAATGACTGATGTCACCACGCTGCAGCGGCGGCTGGTTGACGATCTGATCGCCGGTGGAAAGCTGACTCCACCGTGGCTGGAGGCGTTCACGGCGGTACCGCGCCACCAGTTCATCCCGGACACCATCTGGGATGATTCCAGCGGCACACTCGTGCCGCTGCGACGAGACGATGACCCGGACCGCTGGTGGGAGGCGGCCTACGCGCCGGCGGCCGTCGTCACCCAAGTGGACGACGGGCACCCGGTCGGACCCGATCAACGTGGCCGCTACATCACCAGCTCAGCCAGCCAACCCGACGTGGTCGCGCTCATGCTCGACGCGCTGGACGTGCAACCGGGCATGCGGGTCTTGGAGATCGGCACCGGCACGGGCTACAACGCCGCCCTGCTCGCTCACCGCCTCGGTTCCGGAAACGTCACTAGTGTGGAGATCGACCCGGAGGTGGCCGACCACGCCCGCCGTGCTCTCACCACGACCGGTTATCCCGTCACTGTGCTCACCGGCGATGGCGCGCAGGGCTACCCGCCCCATGCGCCGTATGACCGGATCATCGCCACCGCTGCGGTGCAGCGGGTGCCCTACCCGTGGGTGGCTCAGACGCATCCCGGAGGGGTGATCCTGACCCCTTGGTCCACCCCTTATCACAACGGCGCCCTGGTCCGCCTGACGGTGAGTGCAGACGGCACCGCCGAGGGCCACATCGTTGGTGATGTCTCGTTTATGCAGCTACGCGACCAGCGTTTCCGCGCCACCGTGGATGACGACGAATGGGACGAGACCACCGCCCGCACCAGCCACACCAGCGTGGCACCTGACCAGGTAGCCGGTGACTACGATGCTTCCCTGGCCATCGGCATGAAGGTTCCCCACTGCACCCCCATCTATGTCAGCGCCGAGCACTACCCGGACTACGCACGGCTCTGGTTTGTCGACCCGACCACCAATTCCTGGGCCAACCTCGTCCACCAGCCCGACACCCGTACCTACCCGGTGCACCAATCCGGTCCCCGCAACCTCTGGGACGAAATCGAGACCGCCTACCACTGGTGGTGCGCCGCCGGGCGCCCCGGCCCGCAGCAGTGGCGGATCACCATCACTGCCCAAGGTCAGCTCCTCACTCTCGCTGAGCCCACTTCCTGACCGGCAGGTACCACGGCCTAATCCTGCCGGGGCTCGTCGCAGGGGCAGGACCCGATATGGCCTCGGTGATCGATTACCCGTGAGTGGCCGCACTGGCCGACGTAATAACCCAACGGCTCCGGCTCGTGATCCGCTTCGCACTCGCCGATCTCCGCGCGCTCCATGACGTACCGCACTACGTGACGGACGCACCGCTGGCAGTACAGGGCACAGTCGCACTCGCACCCCGGCGGGCAGAGCGACGACGGCAGGCTCGACGCGGGCACCAGCGCCCCGCAGAGCGCGAGGTAGGTCCCGTACTGGTTCCCCTCGGCCAGCACATCGTCGGCCGTCAGCAGATGTGCGGGACTCGCCGGCAGCGCACTGCGCTCCGAGGTGCCCACCTCATGCACTGCATCCATTACGTCTGCTCACCCCTCGCTGCCCGGTTCGTGATCTGGGTCCCACCCCGGCCGTGGTCAGCACTGCACAGTCGAGGTGAGCGGACGATCGACTGATCGTCGGGTGACCAGTGATCGACAGTGCAGAGCATGGCCGGAGGACAAGAGCGGGTGGCACAGAAACGTGACAGTCACCCTGATGGGTTATTCGGGCAGGCCGGCCCGGTAGGCCATCGCGCGCAGCTCCCGCCCGGTGGGGGAGTCACGGCGGGTCTGGGTGAGCAACTCGGCGAGCACATTGCGGACGAACGGATCCCGCTGCACACGATGGGGATGGATCGCCTCAGCGCGGCGCAGGGCCCGCACCGCGTCGTCATGGCGTCCCCGCAGTCGGGCCAGCGCCCGGCCGTAATACGTCCAGTAACGGACCTGGGCCTGTGGCGGATGACGCTGCGGCGCTACGTTGTTCGTGGCGATGCTCACGGCCCGGTCGGGCTCGCCCGTTTCGAGCGCGACCCACATCCGCAATGTCACCGCATCCAACGTGTCGAACCTGAACCGGTCAGTCCCCGCGTCGGTCGGCTCGGGCACCGGTGCCCGAGAGTCCACCTCGAACTGCCCGGCTATCTCGACAGCCGCGTCCATTGGCGCGCTCGCCTCGCCTGGCCGGCCAGCCAGCACGGCGGCCGCAGCGTGACACCCGGTGGCCGTGGCGACGAACCCCGCAGTGCCGGCAGTGACCGGCGGCAGGGTGAGCGAGTCGAGCGTTGCCTGGCCCGTCTCGAGCGCCCCACCGATGATCAATGCGTCGGCCACGCTGTACTCGGCCACGGCCAGCGAGCTGACCTTGTTGCCCTCCTGTGCCAGACGTTGTGCCAGGAAGACGACCCGGCGGATCAGGTCATCGGGCGCGGAGGAGTGCCACAGCCACAAGCGAGTGACGAGCGTGTGCAGATAGATGGCCAGGTCGAGCAGCTCGGTGTGGTTCGCGCCGGTGGCCAGGGTGGTGTGCAGGTTGCGGATCAATCCGGGCAGCTCGGTGGCCACCTCGGTGAACCGGCAGGCTCGCTGGTGCTGGTGGATCTGGGCCACTTGGTCGCGCAGCGCCGCCACGGGCAGCACCAGCCCGCCGGGGTGGTTGGCCTCGACCGCGTCCATGGTGAGGCGCACCGCCTCGGTGGTGGAGTCGGTGTGCCCGTTGGCCGGTGCGGGTACCGGCAGCTTGGTCAACTCGCTCGGGGCGATCCCCAGCGCGCCGGCCAGCGCCAGGATCTCCGACAAGGTCACGGCACGCTCATCGCGCTCGATCCGGCTCAGGGTCGTCCTGTTCATCCCGGCCAGCTCGGCGAGCACCCGCAGCGACTTGTCCCGAGACTTGCGAACCTGACGCACGCGACGCCCGATCATGCCCGCTTCGTCATCGCCCATGAAGGACCTCTCCTCACCAGCTCCCCACCCGACGCCCCGATGCATGGGCGGAAAGCTCACGCCAGGCTACGGGCCAGTGACATTGTTCGACGGAGCTGGCCCTAACGCTTGCGCCGGAGCAGGCCGAGCAGGCCTCGCCGATGTCGCTCCGTCGGGTGTGAGTGCGTTTCGTCGCCTCCGGTGGGAGCGCGTTGATTTGTGGCTGGGACTGTCTTGTCGGTGATGGACCCGATACCGGCTACAGGCCGGCGCGGCGCCGGGTCTGCGCCAGTGGCTCGTCGTCCGGCACCGGCTGGCCGGTCAGGCGCTCGGCGGCGCGTCGGGCGACTGAGGCGAACCGGTCGGGATCACGCTGGAGCAGCGCGATCCGTCGCCAGTGCTCCAGGCACCGGAACAGCTCGGTGAGGTCGAGATCGTCCCGGGCCGCAGCGAGTGCGTGCTGGTAGGCGGTGTCCAACGCCGATCGGTCTTCGGCCAACAGCGCGTCCCGGATCATCGCCGGCGCGGCCCCAGGGCGTAGCGGGTCACCGGTGCGTGGCTGCTCATCGAATGACCACAGCGCTGCCACCGGCTCACCGTAGCGGAAGTGGGGTGTGGGATCAGGCGTGCAGGTGTTCCCAGGCGAGGGTGTGTGCGCCGAGTTCAGTGACGGCGGCGAGCAGGCCGAGTCGGGCGGCACGGCATTCGGGGTTGTCGTCCATGACGTAGACCTGTTCGAAGAACTCGGCGACGGCGTGGGTGAGGTCGGCGGTGGCGTCGGTGTAGTGGGCGAGGTCGGTGATTCCTTCGAGGGCGGCGCGGGTTTTGCCAAGGGTGTCGTGCAGCCGGATCTCAGCGGGTTCGGTGAGGGCGCCGGGATCATAGTGGGGGGCGGTGCCGGGTGGGACGATCCTGCGGGCCCGCTGCATGGTCTGGACCAACCGGTCGAAGTCGGGTGTGCCGGCCAGGGTCGCGAGTTGGGTGAGGATCGCCTCGGTGCGGGCGGGGCGCTCGGCGTGCACGAGCGCCGCCCGGATGTGCTCGAGGGGCCGCCCTTCCTCGGCGAGGGACTGCTCCAGGCGGCGGGTCAGGAACCCGGCGATGTCGTTGATGACGGCCGGTGGCACGTCGAGGGGTTGGTGCCGGGTGGCCACCGTCAGGGCATCCACCAGGGACAGCTCGGACAGGGTGGGGTGGGTGCGGTGGACCACGAGCGCGCCGAGGGCGGCGCGGCGCAGCGCGAACGGGTCACTGCTGCCGGTGGGCAGGCCGACGGTGGTGGCCAACCCGGCGAGGTAGTCGAGCCGGTCGGCCAGGGACAGAATCGCGCCGGCCGGCGTGGTGGGCAGGTGGTCACCGGCGTGGCGGGGCAGTTCGGCCTCGTACAGGGCCTGGGCGACGGCGGGCGGTTCGCCAGCGGCGGTGGCGTACTCGCCGGCCATGACGCCGGCGAGACTGGTCAGCTCGGTAACCAGCTGCGAGCCGAGGTCGAACTTGGTCAGGGTCCGGGCCCGGTCGAGGGTGCGGCGCTGCTCGTCGTCGAGCCCGACCAGGTCGGCGAGCTCGGCGGCGACGGCGGCGATGCGATCAGCCCGGTCGGCCACGGAGCCGAGCCGGTCAGTGAAGGTCAGACCGGTCAGCCGTTGACGCAACTGGGCCGGCGCGACGGCGAGGTCGGCGCGGTGGAAGAACGCGGCGTCCTCGTAGCGGGCACGCAGGACCGCCTCGTTCCCGGCGCGGACCGCGTCGGCGTCGATGGGTCCGTTCGCGACCACGACGAAACAGGGCAGCAGCGCGCCATGGGTGTCGCGGACCGGCAGGTAGCGCTGGTGCTTGCGCATGACGGTGGCCAGCACAGCCTCGGGCAGCCGCAGATAGTCGGGGTCGAAGCGGCCCAGCAAGGGAGTCGGCGACTCGATCAGGTAGGTGAGCTGGTCGATCAGCGTGGACTCACCGCCGGTGTCGATGCACCCGCCGACGGTGGCGGCCAGCCCGGTCGCGGCGGCGACGATCCGGTCCCGGCGCTCGGTCGGATCGAGGAGGATCCCGGCAGCGTGGAGATGGTCGAGGTACTCCTCAGCCGCGCTGACAGTGATCACCGGCTCGGCGGCGGTACGCAGTACCTAGGTGTTTCGGCCGGCGACGAGGGTGGATGCTTGGACCGGCACCACGTCATCGCCCCACAGCGCGAGCAGCCAGCGGATCGGCCGGATGAAGCTCAGCTGCGGGTCGTGCCAGCGCATGTTCTTCGCCGCGCGCAGCCCGGTCACCACTCCGGCCAGCGCCCCGCTGAGCGCCTCCAGGACGGGCCGGCCGGGCTCGTGGCGGCGTACCACGAGGTGCTCGACTCCACTGACGTCGGCCCGTTCGAGGTCGCCGACGGCGACACCGTGAGCGCGGGCGAACCCGCTCGCCGCCGGGGTCGGCGCCCCGTCGGGGCCGAACGCGGCGCTGACCTTGGGTCCGCGCGCCAGCCGGGTGTGGTCGGTCTCGCGGCCGGCGACCTCCTCCACGATCGCGACCAGCCGCCGTGGGGTGGCCAGCACGGTGAGCGCGCCGTGGGGTAGGCGGGTACCGGCCAGCGCGTCGAGCACCAGCCGGGTTAGCTGGTCGCGCGCGGCCTGCGCTTCGGCGGGCGGCATCTCCTCGGTGCCGACTTCGAACACCAACCGGCGCGGACCGTCGGCGGTGCTCGTCGCGCCGTGCGGCGCTGGCCGCGCCGCTTCGGCGGCCGGCGTGACACCGAGTGGGTGGCCCAGATCGGCGCGGCGCTCGATCCACAGTTGCGCGACTGGCCCGACAACCGGCGCATCCGGGTGAACTCGGTGGCCCGCTCCGCGGTGGACACCGCGCCGCGGGCGTCCAGCACGTTGAAGGCGTGCGAGCACTTCAGCACGTAGGAGTACGCCGGCACCGGCAGCCGCGCTTCGATCATCCGTTGCGCCTCGGCGGCGTAGGTCTCGAGCAGGGCGCGGTTGGCCGTGACGTCGGCGTCGTCGAGGTAGTACCGCGACATCTCGTACTCAGCCTGGCCGAACACCTCGCCGTAGCTGATACCGGGCGCGTAACCGATGTCCTTGAAGTGCCGCACGCCCTGTAGCGCCATCACGATGCGTTCCACGCCGTAGGTGATCTCCACCGAAATCGGGTCGAGGTCGATCCCACCGGCCTGCTGGAAGTAGGTGAACTGGGTGATCTCCAACCCGTCCAGCCACACCTCCCAGCCCAGCCCCCAGGCACCCAACGCCGGCGACGCCCAGTTGTCCTCCACGAACCGCACGTCATGCGCGCGGATGTCAATGCCCAAGGCCTCCAGGCTGCCCAGGTACAGCTGCTGCGCGTCACCCGGCTCGGGCTTGAGGACCACCTGGTACTGGGTATGGCACTGGATCCGGTTGGGGTTCTCCCCGTACCGGGCGTCGTCCGGCCGCACCGACGGCTCGACGTAGGCCACCCGCCACGGCTCCGGGCCGAGCACCCGCAGAAAGGTCGCCGGGTTCAGCGTGCCGGCACCGACCTCGGTGTTCATCGGCTGCACACGAAGGCAACCGCGACCGGTCCAGTACCCGTCCAGGCGAGCCAGCGCGTCCTGCATCGTCAACACGTCAGATGCTCTTCTCCGTTGATCGACCCACGCCGACCCACCGGGCCGGGATATCGGGCCGCGAGGGTGTCCTGGGCGCAGGTTACTGGGCTCCGCGCGACTCCTCGGGCGGTGCCCGTTCCACCTCGACCGGCCGCAGCTGCACCAACAACCCACCGTCGAAGATCAGGATGTGTCTGTTGGCCGGGTCGAACGCCGGGCCGCCGAACAGGGCGATCGCCTCGGCGACCTCCGCCAAGCGGGCGTAGCGGCCCAGCGGCACCAGCTGAACCAACGCTGGCGACGCTTCGCCGTCGGCGGCGGTGCTGGTCGACTCGGCCAGCGGACCCAGCGCGAAGGCCCGCACCGACAGCCGCGACCCGTATTCCAGGGCCAGGGTACGGACCACGGACTCGACGCCGGCCTTCGCGGCGTCGTACCCGACGTGGTAGCGGTGCGCGCCCACCGAGGTCACCGCGACTGCGGCGGCGTGCAGGTCGAGTCGGCCGGCGGCCAGGGCGAAGGCGCGCAGCGCAGCGTAGGCGCTGGTCAGGTTCCGCGTGACCGCAGTGGCGAAGGTGCCGGTCGGGGTGTCGTCGACGCGGGCCAGCAGCGGTACCCAGCCGGCAGTGTGGTACAGCTCAGCCCGCGTGCAGCCGGCCAGTTGCAAGACCAGCAGGTCCGCGAACGCCGGGTCGGTGACGTCGCAGCTGATCACTGGTACCGGGCCGTCGCTGCTGACCCGGTCGACGGCGATGAGGCGGCCGGACACGGAGCGCAGGTGCGCTGCCAGCGCGGAGCCGACCTGCCCGGCGGCACCGACGACGACCCGGCAGACGCTCACGCTCATCGTGGTTACACGTAGCCCTTCCAACGCGGGATCAGCCGCCACTCACCGATCTGCTCCGTGCCACGGCCGGCGGCCTCCAGCGAGTGGGCCAGCAGGCTGCGGACCGTGCCCGGGTCCTGTAGCAGGTCCAAGCCTCGCCGGATGCGCCTGGTGGCCTCTCCGAGCCGATCAGGACCGGCGGCGGTCCACCACCGCCGGTCCTGATCGGCCGGGTCGAGGGACAGCGCGGAGTAGAAGTTCGGCAGGTCTAGCCAGCGGGCGTGCACTACGCCAAGCGACAGTGGTACCGGGATGTGGTCCATCTGCTCGGCTAGGCCGTCGAGCACCTTGCGGGCCAGCGTCAGCAGGTCGTCGGCGGACTCCACCGCGACGAGGATGTCCAGGTCTGAGGGCGGGCGGTGACCGACTTGACGTACTCGAACGGGCCGAGCCGTCGGACCCGGTAGGTGTTGGGATCCCGACGCAACGTCGTGTCCAGCGCGGTGAAGTCGCGTGGCCACATCCGTCGGCCGCCTTCGTCGACCCGGAACGCCGTCTCCGCCGACCGAAAGACCGCCAACGGCTCGACGTAGGCAACCCGCAGTGCGTGCCCGATCGCCTGGAAACTGGGCTGGACCCCCACGGCGTGAGCCACCGCCAAGGCACCGACCCGGTCAGCGCCGGGCACGAACGAGTTGACGGTGAGGTAGACCAGTCCCTCGATCGACTTCGCGAGCACCGTGTGCCGCCAGCCCGCCGGCACGCACACCACGTCACCGGGCATGCAGCCGAACCGCCTGGTCTGCTCCCCGGCGCGGTTCAGCGTCGCCTCGCCGACCCCCGAGATGAACACGAACGTCTGCTCCATGTCGGTGTGCACGTGCTCCGGGACGGCTCCGCCGCCCGGCACCCGGACCAGGAACGTCTCGGTGGCCAGCGACTCCTCGCGACGTACCAGGAAGTCGTTGGCGTGCGTGCCGAAGTCGAACACCTCGCCGTCGGTGGACCGGGCGTGAACCGGAACCGGCGTGCGCCGAGTTGGCGCAGCGGTACCGGTGCGGGTCGATCGGGTCGCTGGCCTGGCGGCGTCCTCGACGAGCCGACCGTAGAAGCCGGCCATCGCCTCGGCGGCTTCCGGCCACGACGGCAGGACCAGCTCCCCGACCGGCGGGACGTGGGGTCGGGCAGCCAGCAGCACCTCGACGGCCCGGGTGTCATCCCAGGGCTGGACTGTCCGCCACTGACCCTGATCCAGACCGGTGCCGTACAGACCGGTGCCGCCGGTCGGGACAGAGCTGATGATCCGCCGGCTGAGCTGCAACGCGGCGACTAGGACCCCGCTGGAGTACAACCGCCGATACGGCAGGACGACCCACTCCACCTCGCCGAGCGCCGCCAGAAGCCCTCCTCGGGGACGAATCCCGGCTGGTAGTCCAACCCGGGGTACTCCATGGCAAGCTCGGCCAGGCCACGGTGGACCTCCGGCTCGTCCACGTGTCCAGCGACGACCATCCGGGCCTGGGTGTTGAGGGCCTGCAGGTATGCGCGAGCGAACCCGACCGTCCTCTTGTAACCACGTAGCCGCCCCAGCAGACCCACCGACCCCGCCACCACCGGCGCGGTCGGCGCCGTGGGAAGCACAAACCTCGGATGCGGCAGATGCAACACACAATGCGGCAGGCCCGGCCGGGTCGACCTGGCCTCTGCCTCGTGGTCAGCGGAGAAGAAATGCGCCCCAGCCGTCAGCTCATCCACCAACCGTAGGAACGCCGCCAACTCCGACGTAGCCTCGTGCGGGCGGACATTATGCACAATCTGAACAATCTTCGCGCCGCGCTCCACCACGCCACGCAACACCGCAGCGGCCTCATCCACGCCAAGCTGGTGGGCCAGCTTTTCCGGCCAGTGCAGATGGACGATCGTGGCAGCGTCGACGTCGACTTCGACCGGTTGCCTGCGCGCGCGGGCTGCGGGCCCGGGCACGTCACAGCACAGGCCCGGGCGCACGACATGGACACCCTGCGCCGCGAGGGCGGCCTCTGCTGCGGCCACATACGGATTCCAGCTGCACACCTCGGGCACCTGCACGACCGCCACACTGCGGTCCGAGCGGGGCGGAGATTGCCGGGTGTCCACCGTCACCATCGCCAGGCATCCCCATCATCCAACTTCACGGGATGGGGGCAGAGCCGTTTTCGTGGCGGTGTCGGTGTGTCTGTTGGTGGGTGCGAGGGTCGGCAGTTTGATCAGTTTCGAAGGGGCGATCTCCAGTGCGTTGGCCAGTGCCACGATCTCGGAAAGGGTCACATCACGCTGTCCGTGCTCGACGCGGTGCAGGGTGGATCTGCTCATCCCGGCCAGCCCGGCGATAACCCGCAACGACTTGTCCCGGGCCTTGCGGATCCACCGGATGCGCCGGCCGATCGTGTCGTCAGCGTCCATCGCGCCAGCGTGATTCACCAGGTTGAGCCTGCGCCGAGGCATCGGGGAGCTAGGTCGCGGTGGTGCGTTCTCGTGGAGACGTGAGCGCCGGACTCCCGATCCGTGGGCTGGTAGTGGGGAATGGTCGTCGCCGAGGTATCCGGTGAGCTGCTGGCTGGCCCCGGCGGCCTCCCAGATCCCGGTGCAGAGCTGGGCCGCCCGGCAGACGTCGAGCCACCCGGTGATCCGGATGTCCCCGCAGGTCATGTGCAGGATCACAGTGCCGTCGCGGCGGGCGATCGCTTGCATGATGCCGTCGGGGTCAGCGCCGGTCAGGCCGTGCACCGGCACGGTCCAGTGCTCCCGGCTGACATCGCCGGTCACCGGGTCACTGCGCTCTGGGGCGCCCTCGGGTGTGGCCTCGTTTTCCACGGCTGATGACCTCCGGTTTTGGTCGGTGTGGTGGTAACCATGACGGTCAGTCGCTACTCGGTCAGGAGTCCGGCAGCGGTTGGCTCGGCAGGTGACTACCGTCCCGCCGCCTGGCAGGTCTGGGGAAGGGGAGTGTTCCCTGAAAACCCTGAACTTCGTCCGCTGTGGGTGATCTGAGTCCTACGCTCCGTGGTGACACGGTGTCTACGACGGCAAGGACGCAACGATGGCGGCTGACACCCCGAACGAGACGCTGAGCCAGCTCTTGGCCGGTTTGTCCTGGAGTGGTGAGCGGCTGGCTCGGGAGATCTGCCGGGTGCTTGGCACTGGTGCAGTCCACCCGACGGCGCCGTACAAGTGGCTCAAGGGCCATCGGCCCCGCCTAGACGAGGTGCGTCAGGCGACCGCGTTCGTGCTCTCCCAAGCGAGCAGCCATCCCGTCTTGGCGAGCGAGCTCTGGCCCGGGTGCACTCCGCAGGATTCCCGCCTGATCCCCGCGATCGTCGGGATGGAGGTGCCGTGGACCCTGGCCGGTACGCTGGCCGTGGCGCACGACTGGCTGCTCGGAGGGCTGATGGATCGTCGCGTGTTCATGGCGGTGGGCGGCTCGGCCTTGACCGAACTCGTGTGGACCGCGGTGAACACCGAACCGGCTCGACTGGCAGCGGCCCTGGGTGGCGGGCAGGTGGACGCTACCTTGATCGCACAGGTGGAAGAATCGATCCCTTGGCTGCGTCAGCTTGATGACCGCCAAGGCGGGGGCGGGGCGAACCTCATCTACGTCAACGCCCAGTTCCAGGCCGTTGGCCAGCTTCTCCATACGGCTGAGCATGGCGGGCAGGTCACCCGGCGCCTGTTGGTCGCGTGGGCCGAGATCGGGCAGCTGGCTGGCTGGATGGCCGCTGATGCCGAACGTCACGGGCTGGCCCAGCGTTACTACCTGACCGCGCTGCGGGCCGCCCACAACGCCGGCGACAAGGCACTCGGCGCCCACGTGCTGGGCGCGATGGCTTGCCACGCCGCCAGCCGTGAGCAGGCGACTGATGCGATCAGTCTGGGCACCGCTGCGGTGGAGATGGCCCACCGCAGTCCCGCCACCGTCCAGGCCCTGGTCACCAGTCGGTTGGCCTACGGTTACGCGCTCGCCGGTGACGTCGATCGCTTCCACGCGGCACACGGCCGAGCCCGTGAGCTGGTTGAGCATCCGACCGGTTACCAGCCGCGCTGGGTTTATTACGTAAACCCCCAGTTTGCTGACACCCAGGGCGGCTTCTACCAAGTCAATCTGGGGATTGCCTGCTCCCGCAACAGCCGACGTCATCTCGGCAACGCGGTCACCCTGCTCACCCCCGGCGCCACCGCCGCACCCGATTACTGGTCCCCGCGCGACGCGATACTGCACGGCACAGCGCTGGCGACGGCCTACCTCGGCCGTGGAGAGCTGGAGCAGGCGTGCGAGGTGGGGCGAGCCGCTCTGGAGCGGTTGCCGTACGTCAACTCACCGCGCGGCCTGACGGATCTGCGCCGTCTCGCGGACGAGCTACGCGCCCGCAAGGCCAATGCGTATGTCCGGGAGTTCTCCACCGAACTGGACCGCAGGCTACAACTGGCCGCATGACCAGTGCCCCGTCCCCCTCACTGACTCTCGTGACCGCCGGGCAGGTTCCCCATCCATACGAGCCGGTCGTCGAAGCCGCCGCGTTGCTGTCGCTTGTCTCGGGCGATCGCCAGCAACTCGTCCGGGCCGACACCGTGTAGCGCTGCGGCAGCGAAGCAGACCTCGACAAGGTTTGCCACCTCGGCCACGTCCCCAGAACTCAGGTACTCCGCAAGTTCTTCTTCCAGCTTTGCGTGCACGTACCGGTCGTAGTCCTGCGGCGATGCGGTCTCGACAATGGGGACGAGCCCTTCGCGCAAGATGATCTCCGGAATCCGGTCTCGGACCAGCTTGCCCCGCAAGGTCGTGTCACCTGACATGGCGGCGGAGCGTAACAGGATAGCGGCGAGATCGGCGGCGTTGAGCGCGATCCGGGGCACCTCGATCATGCATCCGACGACGGGTGGGCAGGAGTGAGCGCCGGGTGTCTCCCGCGTAAAGACATCCTCAATGACCTGCTTGGCTCGCCGGAACTCCTCGCTGAAACCGACCATCGGCACCAGGATTCGGACATCCGTGTGCAGACCTAGCTCCGCGACCGCCCGGCGAGACCGCGCGATGGCGACCACCTGCGCGACACCCAGGTCGGCGTTGACCAGAAAGTCGCGCGCACCCCGGGTGCCCATCATCGGATTCACCTCAACGATTCCGGCTGCCGGGCCGGTGTCGCCAACCGAATCGTCCATGAGCTCGTGGCGCGCAGCGTCCAGCAGCCGGACGGTGACCGGCATGCCCTCGGCCGCCAGCAGGATATTGGTGAGTAGCGCTGTGAGGAGCGCAGTCACATCCTCAACTGCGCGGGCGCGTACGACATCTCCTTGACCTTGCGAAAACTGAGCGGGAACCGGTGGTACAACCACACGCAGTGACTGATGATCTCTACCGGGAACCGATGGCCCTTGCACCAACGACGACGACACGACGCCCACCCAGCGGCCCCTCCCCGACGATCTACCGGGGGCCCATCCCACCGCACCCACCCAACATGACAGCGCCCACGGGATGTCGCATGATCGTGGCCGGCCCCCCATAATCACTCTTTTGGCGCGCAGAAGACGCAGTGTTCTTCCCGTATCGTCACTTTCTGTCGAAGGGAAACCTGTGGAGGACTCGAAACGGCGTCCCCCTGACGAGCGAGCTGCGTCCGATTCCGGTACTGGGACGCCAAGAAGGGCGCGGCTGCGGGCGGTCGCCGCTGGGCTCGGAGTTGTCCTCGCCACGGGATCAAGCGTGCTGGTCAACCTACTCACCAACAGCTTTAGCTGAACCCTCGCCGCGATATTGATCGTCCTGGTCCTCGTAGCTGGCGCCCTGACTACCTGGGAGCGCCTCTTCGAATCGGGTGGCCCCGCAGGTGACCATCTTCCGCAGCGCGGAGGAGTGCATGTTCTCCAACGGCTCGGCAGGGTCTTACTTAACGGCCGGGTGGTTGGTATTGATACGGAGGGTGCCCTGCCGAACGGCACCGTCGTCGACCAGAGCGCTGACGAAATCTCCGGACAGATGATCGGCGTCCACTCTCGTAAGTCAAGACGCTGACGATCGATAGCCGATGAGCGGTCGACAGAGAGACGAAATGCGACCGAGGCTGGCCGCCTCGACCGGCGACAGTTCACCGCCCGAGCGGGCCATCCCCAGCTGCCATCAGGTCGACCGTCCTTGGCTCGCGGACGTCGTGTGGAGAGCGGTCACAGACCCGTCCTGCCGGATCGTGCTACTCACCGGCAATGCAGGGACTGGAAAGACCGCTTTTCTGACGCAGTGGGCAGCGGCGCATCCCGACGCCCTGCGGTACTTCATCCGGCGGGATAGTCAGACGCGCATCGAGTCCGGGGATACTGGCGATGTGATGCTCGCCATCGGCGAGCAGTTCTCGCGCTCGTTTCCCGAACTATTCGACCAGCCGGCCGTCGAGCTGGACGTGCGTCAGAGCGTCCGTCGGGTCGTCAAAGGAGCAACGGTCAATGGCGCCTACTTCGAGGAATTGTTGGCTTCCCCGTTCGCCACCTCGACGGTACGTGTGCAGCAGCAGTTCGGAGAGGTCGAGGGCGACGCGACCGCAGTAATCGTCGGACGATACGTCACTGACCGGCGGCTCGTCGAGTTCGAGACCCTACAGCATCTCGCTCTCTTCGATCCTGCAGCGCGGGCGGCGGAGCAGGGCCGAACCGAGCACGTCGTGGTCATCATCGACGCGCTCGACGAGCTCGGTGCGATGGGCGAGAGCCACTCCAGCAGCATCCTCGGATGGCTGGAGACCTGTCCCGCCCTTCCTCCGAATATCCGGTTCATTCTTTCCAGCCGACCCGGCGGTCAGCTTCTGGCGACACTGCGTCGCGTCCACAGCGAGACCCTTCGGGAGATCCGTTTCGGCGATCACACCGCCGAGGCGGCGGATGACCTCCGCCGGTACTGCCGGCAGGTGCTTGGCGGACCGGTGGCTGTTACCCATCTCCGAGAGCCTGAGCGATCACGCTGGATTGATCAACTGATCGCCAAGGCTGCCGGAAACTTCCTCTTTGTGGTGGCCGTATTCCGGGAATTCGCGGAGTCCGGGTACGACCTCGCGGACTCCGAGGCCGTCCTTCCCTCGCTCGCCCCGGTACCGGAAGGGCTCGCCCAACTATACGAGTTCCTCCTTGGGAGGCTCCGCACTCGTGTTGGCGACGAACTGGTTCGTCTCGCCGGGGATACAGGTTACGTGAGCGCGTGGACCGCCGTCTTCGAACCGGTCCTCGGTGTTCTTGCCACCGCCGCCGAACCGCTAACGGTGGAGAGGATCGCGGCTTTCGCCGACGTCGCGGTGCCTGTTCGCGTGGTTCGAGAAGCCCTCGGTCGAATGTCTTCGCTGCTCAGCAACACTGTAGCTTCGGCGTCCCGCGCGTTCACCTTCTTCCACGCGAGCCTCGCTCACCATTTGACGGCCGATGCCGCGTTGACAGCCGATGCCGCAGGGGCCTATTCGGCCTTCACGCTTGAGGCGGCTGAGTGGCACGTGCGGATCGCTGCTGACCTGTGGAGAGGCGCTGGCGCGTCGTGGTTCGACGACCAGGACGAGTACCGCCTCCGACATCTTGGCCTACATTTGCGCGGATCTGTGCCGGCGGACGCCTCCGCGCGTGACCGGCTCGTCGCTCTGTTGTATGACCCGTCTTTTTTGGCGCGCCAGATTGACGTCGTCGGGGTCTCCGCCACGATGGCCGACGTCGGTGCAAGCGTGAACGTGGTGCCCGCTGGGCTCCACCGGCAAGCTCTCGGCGAGCTGCACGACGCGTTGTCGGTCAACCAAGCCGCGCTCCGCGCCGGGATGGACCCGCTGGGTCTGATTGCTAACGGACTCGTGGCGGAGAACGCCGCCCCGGCCATCGCCGATGCGGCGCGAGCTTTAGCGGCGTCGCGCGGCTGGCCCCAGGTCCAGCTGACGCAAATACTGCGCGCGCCCCGTCCGCCGCGGCGCCGGCAGCTGGGCGGATTTCTTGGAACCGTGCTTGGGTGCGCGATCGATGACCAAGGGGACCACGTCGCCACCGCTGGTGATGATGGTGAGGTCCGCTTGTGGGATCGGCGCGCAGAGCGGGAGCTACGAGCGGTGCACGCCGGGGACATCGCGCGCTCATGCGCGATCAGCGGCGACGGCGGGTTGTTAGTCGGTGGCTACTCGGACGGCTCGATCGCTGTGTGGCTGGATGCTGATGCACCGGTCCTGATGCACCGGGCCGGTCACTCCGTGATGGGAGTGGCCGTGAGCTCTAACGACGTGGTGGTCGGGGCGAGCCTGGACGGCATGTTGACGGCATGGCAGATCGAACGTTCGATCGGCATGAACCGCCTGCTGTGGAGCGTCGACCTCGGTGCTCCCCTCTACTGCTGCGCCGTAGCCGACTCCGGGATGGCGATCGCAGGGGACGAGACAGGCGCACTGCATATGGTGAGTGCTGCCGGGAGCACGCGCATCCTCGCTCACGCAAACATCCTGCGGGCATGCGACCTACACCCGGACGGATCACTGGCCATCACTGGCTCGTACGACCACAGCCTTGCCGTATGGGACATAAACTCGCGCACCCGGCGCGCGACACTGAACGGGCATCAGAGTGCCGTGCTCGGATGCTCCCTGGCCGCGAATGCCCAGATCGCCGTATCCGCGGGAATGGACGGTACAAACCGCATCTGGGATCCCTACCACGGCATCGCACTCGGAGTATGGGCTCCGCACGACGACCACGTCATGTGCTGCGACGTCGACCGTGGCGGCCGGTGGATCGTCACCGGCTCCGCAGACCGCACCGCCCGGTGGTGGCCCGTGCCCACCGAACCCTCGACACGATTGGCAGGGAATCGTCACCAAGGCGAAATCACTCACTGCGTACTTACAGACTCCGGACACCTGCTTATCACGGCCTCGACGGACCTGTCCGTGCGTCGTTGGCTCGCAAACGACCTCACGATTCCCGGTGAAGTACTGCTCCAGCACACCAGCCCGATCACGGCGCTGGCAACGAGTGCAGACGCTTCGGTGATTCTCGTCGGTGGCGCAAACGGTGTGTCCATTCAGGGGCCCGGTTGAGCTGGGCGGTTGCAGAGAGTTGATCTTGGGTGGTGATGTGTGATCCGTGACGGCGTGTCGGGCTCGATCTCGGGTGTTTGATCGTCGATCATCTGGGTTGTGTCCGCGCCTGTGCAGCCGTCGCCCTCGTATGAGGAGCTGGCGGCGTTGGTGGTGGGTTTGACCTCGCAGCTGGAGCGGGCGCAGGCGCGGATCGCGGAGCTGGAGGCTCGGCTGGGGCGTGATTCAACCAATTCCTCCAGCCCGCCCTCGGCGGATTCGATCGAGGCGAAGGCCAAGCGGCGGGCGGATCGCTCGTCTCGGGAACGCTCGAAGGATCGCAAGCCTGGTGGGCAGCCGGGCCGTAAAGGCTCGGGGCTGGCACCGACGGTGACACCGGATCGGACTGTGACGCTGTGCGCGCCGGGTGACTGCTCGGGGTGCGGTGCGGATCTGGCCGGTGCCGCGGATGCGGGGATGAGCTGGGCGCAGGTGTGGGACATCCCGCCGATCGTGCTGGAGAAGGTGCTTTACCTGCTGGGACGGCGCCGCTGCGACTGCGGGAAGATCACCACCGCTGCGCCACCATTCGGGGCGCCCGGGAACGTGACTTACGGGCCGAACGTCAATGCCGCGGCGATCCTGCTGGCCAACGAGGGCAATGTGCCTCTGGAGCGGACCGCGATGCTGATGGCGGCGCTGCTGGGCGCTCCGGTGTCGACGGGGTTCGTGGCCCGGGCACTGGAGCGCTTCGCTCAGCGTCTGGCCGCGGGCGGGTTCGATGAGGCGATGAAGAACGCGCTGCGTGCCGAGGACGTGCTGTGCGGCGATGAGACCCCGACCAACGTGGTTCGTAAAGACACCGACGACCACGGCGAGCCGGTGACGGGATCCCCGCACGCGGTCACCGTGCGAACCCCCGACGCGCGACTGGTCTGGTACGCCCCGATCGGCTCTCGATCCAAGACAGCGATCGCGGGCCTGGGGGTCCTTCAGGGCTACGCCGGTTACCTGGTCCGCGACGACTACGCCGGCTGGTACCAGTTCGACGCCCAACTCGCTGGTGTCCAGCAATGCGCAGCACACCTGATCCGCCACGCCAAAGGCGTCCTGGAGCTGCACCCCACCCAGCAGCAATGGGCTGGTGAGGTCATCACCGTGCTCCGCGAGGCCGCCGCCGCGGTCACCACCGCCCAGACCCAGGGCCGCGATCAGCTCGACCCCCAGCTACTCACCGACCTGCGTCAACGCTACGACAACGCAGTCGAATGGGGGATCACCACCAACCGCCACCGCGACTGGCCCAAGGGCAACCACCCCGGATACACCCTCGCCACACGCCTCCACAACAAAGCCGACCAAGTCTT
>JBATXM010000088.1:0-10051 GCA_049673305.1 Pseudonocardiaceae bacterium | reverse complement strand
CGATCCTGAACTGGCTCTACACCCGGAAAGGCAAGCCCGGCTCTCCCGAATCGCTACCGCGTCAACTCGGCCGCGGTCAGATCGAGCTGACCCACCAGGCGTTCCACACGCTGGAGCCCTGGCGAGCCGCCGCTCACCTTCGCGAGCTTCTCATGGCCTGTGACGTGCTCCCCGCCATCGACAAGCACATCTGTTTGTTTGAACGTTGGCTGATCATTCACATCGCCACCATCACCGAACCCGCCCATGCACAGCTCGTCCACCGGTTCGCGACCTGGGAAGTCCTACCGCGGTTGCGGACCCGAGCTCTGACCAAGCCAATCACCCCGGCCGGGAGAAGCTTCGCCGGCGCGCAAATCACGTACGCCACGTCGTTCCTCGGCTGGCTCGCCACCCACGACCGCGCCCTGCACACCTGCAACCAGGCCACGGCCCTGGAGGAACAACGGAACGAGGAGTCCCGGTAGCGACGCCAGCGGCGGTCCCAGGAGCGGTGGCTGGATAGTCGAGCGGTCTTGGGTGTCGGTCGTTGGTCGGGTTCTACGGTGCCTGCGTGCCTGTGGAGTTCTTGTTCGACCGTGAGGTGGCGGCCTATGGCCGTTACGCCTGTGTGCCGTCTCCGGCTGAGCTCAACCGGTTCTTTTTCCTGGATGACGTCGACAAGGCGCTGGTCAGGCGCCGCCGGAGAGATCATCATCGGCTCGGGTTCGCCCTACAACTGACTACCGTGTGTTTCGTCGGGACGTTCCTGCTCGATCCGCTGGACGTTCCCGACGAAGTCGTGATCTATCTGGCCAAGCAGTTGGACATTGACACGATCGAGCAGCTGGGTCGCTATACCGATCGGCGCAGCACCCGGTTTGAACATCAAGATGAGATCCGCGCCGCGCTGGGGTTGACCGAGTTCTCCGCCCAGGTGGAGGGGTTCACTGCCTGGCTGGACGGGTTGGCCTATACCACCGGGGATGGTCCGCATGCCCTGTTTGCCGCGTCGGTGGACTACTTGCGCGTCCATCGGGTGCTGCTGCCCGGGGTGAGTACCTTGGCCCGGCTGGTTGCCAAGGTGCGCGCGGAGGCGATGGATCGGCTGCACCGCACCCTGTGCGAGGACCTGACCGGCGCCGAGTGTGCCCGACTCGACGAGCTGCTCGTCGTTGGCGACGGGGCGCGGGTATGCGAGCTGGAACGCTGGCGCAAGGGCGTGTCGGTGCCCTCGGGCAAGAACCTGGAAAAGGCCCTCAAACGCGCCGGGGAGATCACCGAGAGCCGTCTGCCCACGCTGGTGCGCAACGCTGGCGTGCCCCGGCGTCGGCTGCTGGAGCTGGCCCGGGCCGGGATAGCGGCCAAGGCCACCGCGTTGCGGCGCCAGCCGTCGACGAAGCGGTGGGCCACGGTCGCGGCGACCGTGGCGTACCTGCAGGGCAAGGCCATCGACGACGCTTTGGAGCTGTTGGATTTGCTGATGGTCACCGAGCTGCTCGGCAAGGCCGAGCGGGCCAGTGACAAAGAAACGCTGCGCGCCCATCCGCGGCTGGCCCGGGCCTCGATGAAGCTGGCCCGGGCGGTCTCGGTGCTGTTCGAGGTCACCGACCAGGGCGGTGGCGAGGTGAGCCTGGACGAGCTGTGGGAGGCGATCGAGGTTCTGACCCCACGGCCCGAGCTGCACGTCGCGATGCAAACAGTGGAAGACCTCGTCCCAGATAGCGAAGCCGCCGATCCCGATACCCACACCCGGGCGATGCTGGCCGCCCGGATCGCCACCGTGTCGGGATTCGTCAAGATCCTCACCCAGCACATCGGGTTCGGCGCGGACCCCGAGGCACTGGTGGTGCTGGAGGCAATGCGGGGGCTACCGCGGCTGTTGGACGGGCGTCACAAGATTGTCCGGGAGGATCTGGCCGAGGAGTTGTTGACCGGGTCGTGGCGGAGGCTGGTGCTGCCCGGCGAGGGGCGCATCGACAAGAACTCCTACGTGTTCTGCGTCCTCACCGCCTTCCACCGCCACCTTAAGCGCCGCGAGATCTACGCGCCGGCCTCCACCCGCTGGTGTGACCCGAAGGCCCAGCTCCTCGACGGACACGCGTATGAGCTGGTCAAGGACGAGGCGCTGGCCGCGCTGGGGTTGCCCACCGATCCGGCCGCGTTGCTCGAGCAGCACGCCCTGACCCTGCACCTGGCGCTTTCCGAGGTGGCCGGGCGGGCGGCGGCCGGGGACGGTGAGTTCGGTGTCGATGCTGACGGGCGGTTGCACGCGCGCCGGCTAAGCGCGTTGCCTGATCCGCCCTCGCTGGTGGACTTGGCCGCGCGGACCAAGGCGATGCTGCCCAAGGTTGATCTGCCCGAGCTCATCTTGGAGGTCATGGGCTGGGTGCCTGGGTTCGAGAGGGCGTTCATCCCAGCGGGCGGCAATCCGACCCGCTTGGATGACCTGGGGCTGTCGATCGCGGCCTGCTTGGCGGTCTCGGCGATGAACCTCGACCACACCGCCGTGATCAAGAAAGGTGTGCCCGCGTTGGAACGCGGACGCCTCTCCCATGTCGCCCAGAACTACCTTGGTGTCGAGGCCTACGCGTGGGCTAACGCCCCGCTGATCGAGGCCCAAGCCGAGATCGGTTTCGCCCGCACCCTGGGCGGAGGCCTGCTCGCCGCGGTCGACGGGATGCGGTTCGTGGTGCCGGTGCCGTCCATCTACGCCCGGCCCAACCGGAAGTACTTCGGTTCGAAGCGCGGGGTGACCTGGCTCAACGCGGTCTTCCGGGCCGTATTGCAGCAGATGCAACATTGGACATCTGTGGCGCACGGTGAAGACGTGCAGCTCCCGCTGATGGCAGCAAGCTAGCCGGACCTCTCGAGTCCTGTCCGAGCTGGGGAGATCGACCCTGGCTGAACTCGGCTCAACGATGTTGTGTTAGATGCAACGTCGTGGAGCGTGCTGTTGATCTACCGGGTGCGGCGCATCTGATGCTGGTGGACGGGGTCGTGCATCTCGATCCAGCGTCGGCGGTTTTCGAGGCGATGTTGCAGGGGTGGACGATCCAGCAGCGTGCCCGGTTCCTGAAAGCGGTCGGCACGATCAAGCCGAGGGTGGACCTGGTGCGCCGGCTGGCGCGGTTCAGCGACCAGTACCCGTGGCAGTGGGAACCGGCCGAGGTGGAGGCGTTCATCGTCTCGCTGTCGATCGCGCCCTCCACCGCGCGGAACTACCAGAACACGCTGAGGCTGTTCTGCGCCTACGCCGCTGACCCTCGCTACGGCTGGCCGGCGAAGTGCCAGGAGCGCTTCGGCGCCGCGCCGCGTCAGGTTCTGCATGAGTGGAACACCATCGCGCATGTCGGTGAGTACGAAGGTGCTCCGGGTCGACGGCCGTTGACCTACGACGAGGTGCAGCGCTTGTTCGATGCCGCGGACGGGCGAGTGGAAGAGATCCAGGCCCGGCATCGCAAGGGCGCGCTCCCGGCCATGCGGGACTCCGCGCTGCTGAAAACCGTCTACGCGTTCGGGCTTCACCGCCAGGAAGCAGTCGGGCTCGATGTCTGCGACCTGCGACGCAACCCCAAGGTGGCGGCCTACGGCCGCTACGGCGGGCTGTTCGTGCGCTGGGGCAAGTCCTCCAAGGGCAGCTCACCCAAGCGGCGAGGGGTGTTCACCGTGCGCGAGTTGGACTGGATCGTGCCGGTCTTGGACCACTACCTCACCGAAGTCCGCCCGCTGCTGGCGCCCACCAACCACCCGGCCATGTGGCTCACCGAACGCGGCGGGCGCATCTCGCGACGCCGGCTCAACCGCGCCTTCGAGACCGTGCGCGAGCTGGCCGGTCTGCCATCCGAGCTCGACCTGCACTCGCTGCGGCACAGCTTCGTGACCCACTTGATCGAGTTCGACTATCCGGAGAAATTCGTCCAGGACCAGTGCGGACACTCCTGGGGCAGCACCACAGCCATCTACAGCGGTGTGTCCGATGAGTACCGCAACCGGCTGGTCCAACGAGCGCTGAGCAAACACGACGGCGCGCTGTGGGAGGACCAACCGTGATTAAAAAGATGGGCATCCAGTGGCACGTGCGGCTCCGGATGGCCGAAAAGGGGTTCTACCAGACTTCTGACCTGGTGCCGCTGCTGGCTGAACGGGGCATCACGCTGTCTCGTGAGCAGGTGTTCCGGCTGGTCACCCAGCCTCCTCAGCGGCTGTCCATGGACACCCTCGCGGCGTTGTGCGACATCCTCGACTGTCTACCCAACGACCTGATCGAGGTCCAGGTGGTCAACACCGAGCTGCGGCGCACCGCCTGCGACACCAAGAACCCCGCGCCGCAGGTGCGCCGGACCACGATCCGCCGCCCGGAGGGGCTGTGACCAGGCCACGCGACCGGCGTCGGGCCGAACACCGGGAGACGCTTCGTCGCACGGTACTCACCGTGCTATCCACCACGCTGCCCGAGTTGACCGACGCCGAGCTCGGCGCGGCACTACAGACCGCTCGTGCCAGAACCGGCATCGCCCTCAAGCAACTCGCCGATCACCTCGCCTCCCACCCCGACGCTCTCGTCTCCGGCGACCCCCGTTGCCCGACGGTCGTCATCCGCCTCACCCACACCCTCCACGAGGCGGGACACACCCTCGTAGTGCGTCCTGGCTGCGGCGGCTGCGGATCGCTCACTCGTGCGCTGCCGCGGTTTGGCCCCCAGGGCCGGCTCTGCCAAATGTGCGCGGTCCGCGCCAATCTGGACACCTGCGCTCGCTGCGGCCGGACCGACACCCGTATCGCCGCCCGCCGCCCCGAAGGCGGCATCTGTTACCCCTGCTACCGGGTCGACGCCGACGTTGTCGAGGACTGCGGACAGTGCGGGCGACGCCGGATGCCGGTGACCCGCCTGGCCGATGGAAGCGCGCTCTGCCTGGGTTGCTGGACTCAACCCCGACACCGCTGCGACCTGTGCGGCCAGGACGCTCCCGCCACGGTCAACGGACCCGAAGAAACGATCTGCCGAGCCTGCTACCGCTCGCCACGGCCCCGACGTCCATGCAACCGCTGCGGCCGCATCCGGCTACTGACCAGCCAGCCCGTCGGCAATGGCATCGAGTTAGAGCTGTGCCGGTTCTGCCGCCTCGGTCTGGACAAGGTCTGCGCAGGCTGCGCCAGAACCCGACCATGTCGACGCTACGGCCCCGACCGGCGCTGGTTCTGCCCGTCTTGCCTGCCCAAGGGCACCGAGAGCTGTTGTCGCTGCGGACGACCCAAACGGATACACACCCGCTGGCCGATCGGTCCGCTCTGCGCCACCTGCCACAACACGCTGCTCGACACACCCAGCACGTGCGCCCACTGCCAGCAGATCCACGTGCTGGTGGCCGAGGATGACCAGGGCGCCGCGACCTGCGGCCCCTGCGCCGGCATCGGCTTCGACCCCCGCTGCGCCACCTGCGGGCGTCCCGGCCGGCACTACCTACCAGGCCGCTGCGCGCACTGCGTTCTTGGCGATCGCGTGAGTGAACTTCTGACCGGCCCCGACGGGCGCGTCTCGTCCCAACTACGCCCGCTCGAGCAAGCGCTAGCGAGCTCCGGACCGCCTCGCACCCTCATCGGGTGGCTGCGCAACAGCCCCAACGCGCGACTGCTCGCCAAGCTGGCCACCGACGGCGCCCCACTGAGCCACGAGCTGCTCGATCAGCTGCCGCCCGGGCGCCACGAGTTCTACGTCCGCCAGATGCTGGTCCACACCGGTGTCCTGCCCGAACGACACGACGACCTGGAACGCCTGCCACAGTGGCTGAACACCGTGCTGGCCAGCAGACCAGACGAGCACGCCCGACTGATCCGACCCTTCGTGCACTGGTTCCTGCTCCGCCGAGCCCGCCGCCGCGCCGCAGCCCGCCGCCAGCCCGCCACCGCCGGCGGCTACCTGCGCACCCGCATCCTCGTCGCTCTCGACCTGCTGACCTGGCTCGACGAGGAGCAGCTTTCCCTCGCTCAGCTCGACCAGCCCTCCCTTGAAGCATGGTTGACCGCCGGCAACTCCAGCAGCTACACCATCCGCTACTTCCTCTCCTGGGCCACCGCTCGAGAACTCACTCGCCCGCTCATCGTTCCCACACTGCCCAGGCAAGCCCCCGACCAGATCCTGGACGAGGCCGCCCGCTGGGACCTTCTCCAGCGCTGCCTCACCGACGAGACGATGCCCCTCGATATCCGCGCCGCCGGTGCCCTGGTGCTGCTGTTCGGGCTGCCGCTGTCTCGGATCCGGCATCTCACCATCGACCAGGTCCACACCACCAACACCCGCAGCTTCCTCCGGACCGGCCGACACCCCCTCCCGCTCCCACCCGGCCTCGCGGCGCTGATCCACCGGCTCGCCGAGACCCCGCTCACCCGAGCCCGGCTGGTCACCAGCGAGACCGCCTCACGCTGGTTGTTCCCCGGCCTCACCCCTGGACGGCCGACCACCCAGACCGGCTTCCAGGACAAACTCCGCGACTACAACATCGACACCCGACCCGCACGCAACGCAGCACTGATCTCCCTTGCCGGCGAGCTCCCCTCCACCGTGCTGGCCGACGTGCTCGGCCTCTCGATCACCACCGCTGTCCAGTGGGCGGCCTTGGCCGGCCGCGACTGGGCCACCTACGTCGCTGAGAGAGTCTCCGCCGACGCCTGACGGGGACGACACAGAAAGGAAGAACATGGACTGGAAGGCATGGCACGACGCTTACGACGACCCCGAGTCAGCGCTCACCCAACGCTTGGTGATCGTGCAGCAAGAAATCCGCGCCGCGCTGGACAGTCTTCCCGACAGGCCCTGGCAGGTGATCAGTCTCTGCGCTGGCGATGGTCGGGATCTGCTCGGAGCGCTATCGACACATCCTCGCCGCGGCGACGTCCACGGCCTACTCGTCGAACTCGACCCTGACATCGCCGAATCTGGCCGAGACGCCTACGCGCGAGCGGGACTGTCGAACATCGAGGTCCGCAACGCGGACGCCGCCGAGGCTGCCCACTACCAAGGCCTGGCAGCCGACCTTCTCCTGGTCTGCGGGGTCCTGGGCAACCTCACCGACGAAGGGGTATTCGAACTCATCGAACACCTCCCAGGGCTGTGCGCCGCGAACGCCACACTCATCTGGACCCGCCACCGCCGAGCGCCCGACTTGACACCGCGAATCCGAGAGACACTCACCAAGCTCGGGTTCATAGAGATGTCCTTCCACACCCTGGAAGGTTCCTGGGGAAGCGTTGGAGCAGCTCGATGGACGGACGGGGGCTCCCCGCCGAAGCCACCTGACCGTCTCTTCCACTTCGTCCCGGACAATTCCCAGGACTGGCAGGAGCAGCCAGCGGCTGCCAAGGAATAGTGCACGGTGGAATAAGTACGCTGTGCCAGTAAACGACCGGGGTATCGGGCTGGCCGGAAAGGTGTTCTCCGGGACCCCCCGCGACTCGCTGCACATGATCGATGTGGTGTACAGCCAAGACGGCGGGCAGCGCCCCGACGTGATCGTGTCCGACGCCGGAGCCTATTCCGACCTGGTCTTCGGACTCGTCCACCTGCTGGACATGGAATACCGGCCCGCCCTGGCTGATCTGCCCGATCACAAGGGCTGGCGGATCAAACCCGAGGGCGGCTACGGGGCGCTGGACACCTTCGCCCGCGGCCTGATCGACCTGAACAAGATCCGGTCCCGGTGGGAGGAGATCCTGCGGGTGGTGGTCTCGATCCACACCGGGGCGATCCGCGCCTACGACGTGGTCACCATCCTCCAACGCGAGGGGCGGCTGAGCCCACTCGGTGAGGCAATCGCCTCCTACGGGCGGATCTTCAAGACCCTGCACATCCTGGCCGCCGTGACCGAGGAGTCCTACCGGCGCGACATCAAGGGCCTGCGCAACCTTCAAGAAGAACGCCACGGCCTGGCCGAGAAGATCTTCCACGGCAAGAAAGGTGAGCTCTACCACCGCTATCACCGTGGCATGGAGACGCAGCTGTCCAGCCTGGGAATGATCTTGAACTGTGTCACGCTCTGGAACACCCGCTACCTAGACGCCGCGCTGGGCCAGCTGCGCGCCCAGGGCTACCCGATCCGCGACGAGGACGTCGCCCGACTGTCCCCGTTCGTCCACGCTCACCTGAACATGACCGGCACCTACTCCTTCGTCCTACCAGACTTGGCGGGCGGACTACGACCGCTGCGCGACGAGGACGACAATGAACTGGCCTGAGCCGGTGACCGGCCACCACCAACGCAAGGGACTGGAGTCCACCGGCCGACATCGGCAAGACAAGACGCCCCGTCCGGCAGGGGATCCCCGTGAGCCACTTCTGGCTCGGGTTTCGGCTGGCCGAGGGCCGGGGCGAGATCAGCCGCCCCCCTCAGCTGGATATTCGGCCTCGCACTGAGCGGTGTGCGCGTCAACGACGTCGTTCAGTGCGCGCCACGCCCGCTCCACCGCGGTACGTGCCTCGAGGGTGAGCGTCTCCACCTCGTCGATGTCGCCCTCGTCCCAGTACTCGCGGACCTGACCATGCTCCAGGCACTTCTCGATCCAGATCCCCCGGAAGGCCTGATTCAGCGCGACGTAGGCGGCCTCCATGTTCTCGCTGATCGTGGCCCGCTCGCCGTAATCGAGAAAGACCTTGCCCTCACGCAGCGGCGGGCGTTCCTCGACGATCCTCACCGCCGGACCGTCGTCCTCATCGACATCGACGTCGCCGAACAGCAACTCATCCGACACGCGGCGAACGGTACCCCCGGCTCCCGACCGCACACCTCCACCCCGGCCCATGGTCGCCCCCCCGGAACCCGGCCCCTCTAGCTGTCACTTCCGACACAGGCACTACCGACTGCTCGATCATGTCGCCTCGACAGTCCGGTGCAGAGGAGTTCGGACATCCGTGCGGGCGAGTTCGAACCTTGACACCGGGGCCGAAGTGGCGGGCAGCGCATACGAACGGCTCGCCGGCCACCGTGCGGTGCCGTAAAAACGATCGGTTCCCAACACCTGCCCCGCGCAGTCCAAACCATGGCAAAACGCCTCCTCAACCAGCCCCGAAGCGTTAGGAAACGTGATAAAAAGTCGGGTGCGTTGAGAACTTGAACGGCACCGTTTTCTCACCACCAGGAGGGGCTGATGGCAGCCGCCGAACCCGAACCCGGCCTGCTCGCCCCCACCACTGGACACCTGATCGGATACGCCCGCACCAGCCGGCGCAACCAGAACCTCGACCGCCAGATCAACGCCCTGACCGAAGCAGGCTGCCAACGCATCTACCGCGACCAGCTCTCCGGCAAAGACGCCGTCCGCCCAGGCCTGACCAAAGCTCTCGAACACCTCCTCGAAGGCGACACCCTCGTGGTCACCGAGCTGTCCCGGCTCGGCCGCTCCCTGCAGGACCTGATCACCATCGTGGCCGACCTGCGCCGCCACAACGTCGGGTTCCGATCTCTGCACGAACAACTCGACACCACCACCCCGGGCGGACGGCTGGTCTTCCACGTGTTCGCCGCCCTCGCCGAATTCATCCGGGAGCTCATCGTCGAGGGCACCCACGAAGGTCTCGACGCAGCCCGCGCCCGAGGCCAAAGGCTGGGCCGGCCCACGGTCATGACCCCGGACAAGATCCGCATGGCGTCCCAGCTAGTCGGCAAGGAATCCGTGGCCGCCATCGCCCGCCTGCTCGGCGTCAACCGCGCCACCCTCTACGCCCACGTCCCCGAACTACAAGGCCGACACCGCACAGCCCTGCCCTCCGGCAGGGCACATCGGAACGACCAATCCCGCTAACCCACCACAGCCGCCGACGTTCCCGGGACTTCTCGTTCCGATGTTCCTCAAGGGCCGCCACCATCGACACCTGGCACGCCGAACACAATCAGCGCGACCGCAGCTGCCTGCGCGGGTTCCTCCTCTGGAGCATTGCCAGCAAACTCACCCGGCCGCTACGGCTGCCGCCCGCCCCGACGACCCGTCGGGGCTCTCCGCTGCCGCAACACCAGCGCCTGGAGCTGCTCGGCCGGCTCCTGGCCGACCCCTCTGCGCCGTTGCGATCTCGGGTTGCCGG
>JBATXM010000087.1:0-11423 GCA_049673305.1 Pseudonocardiaceae bacterium | reverse complement strand
CTCGACGCGGTGCAGATGACCTGGCTGCGGCTGGCCGAAAACGCCCACCGGGTGCAGCTGCCCGAACGGCTGGGCGGGTGGCTGGCGACCACCGCTCGCCGCGAATGCCTGCACATCCTGCGCCAGGTCAAGTCCGCTCCGAACTTCATTGACGTGGGACCAGAAACTGTCGCCGACCACTCGGTAGGCCCCGAGCAACGCGTCATCGGCGCCGACACCGCGCGGACGTTGTGGACGCTCGTCGGCGAGTTGCCGCCTCGCCGAAGGACCCTGCTGCGGGCATTGTTCACTGACAACCCCCCGCCCTACGCCGAAGTCGCCCGCGTCGCCGGAATCCCCCTCGGCGCGATCGGGCCCACCCGGGCGCGGGCCCTGCGGCAGTTGCGAGACACGCTCGAGCAACACGGGCTGGAGAAATCGGGAACCTAGCGCTGACGACCGCTGCCGGCCTCCATATCCCAGCGCATTCTGTTCGCACCGAAGCCGAGATCCGCCACTACTAGAGGTGTCGTGAAGGTAGTTGTCACCAAGTGCCATCCGTGATGTTTTGCTGGTCAATGACCTATCTAGTGATCTTCGTGAAGTCTTCAGGACGCGTCACAACAGTTAGCGGCTACCCCGATGAGCTGCGCAGATGCTGCTGATGGCACTTGGTGACAGCTACCTTCACGACACCCCTAGACCGTGACGTGATCCACCTCGATGCCGCGTTCGGCGAGCGGTTCTTCGATGTCGCGGTAGGACAGGCCGTAGCGCAGGTACCAACGCACCACCAGCACGATGACCTCACGAGGGAAGCGAAACCCAGCGCAGCTGGACTCCGGCGGAGGTACTCGACGGTGGCGACGGCGCATCAGCTCAGCCTGCCTGAAACTGTCATCCACCAACGCAACAGATCCCGCCTGCGGGGATCCGAGAGTGAGGCTTCTCGCTGCCATCCATCCCCGAATGGTTACTCAGTGTGAATTGACAGGTCGTCAACACAGCGGGGAGGGACGCGCACTGTGATGTCCTTTCCCCGAAAATCGGGGGTTCCACGGAGCCCTCGGACGCCGGGAGCTGCCTCCCCGGATGGTGTCTGCGCAGCTCAGGCTGGGGAGCAAACAGGGGGATGCTGACGGGGAAAACTCCCCGCGTCCCCGCCTGACTCCCCGACTAGATCCCCGTGACGCTTCGTGAGGGTGAGCCGCCGCATGGGCTTCGCGGCGCGTACTCAAGCCCCGGGCCGGACCTCGCTGCGTCCTCGTTTCACCGAGCCCCCAGCTCACCGGGAAAGCGCGGTAGACGGGTAGGGAGGGAGCGCACCGGGCAGGGGTCTACCCCGCGACCGTGCAGCTCACGGCCCTCTACCCAGCTCTACCGGGATAGAGGGGGGTCTCTATCCCGGTAGAGCTGGGTAGAGTCCCCACCGGGAACCGCCAACTGTTGCCAGCAAACGAGCACCGCCCAATATCGAGCTTCAGATGCTACCGGCCGGGAGTGCGCGCTGGACTGGAGGGCACGTTCACCGTGTTGGACTTCCCGCGCAAGCTGTACGTTTGAGACGCGGTAGTCCCCAGCACCCCCGTGGACGTGATGCGCAACCCTGGTCGGCTGCTGTCGTTTTGGCCCGTGTCGCGCCAGTGATTGATGCCGGGAGAGGGCGGAGAAGATGTCTACCGTCGCCGATCCGACTCGCGAAGTCGCTCTGGATAGCCCGCTGTCCTCGGCCAGTCTGCGCTATAGCCTGCGCCCGGTGGTCACCGCTGAGGGGCCAGGTCGCCACGAGACCCGCCCGTTCGGGCTCCGTTTCGCTCAGACCGTGCCGGTCCCTGTGCGTCGGGAGGTTCGCTACTGCCACCAGCTCCAGGTCGCCGTCGATGACGATGGCCGACCGTTGATCGAGCGGATGGGGTGGGAAGAGGATCAAAACAAGGAGTGGCAGAGCAAGACATACAGCGACGGTGATGAGGGTCAGGAGGAAGACACCTGGGGTTGGGAAGAGGAATGACTGTCGTCATCTTCGCGGACAAGGCCGACATCCCGGTCGATGCTGTGGTTCGCGAGTTCACTGTGCGAGAGGTTCCGGTCTTCCGCGTCGATACGAGGTGGTTCCCCCGCGAATTGGTGCTTGAAGCGCTCCTGGATGGTGCTGGCCGGTGGGCGGGAACATTGCGGACCCAGCACCGTACGGTGGACCTGGGAGGTATCCGATCAATCTGGTACCGCGCCCCCGGCGTGTTCTCCTTCGCTGAGGGCATGACCGACGTTGAGCGGGCTTACGCTCACTGTGAGGCCCGTCTCGGGCTTGGCGGCGTGCTGGCCAGCTTGGACGTGTTGTGGGTCAACCACCCCAATCGGTCCGCTGACAGCGTGTATAAGCCGCTTCAATTGGCTGTAGCGGCGCGGTGCGGTCTGACGACTATCGCGACTGTGATCACTAACAATCCAGAGGTGGTACGGCGCTTCGCGGCCGCAAGCCCCACGGGAGTAGTGCGCAAGTCATTGGGGCCCCACACGGTCACCGAAGGTGGCAGGCTCACGGTGGCCTTCACTCATCGCCTGACAGCGACCGACCTGGTCGATCTGTCCGGGGTGGACGCTACCGCGACCCAGGTGCAGCAGTGGGTGAACAAGGTCCACGAGGCCCGGGTGGTCGTCGTCGGCGAACGCATGTTCACCATTGTGATCCGGGCCGGTTCAGAGGCGTCCCGGGTGGACTGGCGGGCGGACTATCCGGCGCTGAGTTACGAGTGGGTCGACACCCCACCCGAGATAGACAAGGGATTGCGCGCCTATATGACTCAGATGGGTCTGACGTACGCCGCGGTCGACTTCGCCATCGACGCTGATGGACGCTGGGTTTTCCTGGAGTCCAATAGCGCGGGACAGTATTTTTGGCTCGAAGCCAATACCGGTGCGCCGATCACTCACGCCCTCGTTGATGTGCTGACCGAAGCGGCGCGCCCGTGACCGTGCCCGCCGCGGAGTGGATGCCCAGGGCGCGGAAGCTCGCCGAGGACCTGGTCGCGGCCGGGAAGCTGTGGTCGCCGCCGTGGCGAGAGGCGCTCTGCGCGGTGCCTCGCCACGAACTGGTACCTGAGGTTCTGCGGCGCGACCCCGACGGCTCGTGGCGCCACCTGGACACCACCACCGGCCAGGGCCAGCACGAGTGGCTGGAGCAGGTGTACTCCAACAGGGCGTTGCTGACCGCCGTGGCCGAGCGCTGGGAATCTCGCGGCCTGCGCTCCTCCTCCAGCATGCCGGGACTGATGACCCGCATGCTGGAAACGCTCCAGGTGCGTGACGGGGATCGGGTGCTCGAGATCGGCACCGGCACTGGCTACAACGCCGCCCTGCTCACCCACCGCCTCGGGGACACCAACGTCTTCTCCATCGACGTGGAACCCGACCTCGTCGACCTCGCCCGGCGGCGGCTGGCCCGGATCGGCTACCACCCCACCCTGATCGTGGCCGACGGTGCCGCGGGCTTGGCGGAGCACGCCCCGTTCGACCGGATCATCGCCACCTGCGCGGTACCCGCGGTACCGTGGGCCTGGGTCGAGCAAACCAGCCCCGGAGGGGTCATCCTCACCGATCTCAAGACCGCGCGGGGCGCCGGCAGCCTGGTCCGCCTCACCCGCTACCCCGACCACGCCGAGGGACACTTCGACCCGACCTACGCAGCCTTCATGGACCTGCGCCACCACCCCGCCGACCAAGCCCCAGACCGACCCAGACCCCGCAGACAACCCCACAGCACACCCGAGCGGCGCACCACCACGCTGAACCCCCACACCCCCTGGGAAGCACTGGTGGTGTGGTTCTTGGCCAGCTTCGACCTCGGTACCGACCTCTCCCTCGGCTACAGCCACCCCGATGAGAACGGGAAACCCACCGCCACCTCCATCACCTGCGCCGACGGGTCGTGGGCGCAGGTGACCCTCACCGACGACCATGGCGTACATCAGGTCACCGAGGGCGGCCCCCGCCAGGTGTGGCGAATCATCGAGGACACACACGCCTTATGGACCACACTCGATCAACCCAACTGGGACCGCTTCGGCCTCACCGTCACCAAAAACCACCAACAAGTCTGGCTAGACACCCCCACCGGCGCTCACTCCTGGTCACTGACACCGGCCCAGCGCCATGCCATCTCGGTCCCCGAGACCGGGACGGCATTGTCAGACATCCCCTGACGCTGGTGTTCGCCACCTTGATCTACACCGCCGAGTCGTGTCGATGCCGGGCGCGGACGCTGGATGCCGCTTTACCGCGTATAGTGCCTCGGGATGATCCGGCCACCACCTCGCCGCCTGCGCGGGGTGTGGCCCGTCGTGGCGGGGCACGGTGCGAGCACACCGCCGGGTGTGTCACGTCACCGCCGCAGACAACATCCTGTTCGACGCTCACCGGGGTCCGCGCGCCTCCCCACCGCCTGAATCTGATCGTCGTGGATGGTGTGTGGTGCCGGCTGTCCGTTCTCGTTGATTCTGGGCCATCAGACCATCGCTGAGCTGGGGTGGCTCAGGTTAGATGAGAATCGGGAGTCCTCGTTGTTCTCATTTATTCTGAGCCAAGTTGCCGTGTCTTCGTGCTCGGGCTTGGGTGGTTCGACGGTTCCTGATCGGTGGAAGTACCAGCGGTTCAAGTAGCGCTCGCCGTCGGGATCGTCGGCCGTTTTGTGCTGACGGTGCCGGTCAACCCATTTGTGGAGAGGTGTGTTCAGCGCTGGTGTCCCGTTGGTGAGGCCATCGTTGGCGACTTGGCGGTAGAACCGTTCTTCCTCGGCGGGGTCGTCAGAGATGGCCATGCGTCGCCAGTAGGGCGAGGCGAGCACGCTCAGGACGCCGACGACTTCGGGGTAGTAGGCGGCGTAGTCGTAGGACCAGGGCAGCTTTTGGGCTTGTTCGCGGTCGAACAGGTAGCGCTTGCGGGATGAGCGTGCGGTGTCGGAGTACCAGTTGTTGGACGACCAGTCGATGACCTCACGCGCGTCGCTGTAGAAGAACCCGACTCGTCGATGTCCGTGCCGTCGGATGAGGTTTCGGTGGCGGATCTGTGCCTGGGCGATCTCCGGGAGGTCTGAGACATCGAGTTGGTCTTCGGGTGCGCGGACGCCCTGGCCGATCCAGAGCTGGTGACGTAGGCACACGTTCTGGTCTTGGGGTGCCCAGATGGTGATGAGGCTCAGGCCGGTGATGTTCTTGGCGGCCATGCAGCGACGGCAGGGAGGGCATGTTCGATTGGGGTCTCCAGCCGTGGGGCGTCCGAGGATGTGCAGCGAGCCGCGGTCGGCGAACTGAGAGCGGATCTCGGGCAGGGCGCGTGCCAGGTGGATTGCCTCGATTCCGCTGATGATCGCCAGGGCGTTGAGGGAGATGTCGAATCGGTACCGGCCTGGTCCGGCGAGCCTCGGGTTGAGGTAGCCGATTAGGTCGTGGGTGGCCAGGTAGTTGGCGTCGGCCAGCCGCCTGAGGTAGGAGTGGGTGGTCTCGTCCTGGATAGGAGAGACGCGGCGGGGCAGTGGCCGGAGCTTCCGCTGGGTCCGGGCGTCCGTCGTCATCGGCTGGAGCTGGCTCGGCGGGCGGACGACTCGGCTGCATGGTCGATTCGGACCTTGTTCATCACGGCTTCGGTGATGGCTTCGGTCGTGCTCAGGATGGCTCGGATCGCCGCGGCTCGGATGAGGTGGGACAGAGTGCCGATCATGCCCCCGGTGCGCTGGTGGAGATACTTCGCCGATGCGACCAGCGAGCCGGGTTCGTGCCGGTGCAGCCGTAGGGTTGTTTCCATTCCGGCGATCAGTTGGTGCCATTCGTCGTGGTAGGGGAAGGGGCCGGTGTTGACCAGGCCGCATCGGCCCGCGAGCTGCTTACCCCGGATTCCGGTGAACAGCCCGGACCGCTCGACGTCGATGCCGGCGTAGATGAACGTCGCGGGTAGGTGCTCCGTGAAGTACTTCATGTGGTCGGAGTGGTCTTCACCAGCGGTGGTCGCCATGTTGATGTTGTGTATTTCGTCGACCACGACGATGTCGCAGCGGGCGTCGATCAGGATCTGGCAGACGGTATCAGCGATATCGGTGGCGTTGGCCCGGGAGGACACGGGAGGCAGGCCGAGGAATCGCGCGAACTCCATCGCCAGCTTGCGGGGCGATCCTTTCGGGGGCGCGGTCACATAGACCACGGGGATGCGATCGGAGCCGGGAAACCGGCGGCGGGTGCGCAGTTCGTGGAACCGTCCGAGCTGCTTGATCGCGGTGGTCTTGCCTGTGGCCGCGCCACCGGAGACGATCAGGCCTCGTCGGGCTCCGTTCTCCCGTTGGTTCATCAACGTCAGTAACCGGCCTTCGTTGGTGATCTCCTGGATGGCTGACGTGCTGACCACGACCAGTTCGGCGTGGTGGGCGATGCGGATTTCGTCGTAGTCGACACGCTCGTCGTCAGACAGTGCCGCCCAGCCATCGTCGTGCAGCAGCTCGAACTCAGCTGGGTCGGCGTCAACAAATCGTCGCCACCCTTCCAGGGTGGTAGTAGGCTGGCGTCGATCTTCGAGCTGGCTGGCCTGGGTCAGAACCGCCACTTCTCGGCCTCCTTGCGGGCGTCGAACACGGGCAGAGGAACGACCTTCACCGTGGGTTCGTCTGCCTCATCGAAGTCGCCGGGGAGCTGTGGTTGGCGCTCGGGCTCGTCGGCCTGCGCTGGCGATGCCGGCCGGGGCTCGGCCGGCATGTTGGTGGCGCGGGTGCGCCCGGCGACTCGCCGGTCCCGTTTGGTCGGCTTCGTTGCAGGGTCTGGGCCTTGTTCGGCCCTGTTCAGCAGGGCAGCCGCGGCTTCGGCGATCTCAGCTTCGGTGGCCACGTCCTGACCGCGCCGCGCCAGCACGGTTCTGGCGTGTTGCCAGGCGAGTTCGCCAAAGGGTACTGGGGCGGTGCGCAGGTGCTTCCAGGAGACGGTGATCCATCCGCCATCGTGGTGGTTGCGGACCCAGACCCGTGTCACGTCGTAGGGGTCGTAGTGGACTTCCCAGAGCCCTTTCTTGCGCTCGATGCCGGAATGCTGCCGTCGGTAAGGGTTGAGCGCTTCGCTGTCGTAGGTGCGATGGTTGATCTTGATCCCGTATCTGTTGATTGCGTTCCAGGAGATTGGCAGGAGCTCGATGAAGTCGCCGGCGCTCAGCGGAACGGGGACATAGCCAGCAATCTCGACCAGGGCGGCGTATTGCTCGTTGGGGGTCAAAGCCTTGTCCGGCGTGACCGGGTGGCGAAGGCCGTCATGGGGCCTGTTCTGCCAGGTAGCGACGATCCATTCGTCCAGCAGGGCCTGGAGTTCGACGATCGACCAGACCGCATCCCGCTCGGCGTTCTCGCCGCGGTGTTCGACGCTGGACCCGACGTAGCCGGCGACGTATTGGGTGAACAGGGTGCCGACGGAGTCGAAGCTGCGTTCCACTACGCCCTTTTCCCAGGGCGATCCCTTGTGGGTGGGCTGGAAGTTGATGCCCATCGCGCGGCAGGCGGACTGGAACGTTTGGGAGATGTAAGCCTTGCCGTGGTCGCAGACGATCGACTCCGGGACAATCACCGGCCTGGCAGCTGCGTGTTCCAGCCGCTCGTCCACCTCAGTCAGGCGCCGGTGGGGCAGCACTGAACGCGACATGCGCAAGGCGTCCACCCAGCCCGGCCGCATCGGTTCCGGGACCAGTGCCCTGGCCAGCAGCACCGAGGCGTCCGCGGCCTTGGTGGTGGGCCGCAGCACCGCGGCTGGGATGGTCCGGGTTGCTAGGTCAACGATCCAGGTCAGCTCGGCTCGATCGACTAACCCGTTGTCCAGGACCACCCGGACATCGATCGGGGTGGAGTCGATCTGGGTCCATTCACCAGGCCGGAGGGCGGTGACCGAGCCGAACGGGCCGGCGGGCGGCTTCGCCAACGATTGCCGCGTCTTAGCGGAACCGAAGGTGTGTTTGCCCTGGGCGAGACGTTTCACCAGCCGGTAAAACGTCGCCGACGAGGGCAAAGCGGGAGCTTCAGCCCCGTGGTTCGCTTCAAGGAGCTGGGCAACCCTGCGCTTGAGTCGGGCAACGGTTCCCGTTGAGCGGTTAGTCTCCTCGGCGATGGCCTGCCGGGTCGCCGCGACGATGCGTTCGTCGACCCGGCCGGTCGGCCGGCTAGGCCGGGCCGTTCGCTGATCAACCAGCCCCCAGATCCCTTCCTTCTCGTAGGCGAGCCGCAACCGCTTCACCGTCGTGAAGCTGACCTTGTGCTCGGCGACCTTGAGTTCGGCGACCTTGGCGAGTTCGCGCTGCCGCAACGAACATCGCCGCGGGTCGTACTCCGGTTTGGCCGTCGCTGTCGGCTCACGCTCAGGTGGTAGACCGGTGAGGATCTCAACGATGTGCCGCTCCCACCAGCGAGCCTGCTCGGCGACAGAATCCACAACCCCGTCGAGCAGCCCCGTGGGTGGCAACGGAGCCGCTTTCCTGGCAGAAGACAGCAGCTCGAAACCAGGATCGCTGAGCAGTTCTATCAGCGGCACCACCGACGCGGCGCCCACCACGTTCACCAGCCGGACCGCGGTACCGGAGATCGCTTCCACGCTGTGCAACTCGCCGCCGAGGCGGATGTCATCCCCGGCCCGCAGTACTCGCGGGCGAAAGACCGTCATGCGCTGTCGCTATTACGGTGCCAGACCAGCGATGATGCCGACAGGAGAGCGGAGTCCAGATCAGCCTCCAGCACGTGCCTCCACACCAGGTGAAATAGGGTCGGAAGCACCGCGATCGGATCCCCGACCAGCCGAGCGCCATCAAGTAACGGAGTCGAGTCCCGGAAGACCCGCCGCAGCTCCGCCGCCCGGCCAGCGTGCATACAGCGAGGATGACGGTAGCCCGCCAGCCATCGCAGGTTCGCGGCCAGCGCCTTGTCCATCGCGCCGACCCGCCGAAACTCCCAACCGACGGACTCGCAGGCTCGTTCGGTGGCCGCGAACGCCTCCGCGTCCTCGGGCTCGATCTTGTCATCGGCCCGGACATCAACTACCACGCCAGTCCCGTCACGCAGCCGTGCGAAGTAGTCAGGTGTATGTGTTCGGGTCTTGCCGTTGTCCCGCCACGAAAGCCGGAACAGCTGCGAAGACAGCCCAACGACGGCAGGGGCGAAATCCAAGGCCATCACCTGGTCCCGCTCCAGCCATGACTCGAAGCCCACATGATCCGAAATGGTGGAGGACCACCACAGACCAGCGAAACTTCGCTTACCACGGTACGAACCGAACTCCCGAACCGGGAGCGCGGTTTCGAACAACACCTTCCAGCACGAAGACAACGGCTCACCGTGCTCACGGCCGTCAAGATCCACGAAGGACAAGTCGAAGTCCGCGGCGGGCGATGCACGACCCAGCACCAGGGAACCACCCATCAGCAAACTCCAACCAAGATCACCACCTACAACGTGTGGCCCACCTTAGTGAGAAAGATCGACGTATGGCCCAGACACGCTGAGAACGGCCCAGATCAAATGAGAGCGGACACCCTGGTCGGGGAGCGAATCGCGGCGTCCTCGGCCAGCGGTCCCGATGAAGATCATGTGTCATAAGGTCACTTATCGGATCATCACTGAGATGATCCTCACGCGGGACCTCGACCAGCCCAGACACTCTCGTCGCCGTTTCTGACGTGGCGCGCGGGCATCCACCCGCCGCCGATCGCGCGCCACTAGTCTCGCCTATTCGCGGGTGTGATCATTTTTTTGGGCGCTTCGACCAACCTTTTGTGTTGATCTTGCTGTTGGGTGGTGGGTGGGGTGTGGTGCCCGGCTGTCGCGTCGGGTGGGCGCCGGTTCCACGGGCCGGGATGGGTTCCTGAGGTCGTCGGGTCGGATGGGGTCTGGTCAGAGTGGTGGCAGGGTGAGGATTGTGGTGAAGGCTTGGTGGAGGTCGGTGGCTCAGTGGAGGTTCGCTGGGTGGACGGTTTGGTTGTCGGGGGTGATGGTGAACTCCCAGTCTCGCGGGGATGGCTCGCCGATGTTTTTCCACCAGCGGCATGCGGCTTCGGCTTCGTCCCACAGTCGGCGGGGGCCGTGCTGGCGCACGTCGTAGCGGTTGTGCGCACCGGGGACGACACTGGCCCACGATCCGGTGAGCGGGTCCGCGAGCCACGCCACACCGTGATCAGGGTTGCGCCCGGGGGTGCGTTTCCACAGCTCATAGCGGCAGCTCGGCATGGCGACGGCCAGGGCCCAGCGAGGGGCTTCGTTGCCCAGGGTCGTCCAGGGCATGAGGTCGGTGTGGGTGAGATCGGCCTCGGGGTCATCCCAGCGTCGATGCCTGACATCGGTGTCCGGGGTGCGTTGCTCACGCAACTCCATGAATCCGACCCGGGGTGGCACGACAGATCCCGTGGCGGTGCCCTCGTCGCGCACGGTGAACCGGACCAAGGGTCCTGTGCACAGGTCAGTCGTGATCGGGGCGAGGATCACCGCTCCGGGCCGGGCCTGTCGCACCCAGGCATAGGGCACTCGACCGAGTTTCACCGCGGCGGTGACGATCACGCGGTCATAAGGGGCGTTCGGCGCCCAGCCGGCCGCGCCGTCTCCGGTGATCACTCTCGGCGCGTGACCCGTTGAGTTGAGGGCGGCGCGGGCCGCTTCGGCGAGTGTGGGGTCGACCTCGATGGTGGTCACCGAGTTCTCACCGAGGCGCCGCGCCAACAACGCGGCGTTCCATCCGGTGCCGGTGCCGATCTCCAAGACATTACAGCCGTCTCGGACGTCCAACGCGTCGAGCATCCCGGCCACCAACGAGGGCATCGAGCACGAGCACGACGGTCGGCGCCCGATCCGCGGCCAGCTAGTTGCCCCGTCGTCGAACTGGGTGACGATCACCCGGTCCGAGCGCACCGCTGAGAGCCACCGCTGCGGGTCGGTGGCACGGTCCAGGGCGACACAGTCCATCTGGTCACCCTCGGCCTCGTCCACCCAGACGCGTTCGGGGATGAACCGCTCTCTCGGGGTGGCGGCGAACACGGCCGCCCACGCCTCACCCAGACCGCCCCCGAAACAGTCCTGCCCGCCCAGCGTGGTCGCTGCGCGCGGCGTGGTCGCGGTCATCTCTCGTAGTCGCTGGGGTTGATGTCGCCAGGACCCTTGCCGGTCTGCTTGTCATCGCCCACGTTGTGCTTCCCGTCGTCCTTGGGCTTGTCGTCCTTGTCCTTGTCGTCTGTGGGCTTGTCGTCCGCCACAGTTCCTCCTCTGGGTGCTGCCGTATCAGCGAGCCTGCTGGACAAGGGACCGACCACGGACCGGTATCACTCGGTCACCAGCCGAACAGACTAAGGCTTCGATCACTCAATCTCCGCGACTAGCACTGTCAGACCATACCCATGCGACGCTCATGAACCAGTGCTCACGCCACACCGCAGCGGGCAGGACATCGAGGGCA
>JBATXM010000086.1:0-10075 GCA_049673305.1 Pseudonocardiaceae bacterium | reverse complement strand
CTCCGTTGTGGTTGGGGTCGTTGAAGTCGAATATTGGTCACGCGCAGGCCGCGGCGGGGGTGGCTGGTGTGATCAAGATGGTGATGGCGATGCGGCACGGGGTGTTGCCGAAGACCCTGCATGTGGATGAGCCGTCGTCGAAGGTGGACTGGTCAGCGGGTGCGGTGGATTTGTTGGTCCAGTCACGGCCGTGGCCGGAGACGGGTCGTTCTCGCCGGGCGGGTGTGTCCTCGTTCGGGGTGAGTGGGACGAATGCGCACGTGGTTCTTGAACACGTCGCTGAGCCTGATCCTGTTCCCGAGTCTTCTGTTCCTGAGTCGGTGGTGTTGGGAGAGGGTTCGGGTGGTGTGGTGGCGTTGGTGGTGTCGGGGTGTGGTGTGGAGGCAGCGCGGGCGCAGGCCGCTCGGGTGGCCTCGTTCATCGATGAGCACCCGGAGGTCGGTGTCGCTGATGTGGGGTGGTCGTTGGTATCGACTCGGGCGGTGTTGGCTGATCGCGCTGTGGTGGTGGCCACTGATCGGGAGGGTGCGGTGGCCGGGTTGGGGGCGTTGGCGCGGGGGGAGGTAGCGCCGGGGGTGGTGTCGGGTTCGGTGCTCAGGGACGGGGGTGGGGTGGGGGTGATGTTCTCGGGTCAGGGAAGTCAGTACTCGGGGATGGGCCAGCAGTTGCACCGGGCCTATCCGGTGTTCGCCGAGGCGTTTGACTACGCGTGCGCGGGGGTGGACGCGCAGTTGGTGGGTCAGGTGGAGTGGTCGGTGCGCGATGTGGTGTTCGGGAGCGCGCCGGCTGGTTTGGTGGATGAGACGGTGTTCACCCAGGCTGGGTTGTTCGCTCTTGAGGTGGGTGTGTATCGGTTGAGGGAGTCGTGGGGGGTGCGGGCTGATGTGGTGATGGGTCATTCGGTGGGGGAGGTCGTGGCCGCGCATGTGTCGGGGGTGTTGTCGTTGGCTGACGCGTGTGTTCTGGTGGCCGCGCGGGGTCGGTTGATGCAGGCGTTGCCTCGGGGTGGGCGGATGGTCGCGGTGGCCGCCTCACCGGAGGAGGTGTCCTTGTTGGTGGAGCGGTGTGGGGGTCGGGTGGTGATCGCGGCGGTGAACAGCCCGTGTTCGGTGGTGGTCTCAGGTGATGATCAGGCGGTGGACACGGTGGTGCGGGAGTGCGCCCGACGGGGATGGCGTACTCGGGGTTTGCGGGTGAGTCACGCGTTTCACTCACCGTGCATGGACGGAATGATCGAGGAGTTCCAGGATGTGGTGCGGGAGTTGACGTTCGGGACCGCGCGCATCCCAGTGATCTCGAATGTCACTGGTGAGGTCGTTAACGAGACAGTTCTGGGGGATCCAGGGTATTGGGGTGAGCATGCCCGCCAGACGGTGCGGTTCGCTGACGGGGTTAGGTGCGCGCGGGCCATGGGGATACGCACGTTCGTTGAGGTTGGCCCCGGGGGTGTGTTAGCGAATTTGGTCCAGGAATGTCGCGAACACGATCGCGACCACGCTGAGGAGGTCACAACACTGCCCGGGCTACACCAGGGCGCTGAAATCACCGGAACACTCACAACCACCGCCGAACTGTTCGTCCACGGCCTACCCATCAACTGGACAGCTGTGATCAACCGGGGCCAGCGAATCGAACTACCAACATACGCCTTCCAACACCAACACTACTGGCTCGACGCACCACACCCAACAGAGAACACGTCAAGTTCGTTGTTCGAGGTGGAGTTAGCTGAGAGTGGGCCGACCAAAGAGTCGCTGGTCCGACGCCTGGCCGGGTTGTCCGAAGCCGATCAGGAACGCGTTTTGCTCGACCTGGTGCGGACACATTCCGCTATCGTGCTAGGTCATTCAGCAGGAGAGACAACCGAGACGCTACGCGCTTTCAAGGATATGGGGTTCGACTCGTTGACCGCCGTTGCGCTGCGTAACAGCATCGCTGCCGCCACTGGTATTAGTCTACCAGCCACGGTCCTCTTCGACTATCCGACACCCGCCGCTCTGTCACAGCTGTTACGGGACGAGCTATGCTCAGGGCCGATGACTACCCTCGCACCTGTCCTTACCGATCTGGACAGTCTGGAAACTGCCCTGCTAGGCATTTCTCACAGCGACAGTGCCCGCACTGTCATCACAGCGCGACTCCAGAGAATCATGTCGATGTGGCACGATTCCACGCTTATCGAGGAAAATTCTGACGTAGCGAGCAGGATCCAGACGGCGACAACCTCGGAGGTCCTGGAATTCATCGATCAGCAGCTAGGTCGAGCCGTGAACTGAACTGACACTTCTTCCCGTCCGGTCGATCCCGTAGAAGTCGAGGTACTTGAAGGTGTTCTCGATGATCCACCGGCTCTTGAGGGTGAGGAACAGGGCAGTCGCAGTCGGGCGGGGGCAGGGGCGTGGTGTCGTGGCCGATGCGCTGGCTCGCGAGGGTCATGTGGTCAGCGATTGGACGGTGGCATAGAGGTTAGACCATGCCTTGGTCACGCTGTGCGTTGTGCCTGGAAGAGGATTTTTCCGTGCTCTTGGCGGTCCTCACGGAACAGGGCTGGGGTCGGCCGCTGATAGGTGGCTGCCTGCTTGACGACGTCGTATGTAGTCGGCAACCACCCGTGCCGGATTAACCATCGGTCAGTGGGTTCGATGGGGCCTCCCTTGACCATCTCGTCTAGTGATATGCCTGTTCCCTCGAAGAACGGCTGAAGACGAGGTATGGCGACTGAGCCGTCGTGTGTGTGATCTAGGGCGAACCAACTTGATGGCCCGGACAGCAGGTTTACTTCGTCGAGCAACCGGTCGCAGTCGGCGGCGGTGAAGACTCCCAGCATTCCCTCGGCTAGCCAGGCCGTCGGGTGCCCGATGTCGAAGCCGGCGCCGCGCAGCGCGATCGGCCAGTCCTCCCGAAGATCCGCGTTTACCACGATCCGTTCGCACGTCGGCTGAGCGGCCTGGTGGAGAAGAACCCGCTCCTTGAACTCCAGCACGTCAGGCAGGTCTACCTCAAACAGCCGTACACCAGCCGGCCAGTCCAACCGGAATGCCCGGGTGTCCAGACCAGCGGCTAACACGACGACTTGGCGGCAACCAGCGGTGCAGGCCTGGTGGAAATACTCGTCGAAGAAGCGGGTTTTGATCACAATGACGTCGCCTATCATCGCCATCAGGTCGGAGTGCGATGCGCTCTCAAGCTGCGGAAGGGTTTCCTGTGCCGAGAGGAAAGGAATCTCCGGTCCGGCTGCTGTCACGAAGTGTTGTGCGAGGTGGTCGCTGAACAGTCGATCGGTTCGCTGAGTCTCGGTCATTCGTGCCATCGCGTTGCCCAGGGCGGTCCAGCTCTCGTTGGGCATCGCGATGGGTGCACTCTGGTAGTCCACAATACACTTTCTTGTTGGCAGGTTACCACGGTCAGTGATGAATAGCCGGCAAAGGGGCCGGGGGCGACGGTCGCCGATTGTTCGCGTCCCTGCGGCGGCTAGTTCTCCGCGGTCCAGATCGCCTAATTTCTGGGTAGACGGGGCAGCCGAACACGGGCGTGAAGGGGGCGAAGGCGTCCCACTGCTTGTTGGCGCGAAGCGCGGTGGCGATCGGGTTGTAGGCGCTCCAGGAGTCACTGCCGAGCAGCCGTACCATGCACATCTCCAGTTCGTCACGTGAGGTGGTGATGTTGGCGTCGGCGAGCGCCTGGATGATCGTGGTGCCTGCACGAACTGCGGTGGCCATGGCTACCAGTACTTCCCCGGAGAACATGGGGTCGCCGAAGCAACCTGCGTCACCGACCATCAGCCACCCTGGCCCGGTCACCTGGTCGGTCGTCGTGCTATCCGCCATGGTGTACCTCCCTTGCTGGCTACCGTGCTTGCCGGTACATCGGACCGGATCAAGACGAACGTTCCGGTGACGTCGATGGCACGACGACAGCGAGAATAGACGACACGACGGTTGGTCGCCGCGCCGCGTGTCACATCCCGCTCCGACAGGGACTCTAGGCCAGTAACAATAATATCTACAATACTGTCTTCCACTTCGGGTCCATTGTGAAGTAACTGGATTTCTATCGCTGGAAGTTGGCAGTACATGACGACTGGCTCACGCGAGCTCATACTACGGTGGAGTTGCCAGACTATGGGTAGCCGATGGAGGGCCGACACTGCACGAGAGACCCGACTGTTGCCTAAACGTGTTTTTGTATAGCTGACGAACTCTTGCCCAGGGAAAAGAGCCGTGCCGTGCCCCTGAGAAAATTTTCGGCCCATGTGGTCACAGTCGTAACACTACAGTCCCCGATCTGTCTCGTGGGAGGTAAGTATGGTGAGCACGGCGATCCGGCGGGTAACCACGCCGGCCGGAGATTCCGCCTGGCTGGTGACGAACTATGACGACGTGAAGGCCCTACTGTCCGATCCCCGCTTGGGCCTCTCGCACGCCGAACCGGAGCATGCGGCCCGTGTCGCCCGCTCCGCCTTCGGTGGTCCGATGGGCAACTCGACCGAACTCGCAGAACACACCCGGATGCGCCGCCTCTTCGCGCCTGCGTTCTCCGCACGGCGGATGACGAGCCTGCGGCCACGGGTAAGGGAAATTATCACAGGCTTGCTCGACGCCATGGCGGGCCATGCGCAGCCAGTTGATTTCCATGAAGCGGTATCCTTCTCGCTCCCGGCGCTAGTGATCTGCGAACTCCTCAACGTACCCTACGCCGACCGGGAGGATTTTCGCCGCTGGGCTGACGACGCGGCGCACCTCATCGACACGGCACGCTCCCAGGCCGGGCTGACCCAACTGCGGCTTTACATGCGAACTTTGGTGGAGAGCAAAAAAGCGCAGCCAGATGATGATTTTATCTCTGACCTAGTCGCTGTAGCTACCGCCGAGCCTGGTCTGACTGTCGACGGCATCGTGAGGTTCAGTGTTGTGCTTCTCTTGGCTGGCTACGAGACCACGATGGCCGCGATCGATCGCGGGGTGATCCTGTTGCTCACTCACCCCGAGCAAGCGGATGCGTTGCGCCACGATCCAGAGCTCATCACACCGGCGGTCGAGGAAATACTCCGCATGCTGCTGCCCACGAGCGTATCCGGTGCCGAGCAGACCATAGGATTACCTCGCTACGCCAACACCGAATTCACCTTCGGCGGCGTCACCATCCATACCGGTGAGCTGGTCATGCTCGGGCTGCGCGTGGCCAATCTCGATGAACAGCTCTTCCCCGAACCAACCCGGTTCGATGTGCATCGCGAACGCAACCCACATCTAACCTTCGGGCACGGCACGCACTTCTGTCCCGGTGCCTCGCTGGCTCGGATCGAGCTGCAGACACTGTTTCCCGCCCTCCTAAGCCGGTTCCCGACGCTGCGGCTGGCTGTTCCGGTCGAGTCGTTGCGGGAACGCGACGAGCTGCTCGGCGGGGGTCTAGCGGAGCTGCCTGTGGCGTGGTGAGGCTAGCGCTATCAAGCTGTTGGGTGTTAAGCCTGACGAGGGTTTCGCGGGGTGCTGGGTGGCCCTGATCGGGGTCCAAGTTGTCAGCTGGCTCTGGGAAAGCCGACCACGTCGTTCCAGGTGACGAAGCGAGATGTCATGTCTCGGTGGTGGGCATCGGCACTTGACTCTAGACCTCGGAATGCACGGGAAGGCACGGCGAGGCGGGGATCTCGCGTGACCTGGTGATCACTTTTCGGTTCGCTCACTCCAGCGCTACGCCTCACCCTGGCCACGGTTCATCCGGCGATCACCGTTCGGTGTTGTGTAAGGCGCGGGTGGTGGCGTTGGCTGAGTGTGGCACGCATGCGTTCCTGGCCGCCGCCCTTGGGGCGTACTCGGTCGGGGAGAAGACCCTGGTCACGGGCATCTATCCGCGGCTGTGCCGTGACGAGCTGTGCACTGCGGATCGTAACTTCTACGGCTTCGACGCGTGGGGTCTGGCCGCCCGGTCCGGGGCGGCGTTGTTGTGGCGGGCCCCGACCGGGCTGGGCCTGCCAGTGCTGAAGGTCCTCTCCGACGGCACCTACCTCTCAGCGTTGATCAACCCGGCGATCCGGGGTGCCCGACGCCGCGCGGCGATCACGGCCACCGCCGGCGAGATCGCCGACGGTGAGGATGCCGAGCTGGACCCCGCCGAGGCGCACCTGGTGCGGATCGTGGAATACGACGTCCCGGACCGGCAGGGCAACGGCACCGGCGAGTTGATCGTGCTGTTGTCCACGATCGGCGATCCCGCCGACGCCCGCGCTGATGAGCTCGCCGCCGCCTACCACCAGCGGTGGGAGGAAGAGACCGGTAACGACCAGCTCAAGACGCATCCGCGCGGACCAGGCAAGATCCTGCGCTCGCGCCTGCCCGAGCTGGTCCATCAAGAAATCTGGGCCTGGCTACTGGTCCACCATGCGCTCAGCGCCCTGGTCACCCACACCGCCGACGCCGCGGACCTCGATCCCGACCGAGTCTCATTCATCCGAGCCTTGCGCATCGCCCGCCGCACCGCCACCGGTACGGCGGGTTTTTCCCCCTGAGGACTGGGACAACGCCCTGCCCCACGTCCTGGCCGAGATCACCGCAACGATCAACCCCGAACGGTGACTGGCGAGTCGACCCAGAAACCCCAGATCAACACCATGATCCAACTAAGCTAAGCGGTATTGCACCCATCCCACCCCCACACGCACACCAGTTTCGAATGATCGAAACTGGTGTGCGTCTAGGACGCGCTACACAACAATCGCATCAACACGGTGCCCTTCTGCGACCGCCTTAGCTCGACCTCTGAAACGATTGCGGTCCGTGTTGCGGGTGCTGATCACCGAAAAACCAGTCAGCGACCGAACAGGCGCCACCCTGCAACACCCTCGTCAACACTCGACACCATACAACTTGACAGCACCCCTAGGGTGGGCCCCTAAAAACTCCAAACGACACTAGGCCGTCTCCGGCCACTGGCGCACCCTCACCCCGTACCGTGGCAGCTCCACCACTGCCTGACCCAGGCCAGCACATAGCTACATCCTGAGATTCGTGACAACCTGGCGGCATCCAGGCATAAAACAACCTGACGGGCGCCCAAAGTGTTAGATGATACAGTTGAATACCAAATCATTTTGGTGTCACCAAGGGTGATGAAAACTGGAACCTTCAACCCACCTTCGGGTGACTGTACGGACCTTGAGGTCCGTTGCTAATCTTAGGTTGCTAGAGATTAGAACGGGGCAAAAATTTCTACGCGCTAGGCGAAGCCGGCCCATCAGTACTTTAATGCGAAGGGCGCGAACGGACGTAGTTGGGCGTGACGCAGTGAGGTGAGCAGCGGGGGGCCTGTGTACGTGAATCCTGTGCTGAGATCAATGAGTACCACGACGGTGTTCGTGAGAGTTGGTGGCCGCAGCGGCGGTAGTGGCAGGTTATGATGGGAACTGCCGGGACGGTTACCCGCAGCTCTACAGAGAGCCAGCAGACAGCCTCTGCAGGTGCCTCGGAAACGATATCTACCTGCGGCTGGGCATTACCGCTGGTGGTGTTGATCGCCGGAATGTCCATGTCGGTCTTGGATATCAGCATCATCAATGTGGCAATTCCCACCATTCAGAACGAGTTCGGAGCGACCACCAGCGACGCGCAGTGGGTGATCACCGGTTACACGCTAGCGGAGGGGGTGGTAGTACCCGTTACCGCATGGTTCGGGGATCGCTTCGGGTTGAGCCGGGTCTACAACTTCGCGTTGCTCGGGTTCGCTGCCGGGTCGGCGTTGTGCGGGCTGGCGTGGAGCTTGAACAGTTTAGTGATCTTCCGAGTTGTCCAGGGACTCCTCGGAGGCCTCCTGCCCACGATCACGATGACAATCTTGTTACGGATCGTGCCTCGGGAACGGTTTGGTACCGCTCTTGGTCTGTATGGGCTGGGGGCCGTGTTCGCCCCGGCGGTGGGGCCGGCACTGGGCGGTTACCTGGTCGAGTACGTGAACTGGCGGCTGATTTTCTTCATTAACGTGCCGGTCGGGATTCTCGGTGCTATAGCCGCAGTTCTGGTGTTGCCGAGATTCCCGAGACGGGCCGATCGACGATTCGACGTATTGGGTTTCCTTACCGTGGCAGTGGGGTTGTTCACACTGCTGCTGGCGGTATCGAAGGGTGAGGACTGGAAATGGAGCTCCTACCGAATCCTAGGATTGATCACCGTCAGCATGCTGAGTCTGGCGTTGTTCGTGGTGATCGAACTAGAGGTCGACAACCCGTTGCTCGATTTGAGAGTGTTCCGTTACTGGCCGTTCACTCACTCGTTATTGTTGATCTCGGTGCTTTCAGTGGCGATATATTCGGTGGTTTTTCTTGTACCGCAGTTCCTGCAACGAGGCCAGGGGTTGGGGGCGCTCGACGCCGGATTGGCCCTGCTGCTACCGGCTCTGGTGATGGGGGCATTGATGCCCATCGCCGGACGGATTTACGATCGTCTCGGACCCCGCTGGCCTGCAGCTGTCGGCTTGACGATTGCGACCGCTGCCAGTTATCTGCTGCACACCGTCGCCCTTGACACCCCCCGCAGCGAGATCATGTGGGTGCTAGCGCTGCAATACGGCGGCCTAGGAATCAGCATGATGCCGATCATGAGTGCAGGTCTCGCAGTCATCCCCGCCGCAAAAACCAACAGCGCCAGCGCACTCAACAACATCTCGCAGCGCGTTTCATCCGCGTTTGGAGTTGCAGTGTTCACCGCAATTCTCACTGTCCTGCAAGCTCAGCTACTAGCCGGACGCAGCGCTCTGCTGCCCGCGACCACCCCCGTCCCGCGCATCGGACCACCGGGAACACCGGGCTGGTTAAGCCTGTACGCCGTCTATCATCAGACCACTCAACAGGTATTCGTCGGAGCGATGGACAACCTATTTCTGCTGGTCGCCGCGCTTTTCGCCCTCAGCGCATTGGGAGCACTGCTACTGCGATCGAGACCCACTCCCACAGCCCCGCCTCGTCCTTCCCCACCGGTGACGGAAGCCTCATCGCAGGCACCCGTCACCGTCGGCCCAGCCAAACACCAGGCTGCCGAGCCTGGACCTGTGCCTGCGACCACCACGGACGACGCCGGCCCGACCAGGCAACCTGTCCTGACCACATCGAACTCATTGGCCGGCCCAGAAAGCGCGCAACAAACCCGCGACCGAGCAACCGGCGAGCGAAATGAGCCGACCGCCGCCACGGTGCAAGCCACCACGGTGCAGACCGACGGAGACGGCACCAGCACACGCCGGCCCGCCACCGCCGATGAGCTGAACGCCATTCGGACGCGGATTGGCCAACTCCTCGACCAGGTGGCCACCCTCCGCCAACAGGCCACCGACCTGACGACCACGCAGACCGAGCTGGCCACTCATCACGAACAGGTCGAGAAGCGGCTGCCCGACCACCAATCCCTCGCCCGCAGCCGCACCGGCGGCCAGAAACCCAAATTCGGCCCCCGCCAGGTCGAGCTAGCCCGACAGATGCACGACGAGCTCGACAAAAACGGCAAGCGCCGCTACACCGTCCAACAGATTGCCGACGCGTTCAGTGTCACACCCGCAACCATCTACCGACACCTCAGAAAAATCACCTCGAAAACGTGATAAAAATCGGATACGGCCAGACGCGACCTCACCACGTGGCAAGTAGCTATTCAGCAGGGTTCGGGGCCAGCGGTAGCCAGGGTTGGCCAGTAAAAACTGGGTGAGGACGTCGAGGGTGTTGAGCCCCCATCGAAACCGGGGCGGTTCAATCTATAAAAAGGCCGCCGCCACTTCTTAAATTTGATCAACCGATGCGTCGACCTGATCGCCAAACCGGTCAAAACTATCAAAGATCAAACACGACGGGGCATTGACGGTGGCACGGGCCATCAAACTGAACTGATTACGCGACAGTTAATTCCGCGCGCTTACCGGTGCGTACCCTTTTTGGGCCTAATTGCCTGGTAGGAACGGCAACGATCACGCTGGTTGGCGGCGCTACTGACGTTCCTGTGGGCGCCTGTTCATGATCGATAGGGGCGCACGCCGTGTCTCATCTAGGGTTTCTGGCCTACCACAGTCAGAGACGATCAAGATGGGAACGGCGTGCGCA
>JBATXM010000085.1:0-9673 GCA_049673305.1 Pseudonocardiaceae bacterium | reverse complement strand
CGGGGCGCGGGGATGTAGGGCTGGGTGAGGTGGCCGCGCTCGCGGGCCAGCCAGGACCGCAGAGCCGCCCGGGTCTCGTCCGTGATCGGGACTGGTGGTGGCCCCAGCCCCCACCAGCTGAACCAGCCCAGCTGAGCCGTGCGAGGCGATGCCGCCCCCTCCGCCGGTCCCGAGGGGAATCGGTCCCTGACCCCGGGTTCGGGTGGTGGGGGTCCGGCTGGCCGTCGGTCGGAAGCGGTGGGCGGCTTGACCGGCGGCCAGCCGGGGTCTGGGTGGCGCCCAGGGGATCAGACACCTGTGGAGTCGCTTGTCGCGGGGCGTGATCCTGGTCCATGGCGCCTTCCGGTCTGTCATGGGTGGAAGGCGGCGGCCCCGCGCGGGTGTCACCCGAGAAGGAGAAGCGGGGCCGCCGCCACTCACCGCCACCTGGGTGATCGAGGCACCAGCGTGGCGGCGTGGAGATGACCTTGCCGGCTCCGGGCACACCCGAGAATCACATGATCACTGACATGTCAAGGACAGGTCGGGGGACCTTCCCCCTCGTCACGGGCTGTCGGCACCCACCAGGAGGGTGTTGATCCGGTGCCGCAGGTGCGCGACCTCATCAAGGTTCTGGTGCGCGGCGGCGTATTGGGACAGGTCCCGCAGGGCATCGTCGGTGACGCGGGAGCGGATGGTGCCGGCGACCTCCAGTGCCTCGTGTCCGATGATGGCGGCCTGGAGTGGGTCGCCGGTGGCCATCGTGAGATTGGCCAGCTTGGTGAGGCAGACCGCCCGGTGGCTGCCGTCGGTGTGCCCGGCGGCAGCGGCGGTGAGTCGGTCGGTGGCCTCGTTGTGGTCGTGACCCAGGATTGCCAGGTCGGCCAGGGGTTGCCCAGTGAGCTGGGCGTGGCGCGCGTTGTTGTAGCAGGCCATGAACGGTGGTTCGTTGTCCGGGGTGACGTGCGCGAAGTGGTGATCGGCGGTGCCGATGGCGGTCAGGGTCTCCTGGACCCGGCGCATCTTGGCCAGCGCGCGCCCCCGGTCGGTGTGCAGCAACGCCCGGACAGCTGAGGTAAGCCGGTCAGAGCGGACCAGAGCCAGTTCAGCCAGCGTGAGTCCTTCATCAGGCTGCCCGGTCCAGATTGCCTGCTTCGCCATGCTCGAAAGCACCTCGGCGCGTAAGGTCCAGTCCTCGGCCTCTTCGGCGCGGGCCAGTGCGAAGCCGTACACCTGGCGGGCCTCTTCATGGGCTCCGGCGTCCACGGCTATGAACCCCGCCACATCGGCGAAATCTCCGAGGGCGGAGAGCAGCTCGGGACGTAGCCGCTTCGGGCAGGTGGCATTCAGAAGACCTGCTGACCAACTCAACTGTCCCATCACGGCATCCCGGACCGACTCACCACCGTAGGCGCAGCGCCACGACTCGTACACCCGCGCGACGTTGCGGATCTGCTTGATGTCGGACGCGCCGACCCGCTTGGGGCTCCGGGTGGTCTTGCTGCCTTCCAGGTATTCCAGCAGCGCGGCTACTGGTCCCTGAACCTGGGTGCTCACGCTGAGGGCGATGCCACCGCGGATGAGATTTTGACGATCCACACGTTCCAGTCTTACCGCAGCGCGACGGGAACGCGCGTTGACGAATCCCAGATCGGAGTCTTTGGGGACGCTCAGGATCGCCCGGAGGGCTTCTCGATACAATTCGGTTGGCCAGCGGATGATGCCGGTTTCGAGGCGGCCGATGTAGTGCGCGGTGACCACCACGACCTTCTTGTTGTGGTGTTCCCATACCCAGGTGTTCACCATTTCGGCGAGTTCCTGCCGGGTCAGGCACAGGCCCTGGTGGGTGGGTGAGGCGGTTCGCTCCCGAGCCGCTCGGAACTGATCGTTTGCCTCTGTCATGGTCCCGCCTTCCGCTCGGTTGGTTCAGTGTCGTGGTGAGCACTGAGCATTCCTCCGTTTCCCGCCGTGGTGATGGGCCACGTGCTGTGGTCGGTGCGGTGCAGGGTGACCCGGCCACGCGGCGACCCGCCCTCTGGTCTGATCTCGCGCGATGACATGACCGACCGGCACGACTCGCGGACGTGGTCGGACCCGGGTCCCGCACGGTGACGGGGGAACCGGTGGTGGGTTTAGGCATCGGGGCGTTGCACCCACCAGTCGGGTGGGGCGGGGTCGGTGGGCAGGGGATCGGGGGAGGGTTGGTGGGTGCGGGCCGCGCAGCGGGCGAAGGGCCCGTCGGGGCTGAGCAGGATGGGGAGGTGGTGATCAGCGTGGTCGCGCCACCAGAGGCTCATGCCGGTGGTGGCGTCCAGGCGCAGTGTTTCCCAGGCTCGCCAGAGCGCTTCGAGGCGCTCGAGGGCTTCGGGGTGGCGCCACCATTGGGGGCACCAGGTGCGGGGCCCGGATTGGCGGAGGTAGGTGGGGAGCAGGTGCCCGGTGACCCAGGCCTCGACTCCGCTGTAGCGCGGCTCGGGTGGTGGGTGGTCTTTGGTCGCTGGGGTGGGGTCGGTGGCGGTGTCCCAGTCGTCGGGGGTGCTCATCGGGCTCGGTGCTCGATGCCGGGCCCGTGGGCGGCCATCGAGGCCCGGACAGCGTCGGCGTGTGGGCCCTCCCACCAGGGCACTGGGCGGATGAGGGTGGGCCGGTTGCCGGAGCTGAACACCAGCGCTCGGCCCAGCGGTAGCGCGGCGAGATCAGCGACGTCGAGGATGCGCTCCGTGCGGGATCCCAGCGAGCGGGACCACTGGGAGCCCTGGCCGCGGGTGCGGGAGGTCTCTTGGACCCGGTGGTCACCGATCAGGGCGGCGAGGTCGTCGAGGAACCGGCGCTCGGACACGCCACCGAGGTAGATCTTGACGTTGGCCGCGGACCACATCTTTCGCATGCCGGCCTCGCCCCAGGCCTCCACGCCCTGGGAGTAGGACTGCAGCACGGTGGTGATCACGATGCCCATGCCGCCGTAGAAGGAGAACTTCTCGGGCAGCGCGCGGATCCGGCAGACGTTGGCGGCCTCATCGAGGACCAGGACCAGGGGGATGGGCAGCCGACCGCCGGGGATGTGGCCGGCGTCGGTGACAGCGGCGTCGAGGATCGCGGCGGTCAGCGCGGCCACCAGTGGTGCGGCGGAGCCGGGGCCTTCCTGGGAGACCAGGTACAAGGTGTCACTGGAGTGCGCGAAGCCCTCGGCGGTGAACTCCGGGATGAGCCCGGTGGGTGGGGGGCTGACCCAGCGGGCCACGGTGGGCTCGGCGAGGACGTCGACGAGCTTGCGGGCCACCCCGAGGACCCCGGCGCGTTGTTTGTCGGGGTAGTCCAGGGTGCCGGCGAGTTTCGCGGCGGCCAGGGTGAAGCCGTGGCGTGCCAGGACGTCCACCGCGGTGCGGTCCCCGGAGTGGTAGAGCCAGCTGACGGTGTCGGTGAGTGACATCGCGCTGAGCGCCCCGGCGAGGAGGTAGTTGGCCAGCAGTTCTTCGCCCTCGGGGTCGAAGAACGCGTCGGTGCGGGCATCGGCCGGGCGGCTGGCGGACACGAAGTGCCCGACGAGTTCCCGGGCCGCGGAGATGGTGGACACGCCACCCAGTGGGTTCCACCACCACGTCGGGGGCTCGCCGAGGATGTCGTTCGGATCGAAGATCCACGCTGTGCCGTGGGCCGCGCGGACGTCCCGGGTGGCGTCGACGAGATCGCGGCGGTTGGTGGTCGCGACCACCGCGCCAGGGGCGTCGATGACTTCGGGGATGCACTGGGAGCTGGTCTTGCCCACCCTCGGCCCGGCGATGACGACCTTCACGTCCTCCCAGCTGGAGCGGATCGCGACGTTGCCGGTGACGGTGTAGCCGTGCAACGGTCCGTGGGTCGCCGGGCCACCCGACAGGCCGGGGGCCAGGCGCGCGGCGCGTGCCGCCGCGTCACGCGGGGTCAGGCCGGTCAGCTCCCCGGGTCGGGCCAGGGAGTACGCCGTGTGATCCACCCGCGACCGGCGGTGGCGCACCCGCGCGGTGAGGCGCACCCCGACCACCCCCAGCGCACCCACGACCGCCAGCTCGGCGGCGGCGACACCGGTGGCCACCCATCCCGGCCAGCCGCGAGCCCCGGTGAGCAGCGCGAACGGCAGCACGATCGGGTTGCCCGGGCGGGTCTGCCCCGTCGCGGCGGCACCGGCGGCCACCGCGACCCACAGCCCACCGGCCACGGTGATCACCCCCAGCAGGCCCAGGAGCACCGCGATCTGCGCTGCGCCGGGCTGGGTCACCGGTCGTGGGATCGGGCGGGTCATGACGGCTCGGGCTGGTGGTGGTGTGCCTGCCAGCGCTGGTTGGTGTTGTGCACCTCACTGTCCAGCTCGGCCGGGGTCAGATCGACGTGCACCGGGATCCCCGGCTTCGTCCCGATCTTGATGAGGAAGTTGCCTTGGCCGGGTGGGGTGGCTTCCCGGCCAAGCTCGGCGTCCCAGCTCGGCGGCGTGGACCACTCGGTGATCATTCGTTGTTCGGCCTGGGAGAACGCGACGACCCCGGTGAGCTCGTCGAGTTCGCGTTGCGGCAATCCACCACAGACCACCACGGCGGCGCGCTCCACGAAGCCACGGGCTTTGGCGCGATCCTGCTCGGTGGGCAGGGCTTCCAGATCAGCCAGGGAGTGGGTGATGTAGGCGGTGCCCAGGGCGTGGCCCCGGTTCAGGCGGGTCAGCTCATCGACCCGCTCGACCATCCCGGCGCCGGAGCGCAGCACCCGCCACAGCTCATCGAGCACCGCGTAAAACAACCGTGGCGGGGCCAGCCCCGCGTCAGCCAGGGTGTGCGCGGCCTCGATCGCGCCGAACCCATCGGACCAGCAGGCCAGCAGCACCGCGGCTTGGAGGCGCTCGTCGGTGGCGTGGATGCCGGAGATGTCGATGCACACCGCCGGGGCGTCGAGGTCCAGGGCCACCGTGGTCTGGCGGGCGAACGTGGAGCCCAGCGGCCCATCCAGGAGGCCGAGCAGGGAGCGGTGCAGCGGGTCTACGGCCTCGCGGTAGCGCTTGTCATGGCCCCGGGCCAGGGTCACGGAGTGCAGGTCGGGATGCCCCTGGGCCAGCAGCGTCACCAGATCAGCCAGCAACGGCGGGGCACTTCCGGTGTGGTGCTCATCGAGCAGGCGCAGGGCGGTGGCCAGGATGGTCTCCTCGTGGTCGGTCACCGGGTGGCGACGGACCAGAGTGATCAGGGCCGCGGTCATCGTCAGCCGCCGCCCGTGCACCTCGGCGCGGACCCGCTCCGCCGCCGCGCCGGACAGCCGGGGCAGCACAGCACCCAGCGCACCGACATCCAGGGGGTTGAGCGCGCCCAGGCCGCGGCCGAGCTTGACGACTTGACCGCCGAGGCGGGCCACCAGGTGGGCGTAGTCGGGTTTGAGGTCCCCCAGCACCAGCGGGGTGACCCGCTGGGCGGCCAAGCCGATCACCGTGCGGCGGGTGAAGGTGGACTTGCCCAACCCGGGGCGGCCCAGCACGAACATCGAGGGCTGCGAGATCAGGTTGGCCCGAGTGAACCAGGAGATCGGGTCGAAGCACACCGTCGCCCCGGTCCGCACATGGTGCCCGATCGGGGTGCCCACCATCGGGGTGCTCGACCCGGCGGCGTAGGGCCACAGCCCGCACACCTGCACGGTGGTGCCGCGGTATTCCGTGGGGGCCTCGACGTAGCTGGCGCGACCCAAACCCGCGCCGCGAAACCCGCGCGGACTCAGCCGCGCCAGGCCAGGCCCACTGGCCATGACGGATCCTCCTGTTCCGGTGGTGGGGCGGCGGGGGTCAGGGCCGGTGCTCAGCCGGTGAGCAAGCTGCCGAAAGAGGCGTGATGCGGCAGCAACACCCCGACCCCCAGGGAGGCGGCGAAGGCCGCGGACTGGCCACCATAAGCCCGGCGCAACCGGATCCGGGCGGTCGCCGCCAGGGTGCGCACCACCGGCTCAGCCTCGGCGAGTGCGGCGCTGTCGGGCACGGTGACGGTGAGCAGCAGCGCGAAGCGCACCACCCCTGACCCGGAGGCCTCCTCCCCCGCGGACTGCTCAGCCGCGCGCAGATCAGCGGTGGCCCGGGCGGTGGCCCGGGGGTTCTTAGTCGCGTTGAACGTCGCGTCACGGACATCAGCGTCGACGATTCTCGCGGCGTCGCCGGGGCTGTGCGGGCGGTAGATCAAGGTGACCCGCTTGCGCAGTAGCCGCGGGTGCGGGCTGAGCAGCTGGGTCAGCACACCCGAGAGCACAGCGCCCCTCGGCGCTTCCTCCATGGCCCAGGTCACCGACAGCCCCGAGTCGTGCCGCAGGCACGCCCAGAACTCCTGAGCGGCGACCGGCCCCGCGTCATCCCAGCTGATCCCCGTGTCACCGGCCTCGTGGACGGCGTCCACGTCGCGGCCGCACATCGGGTCGTAGGCCACCCGGACCATCTCCGCGATGGCCTGGGCGCTCATCGGAACCGCCGCGCCAGCCCCAGTCCGCGCCAACCCCTCGGCCAGGGCGGGCAACCGGTGACCGATCTCCACCGTGACGTCGGTGTCCTCGCGATGACCGGCCACCATGGTCGGACCCCAGGTGATCGCCACCCGAGTGGAGACCTGCGCGGACCCGGCCGGGTAGCTCGCGGCGGCCTCACCCAGGACCCGCGCGGCCAGCGCCGGGGCCCCGGGCTGGATCAGCCTGGTGACCTCGCCGCGCAGTCGCTGCCCGGAATCGGGGGCGGTGTCGATGGTCACCGACACCCCGGCGACCCCCGGATCGTGCGCCAACGCCGCCAACCAACCACCCCAGTTCGCCACCCACGTGTCGATCTGCGCGGTGTCCACCAGCGCCGCGCCATCAGCGTTGCACCGCAGCACCGCGGTGTAATGCCGCGACCACGGCACCTTGATCAACCCGAAGTCCCGGCCGTAGGCGTCCTGCGCCCCCAGCATCACCGAGGGCGCCAACAGCCCCGGCAGCCGCGCCGTGCCTCCCGGCACCAGCGACAGCGGCCCCGAGCGGTAGACGTGCTGGCCGGCCCGGCGCCCGAACCACCAAGCCAGCCGGGCGGCCACCGCCTGCGCCCCGGTGCGCCCACCCACCCGCACCACCAGCGGCGCCATCACCGCGACCACCACCACAGCCACCCCCAGACCCACCCTCAGGCTGATCAGGACCCCGATCAGCACCGCGATGATCCCGGCGAACAGGATCCCGGTGCCCGCGGTGCCCAACCCGAGCAGCCCAGCGCCCTTAGGCAGGCGCCACTGGCCATAAGTGCGCACCGTGGGTGCCGCGCTCCGCTCAGCCATCACCGCCCACCCCCAACCCACCCGGCGACGGTGACCCTCATCGATCGGTGTCCTGCTCCTGAGCGCCACTCGCGCCGCGCACACCCGCGCGCACCGCCGTGAGCCCGGCGTGCGCGACCGCGACACCCGCCACCGGCGTCACCCCGGTCGCCGCGCCCCCCGGGCCGCCTCCTGTGGGCTGCGGACTGGGACCACCCGTGGGACCGCCCGTCGGGCCACCTGTCGGGCGGGGACCACCACCGGTTGAGCCGCCCTCGCCGTGTCCCGACCCTGAGGGCGAGGACAACCCCGACCCCGCGGTGCTCGCCGAGCGGCCACCGGACATGCTGGCGATCTGCACCGCACCGGTCGCCGCGGCCACCCCCACCCCCGCCGCGCCACCACCGGCCCCGGAGGCGACCGCGGCCACCGCCGGGGTCAGCAGCCGCATCAACGCCGGCAACGCCACCACCGCCATCACGATCATGAACAGACCGGTGAGCTGACCACCGAGATCCGCACCCTGACCCACCGTGAAGAACGCCGCCGCGTAAATGATGGCCGCGACCGGCTTGTACACCACGAACGCCAACAACCACGCCGTCGTCTTGGACAGGGTCGCCTTCCCCGCCTCAGTGGTGGAGCCCGCCGCGACCAGCGGCAACACCCCCGCCAAAATAATGATCATTCCGGCGCGGATCAGGAGCAGGAACACCTGCGCCAGAGCGCTGAAGATCCCCACGATCCCCAAGATGAAGATGATGGCGCTGCCCAGGCCCGCCAACCCGGCAAAGACATTGAACCGCTCCACCACCGCCCCCAGATCACCCCCGGCGGAGCGGTTCAGGATCCACACCGAGAACTCATCGAAGGCCTGCGTCAACAACGCCACCACCGGAACCGCCGCTGAAGTGGCCAGTACCAACCGGACCAGGCCCTTGAACACCTCGCTGGCCTCATCGCCGCGGTGCGACCAGATCACTCGCGACAACCCCAGCAGCAACCCCAGCACACCCATCGCGCCGACCAGCCACGACAGGCTGCCCCGCAGCGCGGCGACCGGGCCACTGTCCTGGTCGATCACCGGGGTGGGGACGTGCACCCAGAACGACACCACCAACTCCGTGGCCTTACCGACACCCTCCAAGAACTTGTGGGCCACCGAATCGAAGAAATCCCCCACAACGCTGGACGCGACAGCGCCCGCTGCTTTGCATCCATAACCGACGATCGGTACGTCGCACAGCCCTGCCTGAGACGTGGGCGGAAGAACCGGGACGAACCATGAATCGAGCACCGTCTTACACTCCGCTCCAGGCGACCAGTCCGGTCAGATCAGGGATGGCCTGCACCGTCGGGGACTCCGAGCCATCCGGTTGGAGCACTTGTTTCCAGTCCCCATCAGCCCACTGAACAGTCGCCGTCGTCACCTGGAGCTCCCCGCTACTGAATTTCGTGGCGAACTGGATCACCGCGATCGTCGGCGTGTAGGTGACGAATCGAAACCCCGCGATCTGACCCAACCGGGGATCGGGAGGTCCGTCTGCGGTGACTTCGCTGCGCACCTGCACGAAGCGATCCCGACCGGGCCCGGGCATGACCTGCTGCTCGACGACCTGACGCCACGTGTCAGCGCTGCTGAGCAGCATTCGGTGGGGAATCTGGGCAGCGGCGATCAGCGCTCCGGTGGGGGTGTGGGCGTAGCCGCGGGCGACTGACCCGGTGATGGTGCGGGGTCCGGCGGTGGCTGAGTAGGGCAGAGCCTCGCGCTGGTAGAGCTCCCACCGCACGTCGCCCGGTGGCGAGGTGGGGACACTCTGGTCGAGCTGGGGCTCCGGTGGCGCGATCGCGGCCGGGAGCGGGAACACCGGCGGCGGTGTTGCCGCAGTGTGGTGCCCACCGCCGAACAGCGCCACCACCAGGCCGGCGAGGACCACCAGGCCCAGGAACACCCCGGCCAGCAGTAACGACGCCCTCCCGCGACCGCCTTCGGGTGGGGTGGTGGCCCGCCGGGCCACGCCGTTGGTCATCTCATTTTCCTGGGGTGGCGAGCAAGCCGATGATCCCGGACGCTGAGGCGCCCATGATCGCGCCGATCAGCACCTTGATCAGGCGGCTGGTGCCCTCGCCGCCCCCCATCCCCCGGGAGTGGTCATAGACCATCTGACCGCCGGCGTAGAAGATGCCGGCCACGCAGGACGCGAAGAACAGCCACGCGACCCAGTCGATCATCAATTTGATTTTCTCCGCGCCGGGGGGCGCGGTGCCGGCACCAGGGTTGGGGATATCTGGTGGGGCATCGTCAACTTGTTGGGCCTGTCGGGTGTTATGAGCATGGTGTGATCGGTTGGGCCGGTCCCCACGACCCGTGTCAGGCCGCCGTGGCCGTGCCGGTGATCTGGTTCCAGGTGGTGAATCGG
>JBATXM010000084.1:0-6628 GCA_049673305.1 Pseudonocardiaceae bacterium | reverse complement strand
ACAACGCCAGTCTGCTACGGGGCCTCCTGACAGCTACCCCGACCGGACTCACACCGGCAAGCGACGACGAGCACGACCAGCGATCAACCGTCTACACGATCAACCTCCAGTCTCTGGACGCACAGCCGAAGGAATCAGACCTTGGGCTTATTCCACTCATCAACCGAATCTGACCATCCTTTTGCCCGCAATTAACGCGAGCCAGAGACGCAACGGAGCGCGTATGAAGCATGACCTTCTTGTTTGTTCGGTTTATTGGTGACCACCACGTACGATCCCTTAATCTCACCGTCACGGTTCGGCTTTAGGTCCACGACCGGCAAGTCTACGTCCTGGGTCCCAGCCTTATCGAACGTCAGATCGGTTTGCCTAGTCAGCTTCTTCCGCCCGAGTCCAGCGGCCCAGCTCACCGTGGCCTCATCGTTTGTGGTGATACGCACATGGACGGTGATCTGCACTGGTTGCGAGCAGTCGACATCGCCATGCGCCGGATCGGCCTTGGCGACCACTTTGATCACAGGGCACTCGCCGCCAAGACCGAAAACAGCAACAGCGAGGAGCGCGATCGCCGCAGCTATTCCGAGTACAGCGACAGCCTTCACGGCCATCCGGCGACGCGGCGGGCGCTCCGCCCCGGAATCATTGTCCGACGGGGGTCGCACCGGAGGAGGGCCTTCCGACGGACTCCTCCCCGGGCTTTCGACGGATGCAGGTGGAGAAGTCACCGATGGTGCCGTCACGCGCGTTCGCATCGGGAACGCCCTGGACTCCTCAAAAGGGCGGTCCTCGTCGGCCAAAAACCGCCGATAAGCCTGCAACGACTGTCTAAGAGCCTCGTTGAAGTCCTCCTCGTGCACCTCCCGGATCCCACCGGCACGACAAACCAGGCCGTACAGCAACTCCAGGGGACGCCCGTGCTCGTCAGCGACGAGGCCGTCCGCCTGACCCGATTCCGAGGTTGCGCCCCCGTCCACGTCGCGCGATGTGAGCCGATGCGTCCGAGACAACACCGTCACAATGCCTGCTGGTGTCTCGATCATGACCATCTGGGATCCTGCTGCGCCGCTCACCGATTCAGTCAGCAGCCCCGGCATACCGCCGCTGGCGAGGAAATCAGGAACGAGAATCGTCCGGTACCCCTTATGCCGACCCCGCGCTACGAGAAATGACCAAGCATCTGAGCCGTTCACAGATACGGCCGTCGTCGCGTGAGCAACGAGGTGGGCAGACGTGCTTCCAGACGGAGCACTGCCGTCTCGAAGTCCCTCAAGACTGCCCAACGTGTCTGCTGGACGGCCTGCATGTGCCGTTCTCGCTCATTGCGTAAGCTACCCGCCACTCGGCCCCTCTCATCGAACGGGCGGCCGGCCCAGTCCACGAATAGAGTAATCGCGTCGTTCCCGAACTCCTTGCCGACGACAGACTGCATGACCGACCGCAACGCCGCACCGGTTGGCCGTCTCAGGAACGAGGCGAGCGCCGCGCTGAACTCACCGGCCCCCACCCGCAGCCGACCACGGATCTCCGAGTTGAGGTTCTTGCGAGCCGAGTCGTCTAATGACATCTGCACTTGCCTGAACAGGTCCGGGAGCACGGCGCACACCGGCACTTCAACGTTGGTTGCACGAACTTGACCGTCCGGCCGTTTGACAACGTGCCCACTCTTGTCGATCTCGACGAAGTTGGCCCCGACTGCACTGACCGGGATAAGCCGGATGACCCGGCTGGCGCTATGGTTGACAAGCGAGCCGAAATGCGTATGCGTCATGAGCGTTTGGACGACAAGGGCCAGTCGATCATTGTCATCTGACTCGGCAGCCTCACCGAAACCTCGCACGAGGTCCCACTTCGTGATGACCAGGTGGATAGGGCAAGTGACACCCTGCAAGATTCCTAACATCGGTTCCAGTGAGTGCTCGAAGTAGAACCGTCCCGCTGATTCGTTGAGCATCAGCTGCCGGATCTGGTAGCCGTCGATCATACCGAGCAGGGCATGAGCGCTCAGGATTCGCGTCTTCAGGTCGCTAAGCGCTGTCCCGCCGGGCGCCTGTTCCTCTTCCAGGAGCTCGCCAGCATAGTCCAGGTAGCTGATATTCAGGATCTGGTGTTTGTTGCCATCCTCGTCAAATGCCACGCAGTCGAACAGGAACTCCCGCGTCTCACCAACGCGGGTTCCCGTGGGCCACGGCTGGGACGTATCTGCCACCGCACTGTAGACTTTACTCAGCGCCACGCGCTGTTCGAGTTCGGTCTCAAGAAAGAAGGAGCGGTCGGGCGCCTGAAAACTGAGATTGCGGAACATGCTGGCCAAGAACACTGTCTTGCCTGTTCCCGAAACGCCGAGCGCGACTACCCGGAACGTCGGCACAGGCGCCCCGAGGCCAACGCTGCTGACCCGTTTAGACCGTTGTTTCGCACTCCTATTGCCGAAAGGTTTCTCCTGTGAGGTTGAGGCGGCGCGTGGTTCCTGAGAGGGTGCAGGCACAGGGGCAACGCTTTCCTTCTGATTGGGCGCAGCCGCGCGGGCGGCGGGGAGCTTGGCGACGACGACATAGCCAAAGCAGACCACCGCGAGGATGATGAATGCAACGCCAACGGGCAAGGTGAAAGAAACGATCACTACCCCCGCGAACAGCAGCACCACACCTGCGATCACCAGTGGGACTGCGATCGAACGACGGGCTTTGCCACGCGGTTGGGGCGGTGTGGGGTCTACCCGCGCGCCGGCCTCTGAGCCCGTCGGAGTCGGTGCGGTCGTCGTGATGGGGGAACTTGCAGGGTCGGGAACGTGCGGTGGATCCGAAACGGACCTTTGTTCCGGGATATCGGGAGGCTGCACGTTAAGTGACCGCGGTGGCTGTGGGACAGGTCGAACTTGCACGTTAACGGGAATGACGAGCTCGCCTGTCGGCCCCTTGAGAGTGATGGCACCCCGCAGGTCTCCTGTTCCGGAGGTGTCCACGGATACGTCGAAGCCCTCGGCCGTCTCCTCGACCCGGATCCAGCTGTGTGAGGCCTCGAACGTGCAGACTCGGGCCAGCGGCGGACCCAGCAGCTGGATTGTTTGGTGCGCCGGGGTCGAACCCGTTGCGACCTGCCCGAAGTTCAGCTCTGGCTGCACTGTCTGTACCTGCACCTCGTGCAGTGCTGCTGCGGCGGGCTCGGCGACAGCACCGATATCGTTGCGCGCCATTTCCGCCAGCGCGTCGACGGCCCCCGCGGCCGCCGGAAGGTTGTCACTGGTCAGCCGCGACCGCAGTTCACTGACCGCGCCGAGACGGGTGAACATGTTCGGGTCCGTCATCGCGGCGTGCAGGTCCGGTGGGATGGGCATCGCGCGGATGCGTCGGCGACGGCTGCGGGCCAGGTACAGATCCCCCTGCATTTGGACATCACGGCTGGGCGTCTGGTACGGGTTTTGTTCACGAACCTTATCGAAGACGTAGTCGTAGAGTTCGTTAAGCCCGACCCAGCCATCCTCGTCGCGATCTGCTTCGCCCGTGGCCAGCCCCTCGACCAAGGCGGTGGTGAATACCGATGGCTGCCGGCTGCGGTCGTCGGCGAGCTGGTCTCCTTCGAAGGCGTACTCCATCGAGCTGGATGCCGTGATCACCGCACGGCCACGCCCGCCCCCCAGCTTCTCACCGGAAAAACTTTCCATCACGTTGACGTCCCCAGCTGCCCGAACCGTCACTCCCTGACCGAACGCGCCGCCGTAGCAGCAGTCCAGGAACAACACGATGCAGCGTGACCGGCTCGCCCGCATGCACCGCTGGACAAAGTCCGCCGGGACCGCGGTAGAACCGAGTCTGTTTGGGCGGGTGTTGCGCGCAGCGAAGAACAGTTCCCCGGACTCGCTCTTCAGCCCATGACAGGAGAAATGAAGTAAGAGAACATCGTCCGAACGAGCTTCTGAGAAGAGATCCTCGATCCGCTCCTGGATAACGTGCGCGGTCTCGTTATGTACCACTCGCACATCAAATTCACCGATCTGCGGATCGCCGAGCACGCCAGCCAGTGCCGTGGCGTCCACCTCGGGCGCCAGCAGACGTCGGAGTCCGTCGTGCTCATAGTCGTCGCTGGCGACGATCAGGGCCTTCCGCTGACCGTTCATTGCTCCCCCTGCCTCGTGCTGTTGCGGCCGACGAACAGGGTGATCAGCCGGTCCAGGTCGGCCTCCGTCGCCTCGGAGAGCTCCAGCACGTCACCACCGAGCTCCATCCGAACGGTGCGGCGAACTCCCGGCCCCCGCGCCAGCCACTTCCTGATCGTCGAGACGACCGCCAGCAGGCCCTCGGCAGTGGGGCGCAGATACACCATCAGCTCATTGACCGCCGCCAGATCGAAGGCCCTCGCGCCGGGCAGAGGCTCACCGGCCCGGCGCGTGGTCACATCCTCGACGTCAAGCTGAAGGAGCTCTTGGCGAAGAAATCTGGTCAACATGTCGAGTCGCTCGGCGTCCGCGCCGTCCTCGGAGAGCTCTACGCGCAGTGCGTCACCCATCGACACAGCCTCCTTCGATGCGGCAGGCGTCCGGAGACGATGTGCCCAAATCGGAGAAAGCATAAGCAACTACAGACCTGTGTGACCAGATGGTTTCGCAGTGGACGCCCGGTAACGAGTTCTCTCCAGCCCCATCTCGATCACCCGTCAGTGCGCCAACCTGCCACCGTCCCTGCCTGGCAGCCAGGCCCGTTCAGCCTCGGTGGCTCTGGCGTGGTCGAAGACGCAATCACCAAAGCTGAGTTCACGGACAGCACCGACCGCGCACTGGCCACGCTGCGTGGCGATCTGGTGGCGGCGGGAACGACGCCAGCGTTACGGTGTGCATCTGCATGGCGGTGTGCCGGGTCGAGTGGGAGGGCGTGGCTGTGGTAGATGTGTTTGTCAGTCACGCTGGGCGCGATCGGTCGTGGGCGGAGTGGGTCGCCTGGCAGTTGGACCGTGCGGGGCTGTCCGTGGAGTTGGACTACTGGGATTGGAAAGCTGGCGAGAACTTCGTCGCCAGCATGAGCACGGCTCTACGGTCCTGCAAAGCCATGGTGGCATTGTTTTCCGAGGCGTATTTCGAACCGACGAGATGGACCACGCAGGAGTGGACCGCCGCCTTGGTGCTCGCGAGACAGGATCCGACCCGGTTCGTTCCGGTGCGCATTGAGGACACGCCTGTTCCAGAGATTGTGGGTCCAATTCTGGCCCCCGCCTTGTTCGGGCTGTCGGCCAGCGATGCTCGTGCGGAACTGCTGCGCGCCGTGCGAGGTCCCACCCGACCCGACCGGGAGCCGCCATTCCCGGGGTTGGCGGCACAAGATACCGATGTGCTCGCCGACAGTGGGGGGCCGCGGCTGCCGGGAGTGTTGCCGGGAATCTGGGGTGGTGTGCCGCCCCGGAATGTGGCGTTTACTGGCCGGGACGCGATGGTGGTGACATTGCGGGAGGGGTTGTCGTCCCAATGCCGGTCGGTGGTGCAGGCGCTCCACGGGATGGGGGGTGTGGGCAAGACGCAGCTGGCGACGGAGTATGCGTGGCGGTTTGCGAATGAGTATGACGCGGTGTGGTGGGTGGAGGCCGAGCAGGCGGATCTGATCGGTGAGCAGTTGGCGCGGTTCGCGGTCGAGTGCGGGGTGGCCGAGCCGGGAACGCAGCTCGGGCCAGCGGTGCAGGCGCTGTTCGCCCGGTTGCGGACTCAGGGCCGATGGCTGGTGGTGTTGGACAACGCCGCCTCGCAGGAGGCGGTGCGACCGTGGGTGCCGGCGGGCCCGGGACATGTGGTGGTGACCTCCCGAGATCCGCACTGGCCGGAGATCGCGGCCCGGGTGGAGGTGGATGTGTTCGCCCGCAACGAGTCGGTGGCGCTGTTGCGGGCGCAGGTACCGACGTTGACCGAGTCCGATGCTGGTCGGTTGGCGGCGGAGTTGGGGGATTTGCCGCTGGCGGTGGCGCAGGCCGCAGGACTGATCGCCGAGACCGGGATGCCCGCCGACGAGTACCTGCAGGTGCTCGGCAACTCGGCTGCGGAGGTGTTGAGCGAGGGCAAGCCGGGGTCGTATCCGGTGCCCCTGGCTGCGGCGGTGCGGGTCTCGTTGGACCGGTTGACCAGGGAGGATGACGCAGCTAGGCAGCTGCTGACAGTGTGTGCGTTCCTGGCTCCGGAACCGATCCCGACCCGGCTGTTCACCGCCGCCCCGGGTGGGACGCTGCCCGAGCCGCTGGCCACGGTGGCCGGCAGCACGTTGGCGTTTCGGCGTTGTGTGGGCCGGTTAGGTCGCTACGGGTTGGCCCGGATCGCCGAGGACCGGGTGCAGCTACACCGGCTGACCCAGGCCATCGTGCGGGACACCCTGCTGCCCGAGCAACGTGCCGACCAGGCAACCGTGGTGGAGAAGCTGCTGACCGGGGTGGACCCGGGGGATCCGAACGATCCAGTGTCCTGGGCGGGTTGGGCGGAGCTGCTGCCCCACCTGCGCGCGGTCGACCTCGCCGGCACCGACAACCCCGCCCGGGCGTGTCATTACAAGTGTGTAAGCCACGGATGGACCAAGATCGGTCGGTGTGATCACCACTCGGCCGGGAAGGGAACCATCTGTGAGTCAGGACACCAGTGTCGAGGATTGTGAGGTCGAGGCGT
>JBATXM010000083.1:0-27406 GCA_049673305.1 Pseudonocardiaceae bacterium | reverse complement strand
CGTGCTAACAATATCGAGATGTAGCGCGTTTGTCGTAGTTTTCGACCGTCGACACGCCGAGCTATTTATGGTGTTGTCAAACAGCGTGTCAATATCCCGGTCCGCGCCTCTAACTTAGCGGCATTGGCCCAGGCAGCACTGACACGGTGGCTGCAGAATATTGGGAAATTGCCAGTCGACTCTCGCTGGAGTTGTGATCCCAGCACATCGGGATGTGCCACCGGGTGGTACAAGACTATTTCTCCATCGACCTTTCAGTGGTGTGACGTGCCTGCACGACCGACACACCCGCGTTGGTACCGAAAATTGAGACCATCCTCCGGAATTTGCAAGATTCCTCTCGTCCGCGTAACAAGGGAATCTGAGTCTGTGCCGACCCGGAGGAGCACCGTTACTAATGAGAACGTAAGTAACTGGACTCGTGAAAATTCCTGACCTGCGGCAACGCAATTTCTTGAGTCTGGAAACCTACGTTCTCCTTAGTAACTGGCGCCGACTCGACATGCGGCAGGAGCGACAGCACACATGCGGCTTGCCGTGCCACCGAACTTCCCACGTGTCCGCGTCCGCCAGTTGCAGTGATGCAGGTAACACCGGTTACCTGGCCTGGAGCACGTGCTGAGTGGCCAGGTTTTGTCGGTGTCGCGTTGTAGTGTGATCTCGTGTCCGATCAGCAGGTGGTTCCGGGGGACTTGGCGGAGATTCCGCCGGGGCACCGGTTGTCTGCTGTGCTGTCCGAGATCGATCTGTCTCGCTTGTCGGGTTTTGATTGCGTAAAGGTGCTCAAGGCCCGGTATCGGCAGGTCAACCACGAGCGTGCCCAGTTGATGGCGGCCATGGTCGAGGTCGGATTGTACGGCCCGACACTCGCTCATGATGAGCTGAGGCGGATGGCGGTCCCGGATGAGTTCTCCGCCGATGAGATCCGCGCCGCGCTGGTGCTGACCCGTCGCGCCGCTGATGCCCAGTTCGGGCTGGCTTATGACCTGATCACCCGCCTGCCCGGAGTGCACGCCGCGCTGGACGCCGGGCTCATCGACGAACCTCGAGCCCGGGTGCTGTCGGAATGGACTGTCGACCTATCTGCCGACCAGGCCCGCGCGCTGTGCGGTGCCGTGCTTCCCCGGGTGCCGAAGCTGACCACGGGTCAGCTGATCGATCAGATCAAGAAGATGGCCATCGCCATCGATCCGGCCTGGGCACAGCGCCGCTACGAACGCGCTGTTGCCGAGCGGAGGGTGGTCGGCTCGCGCAACTCCGACGGCTCGGCGAACCTGTCCGGCCTCAACCTGCCCGTCGACCGGGTTGCTGCCTCCTGCGGGCACATCGACGCACTGGCCAAGGCCGCCAAGCACGCCGGCGATCCGCGCCCCATCGACCACATCCGCGCTGATCTGTTCCTTGGCATGACTGACGGCACTTACACCGGACTTGACGACCACACCATCCTCGAGCGCTTCCGCGCCACTCACCGCAGTGACGCGCCAGACAGTGACGCGCCAGACAACAACGAGGCGGACGACGGCGGGGCTGATGACGCACCGGACAGCAGCGACCAACCCCGCGACAACGGACCCGGGGACAGTGATGTGGCGGCTCAGGACGGGCGGCGCGGGCATGGAGCTGCGGGTGCGGCTGTCCACCTTGCTCGGACGTGACGAGTACCCCGGCGAGCTCGCCGGCTGGGGACCCGTTCACGCCGGGCTGGCGCGCGCCCAGGCCACTGCCATGGCCCGGGGGCAGTGGCGTTGTGCCATCACCGACGAGCACGGGCGGCTGCTGCACTCCGGCATCACGCAAGCCCGCCCCCTCGGCTGGCCCACCCGCACGGCCGGCTGCCGGCAGATCGTGGAACTACAGATCCCCGCCACCACCTTGCACGAACTCGCCAGTGACCTCACCACGCTAGGCGGTTGGGCTCCTGTGATCACCAACCTGGCCCACCTGCACACCACCGCGCAACAAGGTCCTACCGCTGATCCCACTCGGCGCTTCCCCGGCACCGCGTTGCGCCGGCATGTCCAGATCCGTGACCGGACCTGCATCATGATCGGCTGTCGCGCCCCCGCTTGCGGCACCGACATGGACCACACTTTCGACCATGCCCACGGCGGGTCCACCACCGAGCCCAACCTCGGCAACGTCTGTCGCCATGATCATCGGTTGAAGCATGACGGCGGCTGGCGGCTGCACCAGTCAAAATCCGGCCTGTTCCATTGGAGGAGCCGACTCGGCCATAGCTACCTCCTCCACCCGTCCACGATCATTGAATCCCTACCCGACCCCATCCCCCGGGATGGACCAGCACCACCACTGTTCGTCCCACCAGACGACGACTGGGACACCTCGCGCATCTGGAACGACACTCCTGCCGAGGCTGACACCAAGCCGCCGCCGGGATCCCTGCCAGAGGCCGACGCCCACCACGACGCAGCACCGTTCTGAGCTTCGATACATCTGAGCTCCGATACATGCTGCTGTGACGACGAGGTGCTGCGCGGGACGGACCGCCCGGCTGGAGGTGACGCCGGACCGCGCGCTCGGGCTGGTGATCCGCGTGGTGAGTTGGCATGGCTTGGCAGCGGGTTGCGATGACAGATCGGAATAGCCAGTGAGGGTGGCCATGGCTAGGGTCGCGCTGGTACCACTCTGCGCGCAGAGCGGACGGGTTGGAGGGAGCCCGGCGGGAGGACCTGGGGATGAGTCAGACGCTGGCGGGCAAGCGGATCTGCCTGGCCTGCCGGGTGACCGTGCTGTCCCGGTACAACTCCGATCCGCTGTGCGCGGTGTGCGCGGGGGCGTCAAGAAACTCAGTGGGGATCGTCCCGACGTGGCTGTGGGACTCGCGCCCGATGTGCGAGGCGCTGGCCCGGGTCGATATCCCGGCGGTTGTGGCGATCTTCCGGGCTGCGTCGGGGCTCTCGCAGCTGGAGCTGGGCAACCTGATCGAGGGGTGGTCGCAGTCGCTGGTGTGCCGGATCGAGCGGGGGCAGCGGGACACCTTGTACGACATCCGCCGGCTGCTGGCCTTCACCGACGCGGTCGGCATGCCTCGGGCGGCGCTTGCCCCGCTGATCCTCGGCCATCCGGATGCCATCCTGGAGTGCGACAACACCATCGCACTCCAGGGAGTCGACATCATGGGATTGGGCCGTCGAGAATTCAGCTTCCTCACCGCCGGGTTTGCTGCGGCGGCCGTGCTGCCGGTGCCCGATCGGGTGGACCGGGCGCACGTGCGGTACCTGCGGACGGTCTTGGCCCGGCTGCGCGCCCAGGACGACACCGTCGGCGGCGGCGCCGTGCTCCCGACGGCCCTGCGGCATCTCGCGCATGCCCGCCGGATGCTCGACGAGAGCGACTACTCCGCGGCGGTCGGTCGGGAGCTGCTGGTCGTCACGGCGGATCTGGGCATCGAGGCCGCCTGGTTCGCCCACGACGCCGACGAGCAGGCGCTGGCCCGCCAGTTGTACGGCCAGGCCGCGTTGCTGGCCGACAGCGCTGGGGACAGCACGCAGCGTGTGCAGCTGTACGCGAACATGGCGCAGCAGTACTCCTACCTGGCTCGTCACACCGGCGGCCAGGGCCTGGCCCGGCAAGCTCTGCAGGTCGCCGGCCGTGCTGCGGACACCGCCCGTCACGAGCCCTCCCCGGCGCTGCACGCCTTCGTCGCGCTGCGCCACGCCGTCGCGCACGCGCAGTTAGGCGATGAGGTGGAGTTGCCACAGATGGCAACTTGGGGCGAGAAGTTGCCATCTGTAGCAACTCCCCACGTTGCGACAGTCCTTTCCCGGACCTCACCGACAGTGACATTGGTCCGTGGTGTGGCAGGCATCGGGCTTTCGTGACGCGGGGTGTCGCCCCCGGACAGTAGCCAGCCACAAACTCCCGGCCCATAAATACGATCGTGCCCGTCCCCCCAGCCGGTCAAGACCACTGTGGCCGGCCACCTCCCTGACGGAAAGGAGCTTCCCCTGTGCCGGCTGCGCTACCCCGGCCTGACTGACCAGCAGACCAGGGACACCTCTCCTTATTCTCCGAATCGTGCTGGCTGGCCGGTGGCTTCCAGGACCGACATCCAGAGATCACCGTGCGGGTCCACCTGGTTGCGCTTGCTCACGGCCAGCGCCATCGGGATGTGCACGAAACGCCGGCGCCATCGGCCGACGACCATCTCGGTGCGACCAGACATCGCGGCGTGCACCGCGGCCTGCGCGAGCCGCACGCAGTACACGCTGTCGTAGGGGTTGGCCGGTATGCTCCGGATGGCATAGCTCGGGTCGATGAACCGGATGCGGGCCTCGATACCGGCCTCGGCGAAGTGCTCGGTGAAGCGCCGTCGTAGGAGCGTGCCGACATCGCGCAGCCCAGTGTTGCCTGAGGCGTCGTGCGCGACCTCGTCGTCGAGTAGCTCCTGCCCGGCCCCCTCGGCGACGACCACCACGGCGTAGCCGCGTTCCCGCACTCGACGCTGCACGTGCTGGAGCAGGCCGCGCTCGCCGTTGAGCTGGAACGCGACCTCCGGGATGAGCACCACGTCGGCGTCGTTGCGGGCCAGTGCGGCGTAGCAGGCGATGAACCCCGAGTGCCGGCCCATCAGCTTCACCAGGCCGACGCCGTGGGGAGTGGACTTGGCCTCGACGGTGACCGCGTGGATCGACGCAGTGGCCTGCGCGAAGGCTGTCTGGAACCCGAAGCTCTGGTCCAGGTAGGGAATGTCGTTGTCGATCGTCTTGGGCACCCCGACCACGGCGATGCGCGCTCCGCGTTCACCGATCACGCTCGCGATCTGCATCGCGCCGCGCATGGTGCCGTCGCCGCCGATCACGAACAGGATGGTGATGCCGAGTCGCTCCAGGCAGTCGACGACCTCATGCGGATCCTGCGGTCCTCGGGAAGTGCCCAGCACGGTGCCGCCGTCGACGTTGATGTCGCGAACGCTCTGCGGTGTCAAGTCCACCACGTCGTACCGGTAGGACGCGATGAAACCCTGGTAGCCGTTGCGGAAGCCGACGACGCGCTGCACCCCGTAGTGGTAGGTCAGGTTGCGAACCAGGCTGCGGATGACGTCGTTGAGACCGGGGCACAGCCCGCCGCAGGTCACGATCCCGGCCCGGACCTTGGACGGGTCGAAGAAGATCTTGCGTCGGGGACCGGCCGGCTCGAAGCTGGGCAGGTCGCCGACCGAACCTCCCCGCGCCAGGACCATGCCGAGCGTGTCGTCGAGGAGTACCCGATCGCCCTCATCGACATAGTGTTCGGTGGTTTGCCTCGCGTCGAGCAGCGCAGCCAGCGGAGACTCGATCCGGGCAGGCCCCAGGGCCTTGATCGACAGATCCGGACCACCCGTGACGGTGATCTTTTGGCGCGCGGCACGCCGGGCCGCGATCTCGTGCACCCCACCGGTCACCTGATGCTCCCCGCGCTTGGGCCGTGGCCACCCCGCGCCGGTGAGAACGTGACCTTCGTGCCATACCAGCATGCACGCGCCAGGTCGGCGACGACAACCCCGCAGGCTAGAGGGCTTTGAGTTCCTCGATGACTGATTCGACGGAGGATTTGGCGTCACCGAAGAGCATCGCGGTGCTGGGGGAGTAGTACAGCTCGTTCTCGATGCCGGCGAAGCCGGGGTTCATCGAGCGCTTGAGCACGATGACCGATTTGCTCTGGTCGACGTTGAGGATCGGCATGCCGTGGATCGGCGAGCTCGGGTCGTTGCGGGCGGCGGGGTTGGTGACGTCGTTGGCGCCGATCACCAGCGCGACGTCGGTGCGGGTGAACTCGCCGTTGATCTCGTCCATGTCCTTGAGCTGCTCGTAGGGCACGTCGGCCTCGGCGAGCAGGACGTTCATGTGCCCGGGCATCCGGCCGGCCACCGGGTGGATGGCGTACTTGACCTCGACACCCTTGTCTTCCAGCAACTTGGCCATGTCCCGCACGGTGTGCTGCGCCTGCGCCACGGCCATGCCGTACCCGGGAACCACCACGACCTGGTTGGCGTAGACCATCTGCACCGCCGCGTCGGCCGCGCTGGTCTGCCGGACGGTTCTGTCCCCGATCTCGCGGCCGGCCGTGATACCACCCCCGCCGAACCCGCCGGCCACGATCGCCGGGATGGACCGGTTCATCGCCTTGGCCATCAGGTTGGTGAGAATCGAGCCCGAGGCGCCGACGATCATCCCGGCGACGATCATCGCGGTGTTGTTCAGCGCCAGCCCGGCCGCTGCGGCTGACAGTCCGGTCAGCGCGTTGAGCAGTGAGATCACCACCGGCATGTCCGCGCCGCCGATCGGCAGCACGACCAGCAGCCCCAACGCCGCGGCGAACACCAGCGTCCCGATGATCAGCAACTCGGCGTCGCTGCCGAAGCCGATCGCGACCGCGCAGGCCAGTGCCGCCAGCAGCACCAGCGCGTTGACCAGCTGCTGGGGTTGACCCAGGCTGATCGGCCGGCCGGGGATGAGCTCCTGCAGCTTGCCGAAGGCCACCAGGGAACCCCAGAACGACACCGATCCGACGATCGCGCCGAACAGCGAGGCGACCATCACGTATTCGGGCTCTCCGGTGAATCCGGCGGTGCTGTTGAACTCCACCCAGGCGATCAGCGCGACCGCACCGCCGCCGACGCCGTTGAACAGCGCCACCATCTGCGGTATCTCGGTCATCTTGACCTGCTTGGCGGCCGGCACCCCGAGTACTGTGCCCAGAGCCACGCCCAACACGATGAGCGCCCAGTTGCTCACCCCGGGGATGAGCAGCGTCGCCAGCACCGCCAGGGCCATTCCCGCCGCCGCGATAAGGTTGCCGCGAACTGCGGTGCGCGGCCCGGTCAGGCCCATCAAGCCGTAGATGAACAGGGCGAAGGCGACGATGTAGAGGCTCACGACCAGAGTCGTCATCGCTGAACAGTGCCTTTCGCGCTCTTCTCGGCTGATCCCCTGACAGGTTGCTTGCCTTTGAACATACCCAGCATCCGGTCAGTGACCAGGAAGCCACCGACCACATTGATGGTGCCAAACGCAATCGCTACCACCAGCAGCAACTTGTCAAAGATAGTGAGATCATGGCCGAGGCCGAGCACCACAATGCCGCCGAGCAGCACGATGCCGTGGATGGCGTTCGTGCCGGACATCAGTGGGGTGTGCAGGGTGTTGGGCACTTTGGAGATCACCGCGAAGCCGACGAAACCGGCTAGCACGAGGATCGCCATATTGGCGAGCAGCATCAGTGGTTGTCCCCTTCCCGGGTGAGGCAGGAGCGCACCAGCACCTCATCATCGGAGTCTGGCCGCAGCTGGCCCTGATCGTCTACCATCAGTTCCAGAAGGGACTGCACATTGCGGGCATACAACTCGCTCGCGTGCTCGGGCATTGTCGCCGGCAGGTTCAGCGGTGAGGCGATCGTCACATCGTGGCGGACCACGACCTGGCCCGGCTCGGTCAGCTCGCAGTTGCCTCCAGTCTCCCCAGCCAGGTCGACGATCACGCTGCCGGGCCGCATGCCCTTCACCGCCTCAGCGGTGACCAGGATCGGGGCCCGCCGGCCGGGCACCAGCGCGGTGGTGATCACGACGTCGAAGCTACTGGTCGCCTCGGTCAATCGCTGCTTCTGCTCGGCTCGCTCGTCGGCGGTCAGCTCGCGGGCGTAGCCACCCTCGCCGGCCGCCTCGATGCCCAGGTCGAGCCATCTGGCGCCCAGCGAGCGCACCTGGTCGGCGACCTCGGGCCGGACGTCATAGCCGGTGGTCCTGGCTCCCAGGCGTTTGGCGGTGGCCAGCGCCTGCAGCCCGGCCACTCCCACGCCGAGCACCAGTGCGGTCGCCGGCTTGACGGTGCCTGCCGCCGTGGTGAGCATTGGGAAGAACCGGGTGGACAGCTCAGCGGCTAGCAGCACCGCTTTGTATCCGGCCACGTTGGCCTGCGAGGACAGCGCGTCCATCGACTGCGCGCGGGAGATCCGGGGGATCGATTCCATGGCGAAGGCGGTCACCCCTGCCTGGCGGAGCTTTGCCGCGATATCGGGATCCGACCTCGGCGCCAGGAATCCGATCAGCACGGCCCCGCGACGCAGCCGTCCGATCTCCTCGTCGGTCGGCGGCGCCACCTTGACCACCACGTCAGCGTCCCAGGGATCCTCGATGGTCGCGCCGGCCTCGATGAACATCTCATCAGGCATCAGCGCGCCCACACCAGCACCAGATTCGACAGCGACCCGCAAGCCGCGGCCGGCCAGCTTCTCGACCATCTTGGGCACCAGAGCAACCCGGCGCTCCCCGTCTCGCGATTCCCGGGGGACGCCGACCCGGGTGCCGGGGTCATGTTGCGATGAGGTCACTACCAGAGCATCGAACATGATCGGCGCGACGTCCAGTGCGGGCGAGCAAACGGTGCCCGCCGACCGGCCCCGTAGACTGGTTTAGTCGGCAGTTCCGAGTGGCACAACCCACTCGGCCGGCTGGCCCGTGAGCTCCGCGATCACGTCGAAGTCGCGATCGTCATGCAGCACGCTGATGCCGTGCCGCTCGGCGACGGCACGATCCGAATCGAGCCTTCCCCGATGTGAATACCAAAAGCTGAATTGAGGATACATCGCCTAGCGTAAGGTCTATGTCTGCGGCTGGCGAGGAAAGTGACGTGGTCCTGGCGTAATGCCATGAAGTGAGGGGCGGGGAGCCTAGCGAGTATGTGGTGATGGCCACCTGCTTGACGCCGCGGGTGCCGCTGCGTACTCAGCCGATCACAGGCGAAGGTTTGGCTGCCCGGTGTAGGTGGGTCACACTGGGTTCGTGGACACCGTGTCATCGTCGTTGTACGAGGGGTACCGGTATCCGGTGGAGATCATCAGTCACTCTGTGTGGCTGTATCCCCGGTTCCCGCTGAGCTTGCGCGAGGTCGAGGAGATGATGATGGCCCTTGGCGCTGACACGCGACATCATGCCGGACACCCAAACAACCTGACAATTCCCGGAAGACCCTGCTCGAAGGGGAGGCAGTAATGGGTGATGATGTTGACGTACGGCAGGAGCTGCTAGGACGGATCAGAGCGCGCCGAGTGAGCATCAACACGTACGTGCGTGAAAAGCGACCTCTCAGTAAGCGGCTGGCTAATATCAGTATTGTCAGCAGTGCTGTCGCGGCAGCTTTGACGGCTGGTCCCGCCGCTGGTGGTACAACGTTCGCGGAAACTGTACAAAAAGGCTTGGGTTGGGGGCAACTTTCGAGCGTGTGGCGCTTGTTGTGTTTGGCCGCCCTGATAGTGTCCCTCGTGGCGGCGATTTCCGCCAACTTGAACAAATCTGATGATCTGACTGTACGTATCAGTGCGGCAGAGACCTGCAATGCGGATTTGGAGGGGTTGCAGGCGCTCATCGAGTTCGGCGAGCTGTCAGCCAAAGACGCTGTCATTTTATATCGACAGTTTGTTGCCAAGATACCTTTCGTTGAAGAAGATTTGACTGTTGATGTCAATATGAATTCTAAGGACACTGTGACAGCGGCGGCAGGCGCACCACTGTCTTCCCCGACCAGCGGCCTAGGCCGGCAGTGGCGCACTATGGCGTTCCTCCTGCCCGCTGCGGCCATCGTGCTCGCCGGCCTTGTCCTGCTCATCACTGTGATCGGTCTCTTCCTTGGACTGGGCCGTCCGCACTCTCCGTTGCCGTCAAGCGTCGCTGCCATCATTCCTGTCGGCACCGGTCCGGTGGGGATGGCGGTAACCCCGGACAGTGGCCACGCTTACGTTACCAACGCTGGTTCCGGGAGCGTGTCCGTGGTCGATCTGGGGAGTAACACCGTGACCGCCACTATTCCCGTCGGCACCGGTCCACAGGGGGTGGCGGTGACCCCAGATGGCCGCCACGCCTACATCACCAACCGCGATTCCAGTAACGTCTCGGTGGTTGACCTCGGGCGTAACACTGTGACCACCATTATTCCCGTCGGCACTAGTCCACAGGGGGTGGCGGTGACCCCCGATGGCCGCCACGCCTACGTCCCCAGCTCTGATTCACATAAGGTTTCGGTGATCGATATTGGGAGTAACACCGTGAGCGCCACTATTCCCGTCGGTACCAGTCCGCTGGTGGTGGCGGTGACCCCGGATGGCCGCCACGCCTACGTCCCCAATCGTGGTTCCAGTAACGTTTCGGTGGTTGACCTCGGGAGTAACACGGTGGCCGCCACCATTCCTGTCGGCGCCAGTCCGCAGGGGGTGGCGGTGACCCCCGATGGCCGTTACGCCTACATCACCAACCGTGGTTCAAGCAAAGTTTCGGTGATTGATATCGGGAATAACACCGTCACCGCTACCATTCCCGTCGGTACTGATCCAATATGGGTGACGGTGACTCCGGACGGCCGTCGCGCCTACATCCTCAACTACGGCTCCAACAACGTGTCGGTGCTCAACGTCAAGCCTGTTTGAGTATTGCGTTATTTCTGAGCGGCCTCAAGTCCTCGATCTTACAGGTAACTGTCGAGCGCTTCAGTGTCGGTGCGCGGCGGGTGTGGTTCGAATTCTCGTCGAGTACGGCTTACGGAGGTCGAGTTGGTGGCTAGACACGGTATCGCTCATGCCCCTCCTGCACCGGCAGCCGAGCGCTGAGCGACGTGCCGGTACTGCTCGTGGAACTCACGGACACAGGCCAGCCTCGGGTAGCGGCTCACCAGCGCCCTGTCAAGATCGCGGGCGCGAGCCACCGCCGACGTGACCACGCGCGTCGACGTCAATGCCTGGCTGCCGAGAGCGGCTGCCTCGTCGGGCGTGCCTAATTGAACGAGCGTCGTGGCCAGGATAAGTCGGGTAACAGCCTCCCGGCTTGGTAATTTACTGCTGGGTGGCGCTGACTCATGTACTGTCAGGGCCGCTTCGCCGTATGTCCGGGCTGTTTCGAAATCCTCCAGCCAGAGGTAGGCGGACGCAGGATAATCAGTCATAGCGCAGGAAGCAAGGACGCCGGTATCTAAGGTGAACAGGATGGGTGCTCTGGTCGGCAGTCGCTCATGCAGCCGCTGGGCTTCACTGAAGAGTGATTCGCATGGTTCCCGTTGGCCCAATCGGGCATAAGCTCGAGCTGCTTGGGCGCGGAGGTTAACAGCCAGCGGATGACTGGTTGAAACCTTGGCAACGCCCCTCATGGCAGCCCTAGCTGCGCTGTCAGGATCCGAATGTATGACGATTGTCGCCATGGCATTGGCCGCCCACCCGCACAGCTCATCGTGTCCGACCTCATCGGCGTAGGTGTAAGAATCAAGGGCGTATGCCTGCGCGGTGCGGAAATTTCCGAGATCATTCGCCAGCCATGCCAACAGTTCTGACAACCACGCGGCATAGACGTAGAGTTCTTGTAACTCTTTCAGCGTATGACGACCACGGATCAGCTCATCGACTCGTGACCGATAGGCACGGGCCACGACGAACTGCTCCGCCGGCGGGTCCTTCGGATGACCCCGGTTGAGATCGTTTATTACTAACTCAAGATGCTCAAGCGTGCCCTGTCCGACAGCTGACAACCCGGCGTGCTGAGTGAACTCCATCGCTTCAGCAGCGGCGTCAGCCAACACCATACCCAACACGTCGGGAATAACAGCGGCGGCGAGACCCCAGGCGAGGGCTTTTCGTCGCCGCGTGGTGCCATCGTCCCCTGGCGCCGCAGGTAGTCCATCAACCGAGTTCTCCCGGCTTGCCGTAATGTCACCTACCGAGACGAATGGCGGCAGATCATCTCCGCCCGCTTGCTGATCACCACCAGTATCGCAGCACCGGGGCGCCGTCAGGAAGTCTGGTGTGGCTCGGGACTGGTCATCCGAGCAGGGTTGGTCTTCCAGCAGTTTCAGTCAGCTTAGCATGCGAGAGGCCCAGTGCCTCGGTCAGCATCGGCCGGAGCCACGGCTGGGGCGTGCTCTGGCCGGCCTCCCACCGCTGCACCGTCGAGCGCTCGACGTTCAGCTGTTCGGCCAGGCGCTCCTGGCTGAGGCCGGCGGCCTTGCGAGCAGCAACCAAGCCGAACCGCTTACCTGGCATGGTCATCCCCCTCTTCCTTCCCGGTAACACTCGAGGCATCCCTACGATAGTGGCTACTCATCGCCATAGGTCAATCGCCACCAGGCGGCTTCACTGCGGCGGTTTTGCGGCGATTCCGCTGTTTTCTTTGTCGTCGATCTCCATCAAGGTGATCCGCAAAGCGTTCGACATCGCGGCAATTACCGGGGGAATACGCAACGAGAATAAGCTCAGCATGAATACAGTGACAATGTGGACGAACTGGCCATAGCCGCGTCGAGCTAGGCCGGACGGGAGCATCAGTGCGGCTGACCAGCAGGACTATGCACAGCGTCTCCTTGCCCATGGCCAACGGTGACGACAACGGACCAACGAGACGGCGTGAGCGGTCGTCGAGGGCGAAGCGTTTCACCCGCAGTTGCGGGAGAACCGCATGACATGCACAGGTCTGCCTCGCACGCGGTACGGACCGGAATACCCCTGGCGGAGGCGACCATCGTCACGGTAGCCGGGGTGGATGAATGACTCACCAATCCAGCCATACCCCCGCCGAGCCGGAGAGCCGGGGACTGCGGTGGAGACCGAAATGCGTTTCCCGCACCTAGGAAAGGAATCATCATGGAATTGTATAATCATGCCAATCGTCCAAGCACTGGTCGCCGTAAGGCGATACCCGCGACGTGTGGGCTGCACCGGGGCCCGATGGGTTTCGCCAACCTCATGGTGAGCCTGCAGGGCAGGTCGGTTGCGCTCGATCCCCATGTCAAGGGCGAATGCGTGATCACCCTCCGTGAGCAGAGCGCCAAGGCGCTGCGCGATATCTTGACCGAGTGGCTCGGGTGAACTGAGGTGGGCTATGGCCTTGCGCCGCGACACCGGTTGGACGAGATCGTCGTGCGGGGTGGCACGTAGACTGAGGCGTTCGCCGCCCAGCGCAGTGACCTGGTGAGTGCTTCTCGCCAGGATCGTGCTCTGCGCACCGGCTGATGCGGAGCGGGGGTAGGCGAATGCGCAACGTGCTGGTCACGGGAGGTTCGAGCGGGATCGGTCGAGCCACAGTGGAGCGTTTCGCCTTCGGCGGTGACCGGGTCTGGTTGACCTATCGTTCCGGGCGGCAACGCGGGCTCGATACCGTGGCGGAGCTGTCCGCGCGCGGCTGGCAGGTCGAGGCGTTCGAGTTCGACCAGGGTGCTTGGCCGAGCCACGAAAGGCTGCTCGAGGCGCTTCCTGGCCCGGTCGACGTACTGGTCAACAACGCTGCGGTGGGTTCCGCGACGGTGCAGCGGTATGTGCCAGGTCCGGCGCACGAGCGAGCGGCGGCATTCCTGCGGATCAACAGCGTCGGGCCGCTGTGGCTGATCCAGCAGATCCTGCCGGGAATGCTGGACCGCGGGTACGGCAAACGACCATGCTCCAGGAGAGCACGCTGGACCGGCTCTCCGCGCCGCGACGACGTGAGCTGGCGGCTAGGTTGCCGGGGGGCCGGTTAATCCAGCCGAGGGAGATCGCCGAGCTGGTGTGGTGGCTGACCACCGATGCCGCCCAGGTGCTCCACGGCTCGGTCATCGACGCCTCGATGGGCCTGGGGGTGCACCCCGGCTTGCTCACCGGCTGGGACGCGGGTGCTGCTCAGGCAGGCACTGGAGAGAGGGAGTCCTGATGGTGTCCCAACGCGCGGCGCGGCTCGCTGCGCAATCACCCGCTACCGCCACCGCGCACTTTCGGGCGCAGGCCGACCCGTACCACCCCGAACGCAACCCGGGTGGCTACCTCAATCTCGGCACCGCCGAGAGCCGCCTGGTCTGGGATCTCCTCGAGCCACGGCTGGTTGCTCCCCGACCGATGCGCGCGCAGGACACCCACTACGCCCCGTTGCATGGTGGCGCCGAGTTGCGCAAGGCGATCGCCGTTTTCCTGGCCCGATGCTGGCGAACGGCCGTTGACCCCGAGAACCTGGTGGTAGTCAGCGGGGTCACCGCCGCCCTGGACGTCATCGCTAGCGCGTTGTGTGATCCCGGCGATGCCATCATCGTGCCCGCCCCGTACTACAGCGCCTTCGAGGTCAATCTCGTCGGGCGATCCGGAGCGCGGCTGATCCGGGCACCGCGTGAGAGCGCCGGGGGATTCCAGCTCGACGCGGCGGTGATCGACCGCGCGCTGGAGGGCGCCCGACGCGATGGCGTGACCGTTCGCGCGGTGGTCTTGACTTCGCCGGACAATCCGGTGGGACACGTGTACCCGGCTCGTACCCTGCGGGAGGTGTGGGAAGTGGCCCGGCGCTACGACGTTGACCTCATCGTCGATGAGATCTACGCCAACTCGGTGTTCGGCCCCGACCCTTTCATTGCCGCGCTGGATCCGGCAGTCGGCGCCCCTGCCGATCGCACCCATGTGGTGTGGGGGTTCGCCAAGGACTTTGGCCTGTCCGGGTTCAAGGTCGGAGTCCTGCACACTGGCCACCCTGAGGTGCGTGCTGCGGCGCGGGCGCTCGCGTACTTCACCCCAGTGTCCACCGATACCCAGTTCGTGGTGCGTGAGCTGCTCGCCGATGAGGACTGGGTGGACGGGTTCATCGCCGAGCACCGTCGGCGGTTGGGCTGCTCCTACGACCAGGTTGCCCGGCTGCTCACCGAGTGGGGCATCCCGTATGTCGCCGCGGGCGCTGGGTTCTCGGTGTGGATGGACCTCGGCGGCTGGCTGGAGATGCCGACCTTCGCCGCCGAACAGGCCCTCTGGCACAGTATTTGGGAGGCCACCCGGGTGAACATCCTGCCGGGCGGAGTCTTCGCCTGCGCAGACCCGGGCTGGTTCCGCCTCTGCCACCCCACCGGTCCCGCAGTCGTGCGGGAGGCCATCACCCGGCTCGGTCGTTACCTGAGCGCGATCGACACAACCTCGTTAGACTTGAACGATGATCGAGACCGATAGACCCTTCTGGCGGGGCATCAACCACCTCGCCCTCATCACCAATGACATGGATGCCACCACGCGGTTCTGGCACGGTGTGCTCGGGGCGCGGCTCGTCGCGCACCTGGGCACCGATTCCTTTCGGCACTACTTCTTCGAGTTCGGCGAAGAGCAGACCGTGGCGTTCTTCGAATACCAAGGCGTTGCCGTGGAACGATTCCAGGTGCCGGCCGGAGTACCGGACCGGCGCAAGACGCAATTCGATCACTTATCGTTCAACCTTCCTGATGAGCACGCCTTGGCGGAGCTGCAAGCCCGGCTCAAGTCGCACGGCTGTGGGGTCACCGACGTCATCGATCACGGCTTTGTGCGCTCTATTTATTTCCATGACCCCAACGGGATCGCGCTGGAGGCCTCATGGTGGGTCGTCGACCCAACGGGGCGGATCGCTGACTACAACGATCCGACGCTGTTCTCCGACCCCAACCCGGTCCCGGCGGTGCGGGAGCTGGTTCGTGACGGGGTGCTCTCGTGGGTGCCGCAGACAACGCTGTCCAGCGACGAGATCGTCGACCCGGTTTAGTGTTTATGGATGTTGACGGTGACGTTCATGCCCGGAACAAGATCGAGGTTGTTGAGGGCGTTGAGGTTGTCGAATTCGATCTTGACTGGTATGACCTGGGTGACCTTCTGGAAAGTGCCGGTGCCCTGGGTGTTGGACTGCGGGAACAGTGAGAACACCGCTGCGGCGCCGGCTTGAATTTCCTGGACGTGTCCGGTTATCTGGGTGTTGGGATAGCCATCGACGCTAATGTCGACGAGCTGACCGAGATGGACCGCCTTGATGGCGGTGTCGTCGATACGGGCGGTGACGTAGATCTTGTCCAAATCGTAGGCGACGGCGAGTTGGGTGCCGGTGTTGACGAACTCGCCCGGTACCGTGTTGTCGACCGCGATGGTGCCAGCGCCGGGGGCGTGGATGGGCATCTGGGGTTGGGCGAATCCGTCTTGGATCTCGACGCGGCCGACGACCTGGTTTTGGCTCACCACGGTGCCTTGGGTGGCGGTCCAGTCGATCAGGGTCCCGGTGGCGGGGGCGGTGATCATGATCTGAGTGCCATCGATCTGGGCGTTGTCGGTGGTGACGTAGTTGCGGGCATTGAGAAAGTAGCTGACAGCGAACCCGCCGCCGGCGACCACCGCCACGATGAGGATCACGATCAGGGCGATGCGAGTGGAGCGCTTGAGCTTTCGTCGTTGCGGTGTGGTGGTTGCAGTGCTATTGGGGGACAGTTGCTCAGCTTGTGCGGGGGGTGCCGGTGCGGGGGTTTCCATTCCCGGTCCTCCTGTTCATGCGATCACAAGGGATGTCTCTAACCAGTTAGGTTCATGGTTGCACGAGCATGCCTGCTCGTCAATAACCAGATAGTTACTACTTCATCATCAGATAGTTACGAGCTTGTCGCGATGAGGCGGCGTACGGCGGTGGCGAGGGCCGCGCGGTGCTGTCGCAGGCGTTGCGGCGAGCAGGCGTCCTCGGTGACCGGATCCGGTATGGCGCAGACGTGGAACCAGGAGGTGACCATCCCCAGCAGTAGTGCCAGCAGGTCGGCTGGTTCCAGGTCGGTGGTGATGGCCCCGTGTTTCTGCGCCCGGGCGATGGCTTCGATCTTGTCGCGGCCCCATTCGATCTCGGCGGCGGGGGAGTCCGCGCGTTCCAGTTGGCGCCAGGTGCCCAGCCGTAGCAGCTTGGGACTGGTGAGGAGGTGGTCGAACAGGGCGCCGGCGAAACCGGGGAGGTCGGTGGTGGTGAACGGGACGGCGTCGAACAGCGCACCCACGCGTTGGGTGAGGACGGCGTCGAAGAGTTGCTCCTTGTTGCCGTAGTACACGTAGATCAGGCGCTTGTTGGCCTGGGCGGCCTCGGCGATCCGATCCACCCGCGCGCCGGCCAGCCCATGCTGGGCGAACTCCTCGAAGGCGGCTTCCAGGAGTCGAGCCCTGGCAAGCCCTGTTGCAGCAACGGCCGTCACTGCTGCCCCCAAACTCCATACTAACCAGTTAGATTTAGGATGGCACGAGTGTGACTGTTCGTCAATAGGTAGTCACAGCTCGTTGCTTGCCGTCTGGACGAACGGCGCGCCCCTCGATCGCGACGTCGAGCAACTAATTGTAACTATCTGGTTATTGACGAACGGTGGCGCTCGTGCAAGCTTAGACCTAACTAGTTAGAGATCCTTGACGAGGAGGACACCGTCATGCTTGCCGGAGCGCCCGCCCGGGCAACTGAGCAACACAGTCCGGCTGTGTCCCGCGCTGGTGATCCAGCTGGACCTGGGCGAGTCATGCCCCCGGCCTCCGCCACCTCGGCTGCCACCCCGGGATGGGTGGTGCCGCTGCTGGTGCTGGTCGCCGGCAGTTTCATGTCGGCCCTGGACACCAGCATTGTCAACGTCGCCATCTCGCGCATCCAAAACGATTTCGGGGCGACCACCGAGGGTGTCCAATGGGTGGCCAACGGCTACACCCTCACGCTGGGCGTGGTGGTGCCGCTGAGCAGCTGGCTCAGCGACCGCTTCGGGCTCAGCCGCCTGTATATCGTCTCGCTGATTGGCTTCGGAGCCGGCTCAGCCCTGTGCGGGCTGGCGGGGAGCTTGGACATGCTGGTGGCCTTCCGGATCGCGCAGGCCATCGGCGGGGGTATCCTGCCCGTGATCACTCTGTCGATCCTCTACCGGATCGTCCCCCGGGAAAAGATCGGGACCGCGATGGGCCTGTATGGCCTCGGGGTCCTCGTCGCGCCGGGGATCGGGCCGAGCCTGGGCGGCTACCTCGTCGAGTACGTCAGCTGGCGCTGGATCTTCTACGTCAACGTGCCCATCGCGATTGTGGGTGCCATCGCCGCGGTGCTGGTGTTACCGCAGTTCCCTGGTGGGCGCGCGGGCCGTTTCGATGTGCTCGGGTTTCTCACCGTGGCTACCGGGTTGTCCGCCCTGCTGCTGGCCCTGTCGGAGGGACAGATGTGGGGATGGGGCTCCTACAAGATCTTGGTACTGGTCGCCGTGAGCATGCTGAGCCTGGCCCTGTTCGTGGTGATCGAACTGGAGGTGGCGGAGCCGCTGATGGACGTACGGGTGTTCCGCTCCTGGGCGTTCACCAACTCGTTGCTGTTGATCTCAGTATTGTCGATCGGGTTGTTCGTCGTGCTGTTCTACATACCGTTGTTGCTCCAGGAAGGGCTGGGGTTGGCACCGTTTCCGGCCGGCCTGGTGTTGCTGCCGCAGGCGCTGGTGCTGGCTGTGCTCACGCCAATCTCCGGACGGCTGTATGAGCGCATCGGCCCCCGGTGGCTGGCCGTCATCGGGTTGCTGATCGTGGCCGTGGGCACCTACCGGATGCGCCAGCTCACCCTGGACTCCTCGCCCGACGAGATCACGTGGTTGCTGGTCTTCCGAGCAGTGGGCTTGGGTCTGTGCCTGATACCGATCTTTACCAGCGGCATCGCCAGCCTCCCGCCAGCGGACGTTCCCCAGGCCAGCGCGTTCAACAACCTCGTACGGCAGCTGTCGTCGGCGCTGGGCGTGGCCGCGTTCACCGCGCTGCTGACTGGCCACCAGGCTCAGCAGCTGAGCGACCGTGCCGCGCTGCTGCCCGCGACCACCCCCACCCCGCAGCTCGGGGCGGGGATCCCCGCCTGGCTGGGTACCTACACTCTCGACCAGCAGACCCAGCTGCAGGCTTTTATCGATTCCGTGGATTGGCTGTTCATCCTGGTCACGATCATTAGTGCCGCCGGAGCCATCTTGGCGATATTTCTGCGCTCAGGACGCGCACCGTCCTCCGGCCAGGGCCCTGACGTGGCAGCGCTGGCCGGATAAGAGACAGCTACGCCCCTTCGATGTCGGTGCTGTAGCGCTCGGGGTGGGGTGATGGGGCGACGAGGCGGCGCACGGCGGTGGTGAGGGCCGCGCGGTGCTGTTGCAGGCTTTGCGGCGACCAGCCGTCCTCGGTGGCCAGATCAAGTACGGCGTGCGCGACGTGGAACCAGGAGGTGATCATCCCCAGGAGCAGGATCAGAAGGTCGGCTGGTTCCAGGTCGGCGGTGATGATCCCATGCTTCTGTGCCCGGGCGATGGCCTCGATCTTGTCGCGGAACTGGGTGATCTCGGCGGCGGGGGAGTCTGCGCGTTCCAGCTGGCGCCAGGTGGACAATCGCAGCAGCTTGGGGCTGGCGAGGAGGTGGTCGAACAAGGCGCCCGCGAAACCGGGAAGGTCGGCGGTGGTGAACGGGACGGCGTCGAACAGCGCGCCCACGCGTTGGGCGCGGACGGCGTCGAAGAGTTGCTCCTTGTTGCCGTAGTACACGTAGATCAGGCGCTTGTTGGCCTGGGCGGCCTCGGCGATCCGGTCCACCCGTGCGCCGGCCAGCCCATACTGGGCGAACTCCTCGAAGGCGGCTTCCAGCAGCCGAGCCCTGCTGGCGGTGGAGTCGGGCGGCATGCCCGCAGTCTAGCCACCGAACGACGAACTGTAACTACCTGGTTATTGACCAGCGGGCATCCTCGTGCGGTTGAGGGAAGATCTGCTCCACTACAAGCGGCAGGCCTCCAGTGATGCCACCAGAATCGCCCGAGCCCCGGCGGCCCACAGCTGATCCATCACGACCTGGGCTTGGCTACGCAGCACCATCGCGCGGACCGCGACCCAACCCTTCTCCTCCAGCGGGGAAACAGTGGGAGACTCCATGCCGGGTGTGATCTCCAGTGCCGCCGACAGCGCCGCAAGGGGACAATTGTAGTCAATCATCACGTATTGTCGGGCGATCAGGACTCCCCGTAGTCGCTGGATCAGGACCTCGACGGCGTGTTCGCTCGCTGGCGCCAGCGAGCTGTGCGCGCCGCGTACCAGCACCGCCTCCGAGCGCATGATCGGCTCTCCGATGGGGTGCAAGCCTGCGGCTTCCAGTGAGGCGCCGGTCTCCACCACATCAGCAATGGCATCAGCCAGCCCGAGCTCGACGGCGGTTTCCACCGCGCCGTCGAGCTCGACAAGCTCGACGTGGATTCCAGCCTTGTCCGCCGCCTGCGTCACCAGCGTCGGAAACGAGGTGGCCACTCGCTTTCCATCCAGATCAGCGATAGCGGACACCACTCCGCGCGGGGCCGCGAAATAAAACCTCGAGACGCCGAAATCCAGTGCCAGCAGCTCGATGGTCGCCTCCACGTTGCCTGCGGCCGCCAGCAGGTCCTGGCCGGTGATGCCGACTTCGAGCACTCCCGCTCCGACGTTGCGGGCGATGTCGGTTGGCCGCAGGAAGACGAATTGCACGTCGTTGGGCACGTCGGTGGCGAACAGCACCTTGTGATCGCGGTGCACCCGGTACCCCGCCGCGCTCAGCAGTTGCGTGGCCGGACCGCTCAACGATCCCTTGTTCGGTACGGCGACCCGTAGCATGAGTGATCCTTACGATGTCTGATGGGCGGTGTGCGTCAACCTACCGGAGCGATTCGATACCAACCGTTTGCTTGACACTCTTCTGAGGCGTAAGGTTCACTCTTTTGTGCAGTACCTCGTTCGGCGAGGTGATGGCACCCGCGTGTGCCCCGGCGGCGAGGAGGTGGGTCATGGGTACCGATGGCAGTCATAGACCGGTTCCTCATGTTCACTGCCCACGCGTCGATCATGGCTGACCTCGGAGTCTACTGCCGAGTGTGAGCCTGTGGCGGGCGCTCGTCCGATGGGATTACCCTGATGACCACCAACATCACCGGAGCTAGCGGGGACGCCACACCACTGGGTGGCAGTGCGGTGCTGGATGAGGCGCATCTGGGTGATATCCAGGGTGCGATGGGCACGATCCGCCACGGTGACCACAGTGCCCCTACCGGTCTTTCGGCCCGGTTGAAGACGTTGTTGGCGATCGTGGGTCCGGGTCTGATCGTGATGGTCGGGGATAATGACGCCGGCGCGTTTGGCACCTACACCCAGGCCGGGCAGAACTACGGCACCCGGCTGCTGTGGACGTTGTTGCTGCTGGTCCCGGTGTTGTATGTCAACCAGGAGATGGTGTTGCGGCTGGGCGCGGTGACCGGGGTCGGGCACGCCCGGCTGATCATGGAGCGCTTCGGGCGCTTCTGGGGCGCGTTCAGTGTGATCGATTTGTTCCTGCTCAACGCGCTGACCATCGTCACTGAGTTCATCGGCATCAGCCTCGGGCTGTCCTACCTCGGGCTGCCCCGGGTGCCCGGGGTGTTGATCGCCGCCGTAGTGATCATCGCGGCGGCGTCCACGGGTAGTTTCCGGCGCTTTGAACGAGTCTGTTTGGCGCTCATCGTGGGCAGCCTGCTGCTGGTGCCGATCCTGGTCATGGCCCACCCCCCGCTGAGCCAGGTCGCCCGCGACTTTGTGGTGCCAGGGATGCCCGCCGGGGCGGAGCTGTCCACGGTGATGCTGCTGATCATTGCGATCGTCGGCACCACCGTCGCGCCCTGGCAGTTGTTCTTTCAGCAGTCCTACGTCATCGACAAGCGGATCACCCCGAGGTTCATCGGCTACGAGAAGGCCGACCTGTGGATCGGCATCGTCATCGTGGTCCTGGGCGCTGGGGCGATGATGGCCTTCTGTGCCACCGCGTTCACCGGGCACCCGCTGTTCGGGCAGTTCACCGATGCTGGCGGGGTCGCTGTGGGCCTGGGAACCTACGTCAACCACACTGCGGGGGTGCTGTTCGCGCTCGCGCTCATCGACGCCAGCATCATCGGCGCCGCCGCTGTCTCACTCGCGACGGCCTACGCGGTCGGCGACGTGATGGGGCTGCGGCACTCCCTGCACCGCAGCCCGAAAGAGGCCAAAAGCTTCTACGTGATCTTTGCTGGTCTGCTGGTCTGCGCGGCAGTGATCGTGATCATCCCGGGTAGCCCGTTGGGGCTGCTCACCGAGGGCGTGCAGACCCTGGCCGGGGTGTTGTTGCCCTCGGCGACGGTGTTCCTGCTGCTGCTGTGCAATGACCGCCAGGTTCTGGGGCCCTGGGTCAATGGCCGGGCGCTGAACGTGTTCACCTCGGTGGTGATCGCGGTGCTGGTGATGCTCTCCATCGTGCTCACCGCCGCCGTGATCTTCCCCAACATCACCAGCACCGCCATCTTGACTATCCTTGCTGTCGGTGTTGTGGTGACCGTGCTCGCCGGTATCGCGCTGCTGGTCGGGCGCCGGGTGCGTCCCGCGCTACCGGGCACCGAACCGCCACCGCTGGACCGCCGCCTGCGGACCACCTGGCGGATGCCACCACTGGCCCTGCTCACCCGGCCGCCGCTGAGCACCGGCCGCCGGCTCGGGCTCACCGTGCTGCGCGGCTACCTGGTCATCGCCGCCGGCATGGTCATCGTCCGCGTCGTCCAACTCGCCCTCGCCGGCCACTAGCCCAAGGAAACCTGGTCATGGACTCTCAGACCGTCACGCCCGGACGGACGCTGTCGTTGTCGCGGCTGCTCAGCCGGGCCGTGGTCGGGGCCCGAGGGCAGAAGCTGGGCCAACTGTCCGATGTGATCGTCCGGCTGCGCGGCATTGACTACCCACTGGTCACCGGGCTGGTCGCGGACATCGGTGGGCGCCTGGTGTTCGTGCCTGCGCAGTCAGTGACCGACTGGGACACCGAGCAGGTGTTGCTGGCCAGTGCTCGGGTTGACCTGCGGGAATTCGAGCGCCGCAACGGCGAGGTGCTGCTCCGTGCCGACATCCTCGGCCACCGGCTCATCGACATCCCTCAGGCGCGGTTGGTGCGGGCCTACGACCTGGAACTCCTCGACACCGGTGACGGTTGGGTGCTGACCGGGGTGGACACCCGGAAGACCAGCTGGTGGCGCCGGGCGCTGGGCCTGACCCAGCCTGCCCAGGACCAGCAGAGCGAGGATGAGCCCGCCGACCGTGGCTGCCGGGACTGGAAGGCGTTCGAGGCGTTGATCGGGCATGAGCCCTCGGTGCTGCTGCGCACCCCGACTGGCCGGCTGCGCCGCCTCAAGCCTGCGCAGATCGCCGACCTGCTCGAACAGGCTTCTCGCCAGGAGCAGACCGAGTTGCTCGATCAGGTCCACGCCGACCCCGAACTGGAGGCCGACGTGTTCGAGGAGCTTGACGACGACCGCCAATCCCGGCTGCTGCGGGACCGCACCGACCCGGAGATCGCCGGCGTGCTGGCCCGGATGCGCGCCGACGATGCCGCCGACGCCATTGCCGATTTGCCTCAGGACCGCCGCGAACCCGTGCTCAACCTGCTACCCGCAGGCCAGCGCACCAAGGTGACAGCCCTGCTGGGCTACAACCCGACCAGCGCTGGCGGGCTGATGAGCCTGGATTTCCTCGCGCTGCCGCGCGACACCTCCGTCACCGCCGTGCTGGAACGGGTGCGCACCGCCCGTGCCTTGCAACCCGAGGCACTGGCTACCGTGTTCAGTCTCAACAACCGGGGAAGGCTGCGCGGCGCGGTCAGCCTGGTCGCCCTGATCCAGGCCGACCCCGACGCCCTGCTGCGCACCGTGGCGGACTCCAACCCCATCCGGGTCCATCCCAACGCTGACCTGATCGACATCACCCGGCTGATGACCGATTACAACCTGCTCAACCTGCCCGTCGTTGATGACGATGACCACGTCATCGGCGTCATCACCGTGGATGACGTGCTCGAATCATCCCTCCCGCGCAACTGGCGCCGCCGTGAGCTCGCCACCCACCCCGAGGCCACCGGCGAAGACAACGAAAACCAGCTCCCCACCGCCGACGCTGACCTGCGCCGAGGAGCCCCTCCGGCCGGATCGTGATTCGGCGGGCTGAGTTTAGGTCGCGTCGGGATCAATCGGTGGTCGTTCGCCGGGGGCGAGCGGTAGTGGTGGGCCTACCGGGTACTTGTTGAGCGTCGGTTCCCAACCGTCCAGCGGGGGTGGGTAACGATACGGCGCGATAGGGTCGTCGCTCAGGTGACGGAGCAGCGCGGCGCGCGGATTGCGCCAGGTCCGCAAGCCTCCCAGCTCGCTACGAAGATCATCTAATGGCTCGCGCATCTCATCGAATCCGGGGCCGAGCTCGCTCCGAATCTTCTCATTCGCGTCATTAGCGTAATTTTTGAGCTGGCGCAGGGTTCGGGCCAGCCACGCCGCCGCAGTGGGCAATCGCTCCGGGCCCAGGATGAACAGCGCTACCACTGCCAGAATGAACAGCTTTTCAATACCCAGATCGAACATCTCAGCCCTCCTCGCGGTGCGGTGCCTACGCGCTAGGCGGGTGGGTCATGTCGGAGGTGGATTGTCGAGTCGGCGTAACGGGGCGCTGAGGCTGGTCGATGGCGGGTGGGGCCGAGGGTGCTTGGTGCTCGCTTCCTGGGTGCTCCTGGCTTCGGGCGTGCTCCTGCTCGGCCGCCGCGCCCTTCATCTCGCCTTTGAAGATCCGCGCGGACTGCCCCACCGCGCGGGCCATGTCAGGGAGGCGTTTGGCGCCGAAAAAGAGCACGAACGCGGCGAGGAGGATCAGCAGATGCCAGCCGCTCAAGCCAGCCATAACAATCCCTTCATCAACGCTTGGTCAGAGCTGTCACGGTTAGCCTACCTGCGCGCAGCGCTGAGTGCCGAGGCCGGGGACGTCTGACTGTTTTACTGTGCCCCTAGGGAATTTACTGTGCGCCTAGGGGAGGTGTGGTGGCCAGGGTTTTTGTCAGTCATGCCAGCGCGGACGGTGAATGTGCCGGCCAGCTGCACCAGTGGCTGGCCGGCGAGGGCCCCGAAGTGTTCCTGGATCACGATCTCCGTGATGGGATTTAGGACCAGATGTCGGCTAGCGGGCTGGCGTCTAGCTCGCGCAGCAGCGCCCGGCAGTCGGGGTAGACCGCGACTGCCCCCGCCTCGGTCAACTCCGCGGCGCTGATGCCTCCGGTGAGCACGCCGACGCAGGCCACCCCGGCTTTACCGGAGGCCTGCACGTCCCAGACTGTGTCACCGATGAACACCGCCCGGTCTGCGGTCACCCCTGCCCGTTGCAGGGCGACGTGGACCAGGTCAGGCTCCGGTTTAGCGGCCTTGACGTCTTCGGCGGCGGTGAACGCCGCGACAGCTTCCTCAATGTCGAGGATGCTGCGCAGGCGGTCGAGTTCGTCGGGTGTGGCGGAGGTGGCGATGACGACTTTGGCCCCTCGCTGGGCCACCGCCGCCACCAACTCCCGCGCGCCATCGAAGCTCCGTAGTAGATACGAAGTCTGCCGATAATGCTCACTGTGCCGCTGTTGTGCCTGCGCGCCGAGCTGTTCGGCGGCCTCACCCAATAGCGTGGCTAGCAGTTGCGACGAACCCATCCCCTGCCCGCGGTGCACCCGCCAGGCGTCGACGGGATGGCCCACTGCACGGAACGCGTGCAACCAGGCGTTGACATGCACGTAGCTGGAGTCGACCAGGGTGCCGTCAATGTCGAACAGGACCGCGCCTGGCGGGCGGGTGGAACCGGTGTCTGTCACGTCGTCCTTCTCCCCAGATCCGTGTCGGTCTTGTGCCGCCAGTGTCCGAGACCGGCGACGAGGCGCGGTCGGCCGATGGAGGGGGACGGTAGCCACCGGGCGGTGGTGGCAGAGTAGGCCCCAAGCTTGGAATCTTATTCCTCGCCCCGCCGGGGGATGCGGCCGGGTGTCGGCGCGGTAGTGGGCGGACAGCGGGTCCTTCGAGCACCGAGCCTTCGACATCCAGCCGGGCCTCGATCTGCTCGATCATCCGCGCCAGCGCGTCGTCGTGCGCCTCGACGTGCAGAGTTGCAATTCCCGCTGTGGCAAGGATGTCCGTGTACTGGGTCACGGGGCGTGCGTCGGCGATGCAGGCCACCCAGGCGGCCAGCGTGCTCAATTCCTCAGGCAGACCGTCGTCGGCCACGGTGACGTCGGTGATGCCCACCCGGCCACCTGGTCGCAGCAACCGGGCGAACTCCGCGGCAGCGATCGTCTTGTCCGGGAACATGCAGAACGCGCATTCACACACCAGCGCGTCCGCGATCGCGTCCGGCAGCGGAATGCGCTCCGCGTCACCCAGGTGAAACCGCACGCTCCGCGACAAGCCCACCTTCCCGGTCGCTGACCGGGCACGCTTCACCATGGACTCGCTAAGGTCCACACCGTCCACCGCAACGCCGAACTCGGCGGCCAGCAGCCGAGCGGTCGAACCTGGTCCGGACGCAACATCGACCACCCGCTGTCCCGGGCGCAGCCCGAGCGCGCCGGCCCGCCTGCGGGTGAGCGCCGGCCCGCCGGGGTGGTAGGACTCGCCCAGCACCAGCCACCGCATCCTGACCATAGCTGGCTGCGCAGCACGCCTTGATTTCAGCCGGGTTGGGGGTCACCGCTGAGCCGCCTGCTGGCGATCTTCGACCCGTAGGGCGACTCGTCCAACAGTGGCTGGAGTTCGGTCGCATTCGGCACGACATCCGCGACCGCAACCCCCAACATCTGCTCGCGAACCTGTTCTCAGTAGCCGACGCAGTTGTAGGCACAGAACGGGATCAACCGGCCGTCTGGGATGATCTCCACCACGCAGCACTTCATCAACTGCTTGACGTTGAGCGTGTACGGATCCTGGAAGTCTTGCATCACGATCATGAACGCCGAGGCACTCCACAGCTTCTCCAGTGCTTCCCGGACCGCGTAGTCGGGCACCACCCGGTTGGACACGTAGTCCAGATAGCCCTCCACCTGGATCAACCGGGGAATCGGCACCACCCCGAAGTCGGGCCGGCCCGGGGTGCCTTGGGTGAGCAGGTAGGTGATCGAACGGTAGGTCGGGAAGCAGCCTGGCACCGGGAAGAAGTCATCCTCGCGGAACCAGTCCTGGCGTTGCGCTGTGACCAGGTCGATCACGTGGGAGTTGGTCAGCGCCCGGTGCTTGATTTCCCGCAGGTCCCGGCCGCGGATCTCCCGGTGGGTGCGTTCGTTGAACCCGTCGAACTGCAGGTAAATGTTGATGGACTTGCCGTGGCGGCCGTTGCGCTGACCGAATGCTGCGACGAAGCGGGTCTCGGTGGCCAGCCGGATGCCGCTGGTGTTGAGGTTGATGTTGCGGATCGGACGGCCCTGCGCGGTGTCGATGAAGTCTAGGATGTTCTTGTGGACGACACGTAGACTCGCGCGTCCCCGTACACCAGCGCCTTGAACCATCCGTGCTCGCGGCAACGTTTGCACAGGTAGACCTTGCCGTCCCGGATGTTGACCTGGGCGTCGAGCACGACCTTGCAGACCGGGCAGATGTTCTTGGTGTACTCGATGAACACCTCGTCCCGATCCACCTTCTGACTTGCCGACTGATGGGTGGCATCGGGCAAGTCCTCGGTCATCACAACCTCCACGGGGTAGCAGACGAGCTAGTACTACAGGGCTAGATCATTAGTGTTTGTAGGCGAAGATGCCGTTGGACGTGGGCTCGGCGGGCTTGGGCTTGGTGCCAGCGGCGCCAGGTTGACCAGTGTAGGCCGTGATTGACGGCGTGTT
>JBATXM010000082.1:0-42922 GCA_049673305.1 Pseudonocardiaceae bacterium | reverse complement strand
CAAGCAACCGAGTCGACGACGGGCACCAGAACCCTCACCTCACCAACCACACCCCAAGCCAGCGACAGACAGCCACTGACCTGCACTGACACCACGACACCTGAACGATCTAGCTCTGTAGTACTAGCCGTGTTGAGGCGCTGCCAGGCGCTCGCGCAGGAACCGCAGTGTGGCCTCCCAGGCTTTGGCGGCCTGATCCGGGTCGTAGGTGCCGAGTAGGTTCTCGTTGTTGAAGAAGGCGTGCCCGGCCGGATAGAAGCGGAAGTCAGGCGCACGGCCGGACTGTTGCTCGATGGTGGCTGCCAGAGTATGGACCTGCTCCGGGGAGACAAACTCATCCCGCTCACCGAAGTGTCCCAGCAGTGGGGCGGAAAGGTTCACAAAGCTCGGATACCCTTCGCTAAGGGCGCCGTAAAATGGCACGGCAGCGCCGATCTTGTCGCCCTGTTGTGCAGCGAGCACCAGCACGAAGCCGCCGCCCAGGCAGAACCCGACCGCGCCGACCTTCGCGCTGGTGACCGCGTCGTGGCCTAGCAGATAATCCACCGCGCCGCCCAGGTCACGGGCCGCCTGGTCCACCGGTAGGTCGTGCATGAGCTTGCCGGCCTCGTCAGCGTCATGGGTGGTGGTACCGCCATACAGATCGGGGGCCAGGGCGACGAAGCCCTCGGCGGCCAGCCGGTTCGCCACGTCCGCAATGTGACTGGTCAGTCCCCACCACTCCTGGATCACCACGACGCCAGGGCCGTAACCGGCTTTGGGCAGCGAGAGGTAGCCGTGCACGGTAGAACCGTTGGACGCGAAAGTAACATTCTGTAGCGAGTTTTCCATAACCCCGATCCCATCACATCCGGTGGACGGCTGCAGACCAAGCATCCGCCTGGCCCGCAGCTAATCGGAACACTACCCGGACTGAGGACACGGCGAGGGCGGTGGCCTTTACCCCACTGAGAGAGTTGGGGCCACCGCCGATCACCACAGACTATAGTTTTCCTAGCCTGCGGTCATGACCGTAGTAGGTGTACCCGCCGTAGTTATAGCCATTGTAGTACGCGAAGCCGTAGTCATAGTAACCCTCAGGATAGTAGCCCACGTAGCTACCATGACAACCGCAATAGGGATAGTTACCATCACGACCACTTCCACCCATCGCGAAGACTTCCGAGACTCTCATATCGCTCCTTTTTCCGGTCGATGGAGCCATACAAGCCGAAAGACCCGGCCCAGCCTGGGAAATTGTTGTGCAACCGCGAACCCCCACCACATGAACATCCAGAAATGAACACCGGCAGCTTCTCAGTCCACAGCACTCGACAGTCCCCAAGATGATCCGGGCTGGCCCCCTTACTCCCCGTGGTCTCGCAACTCCCCGCAGTCACGCAAGCTCGAACATAAGCTATCCGAGTGACGATTGCAACAACTACTTCCTGTACATGAACAGCCACGATCAGTCATTACTATGGTCACGTCGGTTACTGTACGCACGATTGATCACCTGAACCGTCACTTAAAGTAGCGATCGCTCCCTTCTGCAGCGCTCAGCGCCGAGCAACCCACAGTTGACAGGCCCTCGGCGGTGGCAGCACGTCCCCTTGACCGGAATTGAGGCCACCGCCGGACGACCCGCGACGTGACAGAGCTACCCCAGGATTCCTAGAAGCCCACGCCGGTCGTAGCCGCCGTAACCACCGTAGTTCTGGTAATGGTAGTAGCTCCCGTGATTGTAATCCGAGTAGTAACCGTAGTAGCCGTAGTAGCCGCCGTGACCACCGTGGCCACAACCACTTCCATAGTCGCCACCCATTGCGAAGACTTCCGAGACCTTCATCTCACTCCTTTTTCGTCGATGGAGTCGATGGAGGAGCCATGCGGACCAGAGAGCCCCAGATCAGCCCGCGACATTTGTATGCAACCACCCAAGAGTTAGCTCCCCCTCACTCCTCGTGGTCATGCAATGTTAAAGTAAGCGATGTGAGTGACGTTTGCAACGGCAACTTCCTGTATAGGAACGGTAACTCTACGTGAATATCAGGTGACCCGCTGATGAGCGGTAAAGCGTGTCAGACACGTGTGCACCGTCGCGGGCGGCGGTGACCAGAGCGCGGCGCCCGCAGCGGGGGCTCCCCAACGCTCCATCGAGACGTCGAGTGACTAGCTTGGGTATGGTGCTAAATCGGTGTGCCTCCACAGTCTGGCGAGCCACCGCTCCGGTCCTGGCTGTACACGGCGGCGCAGGTCACATCGTGCCGGAGGAGTTCGACGCGCAGCGGTCTGCCGCAGCCAGGAATGGGCTCGACCAAAGCTTGACAGCGGGCATCACGGTGCTGCGCGACGGTGGGTCGGCGCTCGACGCGGTGGTCGCTGCCGTACTGGTCCTCGAAGACGACGAACAGTTCAATGCTGGCAGGGGTGCCGTCCTCACAGCTGCCGGTGGCGTAGAGCACGACGCGGCGGTGGCTGACGGGGCTACCCGCCGTGCCGGGGCGGTGACCTGCGTGAGCGGGGTCCGCAACCCGGTGCTCGCCGCACGAGCGGTGCTGCAACGGTCGCCCCATGTGCTGCTGAGCGGAGCGGGAGCCCAAGCGCTCGCTCATCGGGAAGGCCTCGCGTTCGTGCCGGCCGACTGGTTTGTGACCGCTCGTCGGCGGGAGCAGCTGACCGGGATCCCACTCAGCGACCAGGCCGAACCGGAGTTCACCGGCGGGACGGTGGGCGCTGTCGCCTTGGACGTCGAGGGGCACCTCGCGGCGGCAACCTCGACCGGAGGCGTCACCGGCCAGCTCGCCGGCCGGGTCGGGGACACCCCACTGATCGGGGCTGGCACCTGGGCCGACGACCGTTCCTGCGCGGTCTCGGCGACTGGCGATGGCGAAGCGCTCATCCTCAGCGTCTTCGCCCATGAGGTCGACGCGCTCGTGCGGCTCGCCGGTCTGAGCCTGGGCGCGGCCTGCCAACGGGCGCTGCATGAGGTCGAAGCCAGGGCAGGAACCGGTGGTTGCATCGCCGTGGGAGCGGACGGCACCGTGGTGATGCCATTCACCAGCGCGGGGATGTTCCGGGGCGCAGTGGACGCGACCGGCGATCGCCGGATCGGGATGTTCACCGAAAACCCACCAAGCCGATAGGCCACTCAGCGCGGAGCTCGTCGGAGAGAGACCCTGGTAGTGGCGGCTCAAGCAAACGAGGCGGCACAGTGTCATATGGGTTCCAGACAGGAGAGGTGGGAACGGTGATGGCTGACGACAAGGACGAATGACTGTTGATACCACGTCAGCGTGGGAGGCTCTGCTGGCAGACGTACCACGCGCGCCATTCATCCCGGACACGATCTGGGTCGACGACGACTCCGGTGCCGGGTTGGTGGCATTGTCCCGGCACACCGACCCAGACCGCTGGCACGCCGCAGTGTCGGCGAACGCGCCCGTCGTCACGCAAGTTAACCTCGGTGACGTGGCACCTGGCCAGAAAGGCCGCTTTCCGTCCAGCTCATGTAGCCAACCGAGCGTCGTCGCGGACATGCTGAATAACCTCGACCTGTGGCCGGGACAGTCCGTGCTGGAGATCGGCACCGGCACCGGTTGGAACGCGGCGCTACTGGCCAACCTGGTCGGCGCACACGGCCGGGTGGTCACGATCGAGGTGGACCCGTGCCTGGCTGCCGGGGCCCAGCGTGCACTCGCCAACGCCGGATACCACCCGTTTGTGATCACTGCGGACGGCCTGAGCGGACACTCCGCTGGCGCTCCGTATGGCCGGGTGATCTGCACTGCAGCGATCCGCGAGAGGGTGCCATGGTCCTGGCTCGACCAGCTCCGGCCGGGTGGCCGGTTGGTGACCCCCTGGGGAACCGACTGATCCAACGGGGTGATGCTGACCTTGCACAAGAGCTAGGACGGTGCCGCCACCGGCCGGTTCCGTGGCGACCTCGCCTTCATGCGGGTCCGCAGCCAGCGCCGTGCCCTATACCGCTGGCGGCCCGAGGACAGCGACACCGAACACGCCCAGATCAGCACCACCGAATGCCGCAGCAGCGACCTGGACCGGATGCTCAACCCGGACAAGGGCACGTTCGCCATCGGCGCGCGTCTTGCCTCCTGCTGCTTGATCGTCGAGTGGGACAAACACGGCGAGATGCACCACAACCTGGAACTGGACGACGCGGTGACCATGTCATGGGCGCAATTGGACGCCAATCTCACCGACCCGGCACCGTTCACTGTGCGCCAGCTCGGGCCGCGCAGGCTGTGGGACGAGGCCGAGGCCGCCTACGACTGGTGGTACGAGCACGGCGAGCCAGAGCTCGATCGGTTCGGCTTCGACAGCCGTAACGGGCAGCAATGGGTATGGCTTGATGAGCCCGACAACGTGGTCCGTGTCCTGAACTAACAGGTTCTATATGACGCACGGCACGGGGCGGCGGTTTCGAGTAAGCCGAGGAGTCCCGCAGCCGATAGCAGTCCTCGAATCTGGTATGTTTTCCACGTTTGCGATATTTTCACCGCAGGTTGTGCCCTCCGGCACACATGACCATCCTCTGTCCGCTTCCAACACCCCAGTCAATCACCAAAAACGTGCGCGGTGTGTCACACTGCTGCTGGCTGCGGTGTCCTTGGGAGGCTCGCACACCTCCGCCTCCGGCGTAATGGTGTCACGAGCGTAGGAGAGCGCCGGGTCATTGGCGGAGCAGAAGGCGATGGTGTCTCCGCTGGTCAGTGGGACATCGCCGTCGCGGCTGATCTGGTCGCCGTTGAGCGCGACGGTAACGTGGCGGTCCAGGGCGAGTCCCACCGCGGCGGCGGCGCCGGCCAGTGTGGCGGCGCGGACGGTGCGCGGGCCGAGGTGGCCGTCGCCGGCCAGCGCGCCGTAACGCTGCACGAGGACCTGCGGAGCGGGATGGCATCGCGCGGCGCGGTAGTCTTCTGGGGAGTTGACGTTGACCACCGACTCCAGCGCTGGGTCAGCTGCGGCCAGCGCCGGGTCAGCGAGTAGCGCGGCGTCATCCAGCCGGAGCGTGCGGCAGCGGTGGTGGCGGAATAAGAATGCCGGACGCAGGTCGCCGGCTGCTACCAACTCGGTGACCAGCGGCGCGAGGGTGACCCGGTAGGCGGCGGCGAGCGGTTGCGGGTAGCCGAGGGCGACCGGAAGCACCACGTCGAAGTCATGGGTGAGCGCCGCCAGCACCCGGCGGACGAACGCGGGGTGCAGGAACGGCAGGTCGGTGGAGCAGATGAATGCGGCGGGCGCCCGAGCGACCAGCGCGGCCAAGCCCGCGGCGATGCCCTGCAACGGCCCCCGGCCCTCCTCGGGATCTTCCACGACGTCCACCCGCGAGGGAATCTGGGGTAACGACTGGCCCGGGGCGCGGACCACCAGCAGCGGCCCATCGACCGAGCGGGCCAGCACGCCCAGAGTGCGACGGAGCAAGGTGGAACCATGCCACTCCAGCACGGCCTTCGAGCTACCCATCCGCGAGGAGCGGCCACCCACCAGCACCACGCCGGCCACCTGCCGCTCGTCAACGATCACGGTATCCAGCGATCATGGTGCCGCGACATCAGGTGACATGAGTCGCCACCGTCGATGATCTTCAGACCCCAGGTGGCCAAGCGCCTGCCAGAGCGGGGTTCGCGCGCGCAGGAAAGACTGGAGGTGTTTGTCCCGCCAAAGCTGCTGGCAGGCGGCGTAACCGCCGGGAGTATTGCTGAACGGCGGCCCGGTCCAGCCGCACTCACAGCGGGGCACGTACGCCCGGTAGTGACTGTCCAGGCTCGCTCGCACGTCGCCCCAGAGGTCAACGAGCGTGCCATCTGCTTGCTGGCCAGCGACAACACACCGGTGTTCGGCGGTGCCCTCGCCGACGTCGCCCACGCGGTGTAATTGCACCGCTCCAGAGTGCTGCGCTTAGATGAACAGAAGGTGAACGCGGCGTTCCCGAATGGGTAGACTTTCGGGCAAGCACGCAGCTCTCGTACCAGAAGGAGATAGCTCACTGATGCCACAAACCTCCGACTCCGTGACAAACCTGGGCCGTGTCCAGTCCGAGACGCGCTTTCGGCATAGCGACGTCGCAGGCGCTGTGGCAGAGTTTCATGCTACCTTTGATCTCCCGATGCGCGCCACCCCCAGCATCGAGATCAGCGACTCACTCGCCAAGCTGAGGGTGGCGCTTTTGGAAGAAGAGTGCGGCGAGTTTGCCTCAGCGGCAGCGGCACGTGACTTGGTGGCGATCGCGGACGCCTTGGCTGACGTCGTGTACGTCGCCTATGGAACCGCGATCACCTATGGCATTGACCTTGACCTCGTGCTGTCCGAGGTTCATCGGGCCAACATGAGCAAGCTTGATGACAACGGAAAACCAATCAAACGAGCCGACGGCAAAGTCCTCAAGTCTGCGCGGTACACGCCGCCCGATGTGCCGGCGATGCTACAACTCCAGAGTCGGGATTGACCACCCAGAAGCCACTCCCCCTCAGACGGCCATCATGTCCAGCTCCTGATGCGGAGCGACCCGTCTCACGTAGCCCTGGAGCTGTTCGGTGAACGGGATGACGTGCACATCGCCGGGGTACCGATAATGTAACTGGATAGGTCTCGTTCTGGTCTGGTGTTGCTGGCGCGCTGGTGAGGGTCGGTAAGTGGTTGGCGTGTCTTGGGTGTCGTCTGGTTGTGGTGTGTTTGGATCTTGGTGTGTCCGAGCCGCCGGTCCCGCCGCTGCCTTCCTATGAGGAGTTGCTGGCTGAGAACGGACAATTGCGTGCTGGCCTGGTCCAGGCGCTGGCGGAGATCGAGGAGTTGAAGGCGCGGCTGGGGATGACGTCGAAGAACTCCTCGAAGCCGCCGAGTGCCGATGGGCTGGCCAAACCGGCGCCGAAGTCGTTGCGGGGTAAGGCGAAACGGGGTCCGGGCCGGCCGAAAGGTCAGATGGGGTTCACGCTGTCCCCGGTTGATGTCCCCGATCATGAGCAGACTCATGAGCCGGTGGCGTGCTGCGGGTGCGGGGCTGGCCTCGAGGGTGCCGCGGTGGTCGGGTGCGAACGCCGGCAGGTGTTCGATCTGCCCCCGCTGCGACTGGAGGTCACCGAGCACCGGTTGATCTCCCGCGCCTGCTCCTGCGGGGTGATCACCAAGGCGGCGGCGCCGGCGGGGGTGAACGCGCCGGTGCAGTATGGGTCGCGGCTGGGTGGGGTGGGGGTGTATTTGTTCCACGGCCAGTTCCTGTCGAAGTCGCGGACCTGCCAGGCGTTGGCTGACCTGTTCGGTGCGACGATCGCCGCGTCCACACTGGTGTCCTGGGTGCGGCGGATCGCCGCCCAGCTCACCTTGAAAGTGATCCCCGGGATCGTCGATCGGATCGCGGGGTCGGCGGTGGCGCATTTCGATGAGACCGGGTTCCGCGCCGCCGGGAGCCTGCACTGGATGCATTCGGCCTCCACCCCCACCGACGTGCTCCTGAGCGTGCATGCCCGGCGTGGGGTGAAAGGGATGGACGCCGCTGGCGTTCTCCCGCGGTTCGCCGGAACCGCGGTGCATGATGCGTGGGCGCCCTATGACACCTACACCCACGCCACCCACGCTCTGTGCAACGCCCACGCCCTGCGTGAACTGATCTACGTCATCGACACCGCGCCACCTGCGGTCGCGGAGCTGGCCGCTCAGGGCGCCGAGGCCATGGTCGCGGTCAAAGACCTCGTCGAAGACGCCCGGGCAGGCGACACCCAGCCCGACCCCGACCGGATGGCCCACCAGCGGCACCTGCTGCGATCAGCAGTCGTCCTGGGCAAAAGCGCCACCGCCGGGCGCGCCACGAAACTGGAACGCAAGTACAACAGCCTGTTCACCCGCCTGATCGACCGGTGGGAGGACTACCAACGGTACACAACCGACCTGGCTGTCAGCTTCGACAACAACCCGGCCGAGCGGACCATCAGAATGCCGAAACTGCGTATCAAGGTCTCCGGTTGCCTGCGAACTCTCACCGGCGCCGAGGAATTCGCTGCCATCCGCTCCTACACCGCCACCGCAACCCGCCACGGCCAAAACATGCTCGACGTCCTCATCCAAGCCGCCGACAGCAAACCCTGGATCCCCGCCACCTAACACCCCCACTGCCGCGCGGCCTATGGTCACGCGGCCACATCAGCACGCCCAAAATCCGGACCTATCCAGTTACCCGATAATAACGCTGGGCCACACCGGGCAAGCCTTGCTCGTATGCCATCAAACCAGCCAGCTGCGCAAGTCGGCCGTAATCTGGAGCAGGCGCTGGCGCACCGCCGAATTATGCGGCTCATGCAAGGTCTCCGCCACCGCGTTGAGCTGGCCGGCCACCGGCGAAGCGGCTGCAACAAGACGGTGCCCGACATGACTGCTTGGGCTCAAACGGTCGCAGCGATAGTGGCAGCGCATCACTGGGCTCGGCCGGGAAGTCCTCGGGCGTGGCCAACAGTACAGCGAGCGTGTCCAGCGACACGGCCAGGGCTTTGGCCAGCTTGGGCCGGCACCACGGCAGGGGCGTCGTCTCACCGGCTTCCCAGATGCTGTAGTCCCCGCCGCGACAGCCGTCGTAACTTTGGTGCTGGCCCCAGCGCTGGGATGTCCGAGTTACCCCAGCGCGCGGTTGGCGCCCTTACCGATTGGCTTTGCGCGCTCCTTCATCCAGCGCAGGCCCACACACTGGTGGGCACCGCTCCCCCGACGCCGCGCGCTGCTCGGCGGATGAACTCGCCCCGGTTCTGGGGCTGTCCACCCAAGACGAGTAGGGAGCTGGGGGCACGAACACGATGCCCGAGAGTTGCCACCGGTAGCGGTGCGCACGCCAGACCAGAGCCGCCCAAATTCACCCGATCGGGTTCGAGTGTGGCGTATTTACCGGACGTTGCCTGCCCTCATCTTTCTGTGGTCACTAGTTTGAGCTGGCGTACCGGAGAGAGGGATGGACCACAATGCCCAGCTCAACCAGACTCATGAAATAGACGCAGTTGAATGGACACATTCTTTGAGAGCGGTACCGTTTCCGCTAGCAGGTTGGCCGCAGTCATCCCACAGATGTAGAAAACCTCCCAGCTACATCCCCCAGGGCACATGAAAGATGATCCGCGTGGATGATGACCAGCTCCCGAGCGTACGGCATACTGAATAAGCAGGCGGCGTTAGCCCTCGGCAACCGCGAGGAGAGCACTGGGGGTAACACTTACATTCGGCGCACTAGGTGATGTGACGGAGCTTAACGCAAGGACAGTACTCACGCGGCCGGTGAACACCTGCCGATGACACCAGCGTAGTGGGCGGTCCATTCACCAGAATCTGGAGAAATGAGATAGAACATGAACAGAATTCGCTGCAACTCGAATGTCCGGAAAGCTGGACCGCTGGAGCAGACGTGGATAGAACGTCACCAGAGGCGGACCGACTGCAAATGTAACTTCGTCAAGAAAGAAGGCTTCGTGACATACGTATGCGAGAAATGCGGTTGCGAGATCTAAGCTTGTGCAGCACGTCAGTCGCCAATCCGCTGATCGCGCGGACCCACGCTCACCTCGACCACGCAGCGGCGCCAGGTAGCGACACCCGTGGGTCGGCGTTCGGCGTGCTCGCCATGGTGCAGGCGGTGACGAAGCCGTCCCAGGCTCCCGCGCGCAATAAGCCGGTTACGGATGGTGTCGAAGGTCTCGCTGGATACCGCTTACAGGTAACGTCATCACTATGGTGAAGAATGGATCATGTGGATGAGAACTCGCGGTTGACGGCGGAGCAGCGCGCTCGCATGCTGATCGACCGCCAGTTGGCTGCCGCGGGGTGGCTGGTCCAGGACCGCAGAGAACTCAACCTGTACGCGGGCGATGGTGTCGCCGGCCGAGAGGCGATCATGGCGCCGGGGCACGGCCGGGCGGACTACCTGCTCTACGTCGACAAGCGGGCCGTCGGTGTCATCGAGGCGAAGCCGGTAGGAACCCCGCTTTCCGGCGTCGAGTAGCAGTCTGCCAAATACGCAGAGGGGCTTCCCGCTGAGGTACGGCGTCGGGCGTTAACGGTCGAGGGACGACTGCCGTTCGTTTTCGAAGCGTCGGGATCCGAGACCCACGTCACCAACGGGTACGACCCGGAACCACGAGCCCGCCGGATCTTCGCTTTCCCCCGGCCCGAGACCCTCGCCCGCACCCTGCGTGCGGCCGAGACCGATCCCGACGCGGCCACCTGGAGGGGCAAGGTCCGCGCCATGCCGGAGCTGCTCGTCGAAGGTTTGCGGCCGGCGCAGATCGAGGCGATCACGGAGATCGAGCGGTCGCTGGCCGGGCAACGCTTCGGCCGCTCGCTGGTCCAGATGGCCACCGGTGCCGGCAAGACGTTCACCGCTGTCACAGAATCTTACCGGCTCCTCAAGCACGGCGGGTTCAGGCGCATCCTGTTCCTGGTCGACCGCAACAACCTCGGCGACCAGACACTGCGTGAGTTCCAGAACTACGCCACGCCTGACGACGGCCGGCGGTTCACCCAGCTCTACAACGTCGACAAACTCACCAGCGCCGGGATGGTGGACTCCTCCGATGTGGTCATCTCCACCATCCAGCGCCTGTACGCCGCATTACGCGGGGAACAGGTGCCTGATGTCGACGACCCGGGCCTTGATGGATTCATCCCCGATGCGCCGGTCGAGGTGACATACCGCGCACAGCTGCCGCCGGAGGCGTTCGACCTCATCATCGTCGACGAGGCGCACCGCTCTATCTACGGAGTCTGGCGTGGCGTGCTGGAGTACTTCGATGCACACATCGTCGGGCTCACCGCGACACCGGTGAAGCAAACTTTCGCGTTCTTCCAGCAGAACCTGGTCTCGGAGTACACCTACCCCCAGTCAGTCGCCGACAACGTCAACGTCGACTTCGACGTCTATCGGATCAGCACGCAGATCACCGCATAGGGCTCGACGATCGACGCCGGCATCGTGGTGCCCACAGTGGACCGGCGCACCCGCGTCCAGCGCTACGAGACGCTGGAGGACGACCTGACCTACACCATCGGCCAGCTCGACCGGGCCGTCACGGCACGCGCCCAGATCCGCCTAGTGCTGGAGACCTTCCGGGATCGACTGTTCACTGAGATCTTCCCGGGCCGTTCGACCGCGCCCAAGACGCTGATCTTCGCCAAGGACGACAACCACGCCGAAGAGATCGTCACCACCGTCCGCGAAGTGTTCGGCAAGGGCAACGACTTCGCCGCCAAGATCACCTACAATGCTCGCGATCCGAAGGGGCTGCTGCAGGCTTTTCGCACCTCACCGAGCCTGCGGATCGCGGTGACCGTCGACATGATCGCCACGGGCACCGACGTCAAGCCGCTGGAGTGCGTGTTCTTCATGCTCGATGTCCGATCCGGGTCGTACTTCGAGCAGATGAAGGGCCGTGGTGCCCGCACCCTCTCCGATACCGACTTCCAGGCCGTCACCCCGGACGCCAGCACGAAGAATCGGTTCGTCATCGTTGACGCGGTCGGTGTCACCGAGCACGCGTTCGTGGACGCCGCGCCCTTGGAGCGCGTCAGGTCCGTCACGCTGAAGAAGCTGCTCGACAAGGCCGCTGCCCTCACGCTGACCGAGGACGAGACGGCGACGCTGGCTTCCCGGCTGGCCAAGCTCGAACTCGACCTGACCCCCGCCGAGCGCGCGGAACTCGACACGGTGGCGGGGCGGCCGGTACGCGACATCGTCCGGGCACTAGTCGCTGCGGTGGACCCCGATGAACAGGCCAAGGCCCTGGTTGAGGGGCTGCTCGATCCCGTAGCTGCGGTGCAGGCCCTGCTGGATGGTGCAGTGGAGCCGATCGCCGCTAACCCTGCGCTCCGTTTGCGCATCCTGGAGCTACGGGCCAAGCATGACCAGGTCATCGATGAGGTCAGCGTCGACCAGCTACTCGACGCCCATGGCGTGGTCACCACCGACCGGGCCCGGTCGGTGGTGAAGTCCTGGCGGCAGTACCTGGAGGAGCACCGCAGCGAGATCACTATGATGCAGGTGCTTTACTCCCAGCCTCGGGCCGCCCGGGTCTCCTTCGCTGAGCTGCGCGAGCTCGCCGAGCGGATCAAGCGCCCGCCACGCAACTGGACCATGGACCTGATCTGGAAGGCTTACGAAGTGCTCGAGGTCGACCGGGTCACCCACGCCAACCGGCACACCGTCACCGACCTCGTCTCCCTCATCTGCTTCACCCTCGGCGAGGACGACCAGCTGGTGCCCTACGCCGCCAAGGTCCAGCAGCGCTACGTCGCCCGGCTCGCGCAGCAGCACCAGGCCGGTGCCGTGTTCACCGACCGCCAACGCTGGTGGCTGGACCGCATCGCCGACGTCATAGCCTCCTCCGCAGGCATCACTTCCGACGACCTCGACAACGCCCCCTTCACCGAACGCGGCGGCGTCGACGGCGCCCTCCGTGACCTCGGCGACAGTACGGCCGACTACCTCGAAGCGTCCCGCCTCGTGAACCCCGGAGGGACCGTGAGGTGAACACGAGCCGATTCGAACTCACCGATGCCGTACACCGTGAGCGCGGTCTCGTGCGACACCACGCCTCGCCCTCGCGACCACAGCGTCCAGCAAGCCAGGTCGTCGTGCGGATCCTGCACCCACTCAGCGAGCCGGAACATTTCGCGGGCGACGCGCAGCCATTTCCCCACACGTGACGAGGGGGTGTCCGAGCCCACCACGGCACACAGATCACTCGTACTTAGTGCCTCCTGCGCCACCACTGCCGGGCTGTGAGCAGGAGCCAATCCCGGAGAAACCAACACCAGCACAACACCGCAACACACAGCAGAACTCGCCTTGCGCTCCGCACAGCAACCCCCTGCCAGCGATCTACCACCCAGACACAGCATTGAGCATCAGGATAGTCAAGTCTATGGGATTCCTCGGAGATCGCCTTACAGGGCCTCTGAGCTGGTGTGGAGCTGAGGGGAATCGAACCCCTGACCTTCTCGATGCGAACGAGACGCGCTACCAACTGCGCTACAGCCCCCCGCGATTCCCGAGAAGCCTAGCAGCCGGTCGTCGGCTACGCGCCGGCCGCCCGGCGGTAGGGCGGGCGGAAGGCGGGCTCCAGCTCGTCGAACATCGGGTCCTCGTCGTCGAAGGCCAGTGTGACGGCGGTGGGGTGTGCAGCGCTCGACGTTACCGCACGCCGTGCTAACGGCTCCTGGACCGGCTCTTGCGTATCGTCGGCGACGTCGTCGGCGGGGACGTCGCGGCGCACGTCGGCAGCGGGCACCCTGACTTGCGAACCAGCGGCTTGCGAATCGGCGGCTTGCGAACCAGCCAGTCGGGCGGCCCGACGCTGGCGTACCTCGTCCTCGATACGCACTTGCCGGCGCAGGTAGCCAAGATAACCAACCAACGTCATATCGAGAACAGCGTGCACCCACCACAGCAGGCCCGACATCATGTAGGCCAACGCGATAGTGGCAAGAGCTGCGAACGCCAAGCCAAGCACCACTCGCTGCCGGAAGGCGTATTTCGCCCGGGCTAGCTGCGCGGCAAGCTCTGGATCATAGCCACCGCGACCTGATCTGTACCGACGCTCATCCCGCTCTTCCAGGGCGGGCTCTCGCTGCGCGATCCGTTCACCCATCTTGGGCACCTCCTGGCCGTACTTGGGCGCCGCACGAACAGGGTCAGGCCGGCACAGCACGCGAGAAGCAAGCGCAGACTCCGCAGTGCGCACCACCTCCTGCCGTCGCTTCGCGATCATCGGAACAAGGACGACAAGCCATGCCGCCGCCAGCGCCGCGAAGATCAGCGAGCTGGGCACTCCGCGCCCCCTGCCCTGGTCCGCCATTCCCGAATTGCCTGCATTACTGCCGAGTCACGGTAGCCAGCGCAACCATCCGGATGTCGGAGGCGCGCCGAAGCTAAGAGTGACGGACGTGACCTGAACGGATCAGACGTGACACCAACCCGGCACCGACCTCATCCCGGGTCATGGCGAGCAACTGATGGTCCCGCCAAGCACCGTCCACCTCCAGGTAGCGTCGCAGGAGACCCTCATCCCGGAACCCGAGCTTGGCCAGCACCCGAAGGCTGGCCGCGTTCTCCGGCCGCACGGTGGCCTCGATCCGATGCAGCCTGACCGGTCCGAACGCGTGGTCCACCGCCAGCGCCACCGCGCCTGTCGCCACACCACCGCCGGCCACACCCGACTCCACCCAGTAACCCACCCAGGCCGAGCGCAGCGAGCCACGCACCACATTGCCCAGCGTGAGCTGGCCGGCGAACTGCCCATCCAGCGTGATGGCAAATGGCAGGGCGTGGCCCCGCCGAGCTGTCGCGCGCAACCCGCCGCACATCACCGGCCAGGCCATGGTGGTGGAGCGCTCGGCCCAGCTGCCCTCCGCGTCGGGCTCCCATGCCCGCAGGTAGTCCTCGTCGCGCAGCCGCAGCCGGCTCCACGCGCAGGCGTCGCGCAGCCGCACCGGACGCAGCGCGACCTGCCCCGCCGCGACCCACACGGGACCCAGCCGCACCGGCCAGCCGGGGTGGCGGCCATCAGGCCCAGATCCGAACACGGTGCCTCATCCGCGCTGAGCGAGGAAACTCACTGCCACCTGTTCGCCCACCGGCACTTCAGTGGTGTCTGAGTCGACGAGGATCAGGCAGTTCGCTTCAGCCAGCGAGGCCAACAGATGAGCACCGGAGATCCCGAGCGGTTGCACCAGGTACTCCCCGGTGTCGGGATCACGCAGCAACTGGCCACGGAGGAACCCGCGACGACCCGCCGTGGACGTCACCGGGGACAGCAGCCGCGCGGTGATGATGCGGCGATAGGGATTGCGCTTACCCAGCGCGAGCCGGATCATCGGCCGCACCAGCACCTCGAAGACTACGAGCGCGCTAATCGGGTTGCTTGGCAACAGAAAGGTGGGCACCGAGTCTGGGCCGAGCCGGCCGAAACCCTGCACTGAGCCGGGGTGCATGGCCACCCGCCCCACGTCGAGTGCCCCGAGCTCGGCCAACGCGGCGCACAACTGCTCCCCCATCGCCCCACCGACCGCCCCGGCCACCACCACGATCTCCGAGAGCAGCAGCCTGCCCTCCACCGCCTCGCGCAGTCGAGAGGGATCGCAGGGCGTGATGCCGACCCGGTGCACTTCGGCGCCGGCATCACGGGCGGCAGCGGTCAGCGCGTAGGAATTGATGTCATAGACCTGCCCGGTGCCCGGCGTGCGGTCGACGTCGACCAGCTCCTCACCGACCGACAGGACCGACAACCGGGGCCGAGGGTGCACTCGCACCTTGGCTCGTCCCACCGCGGCGAGCAGCCCTACCTGCGCCGGGCCGATCACCGCGCCGTTACGCACCGCGACGTCACCGGTCTGCACGTCCTCACCAATACGGCGTACGTACGCCTTCGATGGCACGGAGCACGCCACGGTGACCCGGGCCGCATGGGCCACCCCATCATCGGTGTGCCCCAGCGGAACCACCGCATCGGCTAGGGCGGGCAACGCCGAGCCGGTGGCGACCCGGACCGCCTGGCCGGGTTGCAGACGCATCAGCTGCCGCGAGCCCGCAGCGATCTCGCCCACCACCGGCAACGTGACCGGGACCTCCGTGACGTCCACGCTGCGTACCGCATACCCGTCGACCGCGGCCTGATCGAAGCTGGGCAGCGAGCGTTGCGCCACGACTTCCTCCGCGCAGAGCATGCCCTGCGCTTGGGAGATCGCCACCCGCACCGGCGCGGGACGCACCGCTGCGTCCAGCACCCGCCCGAGCTGCTCGTCCAGCGATCTCACCTAGTCTCCCGCTCAACCCTGTCGCGCAACCATTTCCTCAGCTCAGGGCCACTATCAGGATCCGCGAGCGCGAAGTCCACCGACGCCCGAAGCAAGCCGGCCGGGGTGCCAAGATCGTGACGCTCCCCACGGTGCACCACGACATGCACCGGATGACCCTCAGCAATCAGCAGCGCGATGGCGTCGGTGAGCTGGAGCTCGCCGCCAGCGCCGGGGGCGATCCGGCGCAGCGCGTCGAACACCGCGCGGTCCAGCAGGTAGCGACCGACCGCCGCGAAGGTGGACGGCGCCGCCTCGGGCGTCGGCTTCTCCACCATCCCGCGCACCTGTTTGACGTCTGGATCGTCGGTATCGTCATGAACATCACTGATGTCGAACACCCCGTAGGCGCAGACTTGCTCGCGCGGGACGTCGAAGGCACACAGCACGCTGCCACCGTGCCGCTGGCGGATCGCGGCCATCTTGATCAGCACCCCGGTGGGCAGCACGAAGTCGTCGGGCAGCAGGACTGCCACGGCTTCGTCGGAGTCCGCCAGCAACGGCTCGGCGCAGCCCACCGCATGCCCCAGCCCGAGCGGCTTGCGCTGCATCGCGACCTGCGCCCGGATCAGCCCTGGGGCCCGACACACCTTGTCCAGCAGCGCATGCTTGCCCTGCCCCCGCAGCTCAGCCTCCAGATCCGGGGTGGAATCGAAGTGCGCCGCCACCGACTCCTTGCCCGGTGAGACGATGAGCACCAGCCGGTCGGCCCCGGCACGGGCCGCCTCCTCGGCGATGTACTCGATCGCCGGGGTGTCGAACACCGGCAAGAGCTCCTTGGGCACGGTCTTGGTTGTCGGCAAGAATCGGGTCCCGAGCCCGGCTGCGGGCACTATCGCGGTGCGGAACGCACGGTGCCCGGGCGTAGCACGAAGAGAGGCGCTCATAATGACCGACCCTATCGGCCCACTCGACGCAGCCAGCTTCACCTCCGTGGACGAGAACGCTAAGTGGGCGCTGCGGCGGCACTTGGTGGCGGCGCGGCGGGCGGTGCCGGCGGCGGCGCGGGAAGCCGAGGCGACCGCCCTAGCCGCGACGCTGGCTGGGACGACGCTGGGGGGGCCGACGCTGGGGGGACTGCCTGGCACGGTCTGCGCCTACTGGCCGGTCGGTGCCGAGCCTGGCTCACCGGAACTACTCGACGGCCTGGTGCGCCGTGGCTACCGGGTGCTACTGCCCGTAGCCGGTGCGGCCGCGGTGGCGCTGGACTGGGTCGAGTACACCGGCGCCGGGTCGCTGCGGGCCGGGCCGCTAGGGCTGCGCGAACCGAGCGGGCCACGACTGGGCTGCGCGGCGATCGCCACCGCGGTCCTGGTGCTGGTGCCGGCGCTGGCCGTCGACCGGCACGGGATTCGGCTCGGCCGCGGTGGCGGGCACTACGACCGGACGCTGCCGCTGGCCAGCGCCGGCACCCCACTGGTGGCCATTGTCCGGGACGACGAGGTGCTCGCCTCGGTGCCGGCACAACCACACGATGTCCCGGTCACCGCGGTCCTGACCCCCGGACGGGGTCTGATCCGGCTGCCCTGCTGACGTAGGTCGCCACGGTGGCCTTGCTATCATCGTGCTAGCACTCTCGTGCGTAGAGTGCTAGTTACATGGAGGCGAGACGTGCCGACCTACTCCTACGCGTGTACCGCGTGCGAGCACCACTTCGACACCGTGCAGAAATTCACCGACTCGTCGCTGACCGACTGCCCTGAGTGCTCCGGCCGGCTGCGCAAGCTTTTCTCGTCGGTGGGCATCGTGTTCAAGGGCAGCGGCTTCTACCGCACGGACAGCCGTGCCAGCAGCTCGGCCGAGTCCGGGTCAACCGAGTCCGGGTCAACCCAGTCCGGAACGAGCGAGTCCAGCTCAAACGGCAAGCCCGAACCCGGTTCCAACGGCAAGTCCAAGCCCGGTTCCACCAACAAGTCCAAGCCGTCCACCTCCGGCTCACAGTCCGAGTCGGGCTCGGCATCATCCTCATCGGCCTCGAGCTCAGCAACCGCCTCCTGACCTCCGCCTGACATCACCGGGCCTGCTCCCGGATATCGCAGGGGAGTTATCCCCATTCCTGCGGTTATCCACAGCCTCCGGCGGTCTGACTGCCGCTTCGGCCCGATCTTGCCTAACGTCACGATCGTGACGACAAGGTCAGGAGGCCAGGATGGAACAATGGCAAGATCGCAACGGTCCGCGTACGTTGGGGCTGCTGTGGGAACGCTGCGATGCGCTCATCCGTGGGTCTGGGTTCGGCCGGACTCTGTTGCTGCGCCGGGCCGCCGCCGCCGTGCTCGTCGGCCTCGCCGCCGTGCTAGCGCTGGCTCCGAACCGGGGACCCTCCGACAGCAACACGGTAGTGGTCGCTGCCAGGGACCTGAGCCCGGGCACCGTACTCGCGGCAGGTGAGGTGACGCTGCGCGCGCTACCGGCGCAATTGGTGCCCGACGGTAGCGCCCGGACCCCGACCGCAGTATTGGGCCGAACACTGGCCGCACCGGTCCGGCGTGGTGAACCCTTGACTGATGTGCGGCTGACCGGATCTGATCTCGCCCGAACGGTCACGATGGATCCGAACACGGTCAGCGTTCCGCTGCGGCTTGCGGATCCAGGCGTTGCCGCCCTGCTGCATCCCGGCGCCACAGTCGACGTGGTGACCGTCGGCGAACGGCGGGACGAACCGGTGGTGCTGGCCCGGGGCGCCCGGGTGCTCGCGGTGCTGGAGGCCGGCACGCGCACCGAGGAGCGTGTCGGCAGGCTGGTGCTGGTCGCACTCGATCCCGTTGCCGCGACCCGGGTCGCGGCGGCCTCGATATCTCAGACCCTCACCGTGACCGTCCACTGAGGAAGCGACAGGCCAGGCGAGTCACCCGGCAGGGGCCAGGCGGCGCCGATTCACTTCCCGCTATCGGTTCCCAGTGCGAGGATAGGGTTCTCGATCTCACGAACGAAAGGGCTCCCACCATGAGTCTAGTGAGCAAAATCAAGGACGTGGCTGGTCCGGTCATCGACATGGCCGGCCCCGTCGTCGCGCAGGTCATCGACAAGGCCAGCCCATTCGTCGAGGTAGCGATGGAGAAGGCCAGCCCATTCGTCGAGGTGGCCATGGAGAAGGCCAGCCCATTCGTCGAGGTGGCTAGGGACTTGGCTGGCCCCCTCGTCGAGCAAGCGATCACCAAGGCCGGCCCCTACGCCGAGAAGGTAGCGGTCACGGCAGGCCCGATTGTCGAGCAGGCCATGGAGCGGGCCGGCCCACTCGTCGAGAAGGCCGGCGGTATTGCCGTCAATTGCGTCGGGGTCGCGGTGTCCACCGTGGATAAGGCCACCGGCGGGCGTTACCACGATCAGTTCGTGAACATGGACCAGCTGTTCGGGGGTGCGCTGAGCCGAAACGGGAGCGCGGAAGGCTAGTCCTGAGCGGCCCCGCCGTGGCGGGCGTTTAGTCGTGGTCTGGCCAGGACAGCTCGTCAATCACCCGCCCAACCAGGGGCGTGAGAGTGGCCATCCCGTCACGGACCGCCGCCCGCGACGGCGCTAGGTTCACCACCAGGGTGCTACCCGAGACCCCGGCCAGGCCGCGGGACAGGCCCGCGTCCACGGCGCCAGCAGCGAGCCCGGAAGCGCGGATGGCCTCGGCGATACCCGGTATCGGACGGTCCAGCACGCCGGCCGTGGCATCCGGGGTGACGTCCCTCGGCGACACCCCGGTACCACCAACGGTGACCACCAGGTCGACCCCGCCGATCACCGCCATGTTCAGGGCGTTGCGGATGCCCACCGACTCGCCGGCCACGACGACCGAGCCGTCGACCACGAACCCAGCCTCCTCGAGGAGCTCGGTGACCAATGGACCCGTCGCGTCCTCATGCTCACCATGCACCGCTCGGTCGTCTACGATGACGACGAGAGCCCGCCCCAAGTTGCGCGCGCTGTGTTCCATGCCGAGCACCGTAGCCGGGAGCGCTGACACTGTGGATCAGCGGGTCCCAACCTGCTGGCTGCCGAGGGTGACGTGAACCTCTCGGGTGGTCCCGGCCGAGTTCTTGACGGTCATGGTGATCTGGGAGCCCGGTGCGTGTGAACGGATGGCCGCAACCAGCGCGTCGCCGCTGTCGATTACTCGATCATTCACCTTTGTGATCATTTCTCCGGGCTGCACTCCGGCAGCGGCGGCTGCGCCACCGGGGGTGACCTGCTGGACCACGGCTGCGCCGTCCTCCGGCCGCCCGGCGGGAACGATCACTCCAAGGATCGCCTGGGTGGCCTGACCGTTGTGCACGAGTTCGTCCGCGATCCGTCTGGCCTGATCGATGGGGATCGCGAAGCCCAACCCGATCGAGCCCGCCTGCCCGTTACCGAAGCCGAGTGAGGCGATGGCCGAGTTGATACCGATCACGCGGCCCTGCATGTCGGTCAGCGGACCACCGGAGTTGCCCGGGTTGATCGCGGCGTCGGTCTGGAGCGCGTCGAGTACGGTGTCCTGGCCGCTGCCCTCGCCGCCGGCCCGCACCGGGCGGTCCAGCGCGCTGATGATGCCGCTGGTCACGGTGCCAGACAGGCCCAGCGGCGAGCCGATCGCCACCACTTCCTGCCCGACCCGGAGATTACTCGAGCTCCCCAACTGGGCCGGGGTCAGACCACTGACGCCCTGTGCCCGCACCACCGCAAGGTCGAAAGAAGGCGCCCTACCGACGATATCGACCGGCACCGAGCGACCGTCCTGAAGCACGGCGGCGACCTCGCCGCCGTGCGCGACCGGCTCGACGACATGGTTGTTGGTGAGGATGAGTCCGTCGGAGCTGAGCACGATCCCGCTGCCCTCGTCGGTTACCTGGGATCCGTGCACCCGGAGTTGGACCACGCTAGGCGTCACCTTCTGCGCCACCTGCTCGACCGAGCCGACCGGCAGGTCCGCGGCTGGCACGGCTGCTGGCACCGGCAAGTCCAGCGCACTGATGGCATGGGACCCGCTACTGGCGAACTGATAACCGACCGCACCCCCAACAACTCCGGCGACCAGACCCACGATCAGGGACAGTACGACGGCTCCCAGGATGGTCCCACCCCGGCGCGGTCGGGAAACGCCTGATGGAGGCAGGCCAATCGGCGCGGTTGGCGGGTTCCCACCGGACACCGGAGGCTGGCCCGGCGGCCAGGACGTCCCGGGGTGGCCAGGCGCAGCCCAGGACGGGTCATGGGGGGTGGCGGGGTCGCCAGGCTGTTGCGGTCGCGACGTGTCGTCGGTCATGGCTCTAGGGTGTCCTGGATTCCTGAGATGTCTATGTGAAGCACCTAGGTGTGTCATGTGGGTATGTCATAGATGGGCATCAGGTGAATGGCCAGCCGGGCAGCTCAAGGGTCATCAAGGTTCCACCCTTTGAGTGCCGGCTGGCCCGTACCGTACCCCCATGGCGGGCGGCGACCTGCGCCACAATGGCCAGCCCCAGCCCCGACCCGGGCAGGGTGCGCGCATCTGTCGAGCGGTAGAACCGCTCGAAAATGTAGGGCAGGTCGACGTCAGCGATTCCCGGTCCGGCATCGGCCACCTCCACGGTGGCCGTTCCACGGCCAGTCGGCGTTAGCCAGACGGTGACTGTCGCGGCTGCGGGGCTCCACTTGGCGGCGTTGTCAAGCAGGTTGAGCACGGCGCGTTCCAGCGCGTTGGCGTCACCGAGCAGGCTCCATGGCATGAGGTTGACCTCGAAGTGCACACCCGGAGCCCGCCGGGCCGCCCTGGCTAGCGCCCGCTCCACAACATCGGCCAGCTCCACCGGTTCGTGCACCACCTGCGGGGCGTCCTCGCGGGCCAGCTCAACGATGTCACCGACCAGGGTGGAGAGCTCCTCCACCTGGGCTCGCACGTCGTCGGCGATCTCCTTGCGGTCCTGGTCAGACAGCGATGGAGCGTCCGGGCGGTCAGATGCGGCCAGCAGCTCCAGGTTGGTACGCAACGAGGTGAGCGGAGTGCGCAGCTCATGTCCAGCATCGGCGACCAACCTGCGTTGCCGGTCCTGCGATTCCGCCAGCGTACTAAGCATGCTGTTGAAGCTCCCGGTGAGCCGGGCGAGCTCATCGTCGCCGGAGATGGCGATCGGTTGCAGGTCGCCGGTACGAGCGATCCGCTCAGTCGCCTCGGTCAGTCGCTGCACGGGGCGCAACCCGGCCTGGGCGACCGCAGTGCCCGCAGCGGCGGCCAGCAGCACGCCGGCTCCCCCGACCAGCGTGAACACCAGACCGAGCCGGGACAGCGTGGTCCGGGTGGCGCCCAATCCCTCGGCCACCACCAACGCGGTGCCCGGCCCCGCTGGCACGGCGACAACGCGCAAGTCACGCATCCGGTCAGTGCGCAACGACTGGGGCTGCTCGCCGCGCGCCACGGCGAGCTCCTTGGGGCCCATCGCCATGTCGCCGCCGACCGCGTAGCGGCCGCTGCGGTCGATCAGGCCAACTCTGATGTCGGCGGCGCTGAAGAAACTCTCGGGTATGACGCCGAGCTGCTCGGCATTGGCCAGAGTGCTGCGCAGCGAATCGGCACGCTGCAGCAGCGTCGTGTCAAGCTGGTCGTAAAGGCTGCTACGGACGGTGAGGAAACCGGCGAGCGACACCAGCGCGACAGTGGCTCCGACGCACACTGCAGCCAGCCCAGCGACCCTGGTGCGCAGCGACATCCGCCGGGTCCCACAGCGTGGGGCGGGGGCCTGGGTCACGGAGGCGTTTCCCGCAAGGCGTAGCCGACGCCCCGCATGGTGTGGATCAGTCTCGGCTCACCGCCCGCCTCGGTCTTGCGTCGCAGATACCCCACATAGACCTCCAGGGCGTTGCCGGAGGTGGGGAAGTCGTAACCCCAGACCTCCTCCAGGATCCGGCCGCGGGTAAGCACCTGCCGGGGGTGTCGCATGAACAGCTCCAGCAGGCTGAACTCGGTGCGGGTCAGGCTGATCCGACGCTCGCCCCGGGTGACCTCACGAGTGCCCTCCTCCAGGAGGAGATCAGCAAACTGAAGCACGGCGCCGGCCGCCCCGGCGACCTCAGGCGGGGAGCGCCGCAGCAGCGCGCGCAGCCGAGCGAGCAGCTCTTCCAGGGCAAATGGCTTGGGCAGGTAATCGTCCGCGCCGGCATCCAGCCCGGCGACCCGGTCCGAGACCGCATCCCGGGCGGTGAGCACCAAAATTGGCAGGTCGTCGCCAGTGCCGCGCAGCCGCCGGCACACCTCCAGGCCGTCCACCCTCGGCATCATCACGTCGAGGACCATCGCGTCTGGCCGTTGCATGGCCAGCACGTCCATGGCCTGCTGGCCATCCCCAGCAAGCTGCACCGTGTAGCCGTTGAACTGCAATGACCGGCGCAGCGACTCCCGGACCGCCCGGTCATCATCGACCACAAGGATACGCATACGACCAGTGTGGACCCCCCACCTGAGAGTGACCTTAGACACTGTGGCGCCCGGAAGGGGCTTCGCGTCGAGGTTTCCGGCCCGCCGGTGAGGGTAATTGACGCTAATGGTTCCCATGGTTTCTGAGGAAGTCATCGACGTGCTGCCGGAGTGGGAAGCCTTCGCTCACGCTGTCCAGGCGCGCCGACTCGATGCCGGCACCTGGTGCGAGGCGTGGACCGTGCGTGATGTCCTGATTCACCAGACCGGCAACGCCGAAGAACTGGCTCGAGTGCTCGCGGCGCACATGACCGGTGACCCCGTAGAGACCCGCGGCTTCGATCGGGAGAACCGCTACCGTACATTGGCCGGTTCCGAGCTGTGGTCGACATTCTGTGCCCGATGCGAGCAACTCGCCCAGGTCACCCAGGCGGCCGTTCGGGACCTGTCACCCGAGACTGAGGTGATGTGGGCCGGGCGGCGTGTCACAGTGCCCTTCTTCGCTGAACACATGCGCGAGGAGCTGGTGTTGCACCGCTGGGACCTCACCGGCGACGACGCCACCGCCGTGCAGGTGCTGAGCAAACCGTGGATGACCGAGCACAGCGTGACCGACGTTGGCCAACCACTGCTGGCCAAGGGTGCCACTGGGCTGGATCTGGGACCCGAGAGCCGGATCGAGGGGCGTCTGCGCGCCCCAGGAACGGACGACATCGTCATCACGGCAACCTCCGACGGCAACAGCATTCACTTCGCCACTCCGTCCGGTGAGGCCACCATAGAAAGCGACCCGGCCGCGCGCATTCTGTTTCTCTGGGGCCGGCGCCCCGCAGATCCCTCACGATGGTACAGCCAGGCAGGGCCCGAAGCCCTTCGCCAGGTACGAGCCCTACTCAGTGGGTACTGACGACGGGGCGGTGTGATTCGGGCCAACGGGCATCCGCACGCCTCCCTGGAGGAGCAGTTTACCGGCACACCGAGCCATGAGCATTTTTAGCATTATCTTGGTTGTTCCAGTATCTTCAAGTACACCGCAGCTGGCACGATCGAGCGTGGATTCCACTCTGTCCGGGAAGGGTCGGACCGAGGCTCGTTGCCCAGATCTTCGACCGCTCGGCGCACCAACATGGCCGCGCCATATGCCGCGGGCACTCTCTCACCGATCACTCCGGCGTCCTGGCTGACTTGTCCACAGCGCTCGAAATGGAGAGGCCCTGTTCCCTGAAACGATTGAACAAAACACGCCTCCTGAATCAACCGCAAAAATTGCGCAGCCGAGTTGCCATGCGCGCCCCGGAGATACTCGCAGGTGATCAAAACAGTCTTTGACGCATAGATCAACGGTAGGGTGGCGGGCGCGGTCTTCCGGAGTGCGGGATTCTCCATGCAACGGCTTATAGAATCATCCGTGATCACATGTAGAGATCCCCCTTTCAGAGCAGCCGTTAAATGCGTCAAAGAAATTCGAAAGATCGTCCCATCGCTCAGCGAAAATCATCACTCCAGAATAACTGCGCACGTCTCCCGGCAGCGATCCGTGGACGTACTGGCCTGAATAATCGACGGTGATTCCGGACTGGCGGAGCGCACCATTCAGAGCAGCGGAAGACGGTGATCCGTGCGAGCCGGGCTCCAGACGAGGTGAGAAATGAAGGCGACAATCCCATGCGACGGGAGTCGCTGTGGTAGAGACATCGTCGTCATCACCTCGATTTTCCCCATACAGCGTACCCGCGCCTGGCAGACGCATCAGAGAGTGCATCAGACCGGGCGCATTCGTTCGCGCAGCGTCACTCAAAAGGCGTAATAAACTCTCGCCGCGTAGCCAGGTCAGCTAGGGATGGTGGCAAGCCGAATACAGGGTTACGACGAGGAGTGAAGGGGTACTATTACCTCTGTAACGAAGGGAACTGACGTGAAGACGATGCGGGAGATCGAACGCAAGTACGAGGCGATCGAGGGGATGGAGCTGCTCGACCCAGCTGTGGTGCTCGGGGTTGACACCGCGACCGGGCCGGAGGAGCAGGTCTTGGAGGCGGTGTACTTCGATACCACCGATCTGTGCCTGATCGGTGCAGGGGTGACGTTGCGGCGTCGGGAGGGTGGATCCGACGCGGGCTGGCACCTGAAGCTGCCAGCGGGTAAAGACAGCCGTGAGGAGCTGCGGCTACCGCTGGAAGGTTCTCCACGACGCCCGCCGGCCGAGCTGGTGACCCTGACCCGGGTGTACACCCGGGGGGCTGAGCTGGCCCCGGTTGCCGAGCTGATCACCCGTCGGCGCCGCTGGGTGCTCGCCGATTCCTCCGGACGCTCACTAGCGGAACTGGTTGACGACCACGTGAGCGCCCGCACCATGGGTGCGCAGACCACGACCGTGGCCTGGCGCGAGGTGGAGGTCGAGCTCGGCGAGCATGGTCAGCGGAAGTTACTGGACCGGATCGAGCGCCGGCTGCGCAAGGTGGGCGCCCAGCGTGCGGGTTCCTCCTCGAAGCTGGGCCGGCTGCTGGCTGACCGGATGCCCCTCGGTGTTGCTACGCCGAGCTGTGACGCTCGGGCTGCGGGGGACGTGGTGCTGGCCTATCTGAGGACCCACGCCCAGCGGCTGCGGCGCTATGACCCGCTGGTGCGGCGCGACACCCCGGATGCGGTTCATCAGATGCGGGTGGCCGCCCGGCGGATGCGCAGTGCACTGCAGGCATTCGGCCGGGTCCTCGACCGAGACGAAACCCGTGATCTGGTCACGGAGCTGAAGTGGGTAGCGGGTGAGCTGGGCGGCGCGAGGGACGCGGAGGTGATGGCCCAGCGGTTCACCGCGCTACTGGCGGAGGTGCCCGCCGAACTCAAGCTTGGGCCGGTCGAGGCCGCGTTCACCCGCTCCAGTGCGCGCCGGGAGGCCGATGCCCGGGGCGCCGCCCTCGCCGCGCTGGACAGTGACCGCTACCTCGTCCTGCACGATCGGATCGACGCGTTGCTGGCTGACCCGCCGGTCACCGCCCGCGCAACACGCAAAGCCAAGCGTGAACTTCCCCACAGCGTCCGGCGGGCCTATCACCGCGTCGAGTCACGCATGGTCTACGCGCAGTGCCAACCATCCGGTGAGGAACGCGATCATGCCCTCCATGAGGCCCGCAAGGCCGCCAAACGGTTGCGGTATGCCACCGAGGCCGTCCAACCCACGCTGGGCAAGCCAGCCACGCGGCTGCGCAAGCGCCTCAAGTCCGTCCAGGACCTCCTTGGAGAGCACCAGGACGCCGCCGTGTCACGTCCAGTGCTCCGCGAACTCGCCGGACAAGCCCACCTCGACGGCGAAAACGGCTTCACCTACGGCCTTGTCTACGCAGCTGAGGTGGCCCGCGCTGAGCGGGCCGAGAAAAACCTTCCGGCAGCGTGGCAGCGGATGCGCAAACGCAGGAACACCGCCTGGCTCAAGAGCTAGGTTGGTGGGCACTGTATGGGGTATTCCACGGGCATGGCGGTGAGTAGCAACTCGGGAACACCGGATGCGGTGGTCATCGGCGCGGGCCCGAACGGGCTGGTCGCCGCTAACGTTCTTGCCGATGCGGGTTGGCAGGTCGTGGTGTGCGAGGAGCAGCCGGAGCCGGGTGGAGGGGTGCGCAGTGGAGCAGGTCCGGCGGAGGGTTTCGTTTACGATCATTGCAGCGCGTTCTACCCGATGACGGCTGCTTCGCGGGTGATCCAGGCGCTGGAGTTGGAGCGGTATGGGCTGCGGTGGTCGCACGCCAAAGATGTGCTGGCTCATCCGCTGCTCGATGGGCGGGCAGCGGTGTTGTCCCGCGACCTGGAGCGCACGGCTGCTGGGTTGGAGGAACTGGGTGCCGGCGATGGCGCGGCGTGGCGGCGGCTGCACCAGTTGTGGGAGGAGCTGGGGCCGCATTTGTTGGACGCGTTGTTCGTGCCTTTCCCACCGGTGCGTTCCGGGCTGCGGTTGGCGGCGAAGTTGCGGGCGGGAGGGCTGCTGCGGTTTATCCGGTTCGGGCTGTTACCGGTGCGCAAGCTGGCCGAGGAAGAGTTCACCGGCCCGGGCTCGCTGTTGCTGGCTGGCTGCGCGCTCCATGCGGACCTGATGCCGGAATCCGCGGCTAGTTCGCTGTACGGGTGGCTGCTGGCCATGCTCGGTCATCAGTACGGGTGGCCGGTGCCCGAAGGTGGTTCGGGGCAGCTTACGGCTGCGCTGGTGCGGCGGCTGAAGGAGCGAGGCGGCTGGCTGCAGTGTGGGGACGCGGTGAAGCAGGTCGTGGTTCGCCAGGGCCGAGCTGTTGGAGTGCGCACGAGCTCAGGTGCAGAGATACCGGCCCGCCATGCAGTACTTGCAGGGATGGCCGTTACCCAACTGTACGGCGGCCTGGTTGCTTGGGAGCATCTTCCGCCGCGGCTGCGCGAGGATATGCGCCGCTTCCAATGGGATTACTCGACTTTCAAAGTGGACTGGGCGCTGCGTCAGCCGGTGCCCTGGCAGGCGGCCGGCGTGGCCGGGGCGGGAACCGTGCACCTTGCCGCGAGCCTGGACGAGATGAGTGACTACACCGCTCAGATCGCCACCGGGCGGGTGCCCAACCGCCCATTCCTGCTGATGGGACAGATGACAACGGCTGATTCGTGCCGGTCCCCGGAAGGTACTGAGTCGCTGTGGGCCTACACCCACGTGCCACGTCAGGTACGCGGTGATGCTGGCGGGGATCTCACCGGTTGCTGGGACGAGCGGGAGCGCGAGACGTTCGCCGACCGCCTCGAAGCGCAGATCGAGCGCTTCGCCCCGGGATACCGAGAGCTGGTGATCGCACGCCGGATCACCGCGCCGTGGCAGTTCCAGGCCAGTAACGCCAACCTCGTTGGCGGCGCGATCAACGGCGGCACCACGGCGGTGCATCAGCAGCTGGTGTTCCGGCCGACTCCGGGACTGGGACGACCCGAGACCCCGATCGCTGGGCTGTACCTGGCGTCGTCGTCCGCGCATCCTGGCGGAGCGGTACACGGTGCCTGCGGCGCCAACGCGGCACGCGCCGCGCTGCGCGGTGCCCGGGCCCACACGCAGCGCGTCGCCGCAGCCGGCGTCCGACTCGCCATCGGCCACTGACCCCCGTGTTCGGCAGGGATCTCACGAGCCGCAACAGGGTGCACCAAGGTCAGTGTGGATACCGTTCACGGACCACCCGGGCCAGCAAGCGAACCATGCGCCGGTTGCGGAAACTCAACAGAAACTCCATCCCCAACGAATGCAACCGTGCCCCCAGACCAGTCAGCGGGTGCTCGTCGACAATGATCACTGTGCTGTCTTCCCCCCACGGCAGCAGCGTGATCGATACCCGGGCGCTTCCCAGCCGGCCGGCATTTGCCTCCAGCTCCAGCCGGCGCTCCGGGTCCATCAGCCGAACCGTGGTAACATCCTCGGCCGTCCACCGGCCGACACCCACCGCGTAGTGGATCCGCGAGCCCTGCGCCGGCCAGTCAGGATCCACCTCACGAATGCGCTGGGTACCCACCACCCAATCCGAATACGACCAGCCGTCGCTGAGCACGCTCCAGACCTGCTTCGGATCACGATCAACAAGCACATTCAACACAGCCATGCAACCCGAATACCCCAGCTACCAGCGTCTAAATCCACCCAGATGCGCTAGAACAGCATTCGGGGTGGTCGTGCTCGCGCGGTCGGGGTGTACCGGTGCTCCGTGGTGGGTATGTCTTTCACTGCTAAGGAAGCCTGGTGACCAAGAGGTGTCCGATGTGGAGGAAGCGACGCGATGAAGGCAGTGACCTGGCATGGCAAGCGTGACGTTCGCGTGGAGAAGGTTCCCGACCCGGAGATCCAGCAACCGGGGGATGTGATCGTGCGCATCACCTCGACCGGAATCTGCGGGTCTGACCTGCACCTTTATGAAGTGCTCGGTCCGTTCATGGATGAGGGCGATATTCTTGGTCACGAGCCGATGGGGATCGTGGAGGAGGTCGGCAGCGAGGTCACCGAGATCCACCTGGGTCAGCGCGTGGTGGTCCCGTTCAACATTTCCTGTGGAACGTGCTTCATGTGCGGGCAGGGCCTGCATTCGCAATGCGAGACGACCCAGGTCCGGGATCAGGGGATGGGGGCCGCGCTGTTCGGCTACACCAAGCTCTACGGGCAGGTACCGGGTGGTCAAGCCGAGTACCTGCGGGTTCCTTTCGGCAACACCCTGCCGATCGCGGTGCCGGACGGTCCGCCCGACGAGCGGTTCGTCTATCTCTCCGATGTGCTGCCCACCGCGTGGCAAGCGGTCGAGTACGCGGGGATCCCGGCTGAGGGGAGCGTCGTGGTCCTCGGCCTGGGGCCGATCGGGGACATGTCGGCCCGTATCGCACGGCATCGGGGTGCTGGGCGGGTGATCGGCGTCGATCTGGTACCCGAGCGCCTGGCCCGGGCTCGACTACACGGCACCGAGACGCTGGACCTGCGCGAGCACGAGAATGATCTCGCCGAGGTGATCCGCGGGATGACCGGGGGTCGTGGCCCGGACGCGGTCATCGACGCCGTCGGGATGGAAGCGCACGGGTCACCCGGCGCGGCACTCGCCCAACAGGCCGCCGGAGCGCTACCCACGCCGGTAGCCGCGACGCTGATGCGCCACGCCGGCATCGACCGGCTCAACTCCCTCTATTCGGCGATCGACATCGTGCGCCGGGGCGGCACGATCTCGGTGAGTGGGGTCTACGGCGGGATGACTGACCCACTACCGCTGTTGACAATCTTCGACAAGCAGATCCAACTGCGGATGGGGCAAGCCAACGTCAAACGGTGGGTCGATGACATTCTGCCGTTACTCACCGACGACGACCCGCTCGGCGTGGAAGGTTTCGCCACCCACACCCTGCCGTTGGACCAGGCGCCGCAGGCCTACGAGATGTTCCAGAAGAAGCAGGACGGAGCCATCAAGGTCCTCCTGCAACCATAACCTCGTTGTCGCGTTTGGAGAGCAGGTCCGTTGGGTAGACACAGTCGTCGTAGGTAAGCAACAGTACAGCGCCGTTGGCTGGCGGCGGTAGTCCCGGGAGGGGTGAGTGGCATGCGCGTGGCCGTGACCGGTGCCACCGGCAACCTTGGCACCTCGGTTCTGGCGGCGCTGCGAAAGCAGGCTGCTGTCGAGGAGATCGTCGGCATCGCGCGGCGTCTACCTTCTTCCCACCTCGACAAGGTGCGTTGGGTCAGCGCAGATATCGCATCCGACAATCTGGACGCAGTGTTTGCCGGTCTGGATGCCGTTATCCACCTAGCCTGGCTGATCCAACCCTCCCGCAACCCTCAGGCAACGTGGGCAACAAATGTCGGCGGTTCGTCGCGAGTGTTCCAAGCCGCCGCTTCGGCCGGGGTGGGCGCGGTGATTTACTCCTCTTCCGTCGGCGCCTACTCCGCTGGCCCCAAAGATCACCCGGTAGATGAGTCGTGGCCAACTAATGGGGTGCCGACCTGTACATATTCCCGGGAAAAAGCATACGTCGAGCGAATCCTCGATACCTTCGAGACCCGGCATCCCCATACCCGAGTGGTGCGGCTGCGGCCCGGTTTCGTTTTTAAACGAGCCGCCGCTAGCGGCATCCGCCGACTGTTCGCCGGTCCGTTCCTGCCGACTCCGTTGTTGCATCCCCGGTTCATTCCGCTGGTACCCCGCCTGCCGGAGTTGCTGTTTCAGGCCGTACACAGCCACGATGTCGGCCAGGCGTTTCAGCTGGCAACCCTGAACCGTGCTGCATCCGGTGCGTTTAACCTGGCCGCTGATCCCGCGCTGGGATCACGTGAACTCGCCGACCTGTTTGACGCCCGAACGGTGCCGATGCCGGCCTGGCTGCTCCGCCAGCTAGCAGCAGTGGCCTGGCATGCCCGGCTGGTTCCCACCGAGCCGGGCATGGTCGACCTGCTCCTGGCACTACCGATGATGAGCACCTCGCGCGCTCGCGACGAGCTGGGTTGGCAGCCCAAACATTCTTCGACAGACGCCCTACTCGAACTGCTCGCCGGTATGCGCCACCAGGCTGGCGCAAATACACCTGCGCTGGAACCCTCCCCCGGCCTGTTCGCTCGACTCGCGGAGCTACGAACCGGTGTCGGTGCAACGGACAAGTGACACTCTTGTCTTGTCAGGTGATCGGTGACCCGCCGGTCACCCCAAGGACCTCCGAGGTCATGTAGCTCGATTCCTGCGATGCGAGGAACACATAAAATGGCGCGAGCTCGGCCGGCTGCGCCGCGCGCCCCAAGGGCGCTTGCGCCCCGAAGGACTTCAGCTTGTCCGCCCCCATGGTTGCGGGGATCAACGGGGTCCACACCGGGCCGGGGGCGACCGAGTTGGCACGGATGCCCCGCTCGACGAGGTCATGACCGAGGGCCTTGGTGAAGTTCACAATCGCGGCCTTGGAGGCCGCGTAGTCCATCAGGTGCGGGGAGGGCTGAAATGCTTGGACTGACGAGGTGGTAATTATGGTCGAACCGGGCGGCATGTGCGGTACCGCCGCCTTGCACAACCAAAACAGCGCATAGACGTTCGTTTTCAGCACCCGGTCGAACTGCTCGGTGGTGATGGCCTCGAGCCCGCCATCCTGGGACATCTGGTACCCCGCGTTGCTTACCAGCACGTCGATTTGCCCGAACTCGCGCACCGCGCGGTCTACCACTGCACGGCAGTGCTGCTCGTTACGGAGGTCACCAGGCATTGTGATGACCTGACGACCAGCATCAGACACCCAACGGGCCGTTTCCCGCGCATCGTCCTCCTCAGTGTCCAGGCAACTGATCAACACGTCCGCCCCCTCCCTGGCAAACGCGATTGCCACCGCCCGACCGATGCCGGAGTCACCACCAGTGATAACAGTCTTTTTGTTCTCCAGCCGCTTACTGCCCCGGTAGCTATGCTCACCGTGGTCGGGCTTGACGTCCATATGGCCGGTGAGGCCCGGGTACTCCACCGTCCGATTGCCGCTGCCCGGCACCGCATGCTGCTCTGTGGGATTCTGCTGACTGAACTGGTCTTGGCCCACGATGTTTCTCCACTCGTCGCGGTCGGTCTTCGCAGACCTCACCGACGGTCCCCTGGCCTACCTGCCCTCCTGGTGGGGCTGCCGGAGCCATGGCCACGGGACCGTCGGTGCGTCTGCAGACCGACAGCTATTTGTCGTCGTCGCTGAACTTGTCCTTCACGTCGTGAACAGCACCGGCAGCCTTGTCTTGCAGATCATGTCCGGTTTCCTTGATCTCCCCGGACAATTGATCACGCTTTCCGGCGTTCTCCAGGCTCTCGTTACCTGTCAGCTGACCGATCTTCTCCTTCGCCTCACCGATAAGCTGCTCGGCCTTATCCTTGGCCTTATCAAGAATACCCATCTGGGTTTCCTCTCTGTGATCACAGACCGGTTGAAATGTTCTCGCCAATCAAGATGTGTCCCATCAGCCACTGATGTCATAGGTCAGCGACACGAGGCACTCTATCGGATGTTCGGATAGGTAACAGCGCCAGGCCAGCTCGCCCTGGCCGGTCACCTCCCCCACACGCTGGCTGCTGCCCCGTGACCTGCTGGTGCGCGGCGAGGAGATCGATGCCGATCATGGCTCACCACCACCTACCTTGCGGGAGTGGTGTTCAGCTCCACGATCGAGGTCCAGCCCCCACCCCCTCTGCCCGGCGAGCAGAGCAGTTCTCTCGCCGTGCGGCCTGAAGATCGCGTAATTGCCTATAGAGGGAGCTTTGCGCTGCCGCTTGCCGTCCCGCTCGTGCCGCGAGTTTCCGCTCGCTGAGGCGGTAACCTGTGAGTACACCACCGATGAAGATCACTAAGACGGATGTCGTCAGAACGATCAATCCAACAGTCATTTCCCTACTCCTCCTTAGTGCTGCGCGGTTGGTATGCCCCGCGGGAACCGAGACCGTACGTTGCACTCAGTTACCCCACCTCACCCCGCAGTAAACACCGGTTCTCTACCGCCTACGACTCATTTGCGGCGAGCACCCCTCATCGACATCTGGCGGCGCTACATCACTACCTGGACCTGTCCTTAACCCATGCAGATTGGAGAAGCCCATCCACTGTGAGCATGGTCAGTCCAGGCAGCGGTGAGACTCATGGAGTGCCGGTATCCAACCCAGCTGAGGGCCGGTAGGCGCTTGGAGCTTAGGCCTTCCCAGCTCATCACCTCATAACCTGAGAGCCAGGTGTAAGGAATGGTTTTCCCGTCCATAGCCCGGATCCATCGCGGAAAGTGAGCAGCGGCAGCGAGCACTTCGGCGTGCGCCGAGTACGGACTGCGAACTTTGCGGGGGGCGAGATACCGCCCTGGTACAAAGTGGGCGCCCAGATCAACAGTGACCCTCCGGATACCGGGCCGATGAACGATGCCGTCAACCAGGCGCACCGGTTTGGGGCTATCCTTCCATTTGTCCCAATACCAGTCCCAGCACCAGGTATGGGGCTGCTGCTCGGCGGCCACCGTCCACAGTTCATGGCATGTGCGTCGGACACCGTTCAACGCAGCGTCACTGCACAGATAGACAGCGATGAGATCAACGACGAGCGGCTTGTTCTCAGCTGAGGGTGTGAGATCAACGGAGTCCAGCTCGTCAGGAGTGAAGCCCCACCGGCGCTCCTCGTTCCACCCTCGGATACTGTCCAGTTGCGTGCGGAGGGAAGAGAATATTTTGCCCGGCGGTGTCGCCACGCGCTTCGCATCACGAGTTGTCACGTAGCCGTTATGCATGGCGATGGTTACCCGCTCGCGGTCTACCGTAACCATGCTGACAGACATCCCAGGAGCTTGAATGTCAAGCGGCAGCCTGCTCGACGCTATGCGACCATGCGGTCGCTTCGTCGTAGCAGGTCCGGGTTTTGAGGCAGCCGTGCAGGATGCCGACGAGCCGGTTGGCGAGTTGGCGCAGCGCGGCGTTGTGTTCGGTGCCGTTGGCTTTGAGTTGGTCGTAGTAGGTACGGGCGCCCGGCGAGGCGTTGAGGGCGCTGAAGGCCTGGGCCATGAGGGCGTCGATGAGCCGATCATTGTGCACAAATCGGGCAAGCACGACCTTCTTCTTGCCCGAGGCGCGGGTGATCGGACTGGTACCGGCGTAGTTCTTGCGCGCTCGGGCGTCGGTGTAGCGGTCGGGGTCGTCCCGGAACTCGGCGAGCACCCGGGCACCCAGGATGGGTCCCAGCCCGGGCTGGGACAGGGTGATTTCAGCGTCCGGGTGTTGGCCACAATGCGCATCGACCTGCCCTTGCGGGACCGTGAGCTGCTCATCGAGAGTCCGCAGCACCGCCACCGCGGCGCGGGTCGTGGCCGCGTACGCCGCGGTGAGCACCTCGGGCTGGCCCAAGTGCTCACCACGCAGCACCGCCTGGATCCGCGCGGCCTTGTCCGCGACGTTGCGGCGGCGAGCCCGGGTCAGCGCCGCGCTGATCTGGGGGAGCGTCAGCTTCGCCGCCGAGGCCGGCTCCGGTGCCCTGGCCAGCAACTCCAAGGTGTCGGGGGCATCGAGATCCTCAAACGCCTGAAGCGCGGCGGGGAAGTACTCGCGCAGCGCGTGGCGCAGCCGCTGGGTGTGGCGGGTCCGTTCCCAGATCAACGTCTTGTGCGCCCGCGTCACCACCTTCACCGCCCCGGCCGCCGCGCTGTCCGCGGCCACCGGGCGCAACTGGTGGAAATCAGTGCGCACCCTCTCCGCCAGGGTGTGCGCGTCAGCGGCGTCGCTCTTGGCACCCGACACGCTGTGCCGTTCCCGGTAACGGGCCGCCTGCAACGGGTTGATCCCATACACCGTGTACCCGGCCGCGACCAACGCGGCCACCCACGGGCCCCGGTCAGTCTCGATCCCGACCAGCACCTCGGTCTCGTCGGTGTCCTCGCCGAGCTGCTCACCGATCATCGCGTGCAACCGGGCCATCCCCGCCACCCCCTCGGGCAGCCGGGCATTGGCCAGCCGCCGCCCCGTGGCGTCCATCACCTCCACATCGTGGTGCGCCTCAGCCCAGTCATCCCCCACGAACAGCAACCCGCCCCTCCTCGTCCTCGTCGTCGATCACCCAGTGCAGCCAACACCCAGTGCAGCCAGCGGGAGAACCATCAGCGACCTAATGAACCAGTGCTCACGCCACACCACAGCGGGCACGACATCCCATCAGCGATCAACTCTCCCCACCAACCAGCAGGGGCACGATCTGTCAACAGGACTCACAGTCCAGGAGGACTCAGTGCTCACCTGCCAGCAGCTTGGCGCGAGTCTGCCGAATGGCCGGCTCGCTAACACCCATTAGGATGCTCCCCACCAGCTCGCACACCGTCACAACGATCACAATCCCGACCCTTGGCCGACCCCGCCCCTGCGGGAATGACCCTACGGGAATGACCCTGTGCCACCAGCCGTACCCTCGACCCTGCACGTCAGGAGCGAGGTAGCGAGCCAGCCCCGTCAATCGGACAGTGCCATACGGTTGCCGATGCCGCCGAAGGCGGCCTTGAGGAGATCGGCTGCCTCCTGCTGAGCTTGATTAGCCTTGTCCAGCTTGATCGCGGCCGGTCAGAACCATGAGACACTGTTCGCAGCGTGGGCCGTGCATCACGCGGCCCAGCCAAACCCGCGGGCCAGAGTCGGGACGGTAGGCTTTGGACCCAGCGAAGCCACAGATTGGCCCTCGTAGCTCAGGGGATAGAGCATCGGTTTCCTAAACCGTGTGTCGCAGGTTCGAATCCTGCCGGGGGCACCACCACTGAACAGCGAAAATGCCGAGGCGATCTCAGTAGCCGGTAGGCTCGTGACACTGTTCATGACACAAAGCAGGCTATGCTGGCGTCATGACGCGTGCGGCTAGCCAGCAGAGACGGCAGCGCGGAAGCATCGACGAGCTTCCCAGCGGCGCTCTACGCGTCCGTGTCTATGCCGGTGTCGACCCTGTCACCGGGCGTCGGCACGACCTGATCGAGATCATTCCGGCCGGGCCAGGTGCTGAGCGGCGAGCTGAAGAGGCACGGGTCCGGCTCCTGGCCGAGATCCAGGAGCGCCGCAACCCACGGACCAGTGCGACCGTCGATCAACTGCTGGATAAATACCTCGCCCTGCACAACGGGGGCAAGACGACTCTGAGCACCTACCGCTTGTACGCCGACAAGCACGTCCGCCCCTTCGTCGGCCACGTCAAGGTCGGCGCACTTGAGGCCGACGTGGTCGACTCCCTCTACGCGGAGCTTCGGCGCTGCCGCGAGCACTGCAACGGTCGTCCGTTCGTTGAGCACCGCACCCAGGGCGAGCACGACTGCAACCAGCGCTGCGGCCCACACCAATGCAGGCCACTGGCGGACGCGACGATTCGACAGATTCACTTCCTGCTTAGCGGTGCCTACAACCGGGCGGTCAAGTGGCGCTGGGTATCGCGCAACCCCATCAGCCAGGCCGACCCGCCAGCCTCCCCGAGCCCGGATCCAGAGCCGCCAAGCCCCGCAGAGGCGGCGCAGCTGCTGCGGGAGGCGTGGAAGGACCCGGACTGGGGTGCCCTGGTCTGGCTCGCTATGACGACCGGCGCTCGTCGCGGTGAGCTGTGCGCCCTACGGTGGAAGCACGTCGACTTGGTCAACGGCATGCTCACCTTGCGCCGCAGCATCGCCCAGAATGGTACCGAGACCGAAGAGAAAGACACCAAAACCCACCAGCGCCGACATGTGACTCTGGATCCGGAGACCGTCAGTGTGCTCACCGATCACTGGAACCTGTCTCAAGGTCGCGCGGTCGAACTCGACGTGGCACTCGGTCAGGAGGCTTTCGTCTTCTCGAACGCTCCGGACAGCAGCACTCACCTTGTACCCTCGTCGGTCACTCAGCGATATCGGCGGATGGCGGAACGCGCCGGAATCGACACGCACCTGCATAACCTGCGGCATTACTCGGCGACCGAACTCATCGCCGCCGGAGTGGACGTACGCACCGTCGCCGGCCGGCTTGGCCACAGCGGTGGCGGTACTACGACGCTGCGGGTGTATGCGGCATGGGTTGCCGAGGCCGATCAGCGTGCCGCAGTTGGCTTAGCTTCCCGGCTGCCGAGCCGGCCAGCGCCCGAACTCGACGGAGTGGAGCGGGTGCTGGCGGGGCCGCGCTCTCCGTACGAGCGGATCGCGGTCGACCTGCGCAGCGCAATTCTCGACGGCAGATATGCCGGCGGCGAGCCGCTGCCTACGATAAAGCAGCTCACGGAGACGTACCAGGTGGCGACCGGAACGGCCCATCGGGCAGTATCTTTACTCGCGGCCTGGGAACTGGTCAACGTAAGCCGTGGCCAGCGCGCCATTGTGCGACTCAGCGAACCTTTGGCGGCAGAGCCGGCCCAACCATACACCTCAAGCGAGAACGCAGCGACAACGGTGACGCAGCTGTGGGCAATCACTCTGCGCGGACCCGATGGCCGCCGCTACCCGCGACGGCATGTGCGTGCGAACATTGACCAGCCTGAATCGTTCCGAGCGCATCTGCTCGCGATCGCCAGAATCGAGATTTCGGCGGACACCGATGATGGCGAAAGCTGGATCGGTGATTACGAGCTTGAGGTCGCCGAGCCCGCCGAACACGAGCCGAAACTCGTCCTGCGCTGGCAGAAGAACGAAAGCTGAGTGTCGCGCTTAGCAGAGGACGGTCAGGAGGGTTGTGATGCGTCGGCGCTGGCGTGTTGAGCCGACCTGTGCGGCGAGCTGGGCCGCCTGGTCAGCGTGGGTGCGAGCTTCGTCCCGGTTGCCGCTGGCCGCAAGGGCGGTGGCAAGGTCGACGCGGAGTGCGGTTTCGGCGCGGACAAAGGTCGGGTCGAGGCGGTTGAGGGCGTTAGTGAGGACCGCAGTGGCATCGGGGTGGCCGAATCGGGCAAGTGCGTGGCCGCGCCAGCGGGCGAGGTGCACGATGTCGAGCGCGACGTAGGGTCGATCGTCGGTCGCGTCGCTGGGTAGCAGTTCGGCTGCTCGGTCGAAGGCGTGCAGGCTGGCGGTGCGGTCGCCGTGGGCGGCGAGGGCTTCACCGTGGGCGGCGGCCAGCCAGGCTCGCAGGACGCGGGGTGCGGTGGTGTCGGCGCGTCGCCGAGCGCCGTCGAGCAGGTCGACCGCGTCGCCGGTCGCTGCGGCGTCGATGAGGACGAACGCTTGTTCGGCAACCGCGTGCGCTTCGTGCGGGATGGAATTGGACTGTGCGGCGGCAGCCCTGGAGCGTTCGTAATGTTGCCAGGCTTGGGTGATGTCGCCGAGGTCGAGTGCTTGCCATCCGGCGAGGGTGTGCATTTCGGAGAGCAGCGCGGCGAGCTGTTCCCGGGTGCCCGGGGCGAGGCTGTGCGCGGTGAGCCGGTGGACTTGGCGGATCTTGGTGGTGAGTTCGTCGCGGACGATGATCGCACCGAGTCGCCGGTCGAGTCGGCGGATGGCGTCAAGTTGTTGGTGCAGAAGTGTGATGACCGAGCGGTCGACGCGGCGGGCGGCGTCGAGTAGCTGACGCAGTTCGCCGGCGGGATCCTCGCTCTTATCGGTGACAGTGCCCGGGGGTGCGAGAAGGGTCGCGATGGGCTCGCCGAAAAGTCGTTCGAGTAGTCGCGCGGTGGCTGGTCGGAGGGCGCCGAGGGGTCGGCCGCTGACGAGTCGCTGAAGGTGTCGCAGGCTCAGCGTGCCGGGTTCCCGATTGTCCCGGGCGAAGGTCTCAGCGTGGTGCACGAACTCTTCGTAGGTCATGCAGTGCTGGCGGATGCGTTGTTCGAGCAGCGTCCGTGGTGGCCGGTCGGCCAATCCTGCTCACCTCTTCGGTAGGGCGTTGCGGTGGCGTCGTGTGGGCGGTCTCGAGTCCTTGTCGCTGATACCGCGCTAGGGACAAGATTATTTCAGCTCGCCGCAGAGTGCGAGCGAGCAGGGTGCCCCGGTGCCGCGCCCGTCTGACAATGCCGCCGGGGCACCACGTCACGGCCGGGAGCCCGGTAGCCCCCGATGAGCCCCGGCTCCCGGCCGTGACTCCAGCGACCCCGGTCATGAGGTGCAGACGTGGGCGACACCCGGCCGGTGTGGGTCACCTCGGTCACCGATTGGTTGGACCACGCGGTCACGTCAGAGACTCTGGAGCTGGCGCACGCCACCGGGCGGCCGCAGCCAGTGGCGGTGTGCGGCGAGCACCTCCTGCCAGCCGCCCTCGTCGAGCCACCGGGGCGCCGGTGCTGGCGCTGCGTGCAGATCCTCGCGTTGAGGCAGCCCACTCGACGACGCCGGGAACGGCACGCTCGGCCCAGCGCCTGGCGACGATTGCTGGGCCTGCACCCGCCATCTCATCGGAGGTGATCCTCACGAGGGCCGATCAGGGATCGGTGGTGATGGGTTACCCCCTCCTGCGACGGGTTGAGAGTGGGATCGTCGTCGGCTGCGGATCGGTTCCGCAGGGCCGCGATGGTTGCCTGGCTGCCCGCGCCGATTGATGGTCGAAATCCCCGCACGCGGACTAAGGTCACCCGTACGTGGGGTTGCAGGAGGAAACCGTGGATCCGGAACTGACGGCATTGACGTCCACGGCGGCGACCACGGTGGTGAAGCTGCTGGCGACAGCGGCGTGGGAACGGGCTACGGACGCGGTTGGTGGGTTGTGGCGACGGGTGCATCCGGAGCGGGCCGAGACGGTGCAAGCTGAGCTAGAGGACAGTCGCGCTGAGGTGCTGGCTGCTCGGCAGATCGAGGATGAGCAGGCCGAGCTGGCGCTGGTGGGTGAGTGGCAGGGTCGGCTGCGGCGCTTAGTGGCCGCCGACCCGCCGCTGGCGGATGAGCTGCGGCGGGTGGTGACCGAGTTGCGTTCGGCGTTGGCTGACGCCGAGGCGCCGCAGAGCACCACGATCACCATGCAGGCCACCACATTCGGCACCAGCCGGGTCAACCAAGCGGGCCGTGACCTGCACATCACAACCGGAGAATGACCGATGGGCCCCTCCGGGGAACAGCCCCCGGACCAACGAACGCCGCCGCAGCCTATGGGGGACTCTGTTCACCTGGAAGCACACGCTTCGGGCGAGGCCCGCGTCAACCAAGCCGCCCGGGACCTGCACCTGCACTATCAGGACGGTGTTCATGGGGCGCGGCGTGTCGAGCCAGGCACGAAGGTGCCGGAGTGTCCGTATCCAGGGTTGGCCTCCTTCGGACGTGAGCAGGCCCGGTGGTTCTTCGGCAGGGACGAGCTGACCGCGGAGCTGACCGCGCGCCTTGATGCCCGGCTGCCTACGGGCGGTGTGCAGGTGGTGGTGGCACCGTCCGGCGCCGGGAAGTCCTCACTGCTGCACGCTGGTCTGCTCCCCCAGCTGGACAACGGAGCCCTGCCGGGATCGAGCCGATGGCCCAGGATCGTGTTCACTCCCACCGCCCACCCGCTGGCCGCCCTGGCCACTCAGATCACCTCGCTCATCGACGGTGACCCGGCCACCGTGGCCGAGGAGCTAGCGGGCGGCTCGCACCGGGCCGGGGCGATACTGCGCAGGTGTCTCGGTGGGGAAGACTCGGGAGCCCGGGTCGTGGTGGTCGTGGACCAGTTCGAGGAACTGTTCACCCTGGGTACCGATGACCAGCAACGGCGCACATTCATCGAAGTGCTCTCCCAGCTAGCCAGCCCACGATCGGACACCGAAGCCGGACAACCCGTCGGGTTGGTCGTGGTGGGTGTCCGAGCGGACTTCTACACCACCTGCGCCAATTACTCGCACCTGCGTACCGCGTTACAGGACAACCCGCTGGTGGTCGGGCCGATGTCGGGCACCGAATTACGGGAGGCGATCCGCTACCCGGCACAGAACATGGGGTTAGACGTCGAACCGGGCCTGGTCGAACTGCTGCTGCGCGACCTCGGGGACACCGCCACCCCCGCGGGTGAGAGTGGGATGACCGGCTACGAGGCCGGGCGGCTTCCGCTGCTGGCGCACGCGCTGCGGGCCACCTGGCAGCAGCGGCACGGCCACACCCTGACGGTGGAGGGTTACCGGAGCACCGGTGGTATCCATCGCGCGGTGGCGACCACGGCCGAGGGTGTCTTCACCGGCTTGGACCCAACTGGCCAGGACGCGGCTCGGACCCTGTTCTTGCGGCTGATCAGAATTGGGGATCGCACCGAGGACACCCGACGCCGGATTGCCCGCGCGGATCTGCTGCGGGGCCTGGATCGCAACACCGTGGTGCCGGTGGTGAACGCGTTCACTCGAGGTCGGCTGCTCACCCAGGAGCAGGACACTATCGAGATCACCCACGAGGCCCTGTTGCGCGCTTGGCCGCGGCTGCGCCAGTGGATCGACACCGACCGGGCCGGCAACCTGATCCGCCAGGAACTCGACGAAGCCACCGCCGTCTGGGACCGGGACCGCAGTGATACCGCCGCTCTCTACCGGGGAAACCGCCTGGAAGCGGCCCGCACCTGGGTCACCTCCAGGTCGTACGAGGGCGACCTGAGCCCTGCCGCATCCGCATTTCTTGCCGCTTCCACAGAACAGGAACGTCGCGCTGTCAAGCTCCGCCGTGCTGTGCTCGTCGTGCTATCCGTGCTGGCGCTGGTTGCCTCGGGGGCTGCGGTGTTTGCATTCCAGCAAAGGGCCACCGCCCAAAGCGAACGCGACACCGCCATCTTTAACCAGATCACCGCCCAAGCTGACCGGCTGCGCAGCACTGACGTATCCCTCGCGGCTCAACTCGACCTCACCGCCTACCGCATGCGCCAGACTCCGGACCTCTACACGGCCCTGGTCACCGCTGGGAACGCCGCCTTGTCGACCCCGCTAAACGGCCACGCCGACTCCGTCAGGGCAGTGGTGTTCAGTCCGGATGGGCGCACCCTGGCCACCGGCAGCGCCGACCGGACGGTGCGGTTGTGGAATGTGGCCGACCCGGCGCACCCCATGCCGCTGGGCCCGCCCCTGACCGGCCACACCAGCACCGTCAGATCGGTGGTGTTCAGTCCGGATGGGCGCACCCTGGCCACCGGCAGCGCCGACCAGACCGTGCGGTTGTGGAATGTGGCCGACCCGGCCCACTCCACGCCGCTGGGCCCGCCCCTGACCGGCCACACCAACGACGTCAACGCGGTGGCGTTCAGCCCTGATGGGCACACCCTGGCCAGCGCCAGCAGCGACCAGACCGTGCGGTTGTGGACCGTGACTGATCCGGCCCACCCCATGCCGCTGGGCCCGCCCCTGACCGGCCACACCAACGGCCTCGACTCGGTGGCGTTCAGTCCGGATGGGCACACCCTGGCCAGCAGTAGCGCCGATCAGACCGTGCGGTTGTGGACCGTAGCCGACCCGGCTCACCCCACCCCCCTGGGTCAACCCCTGACCGGTCACACTTCTTACGTCTCCTCGGTGGCGTTCAGCCCTGATGGGCGCACCCTGGCCAGCGGCAGCAACGACAACACGGTGCGGTTGTGGAACGTGACCGACCCGGCGCACCCCGCACCCCTGGGCCCACCCCTGACCGGCCACACCAGCACCGTCTTCTCGGTGGTGTTCAGCCCCGATGGGCGCACCCTGGCCAGCGGTGGCGGTGACCACACAGCCCGGCTGTGGAACATCCCCTCTGCACTCGTCACCGGCCATACCGACTCCGTCTCCTCGGTGGTGTTCAGTCCGGATGGGCGCACCCTGGCCAGCGGCAGCGCCGACCGGACGGTGCGGTTGTGGAATGTGGCCGACCCGGCGCACCCCACGCCGCTGGGCCCGCCCCTGACCGGCCACACCAACACCGTCGACACGGTGGCGTTC
>JBATXM010000081.1:0-6928 GCA_049673305.1 Pseudonocardiaceae bacterium | reverse complement strand
CAGGACAATTAGATCACAACGATCTTCTTCTTGCCAGTATTTTAGTGACTACAATTGGAGGCGTGTCGTGGACTCAGACGCTGGTCAGACCGGCATTGCTACGGAGAGTCACAGCAAGTTCGGCCTAGTTACGACAGCCGCAATGTGTGATATCCCAGCGCGGACGCGCCACCGGAGGGACGGGCGAGGCCCAGAGCCGTGAACTCGACGTCACTGACGTAGAGGTGCCAAAAAACGTCCGTCACGTCGAGTTCATGGACAGCGCCGACCGCGCACTGGCTACGCATCAGGGGAGGTGCAGTGGCTGTTGCAGCAGGGCACGTTCGACGCCGCCTGTCGATGGTGTGTGAATCACTGCCGACACCTGTGATTCCTTCACATCGAAGGCCTGACGAACGCTACTTGCCGCACCTCCGGAGTTGGCACCATTATTGCTGCATAGCGTTGATCGGCCAGCAAGGGGGATCCAGTGGACAACGGTTACGAGGTGTACTGCATCGCGGATCCCTTGTTTTACGACTCAATGTCCGGGTGTAACCGGGCGGAGTCTTTCGATGCCACCCGACGTCCGGTGCCCAATGGTTGGGAACGACGACCCTACAACAACTGGGTGGTCATGAACCCAGTGGGCGCTTCGGTGCCCAAGCAGGGCTGGAAAGTCCACGTGTCGGCGTGTCTCGACAACGCCGAAAGAATTCTGGAAACCGTGTGGGCCTACTGCATCCAGCGCCGTATCACTTTTAAGTTCCTGGCCGCACGAAACATCGTTCACCTGCAGAACGCGAAATACGCGCCTCGCGGATCCAGCGGCAAGTTCGTCACGATCTACCCGACTGACATCGACGCGCTTGGCACGATCCTGCACGACCTGGGTGAGCTGTTGGCTGGCGAGCCAGGCCCCTACATCCTTAGTGATCTGCGCTGGAACGAAGGCCCGCTCTACGTTCGCTATGGTGGTTTCGCACTGCGGCACTGCCTGTCGGCACGGGGGGAGCGGGTCCCGGCCATCGAGGATCCCAGCGGAGCGCTGGTACCGGACCGCAGAGATGCGGTGTTCTGCACTCCACCCTGGGTGACGTTGCCGGACCTGCTTGTTCCCCACCTCGCCGCGCGCAACGCCACTACCGTCGCGAAGCTGCCCTACCGCGTCGAGCAGGTCCTGCACTTCTCCAACGGCGGGGGCCTTTACGAGGCGACTGACCAGCGAACCGGCACCCGGGTGGTACTCAAGGAAGCCAGGCCGCATGCCGGGCTCGCCGCCGACGGCGCCGATGCGGTTCAGCGACTGCACCGCGAACGGGAAATACTCGAACGCCTCGCCGGCATTGAGGGGGTGCCCGCTGTCCATGACCATTTCACCCTGGGTGAGCACCACTTCCTCGCGCTGGAGTTCATTGAGGGAACGCCGTTGAACAAGGTTTTCGGGAAGCGCTACCCGATGAGCGACCCCGCCGCCGGCCCAGCCGAGTTCGCCGCTTATACCGAATGGGCCTTGCGGGTGTGCGCCACGATCGAAGAGATCATCAAAACCATTCATGGCCGTGGGATCATCCACGGCGATCTGCATCTGTTCAACGTCATAGTCCGAGACGACGGCCGGATCACGCTGATTGATTTCGAGGTCGCGGCGAGGATCGAGGAGGCACGCCGCCCCACCTTGGGCAGCCCCGCCTTCGCCGCCCCCCGGGATCGGACCGGCTTCGACATCGACCGCTACTCCCTAGCCTGCCTGCGACTGGCTCTGTTCCTCCCGCTGACCACCATGATCAGGCTCGACGCCGGAAAACCGGAAGACTTCGCCGCCGTCATCGCTGAACATTTCCCGGTGCCGCCGGTATTTCTGGCCGAAGCGGTCCGGACGATCACCGGAACCAGCGGCACTGGCCGGGAAACGCCCCGACGGCGCGCCAGAGCGCTCCCGCCGCTACCTAACGGGACAACCGGCTGGGTAGCCGCCCGGGACTCGATCGTCGCTGGCATTCTGGCTAGTGCTACTCCAAAGCGTACTGATCGGTTGTTTCCCGGTGACATCGCCCAGTTCAGCACCGGTGGCCTCAACCTCGCCCACGGCGCTGCCGGTGTGCTCTACGCGCTGTCGGCCACTCGGGCCACTCGGTATCCCGCCGGGGAACACTGGCTGCTCGAGCGGGCCGCCGCTGCCGAGCGCGGAACGCGGTTGGGTTTTTACGACGGGCTGCATGGCGTGGCCTATGTGCTGGCTGAGCTGGGATACCGCCAAGCCGCTCTTGACTTGATCGAGTTCTGTCTCACCGAGCAGGGTGACCAACTCGGCACGGATCTGTCCGGCGGCCTCGCTGGCGTGGCGCTTAACCTGGCGCACTTCGCGGGCGTGGCTGGTGAACCTACGCTGTTCGACCACGCCCTGCGGGCTGCCGAGATAGTCGCCGACCGGCTCAGAACCACCGAGGACGTCGGCACGATCAGCGGCGGAGATCACCCCTACGCCGGGTTGATGCAAGGCTCGTCCGGGCCGGCGCTGATGTTTCTGCGGCTCTATGAGCACACCGGTGACCGTGAATTCCTTGAACTGTCCGCGATCGCGCTGCGCCAGGATCTGCGTCGCTGCCTGGTACGTGACGACGGCTCGATGGTGGTCAATGAGGGCTGGCGGACAATGCCCTATCTGGACCGGGGCAGCGCGGGCATCGGCATGGTTCTCGACGAGTACCTCACGCATCGGGCTGATGATGAGTTCGCCACTGCCTCGGCTGCTATTCGCCGCGCCGCGCGGTCCCGCTTCTACATCCAGCCTGGTCTCTTGAGCGGCCGGGCCGGAATGATCCTTTACCTCAGTCGGGCACATCCACCTGGGCAAGCGATCTGGAACCAAGATGTGGCTGACCAGATCCGGCGCCTTGGCTGGCATCGCGTTGATTACCAGGGTCACCTCGCTTTTCCTGGTGAACAGCTGCTTCGGCTGTCGATGGACTTGGCAAGCGGCGCCGCAGGCGTCCTGCTCGCGTTGGGTGCGGCTGTGCTTGAGCACCCCGTTGGTCTCCCGTTTCTCTGTGAACCCCGGCAGCTCCCGCAGCACGATGCCCCCGTGCCTGCGGTGCTAATGGGGAGGGACGGGCTGGTATCCGCGTCAACATACGGAGGGAGGTGAAAAAAATGGCACTTCTCGACCTGCAGGCTATGGCGCCAGCTGGTGGTTACGACGACTGCCACGACCGCGACCGTGACCGCTGCGGAAGTGAGATCAGCCTGCTGCTCTGCGGCTGATATGTCATTGTCGGGTGGTCCGGGGCAGCCGGCGTTGCTCCGGACCACCCAATGATTCAACGAGTAATTCAATTAATGATGTTAGCCACCCATATGACTCGCCACACCATCACGACGATGCGGAGGCCGCGTGAACAACAATCTGGCCGGGGCGTCGGCGGGTTCACACAATGCGTTGTCCAGGCACGCTGACCGCTTGCTGCTCTCGACGGGTCGGCGAGGTGGATTGTGGATCTGGTCTCTGGCGCTGGCCATGCTCGTCACCGCCGGTGCGGATATCCTACTGCCCACTGCGCTCGGTCGCGCTCTGGACGCACTACCCGGTGCTGGCCACGTTACGTGGGCCCCGCTGGCGTGTGCGGGGCTGATCACCATCATGGTGGCCGGGAAGCTGATCGGTGACATCGCCACCGGAGCGAGCAACGCCCGGTGCACGGCCTGGCTGCGCATGACGCTGGTCCAGCATCTTCTCGAGGTCGGCCCGGCGGCTACCCGCCGTTTCGAACCCGGAGACCTGGTGACCCGGGTGACCCGCAACGCCAGCGAGACAGGTCAGATCGGCGTGACCGCAGTCATGGTTGGCGTCGGCCTGCTGCCGCCGGTCGGCAGCATCGTCGCTTTGATGATGATCGACCCCTGGGTGGGACTCACCGCGCTTGTGGGCCTGGTGGCGATGGCGGGGCTGCTACGAGTATTCGTCCGGGACAATACTGAGACCATCAGGGGCTACCTGCACAGCCAGGGACTGATCGCGGCGCGGCTGCTCGACGCGTTGTCCGGAGCCCGCACGATCGCCGCCGCCGGCAGCATCGAGTGCGAGCGGCGACGGATCCTCCAGCCGTTGCCTGGGCTGCGCGAACACGGTGTGCGGATGTGGCGCAACCAGGTGCGGGTGACCAGCCAAGCCGCCGTAATCGGGCCGCTGCTGCAGCTGGCCGTGGTCGGGGTCGCCGGGTTCGGGGTGGTTGCTGGCCGGCTGAGCGTCGGCGAGCTCTACGCCGTGAGCCGGTATGCGGTGATGGCCGCCGGCATCGGCTCAGCGGTGGGATTCCTGAACAAGTTCTCTCGCGCCCAAGCTGGTGGCCGGCGCGTGGCTGAGGTGTTCACAGAGCCGGTGACCCGCTACGGCGGCGCGAAGCTGCCCGGCTCATCCGAGAGAGGTGGCCGGCTTGAGTTCCGCGGAGTCCGGGTGTCCGCGGCCGGAGAGACGGTCATCGACGGGCTCGACCTCGTCGTCCCGGCTGGTGCCACGGTGGCCGTGGTCGGCCGGTCCGGGGCGGGCAAGTCCCTGCTCGCCGCGCTGGCCGGTCGGCTCGCCGATCCAGAGCAGGGGCAAGTGCTGCTCGACGGCGTGGCGTTGCCCGAGCTGTCCCGGGCGCAGCTGCGCAGCGCGGTGGGCTTCGCCTTCGAGCGTCCGGCGCTGGTGGGTGACACGGTCGAAGAAGTCATCAACTTTGGATCGCGCGTCCGCACCGAGGCGAAGGTCCACGAGGCCGCCGCCATGGCGCGCGCGGACACCTTCGTCGAAAGGCTGCCGGAGGGATACCGGACTGAGCTGGCCGCAGCCCCGCTGTCCGGCGGTGAAATGCAGCGGCTCGGCCTGGCCCGAGCCTTCGCGCGCCCTTACCGGGTGCTCATCCTCGACGACGCGACCTCCAGCCTGGACACCGTGACGGAGCGGCAGGTCAGTGCCGTGCTGGCCAACGGGGGCCGGGACCAAACCCGACTGATCATTGCGCACCGAGTGGCCACGGCTGCCCGGACGGATCTGGTCGCCTGGCTCGATCGGGGCACACTGCGCAGCCTGCGTCCGCATAGCGAGTTGTGGCGCGATCCGGACTACCGCGCCTTATTCGGCGCCGAGGAAGTGCCCGTATCCATCGGAGTATCGGCATGACTCCAGACAGGACATCAGCGGACATGAACCCAGCGACGAACACCGTGTCTCAGGTGCTGCTCGCCACCTTACGCCGGCACCCAAGGGCGCTGTTGCGGTTGGCCGCGTGGTCAGTGCTGGAAGTGCTTCCGCTGTTGCTGTCCGGTTACGGCGTGAAACGCGCGCTAGATGACGGATTCCTTGTTGGCCGGCTGGGGACTGGGTTGGCGTGGCTCGGCGTGCTGGCCGTGGCGGTGCTCGGGGGAGCACTGGCCACCCGGCATGTCTACCGGATCCTCGCTGAGATCGTCGAGCCGTTCCGTGATGACTTGGTGGACAGCGTGGTAGGGGGTGCGCTACAGCGGTCTACCGTGCTCGGCGGTCGTCCTGATTCGGGCGCGGTAGCTCGGCTCACCCACCAGGTCGAGGTGGTGCGGGACACTTTCGCCGGTTTGCTCCTGCTCACCAGGGGCTTCGTGGTGAGCACGGTCGGCGCCGTGATCGGAATAGCCGCGCTGACCGGGGTTGTCGGCCTCCTGGTGCTGCCGCCGCTGCTGGCCGGTTTGATTTTTTTCTTCGCCTCCTTACGCTCCATGATGACCCGACAGCGCGATCACGTGCTCACCGACGAAGGGGTTGCTGAGTCGACCAGCACTGTCGTGCACAGCTTGCGTGACGTTATCGCCTGCGGTGCCGAGGACCGCGCCTACCTGCGGGTGCAACGCCAGGTTGACGCGCACGCGAAAGCGGAACGCACGCTGGCCCGGATGGCGGCGATTCGTACGCTGTCGGTGGCGGTCGGTGGCTGGTTGCCAGTGGTAGGCCTGCTGGTGATGATGCCCTGGCTGCACGCGAGCGGCTCGACGCTGGGCACCATCGCCGGCGCCCTGGTCTACCTGACTCAAGGCCTGCTGCCGGCGCTGAAGTCGCTGGTCGATGGTTTAGGCGCGGGGGGGTTGCGGTTGGTTGTCACCCTGGATCGGCTCATTGAGGCGGGCGAGCGCCCGGTGCCCGCTAGGACGGCGCGGTGCAGCGCTCCCCATGGGCACGACCTGGTGCTTGATGGCGTCACGTTCTGCTACGGCCGCCACGCCGAGCCGGTGGTGAACCAGGTGGACCTGGTGATCCCGGAGGGTCAGCACCTGGCCATGGTCGGTCCCAGCGGTGCGGGGAAATCCACCTTGGCCGGGTTGCTCGCCGCAACGCACGTCCCCGACTGCGGCGAGATTCGCCTGGGGGGGGTGCCGGTAGGAGATCTCGACCTGCCAACCTTGGCCAGCCACCGGGTGCTGATTCCCCAGGAGGCGTACGTCTTCGCCGGGACAGTTGGCGAGAATCTGCGTTACTTGCATCCTGGTGCTACCTGCGCTGAGCTCGACACTGTGGTCGATGCGCTGGGCCTGCGCTCCATAGTGGCCCGCCTCGGTGGATATGACGCCGCGCTCGACGCCGGAATGCTCTCAGCTGGGGAACGGCAACTCATTGCCCTGGCCAGAGCCCACCTGACCACGGCACCGGTGCTGATTCTGGACGAGGCCACCTGCCACCTCGACCCAGTCGCCGAGGAGCGGGTCGAGCGGGTTCTGGCGGGCCGAGGTGGCACCCTCATCGTCGTTGCGCACCGGATCAGCTCCGCGCTGCGGGCGCAGCGCATCGTGCTCATGAATGGTGCCGACATGGTATCGGGCACTCACCGGGAGCTGCTCGCAGCCGCGCCGCTGTACCGCGACCTGGTCGGTCAGTGGGACAGCGGCCACGCGACATTGGCTTTGGTGCCGACGGGCCGGCGTTGACTTGTGTCACCCGCCC
>JBATXM010000080.1:0-15337 GCA_049673305.1 Pseudonocardiaceae bacterium | reverse complement strand
GTGACACGACGTGTCACTTTCGGCACCGAAACCGTGATCATGACCGTAGTGCCGCTGCTCGCCCTGTCGATGGTGATGACCAGCAGCCGCGACAAGACCGAGATTTTGCGCATCACCACGACGGCCGTCCCATCGCAGGACGTCGTCCATCAGCAGGCCGTTGGTGCCGCCGTCACGGTTGGATTCGGTGCGCGCACTCAGTCGATCACAGGCGAATGTGGCCGGCCGACGACACCACACTCTCCTCATCATCCGGTGGGGAAACCCCTCGTGGGGTACCCGGGCGGTACCCCACGAGGGTGCCCGGCAGGTGCGGCTGCACGCTGTTCCGACGTCGCCAGCAACTCTGTTCCTCAGGTCAGCTCCTCAGCTGAGTGCCATGGGGCCAGGGCCGCCGCCTGGGGGGCGGGAATTTCCCGCTTGCCACAACGGTTGACGCTCTGGTACCCCGCCCCGTGACAGTTGGCGGCCGGGGTCACGCTCATGAAGAATGTGGATTGACAGTGACGTGCATCGAGTGCGGCGACGAACTGTTTGGTGAACGCGCAGAACTCGGTTACCAGTACTGCACGAAAGAGCGGAGGCTGCTTGACTTCGCGCGGCCGGCGCCCCGTTATCACATACGGCCGGGTGTGATGCGGCGGATCACTCGCGGCGCCTCAGACAGCCCATGACTGGTGAACCCGTAGTAGATCGGCAAGATAATGAAGACCACCAAGCCGATCGGGGGCAGGACGAAAGCGCCGAGCACTCCGCCCACGGCGTAGGCAACCACTCCGGCTTCGGCGCGGCGGCGTTCACGGCCGAAGAACGCGTCATCCACGTGGTGCTCGGTGAGCTCCGGGTGCCGGGCCAGGTAGTGGAAGAAGAGCCACCAGCTCGCGCACAACAGCGCACCGATCAGCGCGTACAGCGCAACAGCGACCCGGGCATCGGTCCGGTTGCCGTTCTCGATTGCCTCGGCGACCACTGACGTGGGGAAGGGCAGCAGCGCGGTGGTCGCCAGGACGCCGAAGTTCGCCCAGTGCAGGCCACGGTTCATCACCCGAATGCGGGCGAACGCGGACTTGTGGTTGAGCCAGACCACTGCCACGTAAAGGTAAGAGGCTGCATAGGCCAGGTAGGTGGGCCATTGTTGCAACAGCCCGGACAGCAGTTGGCCGGGCTGGCCGTGTGGCGGGCGCACATCAAGGACCAGCAACGTGATGACGATGGCGATCACACCGTCGCTGAACGCTTCCGCGCGGACGCTGGTGGACTGACTACCCAACTTCTCTTGATCAGAATTCATCGTCGTCCTGAGGGTAGGGAGTGGACTTACGGCGCAGGACAGGAGCGGCCGGTCGGGGCCAGCCGTCCCAGGGAGGCAAAACAGAACACGCCGATTCGTGCTGACAGCCCGGTGAATCAAGGTACTCCGGTTGCGCATTCTCAAGCGAGTCCCACCAAGATGAATGGGATCCAGGCGTCCAACCACGGTCGGGTCATGATCTTCGGTGGTGGTATCCCGCTCAAGCGCGGCGACGCTGTGATCGGCGCCGTCGGGGTCAGTGGCGGCGACGGGAAGCAGGACCAGACAGTAGCCGAGTCCGCCGCCGGAGCCCTCTGATCGACTGGTGAAGCGGGCGTTACGCTGGCGGTGCGGCTCCCCCGGCGAAGAAGGTGAGCACCTGTGGTTGATCAGCGTGATCCGCGACGGCTGGGTGAACGGTTGGCGGAGCTGCGGCGACGACAGGGGTTGACCCAAGAGGAGCTCGCGGAGCGGTCCACCGTCAGCGTGTCGGTCATTCGCAAGCTGGAGCGGGGTGAACGAGACTCGGCCTGCTTGGACACCCTGGCGAAGCTCGCCGGGGCGTTGGGCGTGACTACCATGCAGCTGTTCGCGCCGTCACCAACCTTCGCTGGCCCCGTCAACGAGGATGAGCGCAACGATCTCTATGAGCTGCGCCGGGTGCTCCAGCCACCCCGAGGAGTCGACGGTGCCGCCTTGCTGTCGCTGGCGGACGATGAGTTCGGCCCCAATGGTGAGGACTTCACCACGTCGTTGCGGATCGCGGACCGCCTGTTCCGGGATGACGATTTCGCCGCCGCGACCGCCGCGCTCCCGACACTGATCACCCACGCACGATGTGCCCTCGCTGAATCCACGGAGGATCAGCGACGGTCCGCATGGGCATCGCTCGCGCAGGCGTAGCTGCTCGCTGCCACGCTCCTCACCCAGCTCCGTAAGGATGATCTCGCCTACCACACCCTTGGTCTCGCCCTGGAAGCTGGAGTCAGCGCGCGGGACAACGGACTGGTGGGTTCGGCAGTCGGTGGCGAGACATGGTTGTTGATCCGCCAAGGCAGGTTGGATGACGCCATACGGGTGGCGCTGGCGGCCGCCGAGAGACTGGAACCGAGCTTCGGTCAGGCGGATCGGCGGCACCTCTCGTCGTGGGGTTGGCTCAACCTCGGCGTCGCGGCGGCAGCCGCACGCAACAGCCAACAGGACGTGATGACCGACGCCATGCGCCGCGCGTGGGCGGCGGCGGTCCGCCTCGACGGCGACGGCCCCGGAAGCCGAGAGTGGAGTTCCTTCGGACCAACCGTGGTCACCATGCGGGACGCGGAGATGGCGGTGGTCACCGGGTCTCCCGACAAGGCACTGCGCATCGCGGCGCGGGTGCCAGCACCGGTGCGACCAACCAACACCCATCACCGGTTCCGGCTCGATGTCGCGGCGGCGCTGCTGGACCAGCGCAACCGACAGGAGGCGACAGCGATTTTGCTGGAGCTGCGGGCCACCGCGCCGAACTGGCTGCGCCACCAGCGATACGCCAAGTCAATCACGGGAAGATTGCTCCGGGCCACTCCACGCGCCATTCCACACGAGCTGCGAGACCTCGCCGACTTCCTCCAGATCAGCTCCTGAACAGTTCACCTTCCGTACCGGGAATCGGGGCTGACCATGGGGGCGGGTCTAGGCGGGCAGGCCCATGCGGTAGGCGATCCCGTGCAGCTCGCGGCCCGCTGCGGTATCGCGGCGCACCTGCGGCAGCAAGCCAGCGACCGACTCGCGCGCGTAGAAGTTCGAACGCAGCCGGAGCGCGGCGAGCGTCTCGCTGCACTGGAACGCGGCGACGGCGTCGTGTTCCCGGCCTCGTAGGGCGGCCAGTGCGCGACCGGTGTCGAGCCAGTGTTTGGCGCGGCGTTCCGGACTGGCGATGTGCGCAGGCTGCACCGAGCCGGCCAACTCGACGGCGAGAGCACTGTCGCCGCGCTCCAGGGCGGACGTCATCCGGTACATAGCGACGTTCGTGGGCCCGAAACAGGCCACATCCGGCCCGGTCTCACCGGTGCGTTGAGCGAGAACTGCCGCCTCGGCCAGCCGGGCGTCCGACTCGTCGGTGCGACCGGTGACGGCGGCCACCAGTGCGCTAACCGTGCACAATGCGCCGTAGCTGGCGAGGGCGGGGTTTGCGCTCACCTCACCGGTGACGGATCGGGCAGCATCGGTCGCCCGGCTGGCAAAGGTGTACGCTTGGTCGTGAGCACCCATTGGCAAGAGGGCGTGCACGCGGGAGAACGCGGCGACCGCCGCCCATGCGGGCTCGCGAAGGTCCGCGGCCGTCTGCGCACTGCGCTCGGTGACCAGGTACGCGAGGTCGACGTAGCCGAAGGCGTGCGCCAAGGTCATGGCGCTGTTCAAGGCACGGATAAGCTGCCTGAGCATCACAGCGCGCTCCTCGCCACGGACGATGGTGACCGTGGTGTACAGATCAGCGAGCAGACTGGGCAGCATCGCGCCCATGGCGGCGAAGTCGCACGCCGTCCGCAGCGCCACGCAACGATCCACCTCGGTGACCAGATCACCCACTGGGCGTGCGGAGCCGGTCCCTGATTGCCCGAGCTCGGTTCCCGCGAGCGCCAACCGCAAGGCCGGGATCGTGGCTTGCGCCTCGGCCATCGCGGGGTCTTCCCAGCAGACCGGCTGACCGATCAGCTCACTGGGCGAGACCTGCAGGGCAGCGGCCAACGCGGCGATCGTGGAGCGCTTGTCCAACCGGCGCTTCCCGCGCTCCAGTCGCGAGAGGTGGCCCTCGGTGATACCGGCCAGCTCAGCAATCACCTTCAACGTTTTGCGCCGCCATGCTCGCAGCTCTCGGAGCCGCCGGGCGATGTCCTGCTGCTCATCCGCCATGTCGCCCCCTTCAATCGCGGCACCGCCGAAGTCGACAGTAGCGGCCACAGCTGATGTCGAAAAACCATGGCTGCTCGTCACGGTCAGTAACTACACCAATCAGGTGGCCTCACGCGCCAAACGGGTTGCTTGCCACGGAGACAAGGAGAGATCGGCACCTCACCGTACGGTTCAGGTCATGTGCGGCGACGGCACACCCGCCGCTGGCTGGCGGGACACGCGATCGAGAACATGAGAGGGGCTGAGGTGTTCACCGTGGGCGGCATCTGTGTTGATTCCTGGGTGAGGGTTGAAGGTCACTGCGGCATTACCTGTGACGTTGTAGGCGACGAGGCACAATTTCGATTCGGCGGAGCACGTTCCACGGGACTACAGATGATCGTCACAGAAGACGCCTTGGAAAAACTCGTTCACACGAGCATGGATGCCCTTCACACAATGCGTGCCGAGTTGGACGACCATGAGCGTGCCGAGGGCGCCGTCACGCCATGAGGGCACTCTGGGACACCTGCCGGCGCATCAGCCGATGTCGATGAGCACCTTGCCTCTCACGCCGGACTCCACCGCCTCGTGCGCCGCCACGATGTCGTCCAGGGCGAAGCGGTGCACCGGAAGCTCGCTCAGCGCACCGTCCATGAGCGCGGAGGTGATCGTGCCGACGGCCGATTGCAGCGCCTGCGCCGGCACGCTGTAGAGCAGCACGAACCGCAGCGTGAGGTTCGCCGTCATGCACGCGCGCACCGGCAAGATTGGATCCTCGCCAGGGGAGGCGTAGGAGACCACCGTGGTACCCGGACCGGCGAGCGCCAGATCCAGCGGGAGGTTCGCGCCCAGATTCACCTCGATCACCCGATCGATCTGGGCCGCAAAGGACCTGATCTGGGCGATCGCGTCCGGGTCCTTGTAGTTGACCACCTGCTGGGCGCCGGCCCGGGTGGCGAGCGTGGCCTGCTCCGGGCCGCTGACCGTGCTCACCACCCGGGCTCTGGCCCAGCGGGCCAGCTCGATCGCGAAGTGCCCGACCGCGCCCGTGCCACCCGCGACCAGGACGGTGCCGCCATGCAGCGGACCGTCGGCGAACAGGCAGTGGCACGCCGTCATCGCCGGGACGCCGAGGCTGGCGTCCAGCTCAGGTGAGACCGTTGCCGGCAACGGCACGGCCTGGTGTTCTGGGACAACGGTCCACTCGGCTGCGGTGCCCCAGCGTCGACCGGCTGCGGCGAACCACACCCACACCCGCTCCCCCAGGCGGCCCTGCTCGACCCCGTGGCCGATGGCGTCGATCGTGCCGACTCCATCTTGATGCGGGATCTGGAAGCCGTCGATCGGGCGAGGCACCGCGCCGCTGCGGGTCTTGACGTCGGTCGGGTTGACCCCCGACACGGCGACCCGCACCCGCACCTCACCCGGCCCCGGCTGGGGACATTCGACGTCGACCACCCGCAACACGTCGCGGGCTGGCCCAGTGCGGTCGTAGACGACGGCTCTCATGCGTTCACCTCTCCACGTCTGGCTCCCCCGCCAGAGTGGCACGCTCGCCGAGTAATGCACTGGCCTGCGGGAGTGAAGCCTCACCAGGTCTTCCGAGCTGGCGGGCGAGGTCATCGAGGTCGGGGCGGGGGTGGCCAGGATCCGAGTGGGCGATCGGGTGTGCCCGCCGCTATCCCGCCCCCGCTCACCCAAGCCACTCGGTCAAGATGTCCCGCAGCGCCTTGGCGCTCCACTCCTCAAGAGTGATCACGCATTCGCCCGTGACATGAGGGTCAAACGCAACCGACCTGCCCTGCAGGCTCACCATGAGGTTGGCGAAACCGATCGGACCCCGGTGCAGCGCACACGTCGCGGGGATCGCCTTACGGCGACCAGTACTTGGACGGTTGGCATGATTGTACAATTCCATGATGATTCCTTTCCTTGGTGCGGGAAAAACGCATTTCGGTCTTGATCGCTGTGGTCGAGTGGGCATGGTGGGTGGCACCCAGGGTCGGGGATGTCGAACTGGTGAGAGCGAGGGAGTCGTCCCCGAATGAGGGACGCACCAGCTTTGTGCTCAACCCGACCCTGGGGCCATGCAGACAGTCAATCTGGCTGGCCGAGGCGCTGACAGCACAGGTTCACCACATCCCCGTGTCATCCCCCTGCCGGTTCGGCGTGGTCAGCACGCTGCTGAGCTAGTGTGCGGATCACGTACTGGATCATCCGTTACCGGGGGGCTGGGGACTGTGATGGGTAAGCGCCGTGCTCTGGCGCAGCGTCGGGAGATTGTCGGGCACAGCCAGGAAACGCTGGCCCGGCTGGTGGGCGTGGAACCCACCACGGTGGGGCGCTGGGAACGGGGCGAGACCTTTCTCCAGCCGTGGTGCCGGCCCAAGCTCGCCGACGCCCTGGGTGTCTCGGTCGAGGAGCTGGACACCATGCTCGCCGAAGGACAGCCGGTCCACGACGGACGGTCACGTAGCTCGGAGCCACGCGGGAACGGCGAGCTGCTCGGTTCGGATGCGGCTGAGGAGCTGCCTCTCGATCCCGAGCATGATCCAGTGCTCGCACCCCCGTGGAGCCATCGCGGTACCGTTGAGGTGGCAGTCGTGCTGAGAGGCGGTGATCGTCCGGTGAAGCGCCGGGGGTTCGGGTTCCTGACCGGCATGGCTCTGACCGCTCCGGCGCATCAGTGGCTGGTCCACGAGCCGGGGCCGCTGGTGTCAGGGTTGTCCGGGCGTCGAGTGTCACCCGGGCTGGCCGACCGGTTGCTGGCGCTGGTCCCTGAGCTGCGCGCGATGGACGATGTGGCCGGGGGTGGCACGGTGCTCTCGCTGGCCGAGCAGGAGTTCGGGGTGATCACCGAATTGCTCAACCACGCGTCCTACGGCGAGCCCGCCGGCCGCACACTCCACGTCGCGCTCGCCGAGCTCGGGCAGCTCGCGGGTTGGGCCGCTTATGACTCCGGGCAGCCGGGGCTGGCGCAGCGCTACTACGTCGCCGCTCTCCGCGCGGCGCACAGCGCTGACGACCGGCTCCTAGGCGCCCACATCCTCGGGTCGATGGCCTATCAAGCTGCGCGCGGGGGGTGCCCCGGGGAGGCCGTCACTCTCGTCGATACTGCGGTAGTCGGCGTGCGGGGTCGGGGGACTGCGGGACTGTTGACAGCGCTCTACAGCAGGCAGGCATACGCCTTGGCGAGCTTGGGGGATTCCTCAGGCTGCGCGGCGGCGATTTCGAAGACTCGCACTCACGTCGAACGCCTCAATCGAGACGACGAACCCCCGTACCTGTACTGGGTCGGGCCGGCTGAGGTTACGGCTGGTGCTGGCCGCTGTCTGCTGCAATTGGAGAAAGCTGATCAGGCGGTCACCATGCTCGAAGACGGTATCGCCCTGTTCGAGGAGTCATTCATCCGCGACCGGAGGAACTACTTGATCCGTCTCGCCGAGGCCCTCGCTCATCCGGGCCCGCAGCGCGACCTCGACGCCGCTGCCAGACACGGCACCGCAGCACTCGATTTGTCCGAGACCCTGGACTCAACCCGCGGCGTCGGTCGTCTCCGCGACCTCTATCGCCACATGAAGCCACACGCGAAAGTCCCGGCAGTGCAAGACTTCGTGGAACGTACCCGGGGGTGGGTGGCAGTGTAACGAAGATGACAGAGTCGCGCAGGAAGCAACAACCAACGCCTAGACGCGCGCCAGCGTCGGGCACGTCGGTATACAACGAACTAATCGACCCCCCTTTGCGGCAGCAGCCCACCGCGCCCTGCTAAGTTCCTGCTTTTCCGAGGCCTCGACCGAACGGACCGCAGCATCACGGTAGCGGCCGAATCTACACCTCGTTCAAGTATGGGAGAGCGGGGCGCTAGAACAGCTACGGCTCGTGCATTGAACCGATGAAGATCTTCCACTATTTTATTCCAGGGCCTAAGATTTGTGACGTACCAACGAAAAACAACCGACCGTGTGGCTTGCTTGCGCTTGATTCCCGTTTGACACCGCTGTCAACGTGATCGTGAACTGTCCGACCGACGGGCAGATAAACCAACTACCATTTGAGTTAAATGCTATGCGTTGCCCAAAGGTGTCAGTCCGGTAAGCGAAGTCGTATGGCCCATTGACATGGCCGACTAACCGAAACACGACTCTGTTCCCGAACGGAGCGGTCGTCGGCCCGTCGATCGTCACGCCCAACTGGGCGTTGATGCCCAGGTTTGCGATGATCACAGCCGCGATGACCGCCGCAGCAATCCCTGCCGCCCACGCCCAGATTTTCCCACTCATGTCACAGACTCCGACCCGTAAAGCTGCACGCCGCGAGCATTTCGCCGAGTCTGCACTGCCTCAAATCGTCTGCATCGCGACGGCCGTTACGCCTTTCATCGCGGAACAAGCCAACTGGATTAGACTCAGGCAGGGAACGCCGGCGCCGGCACACCAGCCTGCCAGTGTCCGCCAGAGTAGCCAGCGTGTCTCGCTGGCTGAGGAATACCTTGGCCACCGTACCTCCCGGACCAGCTTCAGGACGACAGCTAAGCCGGGGTGCCGTGGGGTCATCTCGCCGTGACGCGGTGCAGTCGGAGCGCGGGGATGGGATATCACGTGCTCCTCTCACGCTCACGAGCTCGGACCCAACAGAGTTGTCATTGAGGCGTATTCCATCAAATTAAGCTGCTTAACGTAAGATTTTTGGCTATTCTAGCGATGAAGGTAACCCGAATGGCGTAATATCTGTCACTGCAGGTACGCAGAAGTTGCACCGGGTGTTATCACACTTGCATCCGATGGCAGAGTGGCGCAAAGGAACTTCTTGAAGAACTCGGCAACGCATGTTGTGCACCGGCCGCCCAACGACTTGCGCAACACGGGACAACCTCCGAGGAGTATGGGTTGGGGGTTACCGATGTATTGGTAGCCGGGTGAGGATCGGTAACTGGGTGGTTGGTCGGGGCGCGAGGCAGTGGCTCCAAGCGTCGATCGGGCCGTTACTTTCCGTCGGTCTGGCGGTCGGACAGGACCTCACCACCGGAGCATCATGGCCTCACCTCACGAGACATCGGCGTCCCGGCGGCACCGACCGTCAGGCGCTGACACTGCGGTGTGAACCTGGCCCATCGGGTGGAACGCTCGGGGCGAGTTCGTCATCGTGGGTTGGTGAGGAAGCCTGCCTGGACCGACGATAGTGGGCATCGCAGCGGACGTTCATACCTGCCAGCGGGAGGCTCGTGGTGGCTGACACCGAGGTGCGGGTGCGCCGCGTCTATGACGAGCCCGCGCCGCAGGATGGCGCGCGGGTGCTCGTCGACCGCATCTGGCCCCGGGGGCTGAGCCGGGAGAAGGCGGCACTGACCCAGTGGTGCAAGGAGGTCGCGCCATCCAGCGAGCTGCGTCGCTGGTACGGGCACGATCCGGCGCGGTTCGCGGAGTTCGCTCGGCGCTACCGCCAGGAGCTGGAGCAGCCTGAGCGCAGCGACGCGCTCGCGCACCTGCGCCAGCTCGCCTCTCGGCAACCGCTGACCCTGCTCACCGCGACCAGGCAACCCGAGATCAGCCAGGCGGCCGTGCTCGCCGAACTGCTCCAACCGACACGATGATCGCGCTCGCCGCCGCCGGGCCGATCCTGCCACCAGTCGACCAGGCGTACCTGCTGGCGGCCCGGCAGATGCAGGCCCTGTCGTTCGCCGTGCACATCCCGCTGGTCTGCTTCGGGATCGCTTTCCCGGCGATCGTCCTGTTCGCCGAATGGCGGTACCTGCGGACCGGTGACGAGCTGTATCTCATCCTGGCCAGGCGCTGGACGAAGGTGCTGGTCACCTTGTTCGCGGTCGGGGTGGTCACCGGCACGATCCTGAGCTTCGAGATGGGGCTGCTGTGGCCGGCGTTCACCGCCACGTTCGGTGGTGTGTTCGGTCTCGGCTTCGCCATTGAGGGTTTCTCCTTTTTCCTGGAGGCCATCTTCATCGGCATCTACGTCTACGGCTGGGACCGGCTCTCGCCGAGAGCCCATTTCGCCAGCGGGTTCCCGATCGCGTTCGCTGGTTTCACCGGATCCCTGACGGTGATCTCGGTCAACGCCTGGATGAATCACCCGTCCGGTTTCACGCTGCGCGCGGGCCGGGTGGTCGACGCGCAGCCGTTCCGGGCGCTGTTCGGCAACTCCTACTTCTGGCACGAGCTGGTGCACATGTACCTGGCGGGTTACCTGGTCACCGGTTTCCTGCTCGCCAGCGCCTACGCGGTGGGCCGGCTGCGCGGCCAGTGGGGCCGCTACGAGCGCACTGCGCTGGCCATCCCGCTCACCGTGGCGGCGCTGGCAGCACCGGTACAGCTGCTGGTCGGGGACTGGGCCGCCCGGGCGGTCGCCCAGACCCAGCCGACCAAGCTCGCCGCACTGGAGGGCCTGCCGAGCACGGTCACCGGGGCACCGTTGCACCTGCTGGGCTGGTACACCGACAAGGAGATCCGCTATGGCATCCCCCTGCCGAAGATGCTCTCGCTGCTGGCGTTTCACTCCCTGAACGCCACGGTCCAGGGCCTCGACGCGGTCCCGCCCGACCAGCGACCGCCGGTCAACGTGGTGCGGATCGCCTTTCAGACCATGGTGGGCAGCGGGCTGCTGCTCGCCCTGCTGGCGGTGATCTTCATCGTGGTGCGGGTGCGGCACCAGCGGCTGCCCCGCTCCGAGTGGTTCTACCGTGCCTTGGCGGTGGCCGGGCCGCTGTCGGTCCTCGCGCTCATCTGTGGCTGGGTCACCACTGAGGTCGGCCGCCAACCCTGGGTGGTGTACCGCGTGATGCGCACCTCCCAGGCGGTGACCGGCGCTGGCGGCGTCCCGATCGGCTACGCGACACTGGCCCTGGTGTACCTCGGTCTGGCTGGCGCTGCGGTCTGGGTGCTGCGCCAGCTGGCCGCCGTGCCGCTGCGGTTGCCAGCGGACCCACTGCCTCCGGCGCTGAGCGCCCGGCGGTGAACCATGCAGCTCACCGACCTGCCGCTGACCTTCGCGTTGATCGGGCTCGCGCTGTACACGGTGCTGGGTGGCGCGGACTTCGGGGCCGGTCTGTGGCAACTCACGGCGGGGGCCGGGCCCGGCGCGGCGCGCATCCGTGACCACGCGCACCACGCGATGGCGCCGGTGTGGGAGGCCAACCACGTATGGCTGATCTTCGTGCTCACCGTGGTGTGGACGGCCTACCCGAGCGCATTCGGCGCGATCGCCTCCACCCTGACCGTGCCGCTGTTCGTCGCCGCGATCGGGATCATCTTCCGCGGGGCCGGCTACGCGTTGCGCTCCGGCACGTCGCAACCACGCCAGCTGCGGGTCATCGACATCGTGTTCGCGCTGTCGTCGATCCTGACGCCGTTCGCGCTGGGTGCGGCGGCAGGCGGGATCGCCTCGCGCCGGGTCCCGGTCGGCAACGCCACCGGGAACCTGCTCACGAGCTGGTTCAACCCCACCTCGATCCTGGTTGGCGTCCTCGCGGTCGCGGTCGGCGCGTTTGTGGCGGCGGTCTACCTCAGCGCCGACGCGGTCCGGCTCGCCCAGCCCGACCTCGAGCGCGCGTTCCGGGCCAGGGCGCTGGGCGCGGGCGCGCTCACCGGGGCGATCGCCCTGGGCGCGCTGGCAGTGTTGCGGGTCGATGCGCCTGCGCTCTACCTCGGCCTGGTCACAGGCGATGGGCTCGCCGGCCTGATCGCGTCGATCCTCGCGGGGGTCACAACCCTGGTGCTGGTGTGGCGGCGGCGCTTCACCGTGGCCCGTGGTACCGCCGCGCTGGCCGTCGCCGCCATCATCGCCGGGTGGGCACTTGCCCAGCGGCCGGTCTTCCTGCCGGGGCTGACCGTCGCGCAGGCCGCCGCACCACGCGACACCCTGATCGCTGTGGTCGTCGCCGTCCTGGCCGGCGCCGTGATCCTCTTTCCTTCGCTGGCGCTGCTGTTCCGCCTGGTGCTTCGCGGTGGTTTCGACCCCGGCCGCCAGCCGCCGACGCCGCCACGACAAGCCACCCAGCCGGTCTCCCGATCAAGGCTGGCGGCGCGGTTGGCCGGCGCCTGCCTGGTCGCAGGCATCGGCCTACTCACCATCGCCGAGGCCGGCTGGGCTCATGCCGTCGGCGTCCTCGCCCTGTTCGGCTTCATCGCGCTGGCCTTCCTCGCCTTTGCGCCGGCCGACATCGCCGCCGAGCCGACGGACGATCGCCAGACGTCGTCGCCCCGGTGACCGGACCCGGCGGTGCCACAATGATTGACGTGCATCGCTGCGGGGTCGCGGCGCGGGCGGCGGCGGCCTGCGGGCGGCTGCGGCCGGTGGGATGGCCGATCATCCAGACGGCGGTCGCGGCCGGGCTCGCCTGGTATGTCGCGCGCACCCTGCTGGGCCACTCGCAACCGTTCTTCGCCCCGATCGCCGCTGCGGTGTGCCTGAGCGCCAGCACTGTGCTCCGCGCGCAACGCGCCGTCCAGATGATCGCCGGGGTGACCCTTGGCATCAGCATCGGCGTGGGCGCGCAGACCGTCGCTGGCGGATCGGCGATCGCGGTGGGGCTGGCCGTCCTGGTGGCCCTCGTTGTCGCGGTGGTGCTGGGCCAGGGCTTCATCGCCCAGGGCCTGATGTTTTACAACCAGACCGCAGCCTCCGCCATCCTGATCATCGCGACTGAGCAGACCGCGACCGGCGCCGAACGCCTGGTTGACGCACTGATCGGTGGCGGGCTGGCCCTGGTGTTCAGCGTCCTACTGTTCCCCGCCGATCCACTGCCGTTGATTCGCGACCCCGAACGCGCCGTGTATGCGGCCTTGCGGGACACCCTGGCGCGCCTGGACCTGCCAGCCGCCGACACCCGGCCCGCCGATCCAGCGTCGACGCTGTCCACCGGTGAGCACCTCATCAGCCAGCTCGCCGCGCTCACCCAGGGCCGCTCGACCGCCCGGCAGATCGTGCGCGTCGCCCCGAGCCGCCGAGCACAACGGTCGGTCATCGCTGCCGCAGACCGCCGCGCCGCGCAGCTCACCCTGCTCGCCGCCGCCGTGCTCAGCCTCGCCCGCAGCACCACCAGCGCGCTCACCGACCACGAGCCGCTGCCCACCCCGTTGCGGGAAGCGATCCAGCACCTCACCGCTGCTCTGACCGCCCTTGCCGATCACGGCCGAGCCGGCGCCGTGGACGCGGCGGCCAGCGCGCAGCAAGCCGACCACCTCGCCGTCACGGCTCTCACCACCAGGATGGGTACCGCCGGACCGACGAGCACACCGGTCATCGCCAGCCTGGCCCGTGCCTGCGCCCAGGACCTCACCCACATCGCCGACGTCGCGTCAGCGTGATCTAGGCTGGTCAGGGAACTTGACTGCGGGGACGAATCACGCGAGGGAACCCTTTTTAGGCGAGAGTGGCAGTCAGTCGGTCGCGGAGCTCGGCGACACCGGTGCTGGTGTGCAGAGGTTCCAGGGCGGTGTTCAGCACGCGCAGCTGGTCGCGCGCCCGGGGTGAGAACACTGCTGTGACCGCGTCGATGGCTTAGTGGCCGACGGTGACGGCGGTGTCGGCGTCCCCAGCGATCGCGTGGGCCCCGGCGAGCTCGGTGAGCCACAGTGCGCGGGGCCGGGCGTAGTCGGGGCCGATGTGGTCCACGGCCTCGCCCAGCAGCGCCACCGCCTGGTTTGCGGCGCGCGGGTCGCGCTTGGCCAGGGACAGCTCGTAGTGGGCCGTACCCTGCTAGCCGGAGACGACAGCTTCACCGATCCACGCACCCCACGATGGGGTGGTTGCCAGGGTGATGGTACTGAAGTGCTCGACAGCTTGGCCTAAAGTGCAGTCGCAGTGCGCGACCTCCCCCTTGGCGGCGTGTGCCCGGGCTTGCTGGCTTGCCAGAAGGCCGATGGTGGCCGCAGAGACGGGGTGCGATCCAGCAGTGGCGGCGTGGGCGAGGTGGACCAGGCGTAGCGCCTCGTCGGGGCGACCCAAGTGCACGGCCTGGGTTGCCATGTCCGCCAGCAGGTACCCAGTGAGATCGCTGCCGTGGATGTGATCGGTGTCGCGGGCGACCTCAAGTCCGATCAACCACAGCCGCCGGGCCGCGTCATGTAAGTTGACCTCGAAGCTCATCCAGCCCGCCTGCATCGCCAGGCGCGCGGTGGCCAGAAACAACCGAGGCCGCACCTCAGCGGCCATCTTAGCGCCCAGCAGGGGGATGGTGGCGCGCAGTTGCGCGACGGCGAGGTCTCGGATTGGCCCGGCTCCCGTGGCGAAGTCCCTGCGGTCCACCCAACTCACCACCTTCCGCCCCTCAGCCCTGGCAACACCTACGGTAGTTCCCGGGTCGCCGAAACCGAGCAGAACCGGGGGGATACCCAGGGCGGTAGCCACTTGGGCGACCGCGGCCACGTCCCGCAACCGGCGCACACACCGCTCGATCGCCGAGATCCGACCCTGGTCCAGCCCGACCAGGTTGCCCAGGGTCTGCTGGGACCACCCGGTGACCGCCCGCACCTGACGGAACACGGTCGCGAAGTCATAGTCAGCTAGCGCGGCGGCGATCAGGTCCTGGAAGTAAAACCCCGGCGGCAGATCTCGACGCGGATCCGGCCCGGCCCGGCGACACGGGTCACACCACGCCTCACCTCGCGGCCGCACCCGACGCAACGCAGCCCCACACCGCGTACAACAACCCCGCCCACCACCGCATCCCCCCTCATCACGACGCCAGCCGCCGACGCTGCCCCAGGCTCAGGCGCCCTGGGGTGATGCCGCTTGCGCATCGTGTCTTTACCACGATCCAGCCCGCCACACCAGAGCAACAATGCCTAACATCCTGTCTGGCCAACGTCTCTGGCCCACGTCTCTGGCCTATGCCCGACCTCACTGTCCCTTGGTGTGTCGCTGGGGCACGTCGCGCAGTGCGCGCGAGTGTTCCTCGATAGCCGACCCAGTGGTGTGCTCAGTGCTGAGGCGATGAGAGACGACAACCTGACGACAACCTAAGTACCGGCCGGGATGCGGGAGCGACGCGCCCGGAGCTGGTGGTGCGCAGGCGGGGTGACGGGCGGATGGTGGCTCGTCGCCAGCGAGCGCCGTATCAATCGACGTTGACGACCTCTTTCAGGAGGTCTGGGACTTAAGATCACTGTTTTGGTGCCGAAAATGACACGACGTGTCATTTTCGGCACCAAAACAGTG
>JBATXM010000079.1:0-18270 GCA_049673305.1 Pseudonocardiaceae bacterium | reverse complement strand
CCGACCCGAAGGCCTGCCAATGCGGCGAGGTGCTCAAGGGTGTGCTCAAGCCGTGGGAATGCAAGGTGTTCGGCACCGCGTGCACGCCTGAGATGCCGATCGGCACCTGCATGGTCTCCTCGGAGGGGGCCTGTGCGGCGTACTACAACTTCGGCCGGTTCAGCCGCCAACGGGTCCGGGAAGTCAGCATCGAAGCGAGCCGGGCATGACGCACCAGGACACCGCCCAGCAGCGGGCTGGCGGGGCGGAAGCGGCCGTCGCCGAGCATGACGCGGGGTATCCCGCGCATGCCGCAGCCGGGGCTGAGCACTCCAGCCGGGAGCAGTTGGTGCTGGAACGCATCGAGCGGGCTCGGCGGGCCCGGCCCCGCGTGCGCGAGAAGCTCATCACGCTCGCGCACGGGGCTGGTGGCAAGGCTACCCAGTCGCTGATCGAGGCGATCTTCCTGGATGCCTTCCGCAATCCTCTACTGGAACCACTTGAGGATGCCGCAACGGTAACCGCTGGCGATGCGCGGCTGGCCTTCACCACGGACTCCTATGTGGTGTCGCCGCTGTTCTTCCCCGGTGGGAACATCGGTGACCTCGCCGTCAACGGCACGGTCAACGACCTTGCCGTCTCTGGGGCGCAGCCGGCCCATCTCTCCGCCGGGTTCATCCTGGAGGAGGGATTTCCGGTCGAGGACCTGCGGCGGATCGTGGCGTCGATGGCCACGGCGGCGGCGGCGGCCGGAGTCTCGATTGTCACCGGTGACACCAAGGTCGTGCAGCGGGGCAAGGGCGACGGTTGCTACATCAACACAGCCGGCGTCGGGTTACTGACCGATAACCTGACCTTGGGCGTGGCTACCGCGCGCCCTGGGGACGCGGTGATCGTCTCCGGTCCGGTGGGCGACCACGGCATTACCATCATGTTGGCCCGCGGCGAGCTGGACATCGAGGCCGATCTGGTCTCCGACACCGCTTCGGTACACGAACTGGTGCGGGGGCTGCTCGACGCGGTGGGCCCGCACGTCCGGGCGATGCGCGACGCCACCCGTGGCGGCGTCGCGACAATCCTCAACGAGGTGGCCACGGCTGCGAGCGTGGCCGTGGTGGTTGAGGAGGACGCCGTCCCGGTGCGGGCAGAAGTCCGTGGCGCTTGCGAGTTGCTGGGCATCGACCCGCTCTACGTCGCCTGTGAGGGACGCATCGTGGCGATTGTCGACCCTGGTGCGGCCGACGCCGCAGTGGCGGCGTTGCAGGCGCATCCGCTCGGTGCCGGGGCCGCCGTGGTCGGCCACGTTGCCGAGGATCCACCCGGGCTGGTGCTGCTCAAGACCGGGTTCGGTGGCACCCGAATCATTGATCTACTGGTCGGCGACCCGCTGCCGCGGATCTGCTGACTATGTTGCCAGGGGAGGTTCGCTGAATCGGAATGAGTTGATCACCACACTCGTGGCCGACTGGCCCGAACCTGGTGAGCTTGTCTACATCGAACGCCGGGGCGACAGCTACGCGTTGCGGCGCTTCGGTGCTGATGAGGCCTTCTCCGGCCCAGGGTCGGGTGAGTCGCTGCCCGATGCCTGGATCTACTACGGCGGGTGGCAGGCACATCATCTCCAGGACGTGTCGGCGTTCTTCGAGGATCTGTTCGCCGAGATGGACGCGGCGGCCGGGGGTCAAGATCGTTGCCGCTGGTCGGCGGATGATCCCTGGCCGCACGCGCACTGAATCACCGGTCCTGAGTCGTCACAGGCACGTCACGGGCATGTCACGGGCACTGAGTCGAGGCGCGATGGTTTACCGCATCCACCCGTCTGACCGGACAGCGTTCAAGCGCTGCCGCCGGGAATGGGACCTGAGCTCGCGTAACCGGCGCAACCTCGAACCTGTCCCCTCTGTGGATCCCGCACCGGGCCTGGTCGACCTGACCCAGGCACTGCGTGCTGCGCTTGCGGTGTACTACTTCCCCGGGATGTGGGAGTGGGACAAGTCGATCGTGCAACCCCTGGTGTATCAGGCTCTAGACCGTTCGGTGCGGGGCCAGGTAGGGGCCGACGGCCAAGCCCTGCAGGAGACGCTGGACCGGGGCCATGCGCTGCTCGATGCCTACGCCGCATGGGCGCCGACGGTTGACCACTTCACTCCATTGCGCGTCGACACCGATTTCGAGGTAAACATTCCCCATCCGGCGACGCCCGGCGCCTACCTCCTGACTCCGGCCGGTGCGGAGATCCGGTATTACGACCGTGTCGACCTGCTTGTCGTCGACTCCGATGACGCTTACTGGGTTGTCCAACACCGGCTGGTCACCGATTCGTGGGCCGATCACGATGTGCTCCAGTTGGACGAGCGGACGATCGCGTGGTGCTGGGCATGGCCCCAGTTCTACCTGGGGATGCAGATCACGGGCACGGTATACAACGAGATCCGGGTCGACGCCGGCGAGCTGAGCACGAACGCCGCACCGCCGGCGGAACGCGGGCAGGTGCGTCACCGCCGGATGTACGCCCGCAGCGGCAGCGTCGCTGGCGAGCGGTTGCATGCTGAGGGCACCGAGGGGTTCCGCCGCACCCGGATCCGGCGCGGCGAGGCTGAGCTTGCAGCAGCCGGCTGGGACCTAGCCGCCGAGGCCAGCATCGCCACCAGCACGGGCCTCGAGATCTATCCGAGCCCGGCACCAGAGGTGTGCGCGCGCTGCGCCTATCGCCCCCCGTGCCTGGTACTGAACCAGGGTGGCGAGGCCAGCGCCGAACTGTCGAGCTCTTATCAGCACCGCGCGCCGGAGCCCATCCAGGAGGGGCGGCTGGGCGGTGTGACGTGGTCGATGAACCGAGGCGCAGCACCCCCCCGCTGGCCGCCTCAATCATGACGCCAACTCAGCGCGTTCAGAGCCCCGCGTCGGCGGCGGGCGCCGGGTCGGTGGTGGACGCATTGTGCAGCGTGAGTAGCAGGTCGGCGAGTCCACCGGGTGCGCGGCCGCAGGTGCGCGCGCTCGTGCGCACCCGGACCGCTGTCGGTTGCACGAGGGGATATCCGCCGGAGCGCAGCCGGTTCCAGAGCCCGTGGTCCTCACCGGCACCATCCACAGGGAAGCCGCCAACGCGCAGGTAAGCATCGGCGCGGACGCCGAGGTTCGCCCCGTAGACGTGCCGGTGCCGGTCACCATCAAGCCCGTCAACGACGACGGCCCGATACCGACGTCTCGCATCCGGTGACAGCGCGGCGGTGTCGGCGAGCTCTGCTAGGCCTGCGACACCGCAGGCGCCGGCGTCGGCCAGCGTGAGGTGCGCGAGTGCCCAATCCAGTGCCACGGTGGTGTCGGCGTCGGTGTTGAGTACCCAGATGGCTGCCGGTGAGTGCGCCGCCAGGCGGGCGAGTACGTGGCGGATGCCCAGATCGCGCACGGCGCCGACCCCGGAGCCCGCCACGATGTGCGCGGGCTCCGGGCCGGCCGCTGTGCCGGCCCGCCTGCCCCCGACGGCCGCAACGCGCAGGGCCGACGCTTGCGGCCACCCCTCGATCAGGGCGCCGACTCGGTTTGGTGTCCGGTCGGCGCACCGGTCCAGCACGATCGTGACGGCCGTCGCGATCCCGACCGGGAGCCGGTCGAGGGCCCGGCGGATGCTGCGCAGGCACGGGAGGATGTCATCCTGCTCATCACGCGCGGGGATGATCACTGCGACCGCCTCGATCCGCAGGCCGATCACCGGCGTCGCAAAACGTGTAGCAGGAAGTCCTCGTCAACGTGTTCGACCAGCAGCTCGAGTTCGAGGCGGGCGCGGAGTAAGCGGTGGGTGGCCTCTGCGTCGCGGGGCGCCTCGGCGGGCCAGCCCCGCCAGTGCACGACGATCACGTCACCCCCGGGTCTGGTGACGGCGAGCGTGCGGTCCAACGTAGCGGCGACCGCGGCATCGTCGAGGTAGTAGAGGACCTCACTGAACAGCGCGAGATCCACCGGCTCTGCCGGAACAGCCGCGGGCAGCGCGGCCTGGACCACCTGCACTCCGGGTGCGTCCCGGGTGGCGGCGCGGGCCCGCTGGGCCGCGGCGGGCACCGGGTCGGAGGCGAGGACCCGGTCGCAGCGGCGGGCCAGCTCGACCGTGAGCTCGCCTGCGCCGCATCCCGGTTCGAAGGCGGTGCGATAACGCTCACGAGGCAGGCTGGCGAGGACCACGGAGCGTTTGCGGCGCTCATACCAGGAGTCCGTGTGCCAGGGGTCGTTGCCGTCGGCGTAGAGCGCGGCGAACAGGTCGATGGGGGCGCTGGCGGCGCGCGGTTCCCGGAACAGCAGATCGGCGGCACGGTCCACATGGTCGAGCAGGCCCGCCGCCAGCACCGGCGACGATCCGTCCGGTCCGGGTTCGATCTGCGAGACGAAGCACGCGACGGCCGCACGCCGCGCGGCGCGCGCGGCCGCGTCGAGCGGGATGACGTGCGCACGTCGCCACGGCACTGCTGGGTCGTCCGGCGAGATCCACGCCCACATCCAGATCGGGTAGGACCAGCCGTGCGCCGTGGCCGGAGCGGCCGCAGCCGCAGCCAAACCGGCGGCCCGGTGGTCCGGGTGTGGATCGCCCGACCACGGCGCGAGGTAGGCGTCCGCCTCGGCGAGCAGCGGGACCAACGCGTGGCGCAGCGCGTTGAAGTGGTCAGCGAGCCCCGAGTCGGGCAGACTCAGCCAGTGCACCGGCACTCCGGCCAGCCCCTGCGCGTGCAATGCCGCGAGAAGCTCGGCCCGCCGGACACGGGCGAGATCCCGCCGTGCGGCGGCACCCAGGCCCTGATAATAGGCGGCCTCCCCGTCGGTGGCGACGATCAGTGTGATGTCCGCACCGGTCCCGTGCATCGCCCGCAGGGCGCCGCCGGCCCCTAGCGTCTCGTCGTCGGGATGTGCGGCCACCACGACGACGCGGTGGTGCGCGGCCGGGTTGAATCGCGGCGGCCGCTGCTCGTGGAGCGCACGGGTCCACGCGGCGGGTGCTGTCATCGGCCCCGCCGCGCGGCGAGCACCTGGGCGCCGAGCGCGGCATGGTCGCGCTCGGCGTGGTGCTGGCGGATGTAGAGCGCGAGATCGGCCAGCGCGCGGGCGAGCTCGCCGTCGCGGCTCAGCGGCGCGGGCCCGACCATCCGCGGCGCCCGGTCGATGACCTCGCGCGCGGCCCGTTCCACCGCGCAGCGCACCTCGGCCACCCGGCGGGAGTGATCGGCGCCAGGTGCCGCGTCGAGGGCGGTGGCGGTGCGGGCGAGCAGGGCATCGGCCGCCTCCAGCAAGGCGTGCAGCTCACCGAGGTGAGCGAGCTGATGAGCATCGGGGGCTGGGGACAGGTGACCGGTGACGCGGTGCAGGAGCCCGGCCGCCCCGCCCCACCAGACAGCGGCAACACCCGCTGCGCCGAAGGCGAAGCCGGGCCGCGAATTGTACCAGTCCGCCGCGCCGATGACGACGTCGCGCTCCACCGGAAGCTCATCGAACCGCACGTCCTGGGTGTCGGCGGCGTCCATCGCGGAGGTCTGCCAGGTATCGGGCACGAGGTGAACGCGGGGATGGGCCACCACGACGTCGACGAGCAGCCGCCCGCTACTCGCAGTGCCCGGCGCGTCGGCCACCACCAGAGCCCGGTCGAGGCTGCGCACGCCCGAGCAGAACCGGATAGTCCCCTCGAGCAGCAGCCCGTCGCCCCCGGAGAGCAGCCGCGCCCCGGTGCCGCCGGATCGGGCCGCCCACACCCCGTAAAGCGCATCCGGCACGGCCGCGCGACCGGCCTCGGCCAGCACCGCGAGGGCATCGGTGTGCCCCTCAGCGAGCCGGGCCAGCGCCAGGTCCCACCGGCCCCAGTCAGCGAGCACCGCCCAGCGCTGGGCGGTCGCCCCGCAGCCAGGACGGGGGAGCTCGAGCTCGCCGGCCGCGAGCATCGCCCTCAGCTCGGCTTCTACCGTCCCGACCGTGCGCGGTCGTTCCGGCCGCCGCTGCTCATCCATGATCAACCGTATGCGGGACATGGCGAGCACCTCCGGCGGACATCGTGGATGAGGTCGCCGGGGTCCGAGGCAACGACACCCAGGGTATCGCTCGGTCCCTCCAGCGTCGAACAAACAGTACCTTACCTGGTCAACGCAGGGATGCGGCGGCGATGGCGACTTGGCCGAGGCTGATGCCGCCGTCGTTGGGCGGGACCCTGGAGTGGGTGAGCACCCGGAAACCGGAGTGCTCCAGGCCTGCCACGGTGCGCTCGAGCAGCAGGACGTTCTGGAACACCCCGCCGGACAGGGCGGCGACGCTCACTCCGGTGGAGTCCCGCAACATCAGGCAAACCCGGACGATCGCATCGGCGACGCCGTAATGGAACCGGGTGGCGATCACCTCCGGGGGCACCCCGGCGTGGAGGTCGGCCACCACGGCACGTACCAAATCCACGCCGTGCAGTTGCAACGCGGGCCCTTCGGTCACCGCAGCCGGGTAGCTGCCTCGCTCGGCGAGGTCGGCCCGCTGCTCGAGTTCCACCGCGGCCTGGCCCTCGTAATTGATCGAGTCACGAATCCCGAGGATCGCCGCGACAGCGTCGAACAGCCGCCCGGCGCTGGACGTCAGCGGGGCGTTCACCTGCCGGGAAGCCATCGCCAGCACCGCGTCCCAGTGCTCGGCGTTGCGCTCTGACAGCTCCTGCGGGGCCTCCGTTCCCAGGTAGGCGGCAGCCATCCGCCAGGGTTGCCGGATGGCTGCGGTACCGCCCGGCATCGGGACCGGAACCAGGTGCGCCAGCCGCTGGAACCCGACCAGATCGGCCAGCAGGAACTCTCCACCCCACAAGGTGCCGTCGCTGCCATAGCCCAACCCGTCGAAGGCCACGCCGAGCACCGGGCCAGCGTCACCGTTGTCGGCGAGGCAGGACGCGATGTGCGCGTGGTGGTGCTGCACCCCGATAAGCTCAACATCAGGTTGGTCGTGCGCGTACTTGGTGGACAGGTACTCCGGGTGCAGGTCATGCGCGACCACTTCCGGCGTCACGTCAAAGAGCCGCCGGAAGTGCGTGATGCCCTCGGTGAACGAGCGCAGGGTCTCGTAGTTCTCCAGATCACCGATGTGGTGGGACATGAATGCGTGCCGTCCCCGAGCCAGGCAGAAGGTGCTCTTGAGTTCAGCGCCACAACCGAGGATGGGCCGCTGCGCCGACGCAGCGAGGGCCAGTGGTTCGGGTGCGTAGCCGCGGGAGCGGCGCACTGGGAGTTCAGCGCCGCGGAACACCCGCACCACCGAGTCGTCGGTGCGCATGTGGATCGCCCGGTCGTGGGTCACAAAGGCATCCGCGATCCCGGCCAGCCGCTGACGCGCGTCGTCGTCCTGGTAAGCGATCGGCTCGTCGGAGACGTTTCCGCTGGTCAGCACGATGGGCCCAGCGGTGTCGCGCAGCAGCAGGTGATGCAGTGGGGTGTAGGGCAACATCAGCCCCAGGTTGCGGTTGCCGGGGGCGACGGCCGGCGCGAGGGGGGCGTCCGGGCGGCGTGGCAGCAGCACCACCGGCCGGCGTCGTCCGGTCAGCATCTGCTCCCCCACCGGGTCAATCACGCAGAACTTGTGAGCGGTCTCCAGATCGGCCACCATGACCGCGAACGGCTTGTCCTCGCGGTGCTTGCGCGCGCGCAGCAGGGCGGTCGCGGCCGCGTCAGCGGCCAGCGTCGCGACGTGGAAGCCGCCGAGCCCCTTGACCGCCAGCACCGCCCCGCTGTTCACGAGCGCCGCAGCCGCCGCCAGCGGCGCACCGGACAGGTTGGCCCCGCTGGCGTCGAGCAGCCGCAGCCGGGGCCCGCACGCCGGGCAGCACACTGGCTGAGCGTGAAAGCGCCGGTTGGTGGGATCATGATATTCGCTGGCGCAGGCGTGGCACATCGTGAACGGCGCCATCGTGGTGAACGGCCGGTCGTAGGGCACGTCACGCACGATGGTGAACCTTGGCCCGCAGTTGGTGCAGTTGATGAACGGGTAGCCGAAGCGGCGGTCGGTAGGATCGGCCAGCTCCCGAAGGCAATCCTCGCAGGTCGCGCTGTCCGCCGAGACCGAGGTGTCCCGCCGGCCAGCGGCGTTGCTGGACACAATGCGGAAACCCGGCTCCCCGGTGGGGACCAGCGGGCTGGTTCGCACCCGCTCAATGACGGCCAGCGGCGGCGCCTGCGCCGGAAGTGCCGCGAGGAACTCACTGACCGCCGGTTCGGCTCCCTCCACCTCCATGAGGACGCCCTCCGTGTCGTTGCCAACTCGGCCGGACAGGCCGAGACGGCGCGCCAGACCGTGGACGTAGGGCCGGAACCCCACCCCCTGCACGACACCCTCGACCCGCACCTCAACTCGGATACAACGCTGCATCACAACAGTGTCTCGCCCTTGACAAGATCCCCGTAGGGGACTGCACTAGGTAGTGAGCCGAGGAGGGTGCTTTTTGCATGAGATGGCGATCACCCAGAGCGTTGTTCAGGCGGTACGTGAGCGGATGGGCGATGCGGCGGTGCGGCGGGTCTGCTTGGAGATCGGCACACTCTCTGGTGTAGTGGCGGATTCGGTCCGGTTCTGCTTCGATCTGGTGACTGAGGGCACCACACTCGAGGGGGCTGCTTTGGAGATCGTCCAGCCCACGGGGAGGGCCCGCTGCCGTGATTGCGGCGCCGAATTCGCACTGGTGGACCTGCTCGTGCTGTGCTCCTGCGGCAGCGCGAACCGGCAGCTCCTCGCGGGAGAAGAACTGAAAATCCGGGAAGTTGAGGTACTGGCCTGATGTGCGCGACGTGTGGCTGCTCTGGCGGCACCATCCTCGAACACCACGAGCACACCCACGAACATGGGCACGAACATGGGCACGGACACGGTCACTCCGAGACCCGAACCGTCACGCTCGAGCAAGCGGTACTGGCCCGCAATGACGCGCTCGCCGAACTCAACCGCAAGTGGTTCGCCGAACACGGCGTCCTCGCGGTGAACCTGATGAGCTCACCAGGGGCGGGGAAGACCACCCTGCTTGAGCGCACCATCCGGGACCTGGGCACCGAACTGCGGGTGTCGGTGGTCGAAGGTGATCAGGAGACGGTGCTGGACGCGGACCGCATCCGGGCCACCGGCGCCCCGGCGGTACAGATCAACACCGGGTCGGGCTGCCATCTCGACGCCCAGATGCTGGCCGGTGGACTGCGGACGCTGGACCCGCCAGACGGGTCAGTAGTGCTGATCGAAAACGTCGGCAATCTCGTGTGCCCGGCGCTGTTCGACCTCGGGGAGCAGGCCCGGGTGGTCATCACCTCGGTTACCGAGGGCGCGGAGAAGCCGAGAAAATACCCGCAGATGTTCCGCGCCGCTGATCTGGTGCTGCTCAACAAGACCGATCTGCTGCCGTACGTCAATTTCGACGTAGCCGCCTTCCTGGAGGGAGCTCGACGGGCGAACCCAGGCGTAGAAGTCCTGCAACTGTCAGCCACCACTGGCGACGGTGTTGCCGGTTGGTATAACTGGCTGCGTGCGCGGTGCACGGCCGCGCACCCCTACCTTCCAGGGTGAGCGGCGGTCACGGGCGCGAGCGGCTCGCCGTCGGACCTTCCCAGTACTCTTGGCGTAGCTTGAACTTCTGGATCTTTCCGGTGGTGGTGCGGGGAATGGCCTCACGAAACTCCACCGACGTCGGTGCCTTGTAGCCGGCCAGTCGCTCCTTGCAGTAGATCATGATCTCATCCTCGGAGACCTGCGCCCCCGCAGCCACCACGACGAGCGCCTTGACCGTCTCACCCCAGCGATCGGAAGGCACGCCGATCACCGCTACCTCGGCTACCGCCGGGTGGCTGAACAGGCAGTCCTCCACCTCGATGGATGAAACGTTCTCACCACCGGTGATGATCACGTCTTTCTTCCGGTCAGTGATGGACAGGTAGCCCTGTTCATCCACTGACCCGCCGTCACCGGTGTGAAACCAGCCGTCCACGAGCACTTCGCTGCTAGCCTGTGGGTCGTCCCAGTAGCCAGCCATCACGACGTTGGAGCGGGCCAGTACTTCCCCGTCCGGGGAGGTGCGCAGCTGCACGCCCAACACCGGAGCGCCGGCCCGGGACAGGCTGCGGGCGCGGTCCTCGGCGGACAGGTCGTCCTCGGCCGGTGCGCTGCGGTTGAAGGTCAGCAGTGGTGCTGTCTCGGTGAGTCCGTAAATCTGGATGAACTCCCACCCCAGTTCCTCGCCGACCCGTTGGATCACTCGCCTCGGCGGTGGCGCACCCGCGCAGACCAGCCGCAGCCGCCCTCGCCCAGGAATCTCGCCGTCCCAGCTTGCGGCTGCCTGCAGCACCGCAAGCCACACCGTGGGGGCGCCACACATCAACGTCACGCCGTGCTGGGCGACTCGTCGCAGGATCTCGGCACCGTCCACCTTGCGCAGCACGATCTGCTTGGCTCCCAGCCCGGTGAGCCCGAAGGGCATACCCCAGCCGTTGCAGTGGAACATCGGCAGGGTGTGCAGGTAGACGTCGCGCTCCCAGGCGCGGGTGTGCAGCACGAAGGTGACCGCATTGATCCAGATGTTGCGATGGGTCAGCTGCACTCCCTTGGGCCGCGCGGTGGTGCCCGAGGTGTAGTTGATCGTCGCAGTGGCGTCCTCGTCCGGCTCGGCCCAGGGGCGCGGCTCGGTGTCGAAGCGCATCAGCTGCTCCTCGGTCTCACCGCCGAGCACGAAACGGTGCGGCGCAGCCACCGCTGCGAGGGCTTCGTCGAGCTCCGGGTCGATCAGCAGCACCGAGGCGCCGCTGTGCGAAACGATGTAGCTAACCTCGTCGGCGCGGAGCCGGAAATTCACCGGCACGCAGATACGGCCGCTGGCTGGGACCGCAAGCAGCAACTCGAGCAGCCGGGTGCAGTTGTGGCTGACCACGGCCACCCGCTCCCCCGCACCCACCCCGAGCGCGTCCAGACCGGCCTGCCAGGCGCGGACCCTGTCGCCGAGCTGCCGGTAGGTTGACACCGGTACCGGTGGGGCCGGTTGGGCGGATTCGTCCACGACCGCGACGGACTGGGCGAACGCCGTCTCGCCGCGGGCAAGGAAATCGGCGACGGTCAAGGGCACCCGCATGGTCTGCCACCTCCGGCCTGAAGTCTTGTTTACTGCACCGTTAAGGTTTCGTCCGTTGATCTCGTCGGCGCAACGGCCAGACGTAGAGTCGAGTGGAGGGCACCAGCCTAGCCCTCTCCAGCGGAGGAGCCAGTGACCCACACAACAGGCAGTGCCGACAGCTTTGGTACCCGGGGCACGTTGTCCGTCGGGACAGCCTGTTATGAGGTGTTCCGGTTAGCCGGGGTAGAGCGGCGGCTCGGTACCCAGTGGCGAGCCCTGCCGTACAGTCTGAAGGTGTTGCTGGAGAATCTGCTGCGCTGGGAGTCAGGCGCTGGTGGGCGCGTCACCGCCGGGCACATCGAGGCGCTCGCCGGCTGGGACGCGCAGGCGCAGTCGTCTACCGAAATCCAGTTCACCCCGGCCCGAGTCATCATGCAGGACTTCACCGGGGTGCCGTGCCTGGTCGATCTGGCCACGATGCGCGAGGCGATCACAGCTCTGGGCGGTGATCCGAAGGCGGTCAACCCGCTGGCTCCGGCCGAACTGGTCATCGACCATTCCGTGATCGCCGACGTGTACGGCCGCCCGGATGCCTTCGCGCGCAATGTCGACCTGGAGTATCAGCGCAACCGGGAGCGTTACCAGTTCCTGCGCTGGGGACAAGGCGCTTTCGATGAGTTGACGGTGGTCCCGCCGGGGACCGGGATCGTGCATCAGGTCAACATTGAGCACCTGGCGCGTACTGTGATGATCCGCAACGGGCAGGCTTACCCGGACACCGTGGTGGGCACCGACAGTCACACCACGATGGTCAACGGGCTCGGTGTGCTCGGATGGGGCGTAGGCGGTATCGAGGCTGAGGCCGCGATGCTTGGTCAGCCAGTGTCGATGCTCATCCCGCAGGTGGTCGGCTGCAAGCTCACCGGATCCATCCCTTCCGGGGCGACCGCTACCGATGTCGTGCTCACCCTGACGGAGATGCTTCGCCGACACGGTGTGGTCGGGAAGTTCGTCGAGTTTTACGGTGCGGGTGTGGCGGCGGTGCCGCTGGCCAACCGCGCCACCATCGGCAACATGAGCCCCGAGTTCGGCTCCACGTGCGCGATCTTCCCCATCGACGAGGAGACCATCCGCTACCTGGAGCTCACCGGCCGTCCCGCTGAGCAGCTCGCGCTGGTCGAGGCCTACGCCAAGGAGCAGGATCTCTGGCACGACCCGCGCCGGGAGGCCACCTACTCCGAGTACCTCGAGCTGGACCTGTCCACCGTGGTTCCCTCCATCGCCGGGCCTAAGCGCCCACAGGACCGGATCTCGCTGTCGCAGGCCAAGGCGGCATTCCGCCAGGCGCTGGTCAGCTACGCCGGTGCGGCGCAGTCCAAGGTGGACCAGGCGGGCCTCCATTCCTTCCCTGCCAGCGATGCGAGCGCGGTGAGCAGCGACAATGGCGCGGGCAAGCCCCGCAGGGCGGTCTCGGCCGCGGCCGGGACGCAGGGTCGCCCGCACTGCCCGACATCAGTGCGGCTCGCCGAGAGCGCTGGGTATGAGCTCGACCATGGTGCCGTGGTGATCGCGTCGATCACCTCGTGCACCAACACGTCCAACCCGTCGGTGATGATTGGCGCGGCGCTGCTGGCCCGCAACGCCGTCGAGCTGGGTCTGACCGTCAAGCCATGGGTGAAGACGTCGATGGCGCCCGGCTCCCAGGTGGTCACCGACTACTACGAGAAGGCCGGGCTGTGGCCCTACCTGGAGAAACTTGGCTACCACCTGGTCGGCTACGGCTGCACCACATGCATCGGCAACTCGGGTCCGTTGCCCGAGGGGGTTTCGCAGGCCGTCCATGACGGCGACCTCGCGGTGGTCAGCGTGCTGTCCGGCAACCGCAACTTTGAGGGCCGGATCAACCCAGACGTCACGATGAACTACCTCGCCTCACCGCCGTTAGTGATCGCCTACGCGCTGGCCGGAACCATGGACGTCGACTTCGCCAGCGACCCGCTAGGCCTCGACCACGACGGCCACCCGGTGTATCTGGCTGACATCTGGCCCGTGCCAGAGGAGATCCAGAAGGTGATTGAGTTCGCGATCAGCCAGGAGATGTTCACCAAGGACTACGCTGACGTTTTCGCCGGTGACGCTCGCTGGCAGTCCCTGCCAACGCCGGAAGGTGAGACTTTCACCTGGGATCCGGAATCGACCTACGTTCGCAAGCCCCCGTATTTCGAGGGGATGACGGCGCAACCAGCGCCGGTGGCCGACATCTCGGGTGCCCGGGTGCTGGTGTCGCTCGGGGATTCGGTGACCACAGACCACATCTCCCCCGCCGGGGCAATCAAAGCGGACTCCCCCGCCGGTCACTACCTCGCCGAACGAGGTGTTGAGCGCAAGGATTTCAATTCCTATGGATCTCGCCGGGGCAATCACGAGGTGATGATCCGCGGCACGTTCGCCAATATCCGGCTGCGCAACCTGCTGCTCAAAGACGTCAGCGGCGGCTACACTCGCGATTTCACCGCATCCCCCGGTGCCGCCCCAGTGCCGATCTACGACGCCGCGCAGCGCTATGCGGCCGCCGGAATTCCACTGCTGGTCCTGGCCGGCAAGGAATACGGCTCGGGTTCCTCCCGGGACTGGGCAGCCAAGGGTACCCTGCTACTCGGAGTCCGCGCGGTGCTCGCTGAGTCCCTCGAACGCATTCACCGCTCCAATCTGATCGGAATGGGCGTGCTCCCGTTGCAGTACCCCGTCGGCGAGTCAGCCTCGTCGCTGGGCCTGGATGGCACCGAGACCTTCGACATCTCCGGCGTCACCGCGCTCAACAACGGCTCCATCCCGGCCACTGTGCACGTCAAGGCCACCCGCGAAGGAGCGGACCCGGTGGAGTTCGACGCCGTGCTGAGAATCGACACCCCCGGAGAGGCCGAGTACTACCGCCACGGCGGAATCCTCCAGTATGTTTTGCGCGCAATGGCCCGCAAAACATTGTGAGTCGATCCTCGGGGCCGAGTACGGACGCCAGAGCTAGGAGGTCGGCCGCGTCCTGCGGGCGAGTCTCGTCATCGCGCGCGAGTAGCTTGAGGGCGACGAGATGGCCTGCGGCGGCGACCGGCATCGAGACTCCGGGGAGGATCTCGAGCACCTCGGCCTCCGCGACGATCTCGGCCTCGATCCCCGCTGTGGCAAAGACCAGGTCGACGACCACCCCGATGCCGTTGGCACCGGGGCTGATCAACCGCACGGTCGCGAGTCTGCCCACGGCGTCCTGCTCGACGAGGGCCTCGAGGCCGTATCCGTCCGCAGTCAGCGACCGGACCAATTGCTCGGCGGCCGCATCACCGTCGACGAGTACGGCTATGTCGACGTCGCGGGTGAATCTCGGCTCAGCCCGAGCCGAGACCGCGAAACCCCCAATCAGCGCCCATTCGGCCTGTCGGGAATCCAGATCGGACGCGATCCGGCGTAGCGCTGCCTCGACCCGGTTCACAATCGCCGTGACGACGGCGGCCCGGGATGGTCGCCGTGCTCGGCACCAGGTCGGCGCCGGAGCCACGCGGCGATCTCGCCATCAATGTCCTGCGCGCTGGCTGCCGGGCGCTCGCGGCACAGCCGTTGCCGCAGCATGTTTTCCCCCACCTCGTAGAGCTCCAGGGTGGTACGGAACCGATCGGTGAACTCCGACCCGGGCATCGTCGTATCATACTCTCCGTTGTCGTCTGACCCAGCAACCCGGACCCACCTCGCGCTGCAGCTCTAGGCTCATCTCCATGCCCCTCGCGCACGATCTGGCCCTCGCCGGCTCCATCCCGGCCACTGTGCATGTCAAGGCCACCCACGAAGGAGCGGACCCGGTGGAGTTCGACGCCGTGCTGAGAATCGACACCCCCGGGAGGCCGAGTACTACCGCCACGGCGGAATCCTGCAGTACGTGCTGCGCACCATGGCCAGCTATACCACATGAGAAGACCCGTTACACCTCTTGGGCTCCACAGCTGCCAACATGACATGCCACGGGTACGGTCCACCGGCCAACTTAACACCAACCACCCCACATTCCCGACGGCCCCCGCCCCATCACCACACCATGATTAAAATTCAACAGTCACCGCAACCTGACTTCCAGATGTCTTGAGACTCCGCTAACAATCTTGCATTGAAATCGAGTAGTAAAATTGAAATCGAGTAGTAAATCAGCGTCCCGCCAGGGACGCTGATTTACACACTTGACATCCCATCGTCACTAACATTATTCAAAGTCTTCAAAGTCGTCGACGAAGAGCTTAACCACGAAGCAACTGTACGGGCCACTTCAGCAATCGGATAAGCCGCGCCCGCGCCTCCCGCAATCTCCCGTCGTGTTAGGTTCTCGCCGCAACCGAACGCAACTAACCTCGCGATCGCCGTCAGCGCATATTCGGGGCTTCGTTCCTGAGTGGACAGCATATGCATCCAGACATCCACCGCGAGCGGCAGAAGTCCTTGTTTTGCCAGCTCGTCAGCTACAGCCAGCTGAAGTTCTGCCGACAAGGCGTGGTGTTTGATTATCGTAACCAACTCTGCCGCACACGATGCACCACGCGTGATAAGCCATGCCTTGATGAACCTAGTGATCTCGTAAGAAGATGTGGCGTCGTCGTGCAAACTGTTATGAAAGAGTCGCTTAACGTGATCATTTAAGCCGAACTTTGCAAGGGTCAAGGCAAGCTCGGACCGATAATAGGACATCCCATCACGGTCGACTAATTCAGATAGAATACCTTTAACAAGCGTGTCTTCGCTCGCATCGTGCAATTTCTTGAATGCCCAGATAGAATAGAGGTCCACCTTAATATCGTCAGAACTAAATTGTCCAATCAACTCCACCGCTTTTGGCAGTTGTTCATGCTCGCAGAGTTTATCAATAGCAGCGAAAACATGCTCCGAACTCGCATTCGCGCAAAGAGAAAGAATGACTTCAGGAGCACTTTCGCTCTTAGTTGCCAGCAGGGCGTCGATCGCGTTCCCAAAATCCCACGAATCCGCTCTGGAATCCTTCAAAACACATTGGGCGAGCGCGCTCGATTCGTCCGTTTCGCCAGCTTTGGCGAGAGCTAAAGCAAGCGCTGCGAGATATTCGGGGCCATTATGGCGGGATTCCTTGATTCGCCGCACGAGATCATTCACCGACCACTCATCGCAGGCGATCCAAGCTTCCGATAGTCGTTTGATGGTGAAACTCCCCATGAGGGGACCTTCGAGAGCCCTTACTGCCAAGCTGTAGGCGTCTTCAAGTTTCCCCGCTTCGCGCATATCGGTAATCAGCTTCACCGCGTACCAAGGGTGCCGGGAATAGAGCATGCGAGTGACCTCATCTGCCAATGAACCGCCAGCCCCCAATAATACCCGTCCAGCTCTCTGAATGTCGTCAGCGGTCGCTGTCTCGTCAGCCAACGTTCGACGAGCAGACCATAAGGCTTCATCTCGGAGGCCGGCTTGGCTGGCCCACTCCGCAACCATGCTTGTCGCCTCGGAATCATTCCACCAAGATGTCAGCAATTTTCGACGCGCGTGAGACGTCGACGAATCCGGTGCGGAGCTGATTACTATACAATCATGTATACTGGCTAACGATTGCGCTCGACCCTGGGCGCCCGCTACCAGGGACGCCAAAAGTCTCGCTGCGCCCTCAATGCGCCCAGACTCAAGCAAAGTCGACGCCGCTCGACCGACGAACAATGTATCGTTCGAATCATTCACCGCTCGTGCAACCAATTTAACTTCGGCGCGCGAAGCCCCGCCGGGAACCAAGTTGCTAAGGCCTTCTACGCAACGCTTAATGGCGTCACCAGTCACGATATCAAGTAGATTTTCTAACCAAGTCGCGCCTTCCTCGGCCTCAGCCACGCGCCCCAATGCAATCGCACATTCAACTCGCTTCGGCAAAGAAACTTCCCGAAGAGACAATAGGCGGCGAAGACGATCTACAACGACGGAACCGTCAAAATTCACACACCACGGACCTAGGGCTTGCGTCGCGTCTGAATCCTCGGCTAGTACCAGATCTACCAGCCGATCTGCTACACGTGAGGAGACTAGTTGGCTCACGGCGATGCCCTCAGATATCAATTGCCCAGCTAGCGTAACTCGAGACGACGTTCCTTCAAGCAGGCGAAGCGCCAGTTCGTTTGCATCGTGCTGAGGTTGACGTGACCACTCAACCATGGCAAACAAGGCAAAAGTCCGCTTTCTAGCCTCTTGTGAACGTTTCACCCAAAGATCGAGACTTGTGAAGCCCTTGTCAATCTCAGTCGCCAGTTTTTTGCCGCGAGGTATTCGGCCAGGGATTGGTGTAGGAATCGGAGGTTGTCCTCAGCTCGCACGAATACGCCGGTGCTCACCAGGACTTCGCGCATGTCTTCGATCCACATTTCTCCGATATTTGTATCTATTTCGTACTTTTCTTCAGCATATTTTTTCGCCGTGTCAAACAGTGGAGTTTCAGTTTGGATTCGTGCGACCGCGAGATGAGAGATGATCGAAATCTTGTCCTCAACAATCCGTTCTATCAGCTGAAGCCGGGCTGGTTCGCCACGCAATGCATATCGCAGTTCGCCAACGACATCTCGCCCGCTAATTGTTTCGTCAAACAGATGTTTCATGAAAAGGCCGTAAAGGTCCATGCGGTTGTTGGGAAGCCGGATTGATGGCTCCCTCGTGTATGCGATCGCTGCGATTGTTGCGAGGAGAGGGTTGCGTACCAGTTCTCGTAGCTGACCATCCTGCACCTGATGCGCAAACTCTGCCGCGCGTTCGGGCGCAGTCATCGGATCCTGCGCTCGAAACCACGCGGCTGAGAATTCCTGTAGTTCATCCGGCCCAAACGGTTGAATCACAAATGATGCCATACCAGCAGAAAATAGTGGCTCAAGCTGTTGCCCTGGGAGGGGTCGCGTGGTGACGACGAGCCGATAATCATTCCCTTTTCTTGCTTGTCTCGCTATCGCTTGGATAACCTTATTCCGTGTCGAGGCGTTCACGATTTCGTCTAGGCCGTCGATGAAGACGATCCATGGGACTCCTAGGTTCTTTTGGCCGAACAGCTCGGGTCGCGGCCTAGTACTACAGGGCTAGATCATTAGTGTTTGTAGGCGAAGATGCCGTTGGACGTGGGCTCGGCGGGCTTGGGCTTGGTGCCAGCGGCGCCAGGTTGACCAGTGTAGGCCGTGATTGACGGCGTG
>JBATXM010000078.1:0-22675 GCA_049673305.1 Pseudonocardiaceae bacterium | reverse complement strand
GGCCAGGGCTGCGGGGCCGACCGCGACGAGTGCGGACGCTCCGACCAGGGCGTAGACGGCAACGACGATGCCCAGCGCGAGCGGGATGGCGCGTGGGATGGTGCGGGCGGGGTCGCGGACCTCCTCGCCGAGGGTGGCGATGCGGGCGTAGCCGGCGAAGGCGAAGAACAGCAGTGCCGCGCCCTGGCCGATGCCCAGCACTCCGGCCTGGGTCCAGCCGGTGAGGTTGGCCGGGTCGGCGTGGCCGCCGCCGAGCGTGGCCGCGACGACGGCGGCCAACGCTAACAGGGTCAGGGTGACGAGGACCCGGGTGAGCCGCGCGGTCTTGGCGATCCCGAGGTAGTTGACGGCGGTGAGGACCACGACCACCGCGACCGCCGGTGCGGTGGGGTGGGCGGGCCAGGTGTAGGCACCGAAGGTGAGCGCCATCGCCACGCAGCTGGCGGTCTTGCCGACCACGAAACCCCACCCGGCCAGGAACCCCCAGACCGGGCCAAGACGGCGGCGACCGTAGAGGTAGGTGCCGCCGGACTCGGGATAACGAACGGCGAGCTGCGCGGAGGCGACCGCATTGCAGTAGGCGATCACCGCGGCGACGCCGAGCGCGATCATCAGCCCGGCACCGGCGGCCGCTGCGGCCGGCCCGAACGCGGCGAACACCCCCGCACCCAGCATCGACCCCAACCCGAGGACCACCGCATCACCGAGGCCCAACCGGCGCGCCAACCGCGGGCCTGCACGCTGCGGCGCGGACCTGACCAGCCCGGCAGGGCTCTGCCCGCGGTGCGCGCCTGGCGAGTGGCTACTCATGCCGCTTGCTCCCCGGGGCGCTGTGCTCCCGAATGGCGGACGCCAGGTCGTCGGTGAGGACCTCGCCGGCGAGCTCGGCCAACGCCTGCTGGCAGGCGGCGAGCACCGCTCGTCCCCGCTCGGTGGCCCGGTAGGGGCGGCGTGGTGCAGCACGTGCAGCCGGACCGCCGCCGTGCGGAACTCCCGCACCACATCAACCAGAACCCACCTCGTAGACCAGTCCGACTCGGCAACCCAGCATTTCATCGCGATCCGATATCGGCAAACGATATAGGGGGCGAGCTCGCCGTGCGCTGTACCCAGCACCGCGACCCGTGACGGGTGCGCAGGTTGCCGCCGCGCAGCATTACTCGAGGCTCCTAGTTGTCAGCAAACAGATGCTGTGGACGTAGACGGAGCAGGGGATCTTTGCATGACTGATAGTTCAGTGGCCGGCAATCGCGCCAGCGATTTCGCCGATCAGGCAATCGGTCTGGTGCGGGGTAATACTCCGAGCGGCGTGTTCCTGTCACCACGCTCCGGCTCGGCGGGCGTCGGGCTCCTGGATCGGGAGCACCCGCACTGCGGTGAACAACGCGTCAGCTGCGGGCTGCTCACTCGGCCGCAACCCACGGATGATCTCCTCGATGGCCCGGCGCACTGCCTTGGCGATGAAGCTGCTCCGTTCGCGGGCACCGACGACGCGGTCGAGATCGCCGACCAAGGCGTCATCAAGCGTGATGTGCAGACGCATGGCCACAGGACAGCCCACATTAACGATGTTATGCGCCAACGAATAGGGTCGCGCGATGCCGGTACGACCTAGCATTCACACGATCAAGGTGTCGCTGCGGTACATGAAGCCGCCCGTCTGGCGACGCCTGCAGGTGTCTTCCCAGACGAGTCTGGCTGAGCTGCACCACATCATCCAGGCCGTGATGGGCTGGTACGACTGTCACCTGCACCAGTTCGAAGTGCGTGATCTGTACTACGCCGCTCCCGAGCACGAACTCGACGACACCAGCGACGAGTCGCGCCGGACACTGGCCAACCTGCGGATCGGCGAACGCTTCGTTTACTGGTATGACTTCGGCGACGACTGGTATCACGACATTCTGGTGGAGTCCATCGAGCGGGCCGACCCGGCGCTGACCTACCCGCGATGTGTGACCGGGCGCCGGGCCTGCCCACCCGAGGACTGTGGTGGTCCGTGGGGCTTCGCCGAGTTGATGGGCGCCCTGGGCGACGAGAAGCACCCGGAGCACGAGATGTACCGCGAGTGGATACCAGCCGGCTATGACCCGGCGCGCTTCGACCTCGCGGAGATCAACGAAGCGCTCGCGCGGCTTGGCACTGGCACCCCGCAACACTGACCCACGGCGCCAAGGACTGCTCAGGATCCTGTACGCCTCTTCGTCCCAGGCCATCTCGCTTTCAGCTAACTTTCAGCTACCAGCGCTCAACATGCTCCCTTGATCGGGCGTCTACCTGTCATAGGTTGTTCACCCGATCAGGGAGGTTTGCTTCATGGCACCAACGATCATCAGGCATGGCGCGGCGGTACTGCTGGCTGCGGGAGCTCTTGCTGCCGGTGCTGGAACCGCTTCAGCGACGACCCTGACCCCGGCTCCGCAGCAGGCACAGATCGCTGCGGGCCACCGCGAGTTCGTCCGGGATTTCTGCGACGACTTCAACCACCGGGGCCACCGGAACTGCCGGGGTGACCGATGGACCTGGGACCGGGACCATCACTGCTGGAATCACGACCGCTGGGACGGTCGTCGGTGGAACCGCCGGTAGTCAGCCGACCGTGCCGCCTGCCATCACTGGATGGCAGGCGGCACCCGGGGCTCCTGCCGTGATCATCTTGAGGTCCCGACACGAGTGGCGCTGTGGGTGGCTAGGGTGGTGGACATCAGTGGCCGTCCGGGGTGTTCAAGACGCGCAGGTGGTGGGGTCGCAGGGTGACCAGGTGCTGCCATTCCTGCTCGAAGCGGACGTAGACCAGGTGTCGGTCCCGGCCGATGATCTCGCCGTGTTGGTGCAACCGGGAGCGCAGCGCCCCGTGGGCCTCCTCCACCACGACCTGCTCGACCCGGCTCCCCAGGGACATTCTGGTGCCTTCGGTGTCGAGCAGGGGAAAGTCACTCAGGGGACGTGGAGTGCTCAACCAGCGGCCAGCCGGCGATGAGGGGGCACTTCCTTTCGCGGTAGCTCGTCGACCGGCAGATCTGGCTGCGGTCCTCGTGTGGCAGGACTACCGGCGTGAGCTGGTTGCGGATCAGGAAACGTCAAGGAAGGATTTGCTCGCAACGATCAGCAAATTGGGCTTTGTGTGGGTCCGGAGGTGAGCTGTGGTGGACGAGTCGAGCGGCGGTGGGTCGCCAGGAGGTGGGAAGCGGCGGCCTGGGCGTCCACCGAAGGTCACCGACCCGACGAGTTCGGCGGCTGCGGCGCTGGGTGCTGAGCTGCGGCGGTTGCGGATCGATCGTGGGTTGACGTTGGGGCAGCTGGGTCGACTGGTGGGGTACTCCTGGCAGCACCTGGGCGCGGTGGAGCGAGGTACCGCAGTGCCCTCGGAATTCTTGGTATCAGCGTGCGATGCTGCGGTGTTGGCGAATGGCCGGTTGGTGTCGATGTTGCCGGCGGTGATTCGGGAGCAGGCGCGGGTCCGGCATCAGCATGAGGCGGCCAGGCGTCCGGCTCGGCAGGTGTGCGACCAGGATGACCTTGATTGGGCGCGGCTGGCTGATGCGACTCGTCGGCCCTCGCGGTTGAGCACCGCGGTTGTGGACGACCTTGAGCTGATCACCGATCGGCAGCGGCGGCTGTATCACGAGCTGTCCTCGGCGGAGATGCTGGTGCTTGTCCAGGTACACGTCGGGCTGCTGGTGTCGCTGTTGGACAGTGCGGCGCCGGATCCGCTGCGGCATCGGGTCGCCTCAGCTGCTGCCGAGGCGGCTGGTTTCGCGACTTGGTTGTGGTACGACCTGGGTGATCTGTACACGATGAGTCACTACTATCGGCAGGCGGACCTGGCTGTAGACGAGTCGTCCAACACTGGCTTACGGTCCTACATCCTGGGCTACCAGGGTCTCGTCGCGCGGGCCCAGAGCCAGCCGGAGGTGGCGCTCGGGTTTCTCGACGAGGCACGGCAGACTGCCGAGCGGTCTGCCGCTGACCCCACTCGGTCGTGGTTGACGGTTCTGACTGCGGACGCGTTGGCGCGGGTCGGGCGCAGTCGTGAAGCGTTGGCCGCGCTGGACACCGCGCGGTCGCTGCTGGCGGGCCAGGACAGCCGGACTGATGAGTGGATGTACGACTTCGACGAGGGCAGCCTCGCCGTCCATGCGGGTACGTGCCTGCTCACGGTAGGGCGGCCAGAGAGCGCGGCTGCGGCGTTCACTGATGCGCTGCGCTTGGTGCCTGCGTGTTGTGAGCGTCGCGGCGCGGAAATCCAGCTTGGGCTGGCGGCCGCACGGTTGGCGTCGGGGGAGGTGAAGGAGGCGCAACGATTGACGCTGGCCTCCCTGGAAACTTTCGCGGCGCGGGGTTCGGTGGCGGGTCTGCATCGGGTCCGGGAGTTGCGAGCGACGTTCCGGGCCAGGGGTCATGTCGGCGCCGTTGCGGCCATTGATGAGCGGGCGCGGGCACTGGGGGCCGTATCAGTGTGACGGGAGCCGCAGCTGGCTCGGATCTTCCCTCGGTGGATGCGGTGCAGGCCGCCGGGGAGCACGTGTACTGGATCGAGGGACGGGCCACCGGTGACGTTCTGGTCCGGTCCAGCAGGTCGGGCGTGTGGAGGAGGTTCTGCCGCCTGGCGTGGCGGTAGCGTCCTCCGTCCATGAGTACGGTGGTGGCGCCTACCTGGCCACCGCTGACGCCCTCTGGTTTGTCCGTGCTGATGACCAGCAAATCTGGCGGGCCACCCGGGCCGGGCTGCGCGCGGTCACCGCGGCGCCCCAGCACGGCGAGGACCGTTACGCGGACCTTCGCCTGAGCGCACCAGGGCTTCTCATCGCCGTCCGGGAACGTCATCACCACGAAGCGGTGACCAACGAGCTGGTGATGGTTCCTGCCGACGGGTCGGCTGTCCCGTGGCCGGTGGCCCGAGGCTGGGACTTCTACTCCTTCCCCCGGCCCAGTCCAAACGGGAGAGCGCTGGCCTGGACGACATGGCGACACCCGCTGATGCCCTGGGACGGCACGTGGCTGTGGACGGCCGAGATCCGGAGAGACGGCACGCTCGGAGATCCTCGACATATCGCTGGCGGACCGGAGGAATCGGTGTTCCAGCCGGAATGGAGTCCCGGCGGTGTCCTGCACTTCGTGTCTGATCGCGGGGGTTGGTGGGATCTGTACGCCTGCTCATCGGAGGGTGGCATCGTCTTGCTGGTTCATCGTGAGTCGGCGGATCTGGGAACGGCGCAATGGGAGTTCGGGTACTCCGCCTACGCTTTCCTGGACAACGACCGGATCGCTCTGCTCGCGCACCAGGGCGGAGCCACCCAGCTCACCATTTGGGATCCTCGCTGGTCCGAGCTGCGCGCTGTCGAGTTGCCTTATACGTCGATAAAACCGTATCTGGCGGCACACGCCGGATGGGTCGCGATGATCGGCTCAGCTCCGGATCGGATGCCCGCTGTCATTGTGGTTGATATCGACACTGGCGAGTCCCGCGAGTTGGCAGCAACGGCTGGGCTCACGCCCGGCTGGCCGGCGCCGAATCCCGAGATCGTCGATATCCTCGCTCGGGATGGCGGCCGGGTATATGCCACTTTGCACCGTCCCCGGTTAGAGAAAGGCCCCGCGCCGGCGCCCGTGATAGTCCGCGCGCACCCAGGACCAACCGCGAACGCGCCGTTGCGGCTCGATCCGTGGGTTCAGTTCTTCCTCAGCCACGGGTTCGCGGTGCTTGACGTGGACTACCGAGGTAGCACCGGCTACGGTCGCGCCTACCGCAACGCGCTCCGCGGCCACTGGGGTGTACTCGACGTGTCCGACTGCGTCGACGCCGTCCAGGCACTCGGACACGACAGGACTCTTGATCTGACCCGCGTTGTCATCAGCGGCGCAAGCGCGGGTGGCTACACCGCATTACGGGCCGCAACGAACACCACCACGTTCCGGGCGGCCACTGTACGTTCTGCCATTGTTGACCCCGCCGCATGGCGTACCGCCGCACCGAAGTTCCAATCGCACCACGCCGACCTTCTCCTGGGCCCAATCAGCACGTGGCGAGACCAATCCTTGCTCCGCCCCGGCATCACCGCCCACTGCCCCATCCTCGCCTTTCACGGTGCCCAGGACACGATCACACCACTTCGCCAAGTCCGGGAATTCGTCGCGGCGGTCAGTGCGCGGGTATCACTCGTGGTCTACCCAGACGAAGGTCACGGACTGAGCCGAACCAAGAACATCGAACACGCAACCTACGCCGAGCTAGCGCACTACCGCGCAGCGCTGAACAACTGAGTTCTTCGTGGTTGACTCAAGTGCGTGGCCGCGGTTAGGTTATTTGCGTAACGCGCGCATCCATCCACGTCAGACACTCGACTTGTCGAAGCCGACCGGAGTTTTCAACAAATTCCTGGTCGAGGCTGGCGGTGCACCCACTACGTGACACCAAGGATTCAAGCAGTAACTGCGTGTTTGTGTGACGACACCAAGAGTTCATGCTGCTCTACAGTGGCGGGAGGAGGATCACCGCAGGTGGGGTGACGGGAGGGATCGTGGATGCGGAACTGTCGGCGTTGACGTCAACGGCGGCGACCACGGTCGTGCAACTCTTGGCGACGACGGCGTGGGAGCAGGCCAGGAGTGCGGTAGGCCGACTGTGGCGGCGGGCGCATCCTGAGCGGGTCGAGACGGTGCAAGCCGAGCTGGAAGAGGCCCGGGCTGAGGTGCTGGCCGCTCGGCAGGACGGCGATGAGCAGGTCGAGCACGCTCTGGTTGGCGAGTGGCAGGGTCGACTGCGGCGCTTGGTGTCTGCCGATCCGCAGCTGGCCGAGGAGCTGCGGCGGGTGGTCGCCCAGTTGTGTTCGGTGCTGGCTGAGGTCGAGCCTTCGAAGGGCGCCACGATCACCATGCAGGCCACGACGTCTGGTACCAGCCGGGTGAATCAGGCAGGTCGTGACCTGTACGTCACCACCGGGGAGTGATCGATGGAGCCGCCCCCAGAACTGCCAGTGCCGCAGCCTGCGGGGAACTCTGTTCGCCTGGAGGTACAGGCATCTGGTGAGGCTCGCGTTAACCAGGCTGCCCGGGATCTGCACGTGCACTATGAGCACGGTGTTCCCGGCGCGCGCCGGGTCGAGCCGGGTGGCCAGGAGGTGGAGTGCCCGTATCCGGGGTTGGCCTCGTTTGGCCGTGAGCAGGCGAAGTGGTTCTTCGGTCGGAACAAGTTGACCGCAGATTTGATCACGTATCTTGATTCCCGGCTGAGCACGGGTGGTGTGCAGGTCGTGGTGGCACCGTCGGGGGCGGGGAAATCATCGCTGTTGCAGGCCGGTCTACTACCCCAACTGGACAGCGACGCCCTACCGGGGTCGAGCCGGTGGCCCAAGCTGGTGCTCACTCCCACCGCCCACCCGCTGGCCGCCCTGGCCACTCAGATCGGCTCACTCACCGGCGCTGACCCAGCAACCCTCGCCCAGGAGCTCGTGGTCAACTCAGCGCTGGCCGGGGCGGCACTGCACGAGGTGCTGTGCGGTCGCCTTGGTGGGGACGATCCGAAGGCCCGGGTCGTGGTGGTTGTGGACCAGTTCGAGGAACTGTTCACCCTGTGCACCGATGACCAGCACCGGCGCACGTTCATCGAGCTGCTGTTCCAGCTGGCCAGTCCCCGCTCGGACGGCAACGCTGATACGCAACCCCTGGGGTTGGTCGTGGTGGGTGTCCGGGCGGACTTCTACGCCGCCTGTGTCAACGACCCCCACCTGCGCACCGCGTTGCAGGACAAGCCACTCGTGGTCGGCCCGATGTCGGACACCGAATTACGCGCAGCGATCCTCTACCCGGCGCAAGACGTGGGGCTCGACGTCGAACCTGGCCTGCTTGAACTGCTGCTGCGAGACCTTGGACACCCGGCCACCACCGCACGGGACAACAGTCGGGCTGGCTACGCGGCCGGGCGGCTTCCGTTGCTGGCGCACGCGTTGCGGGTCACCTGGCACCAGCGCCACGGTCACACCCTGACGGTGGACGGTTACCAGAGCGCCGGGGGCATCCACCGCGCGGTCGCCCGCACGGCCGAAGATCTCTTCACCGGCTTGGACCCACCAGGGCAGCATGCGGTGCGAATCCTGTTCCTGCGCCTGATTAAAATCGGGGACGGTACTGATGACATCCGGCGCCCCCTGGCCCGTGCAGACCTGCTGCTCGGCCTGGACGTTGACACCGCAGTGCCGGTACTGGGCAAGTTCACTCAAGCCCGGCTGCTCACCCAGGACCAGGACACCGTGTAGATCACCCACGAGGCGCTGCTGCACGCCTGGCCCCGGCTGCGTCAGTGGATCGACACTGACCGGGCCGGCAACCTGATCCGCCAACATCTCGACGAGGCCGCCACCGTCTGGGATCGGGACGGCCGGGACACCGCGGGGCTGTACCGGGGAAACCGCCTGGAAGAAGCACTCAACTGGGCCACCTCCAGACCGCACAAGAGCGACCTGAGCCCCGTCGCCTCCGCGTTTCTCACCGCGTCCACCCGGCAAGAACGCCGCGCCGCCAGGCTCCGCCGCACCACACTCGTCGTGCTGTCCGTCCTGGTCCTGGTCGCTTCGGGAGCCGCAGTTGTCGCCTTCCGTCAGCAGCGAATCGCTCTCCATCAGCAGCGAATTGCCACTGTCCACCAGTTGATCACTCAGGCGGACGCTGTTCGGGAGACAGACCCGCGCACCGCGCTCCTGCTGGGAATTGCAGCTGAGCGCATCGGCCCTGGTGGCGAGGCCCAGGCAAGCCTGGTCAAGACACTCACGACCACCCACTACGCGGGTACCCTCATCGACCGCACCAGCCCGGTGTCCTCGGTGGCGTTCTCGCCTGACGGGCGCACCGTGGCTGTTGGTGACTCCGCCGGCACCGTGATCGTGTGGGATCTCGCCGACCCGGCCCGACCGCGGCATGTGCTGGCGGCGCATGCCGGCTCGGTGTCCTCGGTGGCGTTCTCGCCTGACGGGCGCACCGTGGCCGCCGGTGATTCTGCTGGCACCGTGATCGTGTGGGATCTCGCCGACCCGGCCCGACCTCGGCAGCTGGGATCACCCCACACCGGCCGTGCCGGTTCGGTGTTTTCGGTGGCATTTTCTCCCGACGGGCGCACCCTGGCCACCGCCAATGACGACGGCACCGTCCTGTTGTGGAATCTCGCCGACTCCACCCAGCCTCAGCACTCTCTGGCTGGCCACACCAGCTCGGTGAACTCCGTGGCGTTCGCCCCTGACGGCCGCACCCTGGCCACCGCCAGTGATGATGGCACCGCCACGCTGTGGGACCTCACCGACCTGACCCGGCCCCAACGGCTACGGCCAACTCCGAGCAGCCACACCAGCAAAGTGACCGCAGTGGCGTTCGCTCCCGACGGGCGCACCCTGGCCACGACCAGCGATGATGGCAGCACCCTGTTGTGGGACCTCACCGACCTGGCTCGGCCCCAGCCGTTGCGACCAGCCCTGACCAGCCACACTGGCCGGGTGACTGCGGTAGCATTCGCTCCCAAGGGACACGCTCTGGCCACCGCCGGCTCCGATGGCACCGTCGTCTTGTGGGATCTCACGGCCCGGGCCCAGCCCCAGCGCCGTGGGCAGCCACTGACCGGGCAGCCCAGCCCGGTGGACTCGGTGGCGTTCGCTCCTGACGAGCGCACCCTGACCACGACCAGCTCGGATGGCACCGTGATCGTGCGGGATGTCACTGATCCGGACCGGCCTCGATTCACACAATCCCACCCGCTCGCCAACCATGTGGTTGATTCCCTGGCAGTGGCCCCGGATGGACGCACTCTGGTTACCGCTGGCGAAAACGGCGGTGTGGTCTTGTGGGATCTCAGTGATAGGACTCGGCCTCGGGCTCTGGGGCAGCCGTTGAGTGGTCACCACAGCTTGGTGACCTCAGCGGCGTTCTCCGCTGACGGGCACACCTTGGTCACGGCTGACGATGAGGTCGGTGTGATCCTGTGGGACCTCACCGACCGGACCCAGCCCCGGCCCCTCGGACAGCCGCTGATCGGCCACGCTGGCTCAGTGACCGCCGTCGCCTTGGCCCCTGAGGGGGACATGCTGGCCACGGGCGGGTCCGACGCCACGGTCATCCTGTGGGACCTCGCGCAGCTCAATAAGCTCCGAGACCATGCGACGCAGCGCGCCTGTGCTATCACCGGGGGCGGTCTGGATCGTGCTGAGTGGGTTCGTTACATCCCGGGATTGCCCTACCAGGACACCTGCCCGGCCACGGCCAGCAAAAGATATTCACGATGACGCGTCGCACCCTCGTCGCGTTCTTCGCGATAATCGCCGTTTTGCTGATGACGTCCGGGTGTGGCCCGAGTGTCGCAGACGGAAGGGTTGGTGACCACAACCATGATCCACCTGTGTTGGTCTTCGCCTCGCTGCCCGCCTTTCGGTTTGCTGCTCAGCAGCAGAACCAAGAAGCGGTCATCGACATGCTTGAAAAAGAGACCGGCAGGGAGGTGCGCTTTCAAACTGGAACCGACTACGCGACGATCATCAAGGGTTTGCGTGAGGGAAAGATTGATGTCGCCTCGCTCGGGCCGTTATCTTACGTGCTCGCCAAGGAGCAGGGCGCTCCGATTACGGTCGTAGCTGTCCGAGTGAACGAGAAGGGCAAGCCCCCGGGGTATCGGTCCTACGGTATCACCTGGGCGGGCTCACCGATCAAGACTCTGGCGGATTTTTGCGGCAAGAAGATCTGTTTTGTGGACCGCAACTCCACCTCTGGCTACCTGTACCCCAGCGCGGGCCTGCTCGATCTGGGTATCAATCCGAACAAAGACATCATACCGGTCTTCGCTGGTCGCCACGACGCCTCTGTCCTCGCGGTGGCCAACCACCAGTGCGACGCCGGTTTCGCGTACGACACCGTGGCCCAGCAGGTGATCGATCAAGGTCGGCTTCAACCAGGCCAGGTCACTACGGTGTGGAAGTCAGACATCATCCCCGGCCCACCGTTAGTAATCGCCAATTATCTCTCCCCGGCGCTGCGTCACCAACTGACTGTGGCGCTCCAGAACAAAGCCAACGCCGATTACCTCCGGGCGAACGGATTCTGTCAGGGTCAATGTGCTGTCTCTGACGGAGGCTCGTATGGCTACCAGGCGGCCAATGATGCCGAGTACCACGTCTTGGACGAGATCTGCAGGAGAGTTCACAACACTTCCTGTACCGAAGGTTAGCGCAACGTCAGGCTCCGAGTGGCAGTGCTTCATTCAACTTTGGCCGCCATGGGGCATGAGGCGAGTGTCGAAGACGCTCCCGCAGGTCAAGCCGATCATTGACCTGGGCGAGGAAGTCAGGGGAGAGCATCGGCCCGTGTGTTGGCACGGCTTCAGGTTCATAGCGTTCGAACCATGCCTCGACCTCGGACCAGCTCCAGAGTGGGTTCGATGAACGCTGGCGAGCGACGGGGGGTCGTCGTCGGCCTGGACCCGAAGCACCCGGGCGCCGATGCCAGCCCGCTCGATGTTGACGATGGCGGAGATCACGGCATCCTGCTCTGTCGGTGCTTCACGGTCGAAGAAGTCCAGCACCGTGCCGTCCGGTTCCACGGAGAAGGAGCCGTCGTCGCAGCCGGCCTCGTGCAGGGTGTCGCGCTGTTCGTCCGTCAGCTTGATTTCAAGGTAGGTGGTGCGGCCTGTTTGGTGAGCGTCAATGGCGGCCGCAACCCGGCGAGCAAGGCGCGGGATCAGCACGGGGATCGCTTCTGTCGGGTCGCGGAACGCGTAGGACGCGAGTTCGTCAGCGTGCAGCTGGATCGCGTCGAGCTGCTCAGCGGTCAATGTCCCGCCGTCAAAGACGAGGAGGAGTTTGTCGCCCTCGTCGGGGTGCGGTGCCCAGTCCGCGACGAGCAGCGGCCCGACCGCCGCCTCGATGCCCAACTCTTCGCGGACCTCGCGGGTAGCCGCATACGCGGGTGTCTCTCCGATTTCCACGTAGCTGCCTCTGCATCGGCAAAGAAGCTGTGGTTGGAGTGCCACCCACTGGGTTCAGGCTGTTGCGGGCAAATGCGACACTTGCTGGGTGCTTTCGGCGGGAATAGGTGAGCGCATCGCGGTGTACCGGCGTCGACGCGGGCTGAGTCAGGCGGCTCTGGCCGGTCTGATCGGCAGGTCGGAATCGTGGCTCTCGCAGGTCGAGCGCGGGATCCGCTCGGTGGATCGGCTGTCCGTGCTGCTTGACATAGCGCGGATCCTGCACGTTGACGTCGAGGCGCTGATTGGGCGGCCGTGGCAGCTCGCCCCGAACGGCGGGGTGGTTGCCCAAGGTCTTGACGTGGTCCGGCAGGTCATGACCCGCTATGACCACCTGCTCGGAGTCGATGCTCCCGGCATGCCGCCACGACAAGAACTGAGTATGCAGGTGGCGAGGTTCCACCAGGACTACGGGGCGGCTCGGTATGAGCGCGCGATCCGTCAGCTCCCGGATCTGATCACGGTGATCGACGGCATTCCACGGCTGGCCGCCGCTGATGAGCGGCATGACGCGCTGTGTACCTATGTATCGGCGTATGTCGGTGCCGCGAAGCTGCTCACCAAACTCGGTGTGACCGATCTTGCCGTGGTCGCGGCGGATCGGGCGGCGACGATCGCGATCGAGGCCGACTCACTCAGTGCCCGGGGAATGGCCGCTTACCAGGTCGTGTGCGCGCTGCTTCGCGAGGGCCACACTGAGGAGGCGGAGCGGCTGGCCGTGAGAATGGCCGAGAAGATCCACGGATCGGCGACGACGGAGACGCCGGTGCTGGTATCGGTCGCCGGTGCGTTGTGGTTGATCGCGGCCGTGGCCGCCGCGCGTCGCACTGATCGGGGCGAGGCGTGGGCACGCTTGGACGCGGCTGAGCGTCTTGCGGGATTGCTGGGCGAGGACGCTAACCACGCATGGACCGCGTTCGGTCCGACGAACGTCCGGATTCACCGGGTGTCGGTCGCAGCGGAGTTGGGCGATCCAGCCGAAGCGCTGCGGGCTGCCGCGGATGTTGACCCGACTAAAATCGCGGAGTGTCTGCGCGGTCGCCGCGCGCGGATCTACCTGGATCTGGCCTGGGCACAGGCGCAGCGCAAACGCGACGCCGAGGCGACGCTGCATCTGCTCGAAGCGGAACGCTGCGCGCCGGAAGTGATTCGGTACTACCCAAAGGTTGGCGAGCTGGTGCGGGAGATGCTGGCTCGGGCACGCCGACCGAGCAGCGTTCTGCATGACCTGTCGGTCCGCGCTGGCGTGCTGGATGAGGGCACCGGTGGTTGAACACCTTGCACTCGTGGTGTGCGGAGCACCGCTGGCCGCCCGCTGCCACGACGTCGCAGCGCAGGCGGTCGAGGCTGGGTGGATGGTCCGAGTGGTGGCTACGTCCTCGGCGATGAACTGGGTGGACGCCGCTCAAGTCGAAAAGGTCACCGGGTTCGCGGTGCTGGTGAAGCAGCGGCGTCCCGGGCAGGCCAAGCGGTTTGCGCCACCGGCGCAGGTTGTCGTGTGTCCGGCCACGTTCAATACGGTGAACAAGCTCGCCGCCGGGATCATGGACAACTACGCCACCGGTCTGCTGTGTGAAGCCCTCGCCGCACAGACTCCGATGACCATCGCGCCGACGGTCAACAACCGGCTCTGGTCCCATCCCGTCTGGCAGCACAGCCTGGACATGCTCGCTGCGGCGGGGGTGAGATTCATCGACATCCAGACCGGCCAGGCCGGACAGCCGGTCGCTGTCCAATCCGGTACCGGAGGCGAGGTCATCGCCGCCTTCGACCCCGCTTGGGTGCTGGCCCCCGCTGGCGGCCGACCCGCACAAAAGTCCTAGTCCTCACCTCCTGGTCCGCAGCCCCCACTCGCACTGTTATGCGGGCAGTACCACGCTGCGTCCTTTCCCGCCGCATGTGCCGTTTCCTTAACACCGGCAACCCAATAAAGCGAGCGGGGAGGTGCTCAGCAATGACAGGCGCCTTCCTTCAGGTGATGACAGTCAAGGAAGTGAATCGTGACAACCGAACGTGATCCGGCTGTGCCCGACCAGGGCGGCCACCCGACTAACCGTCGCAAGGCGATCCCGGCAGCATGTGCGCTGGAGGGGGTCCGGTGGAGGACGTCAACCTGGTGGTGAGCCAGCGTGGCGGAACGATCGTGCTCAATCCTCAGGTCACTGGCTCGTGCGTGATCTCTCTCGATGAGGACGGGGCCACAACCCTGGGCGACCTGCTGAGCGTGTGGCTGGGGTGAACCGGGGATAGCGGGTGCCACACCCTCAAGACCGGCATCGGGGCGGGTGCCGCCACTCAGAGCCGCCCGCTCCGATGCCTTCTACTCTTGTCCACGTAATCCACGAATATGGAGTATGAGTTGATGCTGGTAGACGCCGTAGTCACCGACGACGCCACAGCGGAGATCATCAGAGACACTGGGATACTGCTAACCATCAGGATTCCCGGCGGACTGCTGCCCGTGCACCTGACTGTGGACCCCCCGGGGGCGGCCCGACTGGTCCACTTGCTGGCCGGATACGCGGACCGAGCACAGGCCACCGGCTTAGTCCTCGATCCCCCTGATGAGGCAGCCCGTTCCGGGCTGAAAATGGGGCTTGGCGCTCCGCTGACGTCGTGACGCTGCGGGCACGGCTGAAGCACGTCTACTGGATTGGTGGCGGCAGCGGTGCGGGCAAGTCAACCATCGCCTGGCGCATCGCGGCCCAGCACGGCCTGCACGTGTACGCGACCGACGACGTGATGCCGGATCACGCCCGCCGCAGCACGCCGGAAGACGCCCCCTACCTGAGCAGGTTCACGCTCATGGACATGGACGAGCGCTGGGTGACCCGGTCTCCAGCGACCATGCTCGAGACCTTCCACTGGTTCCGAGGCGAGGGCTTTGGCCTGATCGTTGAAGACCTGCTGCGCCTGCCGGTGGAAACCGACGTGATCGCCGAGGGGTTCCGACTGCTGCCGCACCTCGTCAAGCCGCTGCTCGCCGAGCCCGGCCACGCAGTCTGGCTCCTGCCGACACCCGAGTTCCGCCAAGTCGCGTTCGACAGCCGCGGCACGGCGTGGGACATCCCGCGCAAGACCAGCGATCCGGAACTGGCCCGGCGCAACCTGCTCGAGCGCGACCGGATGTTCACCGACCGCCTTTTCGAGGAGACGAAGCGCCTCGAACTGTCCGTCATCGAGATCGACACCGCGATGAGCGAGGACGAGTTGGCCGGGCAGGTGACGCAAGCGTTCGGGCTTTGAGCCGGGACGCGCATCATGTGTCGAGAGGTTCGCATGTCGCTCTCGCCGCACGACGCCGCAGTCGGCTGCGCCGCCGCGCAGGACGTCGCTGGTGACATCAAGGTGATCGTCGTGGGGGTCCAACAGTAATGCCCGCACCGTCGGGGTGCCTTGCTGCACGCTCGCGCGCAGCAACGAGTCGTTCAGCCCCAAAATGCCCAGGGCGCGCACCGCCAGCACGTCAATCCTTCGGGCATTGTTCGCGAGCCCCCGCATGTCCGTCATCGCCGATGACTGCGAGGGATACACCGCGAGGATCTCCGCGCGGCCAGACGCACTGAGGTGGTCCAGCCCAGCGGGGTGACACGGAGCGAGACCGAGCAGCATTCGGGCGTCATCAGGCATGCCAAGCCATGGGCGATCCGCTTGAACAGCTCCAACGTCGTGACTGTCCGGGCGCGGTGAATGATCTCGCTGACCCGACCCTGCAGCAACCCGGTTGCCACAGCGATGCGGCCCTGGCTGGCTCCGCTGTACTGTTGCGCGGCCCGCAGGAGCGTCGCCACGTTCCGCTCGCGCAGGTCTTGGCGGACTTCGGGGCGCTTCCAGGCCCAGTCCGGCACTACGTGAGAGACTGCGGATTCGGTCACTCACGCATGCTCCATCTCACCGTGAGATACCCATCGTGATATGGGGTGCGGATACCGCCTGCCTCAGTCTTGCCCCTGTGCCACACAACGCGTTCCGCCCCCATGAGCGGTGTTCAGGTTCGGTGCCGCTGCCACCTCTCGGTGATTCCGCTGGCCGACCAGAAGTGATTCGTGACAACTGAACGTAATCCGGCTGTGCCCGACCAGGGCACAGACATCCGGGAGTATTTTCTTGATCAAAATCTGACCTGGGACATCCATAAGGTGTTCGCAGGAAAATCTGGTGAATATCCGAGCGTCCAAGGGTCTCTAGGCCTGCGAAGAACCGGTCTAGGACTCGAGATCACGGTTTGGGTGCCTCAGGTGACATGTCGTGTCACTTTCGGCACCGAAATCGTGATCATGACCGTACTGTATGTACGCAGGCGTATGGGGTGAGGAGGAGCGGGCTGATGCTGGATCGCGTTATGAAGCGTTAACAGTCGGGCTGATGATGGCGAAATAAGTGCCAAAAGGATCAGCAAGCCAGGCTATGCGTCCGATATCCGGGACGTCCATGGCGGGCATAGCCACTGATCCGCTGTTCTCCTGTGTCCTGGCGACGATGTCGTCGGTGTCCGCCACCGCAAAATAGGGCAGCCAGCGCGGCTGTTGCGCGTCGTCCTGGAGCGGCGCGATCCCGCCGAACGAGGCGGATTGTTGATCACCGTTGGCGGTGGAGAGCACGGCATACGTCATCCCAGGAACCTCCATCTGTTCGGATCGCCACCCGAACAGCGAGCGGTAAAAAGAATGGGCCGTCGCCGGGTCGGTAGCGTGCAGCTCGACCCAGCACAGGGCGTCGATGTCGTTGACCGCCTCCAGACCCGTGACGGCGGCGGGCTGCCAGACAGCGAACTTAGCGCCGCCCGGATCAGTGAGCAAGGCCATCCGTCCGGCGTCCATGACGTCGAACGGCTCGACCCGCACGGTGCCGCCGCCCTGCTCCACGGCTTTAGCCGTGGCATCCGCGTCGGGGGTATGAAAATACACCGTCCACGCCGAGCTTGCGCCCTCCTCGGTCAACGGGCCGAGGGCCGCAACGGTCTTGCCGTCCTTCTGCCAGAAGCCATATCCCCCAGCCTCGGGACCGGCCGACTGGAAGTCCCAGCCGAACAGCGCGCCATAGAAAGCGGCGGCCGCTGCGGTGTCGGGGCAGCCGAGATCGAGCCAGTTGGGTGCGCCAGGAGCATAGTCAGTGGTGAGCATGGTGTCCCTTCAGCAGATCCGTCGCCGGGGAGCGGATCTTCGCGGATGCGACGAACAGGCATCTTCCCGGCTCTTGCCCAGTCTGGCGAAAAGCTTGCGCTACCCGTGCCCCCAAACAGGTGACACGCTCCGCTCACACAGATCGGCTTCCCGACCGTTGGTTGACCCACCTACCTGGTAACCAGGTGTGTCCTGTCGATAAATGGTTGGACTGCCTGTTGAGCGGGCGCGGACATTACGGCGCGGGGTTATCCCATCTGGGATGGGGTGGTGCGCCGGCGGTCCGTTCCACCCGTCACTGATCACCCCTCAGGTAGGTTGGGCACAAGCCGTGTCGCGCCGTGAGGAGGCACAGTCTCGACACAAGCGCTTGCTAGGCAGGAACAGGAAGAGGTCGCGATAACTAAAACACCGCAGGACCGCTGGGCAGCCTGGCTTTCGGAGCGCCGGCATGGTGATGACCCGGCGGAGCTACAACGTGCCCTCGACTACCTCGCGCCGATTCGTGACCGGGTCGTGGCGGGCGCGGGGTTGGGCGACGGTGACACTGTCCTCGACGTAGGCTGCGGCGACGGGTTGATCGCGTTCGCCGCAGCTGAGCTGGTCGGCCCCTCGGGAGCGGTGATCTTCAGTGACGTCTCCAACGATCTCCTGCAGCGCTGCAGGAAGCTGGCAACGGACGCCGGGCTGGTCGACCGTTGCCGATTCGTACGCGCCCCGGCGAGTGACTTGGCGCCAATCGCGGACGCCAGCGTCGACGCGGTTACGCTCCGGTCAGTGCTTATCTACGAGCCGGACAAGGTGTCTTCGTTCGCCGAGTTCTCCCGCACGCTGCGTCCGGGTGGTCACCTGTCCCTGTTCGAGCCGATCAATCGCTTCGCCCTCCAGCACCGCAGCCGGCTCTTCGGCTGCGAGCTGGGCCCGGTCACCGATCTGGCCGCCAAGGTCCAGGCCGTGTACACCGCACTTCAGCCACTCGACACCGACCCCATGCTCGACTTCGACGAACGGGACCTGCTGCGCCTCGTGGAACAGGCTGGGTTCACCGAGATTCACCTGCAGTTCCACGCCGACATCGGACGGCAGGAACCAACGCCATGGGAGACTGCCCTGCGCAGGTCAGGCAAGCCCCGCATTCCTACTCTTGGTGAGGCTATGCACCAGTCCCTCAACCCCGAGGAGATCACCCGGTTAACCGCCTGCCTTCGGCCACAGTTCGAAAACGGAACCAGGCAGAGACACATGGCTTTTACCTACTTGACCGCCCAGCGACCATCCTGATCCGCGTGAGCTGCCGGCGCTGGAACCGGATCGCCCCGCGTCGCGATCACCGTGCCTTGCTTGTGAGAGCGTTCTGCTCCGTGCCCGCAGCACGGGACTTCAGCGAAGGAGATCGATAACCTATGCGTATCCACAGTGTGGCCGGCGTGCTGGTCGCCGCTGCCACTGCCGGGGGGCTACTCGCCGGCTGCGGCAGCAAGCCCACCCCTAGCCCCGCCAGCACGCCACCACCGCCGGCGGCGAGCAGCGCGGCGCCCAACCCCCAACAGCAACACAACCAAGCCGACGTCGTCTTCCTCCAAAACATGATCCCCCACCATGCCCGGGCCATCGCGATGTCCCAGACGGCCGGAAATCAAGCGACCTCCCCTCAGGTGAAAGATCTCGTCACCCGGATCGAGACCGAGCAGAGCCCACAGGCCCAGCAGATGAGCGATCTGCTCACCGCGTGGGGCACTCCGACCCCCGCCACCGCCAGCGTGGGTACCGCAGGCAGCCTGGGGCAGGGTCAGACGGCCGTGACGACAAGCGGGGCCACGTTCGACCGGATGTTTCTCCACGTGATGATCGTCCACCACCAGGACGCGATCACCATGTCCCAGACTGAGTTGGCTCAGGGCAACAACCCCGCCACGCGCAACCTCGCCCAACAAATCATCAGCGCACAGCAAGCCGAGATCAGCGAGATGCAGGCCCTGCTCCAGGTGATCTGAGCGGGAGGCCAAGTGGGTGGGCGCGCGTCGGCAGCACTGTTGCGCGCCCATCCACCAACGACTCTCGGTAGCGGTGGTCCTTAGGGCAGAGTGCTCGTCACTCGTTCCCGCGGAGTAGACGTCGCAACACCAGTTGCAGCACCAACAGCACCACGATGGTGATCGCCGCAGTGGGCAGCGGTCGTTGCCTCGCCCTGGTCATCAGCGGCTCGATGCGCGCGGATACTGGCGGGAGAAGCGCCCCCATCGCCTGCTGGGTTAGGCCCTTGGCCTGCGACGCCACTTTTCCGGACATGGTTTGCAGCGCTTCGGTGCCCTCGTATACCTGCTGCTTGACCGCATCGGCTTTGACTTGCACGGTTTCCGTGGCGTCGAAGACCTTGTCCTTAACACGCGAAGCCACATCGACAGTCATCGGTGCACATCCTTTCGAGATGGTCTTGATCTCAACTCCGGTCACCGGTCACCTCGACCGAGTAGCCTCTTCCGTCTGCGGGAGTACTCTGCCAGGCGCCACCCCGACAACGGTAGGGACGCGCCGACGGGGCGGGTTCCGGAAATCCAGCGTCGAGAAGGGTCAACGAGTCGGGGGTCCCGTCAACGCTAGGCGACCGAGAGCGCCCGCGCTGACGCTCGAACTGCCGCTGCAACAGCCGGGGCGCTGCGCACGCTGAGGCCGCCGCGGCGGCGCCGGTATCACCCGATGCACCGCAATCAACCCCACTAGCCACACCAGTCCCAGCAACGTCAACTCCAGCACAATCGCCACTCTCCGTAGTCGCTCCGCGCCTGCGTCTGAGCCGGTAGTGACGACTCCTGTGCAGTCAGTGACCCGGACCCGTGGCAGTCAGTACCCATCGACTCCAGTTCCGAAACCACCGGTGTGAAAGCTGAGGCTGCGTGGGTCGGGGGTTCCATCACCGCACCGCGCGGGCGATGAGGCGGTCCTGCTGCGCGTCAGGTACGGCGGAAAAACTGATGTTTACTGCCAGGTGAGGTGGGGTAACTGAGCGCAACCTACGGTCGGGCTTGCGCGAGCAGGTGCTTGGGTCGAGCAGGCGCTGGGCCGTCAAGAGCACCCGGTGTCCACCGGGACGTCCCCGAAGCTAAAGGAGCGACAGAATGACTTCCGGATCGATCACCTTGGTGGCGTCCGTGTTGGTGACAGTTGGCATACTCATAGGGTGGAGGCTTAGTCAGTGGCAGCTTGAGGCGCGAGCGAGACGGCAAGCAGCAGCGCAACTGTCCCTCTCTAGACAATTGTTCGAGCTTCGGACCGCGAGGCGAAACAATTACTCCGATTTGTCGAAGCTGGGCCACCCGGCAAGCGAATTCCAACGCCGCGCCGTGTAGCGGCGGCGACCACCCCCGCAGGCAGGCCCCGAGACCAGTCAACATCCTTCCGCCGACGATGGGCCGGCATCCCCGCGCGCTGCCGGCGACCGCCGGCGGACAGTCAGGGCCTTCTAACATCACGTAGTCACATCCGGTTGGCTGGGGCCGTTGGGTGTGTTGTCCGGTCCGACGGGGGTGTTTACTACGGGCACGATCGTCTGAAGCTGGTGTATGAGGGCGGTGGACATGGTGGGACAGCAGACCCACGAGCATGATGAGCTGGTTTCCAGGCGTGCTGAGGGCAGCGCTCCAGCTGGCCCGACTGAGCTGCCCAAGCGCACGTGGTGGGCAGTGCTCAAGCGTACCGGGCGGGAACTCGGTAGAGATAACCTTTTCGATTGGGCAGCGGCGCTGACCTACTACAGTGTTCTGTCGATCTTCCCTGCGGTGATCGTGCTCACTGCGGTGCTGGGTCTGTTGGGGCCCTCGGCGACCCAGACGCTGATCGACAACATCAACACCATGGTCCCCGGGCAAGGCCGCGACGTCCTGGTAACCGCGATCACGGAACTGCAGCACTCCCAGAGGCTGGCAGGCCCGTTGGCCATCGTCGGCCTGGCCGGTGCGCTGTGGTCGGCATCGGGATACATCGGGGCCTTCATGCGAGCCTTGAACACTCTCTATGAGATGCCCGAAGGACGCCCGGTGTGGAAGACGGTGCCGCTCCGGCTCGGTTTGACCCTGGCGGTGGTGGTGCTGCTGGCCTTGTGCGCGGTCGGGGTCGTCGCGAGCGGGACGGTCGCTGATCGAGCGGGGCGCCTGCTGGGGGTCGGCTCTACCGGGGTGCTGGTGTGGGACATCGCCAAGTGGCCCGTGCTCGCTGTACTGGTGAGCCTGGGATTCGCCTTGCTGTACTGGGCATCTCCCAACGTGACACAACCCGGGTTTCGCTGGCTGACCCCCGGTGGAGTACTCGCCGTCGTGGTCTGGGCGCTGGCCTCGGTCGGGTTCGCGTTCTATGTGGCCAATTTCGGCTCTTACAACAAAATTTACGGTTCGCTGGGCGGGGTGATCGGCTTTTTGGTGTGGCTGTGGATCTCGAACCTCGCCATCCTGCTAGGCGCGAAATTCGACGCCGAATTGGCCAGGGGCCAACGCATCGAAGCCGGCCAACCAGCAGAACAAGAACCGTTCCTGTCGCCCCGCGACACCCGCGCCATGAACGAGCAAGACATCCCACCTGCCGCGCCCGGTTGATCAGTACAACTGTGGGGAACGCCCTGCCCTCAGGACCGACCGATCGGACAGTTGATCAATGACGCGACCGAACATATCACCTGCTTGGTTCGGGATGAGATGCGCCTGGCCGTCGTCAAACTTCGGCGCAAGGGTAAGCGTCTGGGCGTCGGTGCTTGCCTGCTCGGTAGCCCAGGTGTGCTGGCCTTCTACAGCGGGCTAGCGCAATGTCAGGCTCCGAGTGGCAGTGCTTTGTTCAGCTTTGGCCGCCATGGGGCATTGGGCGAGTGTCGAAGACGCTCCCGCAGGTCAAGCCGATCATTGACCTCGGCGAGGAAGTCAGGTGAGAGCCTCGGCCCGTGTGCTGGCAAAGCTTCAGGTTCGTAGCGCTCGAACCATGCTTCGACCTCGGACCAGCTCCAGAGTGGGTTCGATGAACGCCGGCGGGCGGCGGGGGCTGGGAAGTCTCCGGGACCACGCTCGCCACGTGCCAGCAGAGCAACGCTCTGGCGACTGCGGCCGACCCGCTCTGCGATCTCGCTGGCGGTCAGCCAGTCGTCGTCGGCCTGGACCCGGAGCACCCGAGCGCCGATGCCCGCATGCTCGATGTCGACGATTGCGGAGATCACGGCATCCTGCTCTGTCGGTGCTTCGCGGTCGAAGAAGCCCAGGATCGTGCCGTCTGGTTCCACTGAGAACGAGCCGTCGTCGCACCCAGCCTCGTAAAGGGTATCGAGCTGTTCGTCCGTCAACTCGGCACCTCGGAGGGTCAGTCGAAATGTCCACTCAGTCATTGCCCCTCCTCGTCGGTGCTGTGGTTGTGCTGGTCAGCCCATCGTCGGATCTGTCGACCATGGTTGAACGAGATCTTAGGCGTCGACCAGACCGAGAACATGGCTCTGCACGAGCACGTGACCCGGCCCCATTTGTGACCGGCTGCCGTTTGTTCGATCATGAAACCCAGCTGGTCGGCGTAGTCGAGAGCGTTGTTG
>JBATXM010000077.1:0-64494 GCA_049673305.1 Pseudonocardiaceae bacterium | reverse complement strand
CTCGGGAGATCTCTTCCCGATCGGTCTCGGTCAGCATCCTGCGCTGGGCCACTCGGCTCCTCCTCGGCGATCACACTTCGCCGAGGATCTACACCAAGATCAATTGCTTCGACCGGTTGGGATCAAGATCAGCTGACGGTCTGTCGACCTTCTTCCAATGCCGGTAGCGGTTACCTGGCTCTGCATGCCCACCGAGCACTCGGTAGATATCCCACATCCACTCCTGTTGGCCAGCGCCGGGCTCGGCTGGCGGTCGACGGCTGAGGCTACCGAACAGAGTAGATAACCTTTGATGCCCGTCGAGGAGATAGGAGACCTGTCTGCCCAGGGGCGCGGATGGGACTTCGATGTCAGCGATGCGCTCCAGGCTTGACACCTGCTGATTGGTATCCCAGACCAAAAGACTGCCGATCGGATATCCCCGTTCTATGCTGTCGAACAAATCGAGCATCTGCTCAGGGCGCCAGACGAACGGTCGCTGGAATTTCGGCACCCGGAGCTTTCCGGATGCGAGCTCACTAAGAACTCCCTCCAGGAACATGATCTCGGGTTTGACGGTGATCTCGTCGGCCAGATCAGTCATTGCAGCTCCTTAGACCACCCTGCTGATCATGGATAGTAGCTCGTGCAACTCGGTCACGACCTCCGGACCAAGCTTGAAGAAATCTTCCTCGGTCAAGCTGCCGCACTGCCTCTCCAGTATCTGAAGCAAGTCCCGTCCGAAACCGGCACCTAGGGCGCGCACGATCTCGCCATCGAGACCGCCGAAGAGTTCTTTCTGCTCGCTGTGGATTGCGAACGTACCGTTCTTCTGACGGAACCCGTTTTTCATGTCGTAGTATCCGCGTTGAGTCGGACTGAAGGCGTTTAACATACTCAAGTTTACGCCGATCATCCCTCGATCGGGTGATTGTGGCGCTCAGGACGCGGTTCGGTACATAGTTCTCAGCCTCCCGGAACTCCAGGACATGAACCAGGATTTCCGATCCTTGTAGATCGTCAGCCTTCTCGTGCGCCTTGGTGCGTTCCTGGGGGCGCCGACGATCGCTGTCCAGCAGGGCGACCACACGCACTTCGCGGAGAAAGAGACTCCGATCATCCTGAGCTACCAACCCAAGCCGTTCACCACCTCCGTGCCGAATGACCAGCCAGCCGCTAGACAGCGCCTTCAGCAGATGGCCAGCTCGGAACACCGTAGCGATCGCCCGAACGAAACAGCCGTCGGACTGCAGATCCTCGACGACAAGTACCGCAGGCCGGCAAAGATCCTCCACCACGTCAGGGAGGTCACTGAGCGTTGTGCGCACGAGGGTAGTGGTGCCTGGCGGCCGCCAGGCAGCGTCGACCAACCCCTTACGCCCCAACTCCAGGTACGTCGGGCCCATCGTCGGCGCATGAATCTCGAAATAGCGTTCCGCCGCATGAAGCGTGAGCGAATCTGCGGACCAGTCGTGGCGGCCGTGAGCGACGCATTCCATCACCCTGACGATTGGTGACAGCGGACCGTCCCCCGTGAAGATCCCGGGGTGGAGTTCAACGCGCATCACGCGCCTTTCGGTCGAGCTGCGCACTGGCGAGGGCTCTGGTTTCGGCGTAGTCCTCGGAGAAAATTCCTTGGGGCCAGTAGGCGACATTGCCGTCTTCATCTAGCCGGATACGGCGAGCGCTAGCTGTTTCATCGTCGTTCTCAATGAAGTAGATCGCAACTGTCTCCGGATCGACGACGCCTTCAGCGACGCGGCGACGCAGCCGCAAAAGAAACGTCTCACTGTGCGTCTCAATGAGGAATCGTACGTTGGTCTGCCGAGCGGCCCGCAGGTAAAGGTCAGCGAGCGGAGCATGCGCCGCCGGGTGCAGATGCAGCTCTGGCTGCTCTACGATTTCCAGAGTTCCCTCAGGTGGCGGATCCACGATGTCAATAGCCCGTTGCACGAAGATCGGCAGAGCCTGAGCAACGCCAGTACCGGTGTCAACGAGGTTGACCTCTAGCATGTCATTATCTGACTTCAACACCACAGTGTACATCCCGCCTCGTTCAACCACATCGACACGCCAGCCTGGAACATTCTCAGCGAGCGATTCGTTGACCAGCTGGATGAGTTGTCCTTTCCTCCGTGCGAGGTCGCTGGCCAGGATCAACGCACTATACTCGCCTGTTAACCCCACCTGCGCTGGCATCCTCGCCGGCAGCCGGTAGCGCCGCGCAGGACGTTCACGGAACGGGCCGAGATACCGCACCGAACGCAGGGACCACCCGATCGCGCGGTTCAACGTCTTAGTCACTGAAAAATCTGGTTTGCAATCGTTGGATGCCCAGTCGATTTTCACAGGGAGAAGACCCGCGAAACGGACCGGCACATGCGGATAAGTCTCACCATCCGCAGCGATCGTATAAAGACGTTCGTCTCTCAGCGGATCGTCCTGTTCCCACTCCAGTCGAAATTCTAACTCTCCGAGTCGAGCCGAAAGCGAGCTGATGATCTGAAGGTGATACTCATCGACGTTCTGGACGGTAACGTCTAGAAGTACTGGGCTCTTTCCCCCTCTTCGTCGAACTCCAGCTCGATCCGGATGCTGCCGTGTGGCCGGCCGCCGTAGATGAGGTCAGTGAAGGAATCGAGGATTTCCTCACCTAGGAGGTCAAGGTCGAGCGGAGCCGGGGAGTCAGTGTGGAATCCGGTCGATAACACCAAAGGGGCACGAACCAGTGCGCTCTTGCCCGAGTTGTTGCGGCCAAGCACTACAGTTATGGGGCGTAGTTCTATATCCAACCGCTTGGCGAAGCACCGGTAGTTGGTGAGGGCCATTCGGACGAGCGACATGGCCATACTCTAGTCAGGTGAGAGCGGCGGCTGATCGTCGCCACCTGGGACGACAGCCACGTGTGGGGCGGGATGCGGTTGCGCGGGTGGTCGCCGAGCTGGCCATGCAGACGCTGCTCACGCGGCGGTGAGAGGCGAGACCGTGAGGGGAACGGGACCGACGGCGCGCCGACGACCCGGATGGTCGGATTGGCCTCGGGACACGCAATATCCTCCAGCGAAGGGCCCGTTGGGCCGTTCGGGGTGATCCCGCGCCGGGTACGGGTGTGCGGGTTCGCTATGGGGGAGGTCGTCATGCGAGATCGTGAGCCGACGGTGCGCAGCCGGGAGCTGGGTGAGGGGCTGCGCCGGGTGCTGGAGCAGGCCAGGTTGACCGGCCAGCAGGCCGCGCACCTGCTCGGTTGCTCACCGAGCCGGGTGTCGCGGTTGCTGTCGGGCAAGCGCGGCGGCAGCGAGGTGGACGTCGCCGCGTTCCTGGGGGTGTGCCGGTTCAAAGGCCCCGAGCGAGACCGGCTGCTCGCGCTGTGCCGGGCGCAGCACACCCCGGGCTGGCTCCAGCAGCACGGCAACCGCCACCCAAGCAGGTGCTCGCCACCTTGATCGACCTTGAGAACAAGGCCGTGGCGATCAGTGACTTCGAGGCGATAGTGGTGCCTGGCCTGCTGCAGACCGCGGACTACGCCCGCGCGCTGATCAGCCGGTCCGGAAACGTACCGGCCGGGGAGGTCGAGGACCGGGTGGCCGCCCGGCTGGCCCGCCGGGTCCTGTTCAGCCAGGAGCGGCCAGCCCGGTTCACCTTCTTCGTGCACGAGTTCGTGCTGCGCACCCCGGTGGGTGGCCCAACGGTGATGTCCGACCAGCTGCACCACTTGCTGCGGATGTCGGTGCGTTCCTTCGTCACGCTGCGGGTGGTCCCGGCGTCACTGGGCGCGCACGCGGCCATGGCCGGGGCGTTTATGTTCATGGAGTTCGCCGAGTTCCGGCCGGTGGCCTACCTGGAGAGCACGATGGCGAACTTGTTCCTGGAGCTTCCGGAGGAGATCGCCACCTACCGGAGCATCCTGGCGGCACTGGCGGCACTGGCGGCAACCGCGCTGAGCGAGGAACAATCCAGGGAGCTGATTGCCACCCTGGCAACCGAGCTCTACGCGGATCGAGAGGATCATGATGAGCGTGCCTGAACCACACGGCACCGCCTAGCACAAGAGCGGCTACAGCGCCGAGAGCGGTGGCTGCGTGGAGGTCGCCCGCGCCACAGCGCGTCCTGGTGCACAACTCCAAGGACCCCGACGGCCCCGCTCTGGCCGTCCCCACCTCAGCCTGGCGGACCTTCCTCACCACCGTCACTCACTGACCGCCGTAGCATGACGGGATCTGCTGGCCGCCCACCAGCCCGTCGCACGGTAGGAAGACTCCACCAGAGCCGTCGCCAGGCTGGCATTAACTTAGTCATACCTTTAGCTAGACTTGCTGAATGGTGGCCGTTGGTGTGCACGAGGCCAAGACGACGCTGTCCGAACTGCTCCGTAGGGTCGCAGCCGGCGAAGAGGTGACCATCACGCGTGGCGGTGAACCCGTTGCGATGATCATCCCAATGCAGCGGCAGGAACCGAGGGTCCTTGGTCGCGATCGGGGGTTGTTCGAGGTACCGGAGGACTTCGACGCACCGCTGCCCGACGATGTGATGGCGACATTCGAGCGGTGAGGCTGCTGCTCGTCGATCCGGCGAACATCCTGCTGCTGACCGCCGACCGCACACTTGGCGCCTACGACGTCCGGATCATGTGGGCGAGCTGAGCCGCTTCCGCCCAGCCGTGGTCGTACAGTATGCCGAATGTCGGAGGACGAGCCCTTCCTGCGGGCTGGTGACGAAGCGATGGCGCGCCGGTTGAAGGCGCTCGCCTGCACGGCGCCCTTACATCAGCTGGATAGCCGCAAGACGCGGCTGGACTGGCTCGATGGGACCGATTATCAGATGGCAGAGATCGCACTGCAGGCCATCGACCAGGTCACTATCGCGATGGATTTCGACCGGGGCGCGGCCCCGGAGCAGGTGGTACGCCGTCTGGTGCCGTTCATCATCGCGCAATGCCCAGGCCGATCAGATACGGAATACCCACGGGTGGGGCGCTGGATCCTGGAGAACCTGATCAACGTGGGGAGCCTGGATCGGGGCTTCCGCACGGTGTACGGCACGGTGGGGGACGGTGGCCGCTACGAGCGCCGGCACTTCGACTTCAAGCTGCTGGTGGAGCTGGCCGGCCCGGACGGCGAGGTCTACCTGCGTACCACCGATGAGGCGATCAACGTGCTGGTCGGTGCCCTGGACACCGACGTGGAGTCAGCGCAGGTCGCCGCAGAGGTCAAGCTGGAGAACCTGATCAAGCGAGGCCGGCTGGGTGATGCGCGGCTGGCCGCCGAGCAGGCCCGGTACCGCACGGTGCAGTACGCCGAGATGTTGCGCCGCCAGCTCGACGCTACCCGCCGGGACGTGCGTTCAGTGGACTGGCTGGTCACGGTTCCCGGGCTGATCGAGGAGGCGCTGACCCACATTGAGACCCGATACCGCGCCGAGAACGCGATCATGGTCAATATCGTGAACACGCGCGACGAGGCGACCGACACCAATCACCGGCGGCGCGCCGCCGAGCTGCTCGGGATCGTCTCCGACTGCGTCCGGCGACACACCCAGTTACAGGCCCGGCTGCAGGAGGCCGGAGCGACGTTTCGTGCCGAGCAGGACCGTCAGCAGTTCACCGGTGTCCCGCAGCGGGCCGCGATCGACCTGTTCGGCCAGCTGATGACCCCGTGCCTCGATCTGGACATCGCCAGCGCGACCGGCCCGGCCTCGACGTTCTTCACCGCTGGCGCCGGGCTGCGGTTGCCCCGCGTGGTGAGCCTGGGCGGGCTGGTGGAGACCCTTCTGATGCCACCCAGCGACCGGGATCCCCTCGGCGAGTCGATCCCCGAGCCGGATCTGGCGCCGTTGCCGGACAGTGATCGGTTCACCGACGAGCAGTGGCGCCACGCCGACGCGCTGCTCGACCTTGACGAGGTGCCGAGACGACTCTCCGGGTTGCTCGCACACGCCCGCAGCACGGACCCGGAGCTGCCCGAACTGGTCGCGCTCCGGGTGTTGCACGCGGTGGGTCCAGAAGTGTCAATGGCCCGCCAGCAGGGCGACCAGACGGTGCCGTTGGCGGTGGACGACGGCACGGTGCTCAACGATCCGGAGTTCGGCGGCCAGGACTTGCTCGTCACCCTGGCGCGGATCACGGTGAATACGATGAGTGAGGAAGTGGCGTGAGCGAGCGCGCGAGCGAACCATCGATACTGCGCGAGCGGGCGGGCGACGTCGAGTCGGCGGCGTCGCTGGTCGCGCTGGGCATGCGCCCCAAGCTGCTGCCGGCGCGTGACCCGGTGTACGCCGAGCTGGTCCGCCGTTACGGTGCCGACGACGGGTTCAAGGACCTGGTCAACCGGGTCGCAGCCGGATTGGGTCTGGTGGTGCTGGCGGTGACCAACCAGAGCGGTGCGGTGCTCGCGGCCACCGAGGACTCGATATTCGAGATCAAGATGGACGAGTACGCACGCCGGACCGCGCTACCGAACCGGCAGGTCGAGAAGATGTTGCACGGCCTGGCGCACCTGGCCGTCGCGGCACTGGCCTTCCCTCGGCCGGATGATCTGGGCAACGACTCCTACGTGGGGCGGGTGTCTGTGGAGCACGTCGACAGTGCCGTGCGGGAGGCATGCCGGCTGCTGGACGAATGCGCAAGGGCTGCCGAGCAGAACAACGACCCGCGCTCCGACGCCCCAGAACTGGAGCGTGTCTGGCGGGCCTACCTGCGCCGCCCAGCTGCCGCAGCGACCAAGGACGGGCGGGTGGCGGCGGACACCACCCGGGGCATCGTCGGCAAGGCGCTGCGATTCCTGGCCGATCAGGGCTTCCTGGTGGCGGCCGGCGACGACGGTGGGACCTACCGGACCACGCCGCGCTACCAGGTACAGGTCCGGGAGCTGGCTGCGCAGCGCACCTTCGACGAGTTGCTGGAGTTGGGTGTGCTGCCGGTGACCGGTGCTACCGGCAGCCTGCAGACCCGCAGCCGGGACACGCTGGGCTGAACGACCGGCCCGAGGGCCGTTGAGAGGGAGATCGATGTACGAGCTGTCCCGGGTCCGGCTGTTCTCCGTCGGCCCGCCCGGTGCCCGCTACCAGGACGTCCAGCTGGACCTGCGCGGTGTCGGACCGGTGGTCCAGGCCGTGGTCCAGGAGGATCTGTTTGCCCTCGACGATCTCGACCGCGCCCCTCGGCGGCCGTCACCGGCTTCGGTGCTGTTCCTGGAGAACGGTGGCGGCAAGTCCGTACTGATCAAGCTGATCTTCTCGGTGATGTTGCCCGGCCGGCGGCAAGTGGTGGGCACCACGAACACGCGGGTGCTGGAGAAGTTCGTGCTGGCCGCCGACGTCGCGCACGTGGTGCTGGAATGGATGCACACCGGTACCGGTGACCGGTTGGTCACCGGCAAGGTCTCCGAGTGGCGCGGGCATGTGGTGTCCTCAGACTCGGCCAAGCTCAGCGACGCGTGGTACTCCTTCCGCCCGACCACCGACCTGCACCTGGACTCGCTCCCGTTCACGGTGGACCGCCGTCGGGTCACGATGAGCCGGTTCTCCGAGAGCCTGCATGAGGCGCACCGGCTGGCGCCGGAGCTGCAGCTGGCCTGGGAGACCGGTCACCGGGACTGGACCGAGCACCTGGTAGATCTCGGCCTGGATCCGGAGCTGTTCCGCTACCAGCGCGCGATGAACGCCGGTGAGGGCGAGGCCGCCGAGGCGTTCTCCTTCCGTACCGACGAGGCATTCGTCGACTTCCTGCTCCGCGCGGTGCTCGATGAGGAGGATCCGCGTGGCCTGACCGACGTCATCGAGGGCTACGCGACCAAGCTCGCCCAGCGCGCGGACCTCACTCTGGAGCGCGAGTTCATCGACGGCGCACTCAAGCTGCTCAGGCCACTGGCCGCCGCCGAGCAGGAGGCCGGCGCGGCCCGCGACATCGAGTCCGGTGCGTGGCAGGAAGCGCAGCAGCTCGCTGCGTCCATCACCGCGCGGCACGTCACCGAGATCGACCGGCTGGCGATCGTCCGGGCGCACGCCGAGGACGTCGCCGGCGCGGCCCGGACGGCGGCCCTGGAGGAACGACGCCTACAGGAGATCTCCATCGAGCTGAACCGCCTGGTCGCCGAGCTCCGGCTGCGTGAAGCGGAGCGCGCCCGCGACGAGCAGACCACGCGGCTAGAAACGGTGAGCCAGCTGTGCGCGGCGTGGCGGGCCAGCGGTCCGGTACTGCGCGAGCGGGAGGCCTCCGCCGAAGCCAGCCGGCTGCGCACGGTCATGGCAGCTGAGGAGGAGCGCGCCCGCCCTGCCCTGCGCGCCCGCGCGGTGGCCACCGGTCGGCTGGCGCGGGCCCTGGACCGGCTGGCCACCGAAGCCGACGCATCGGCCGTCGCCGCAGCAGAGCGCGCGGACGCCCTGGACGCCCAGGTGGCGGCGCAGCGGGCCGAGCAACTGCGACTGACCGGTGACACAGCGACCCATCGGGCTCAGGCGGAGCAGGCCGACAAGGCGCTCGCGGACATCGCGGTGCGCCACGGGCAGGCCGTGCGCGACGGGCTGATCGGCGCCGACGACGATGTCGCCACTGCGGCGGCGCAGGCCCGGAGCGCGCAGCAGGACACCGCCGCCGAGGTCGAGGCCGCGCTGACCGAACAAGATGAGCTGCGCACCCGCCGGCGGGATGCCGACACCGAGCTGGGCACGGCGCGGCAGGTCGAAGCGCCCAGCCAGGCAGCCGTCACCGACGCCGAGAAACTGTGCGATGAGGCGGACGCGACGCGCCGGGAACTGGCCGGCGAGTCCCGATTGGCCGAGCTGCTCGGGACCGAGCAGCTCGATCCGCAGACCGACTCCGCCGCAGTGCTCGAGCGGCTCGGCGCGGCCATCACCGAGGCCGAGGCGCAACGAGGCGCCCTGCAGATCGAGCAGCAGCGGGATTCCCGGGCGTTGCGCGCCCTCGGTGCGGGCGGCCTACTGCCCGAGCCCACGGAGGTCGAGGAGGCGCTGGCGGTTCTCGAGGCCCAGGGCATCACCGCCTACTCAGGCTGGCGCTACCTCGCGTCGCTGCCTGACGAGGACCGTCCGGCCATGCTGGAACGGCGCCCGCATCTCGTTGGTGGAGTGCTGCTCAACGACCCAGCGGAGACGTCCCGCGCCCGCAGCGCGTTGGAGGACGCCAAGCTGCTGCCCTGCGCGGTGGTGGCGGTGGGCGTCACCAGGGCGATGCACGACGCCTCCGCCGTCCCCGGAGCAGACTTCGTGGTGCCACCGAACCCGGCCATGTTCGACGAGATCGCCGCGGCGCGGGAGCGTGCCGCGCTGACCGCAGCGGGCGAGCGGCGAGGACTGCGGATGGCCACCTTGGCCGAGATGCTGGGTACCGACCGGGCCCTGATCGAGCGGTTGCGCCAGTGGCAGCAGCGCTACCCGCCAGGGCGGTTGGACGAGCTGAGCGCAGCTCTGGCGTCGGCTCGGGCGTCGGCTGAGATCGCCGCTGCCCGCCGGGCCACAGCGGAACAGATCGTGGCCGGTATCGATCAACGTGCCGAGGACCTCGCGGCTGCGCTGCCGGAGCTGCGCACCGCTGAGGTCACGGCCCGGAACCGGGCCGACCGCCTCGCAGCACTCGAGGTCGAGACCGCGAAGCGACCCGCGCTCGCCGAGGCCCTCCGCGTCGCGACGGCTGCGGCAGACCAGGCCAACGAACTCGCTCGGCGGACCGGTGAGACAGCGGGCCGGCTGCAGGCCGAAGCCGGTGAACTGCGACGCACCGGAGACCGGCAGTCCGGCATCGCGCGAAACGCCCGAGAGGAACTCGCCCAGCTTCCCGCCCATGACGATACGGACGAACCCGGACCGGACGCCGAGGAACCCCTCGGTGTGCTGCGCGCCGAGTTCCGCAAGGCCGACGCGGACTACGCAGCCGTCCAGGTCGGCGCCGACCTCCAGGCCCGGTTCGCCGCTGCCGAGAAGCAGGCCGAACAGGCCCGCCTGGCCGTCGGGGAGATCGACCGCCCGGCCCGGGACCGGGCGGCAACCCTGCTGTCCACACCGGATGGAGCCGATGCCGCGTCCCGTGCCGCCGCCACCGAGCAAGCCGAGCGGGCGCTCGACACCGCGCGCGAACAGCTGCAGCAGGCGGTCACCGACGTTGCGCTGCGGGCGCAGGCGTACCGCCAGTACAAACCGCAGGCACGGTCGTTGGAGCCCTACGGCCCGCCCCGGGACATCGCACACGGTACCGCTTTGATCAGCCAGATCGAGCAGGACACCCGGGTCGCTCAGGCGAAAGCCACCGAACTGGCCCGCAAGCAGGACGTGGTGGACGCCGAGGTGAGCCGTGTCACCGCGTCGGTGGAGGGGTTCCGGGCGGTGGTAGCCGGTTTGGACGATCTCGCACCGGGCCAACCTGATCCAGCCGTCCCGGCCGTCCCGCTCTTCGAGGGAGACGTCGATGCGGCACTGACCCGGTGGCGGAAATCCAAAGCCACGTTGCGCGAAGCTGCGGCGTTGCGCGAGGGTGCCGAACGTACCGTCCGAGAAGCTGCGGACGCCGTGGCCCAGCATGCCCAGCAGTCCAGGTTCGACACGGTCACCAGTCCGGTGCGCCGGCACATCCTCGGGGTCTCCCGGACCGAGATGCCGCGCCTCGCCGGGGAGTGGGACCAGGCGCTGCAGCCCCGCCTGAGGTCCCTTGATGACGACCTCGGCAACATCGGACGGCACCGGGCGGGCATCGTCGCACGGCTGCACGGCATGGTGAGCGCGGCGCTGCGCACGTTGCGGCTCGCGCAGCGGCTGTCCCGGCTGCCCGAGGGCCTCTCGGACTGGTCCGGGCAGGAGTTCCTCCGGATCCGCTTCGACGACATCGACGAGGCGGTCCTGCTCGATCGGCTCGGCGAGGTCGTCGACCAGGCAGCCGCAGGCGTGGAGCGCGGCGGGAAAGATCAGCGGGATGGCATGTCGTTGCTGCTGCACGGGGTGCGCGCGGCGATGCCCAAGGGTGTGCGGGTGGAGATGCTCAAGCCGGACGTGGTGCTGCGCACCGAACGGGTGCGGATCTCGGAGATCCGCGACGTCTTCTCCGGCGGTCAGCAGCTCACTGCGGCGATCATCCTTTACTGCACCATGGCCGCGCTAAGGGCCAATGATCGCGGTGAGGGGCGGCGTCGGCATTCCGGTGTGCTGTTCCTGGACAATCCGATCGGCCGAGCCTCGGCCGGCTACCTGCTGGAGCTGCAACTCGGCGTGGCGAAAGCGCTGGGAGTGCAACTGATCTACACCACCGGGCTGTTCGACGCCGGCGCGCTGAGCGTCTTCCCACTGATCATCCGACTGCGCAACGACGCCGACCTGCGGGCGGGCCTGAAGTACCTGTCGGTGGACAACCAGATCCGCCGGGTGCTCGACCAGCTCGACCCGCCGGACGACACCGGTCAACTCTCCGCCGTCCGGATGTTCCGGCGACCGGCTCCCGCTCAACAGTGAGCGGATCCTCGAACCGGGCGGGCCGGCTGGCGGAACAGCTGGCCGGGTGGCCCAGAAGGCGGGTTCCCCTACCGGAGCTGTGGCGGCTGTTCGACGAGGTCGATCCCGCGACCCGGGGCAGCACCCGCCGCCGGCAGCTCCTGGCCGACTGCCTGGCCGAGCTGGATGCGACCGGGGCGATCGAACTCCCCGCAGCTGCGTCCTTCGACCGAACCCAGCGCCCACCGCTGCCGCGTTTCATCACGATCCCCACCCCGGATCCATCCCGCAGTCCCACCCGAGATCCGGTCTGGCATCCCGACCTGTCGTGGGCCGCGACGCTACGGGTGACCGGGGCGCAAGCCGAGCTGCTGAAACAGGTCAACGCATGGCTTTTTCGCGGTGCGGGCGCAGCCCTGCCCCCGGTGCCACTGCGGGAACGCTCGCTGGAACTGCTGGGCGAGGAGAAGGCTCTCGACACGTTGGTGGGGACCTCGCTGTTCGGGCCGGGGCGATTGACCCTGGAGCTGCTCCGGACCTACCGGGTCACGGTGCCACTGCACATCACCTCAGTGGGCGCTGGGGATGTCCTCCTGGTGGTCGAGAACAGCGACACCTTCGATTCGCTGCGCCGCGCACTGAGCGAGGCACCCGGCCGGGTCGGAACGCTGGCCTGGGGTGCCGGTGCCGGGTTCGAGTCCTCCGTGCTGTGGGTGGCGTCGATGAAGCCTGCGGTCCGGGAGATCCGGTACTTCGGTGATTTGGACGCGGCAGGTCTTCGGATACCCGCCGCCGCCTCACGACTAGCCCGCCAGGGTGGTCTTCCGGCCGTGCAACCAGCGACCGCGCTCTACACCGCGCTTCTCGCGATGGGTCACCGGCGCGATGCGCAGCTTCCCCTCGACGCGCAGCGCGCGGACGAGCTCGTTGGCTGGCTCGATCCCCAGCACCGTCAACCCTGCCGGCTGCTTCTCACCGGGGGGCACCGTCTTGCCCAGGAGGCGGTGGGCCTGGCCTACCTGACGGCGACATCGGACTGGCGGAACCTGTGAGTGAAGCAAGACGGTTATATCGCCTTGGCGGGCTGACGGACGATCGGGTTGTTACCTGCCCGAGGTTGGGGAACGACCTGGCCGGTCGGCTTGCCCTCCTGCGTCGCTCGTCGGGCAGCGGGGTGCTCGACGAGCGCAAGGACGCGGGAGGCCATAAACCGAGCGGTGCGCACCGGCGTGCCACCACGGGTGACCTCGGTGACCTCCACGATGCCGCGACCGTGGGTGATCTCCACCCGCCGACCATTGCGGGTAGCCTCGATCTCGTAGATCCGAATGGTGCTGCCAGCGTCGATGACGATCTCAGTACGATCACCCTTCACCTCCAGTACAACCATCGGTGCACCCCGATCATTCCCGCAGGTAAGCGTATCGCGTGGATTGGTGGGAACAGTTCTCCTGCCAACAGCTCGGAGGGAATTTCGTTCGCCCTGCCATCGGAGGCTGAAGACGCTCGCCGGGTCATCTCCGAGCTCCAGTCAACAATGTACCGCGTCGCCAAAGCGCACACTTTCAGCAAAGGCATGGGAATCGCCGTTCCTCATCCGGCACAATGATCAGTCCGAGCTGAATTCGGGTCGGGAGATCCGGTCAACGCGGGAGTACACCGGCTGCTGGAGGTGCGCGACCCGGGTGCGTCGGCGATGCAGGACCACCTCGCGGAACTGGTGCAGCACCGCGGCCGTGGGGGCGTGCAACCATCCCCCGTGCAGCGGCAGGCGGATCACCGGGCGGCCGGACAGCGAACTCGCCACAAATACCGGCTCGACGTCGAGGTCGGTGAACGGGACGGCGACGACTTCGGCGGTAGAGGCCTGCAGGGAAGCCTGTTCGGGCACAGCCTGGTGGAGCCGACGGGGTTGCCCGTGCTCACCGGCCCAGAGCACCACTGGCGTGATCACAAGTCTGGCGTGGGTGACGTAATCGTCGAGCAAACCCAGCACCGCTTGTGGCGGCGGCCGCATCCCGAGCTCCTCGGCCAGCTGGCGGCGGGCCGCGTCGGATGCTGACTCCCAGCGGTCAATCCGCCCGCCGGGCAGCGCGAACTGTCCATTGCGCACCGAGTCGGGGCGCCGAGTGAGCAGCACCGCGGGACCATCGGCGCCGGTGACGACCGTGACGGCCATCGCGGCCCGCGTGGACCACCACCGCCTGGCACCGCGCCAACGGAAACGCCGCAGCGCGTGGCGGATCTCCTTGCCTTCCAAGGGTGAGCTCATCCAAGACCTCCCAGGCCGGCAACAGACCACGCACGCTCTTCCGCCTGCTTGACCATGCTGGCAAGCGCCCAGCCTGGCGGCAACCTAGTATGGATGACCCCGAGTCGGAGAGAGGAACACCCGTGATGCTGCGCCCACCTCTACCCCGCAGGGGACGGCTGCCAGACATCGACGTCACCAAGGCGCACACGGCCCGGGTCTGGAACTATTGGCTGGGTGGCAAGGACAATTACGAGGCCGATCGCGAGGTTGGCGAGCAGGTTCGTGCCGTCCTTCCCCAGATCGTCGCCGCCGCGCGCGCCCAGCGGGGTTTCCTGGTCCGCACCGTCCGCCACTTGGTCGCCGATGTGGGGATCCGCCAGTTCCTTGACATTGGCACCGGGCTGCCCAGCGCCAACAACACCCACGAAGTCGCCCAGGCGATCGCGCCCGAGTGCCGCATCGTCTACGTCGACAATGACCCGCTGATCCTGGCACACGCCCGCGCTTTGCTCAACAGCACACCGGAAGGCGCCACCGACTACATCTATGCCGACCTGCGCAATCCCGATGCGATTCTGTGCGACGCCGCTCACACCCTGGATTTCACCCAACCAATAGCGCTGACGCTGCTAGGGGTCGTTGAGCACATCCTGGACACCGACGTGGCGCACACGATCGTGCACCAGCTAGTGGAGGCGTTGCCCGCTGGCAGCCACCTGGTGCTCTGCGACCCTACGACCGAAGTGGGCCGTGATGTGATGCTTGAGGCTGTACGACGGTGGAATGAGAGCGCCACACCCCTGATCACGGCCCGCAGCCGCCAGGAGTTGATTCATTTCTTCGATGGCCTTGAACTGCTGGAGCCCGGCGTGGTGCCGTGTTCGCGGTGGCGACCCGAAGCTATCGAACTCGGCACTCAGGTTGAGGTGTTCAACTTCGGCGGCGTCGGGCGAAAGCCCTGACAAGCTGGCCTTGCTGGCGGGGGCGAGAACGTGGGCGTGCCAGGTGCCACCCCGGTCGGCACCGTCAATGGAGACTGTGGAGGCGATACGGGCCCTGCCCGTACTTCGGACCCCCAGCAGTGATCCCGGTTAAGGAGGGCAGGTGTGAGTGTGCGTCACCATGATGTCGACCATTACCGCGTGCTGGCGGCGGCCAAGGAGGATCAGAGCTCGGTCGTTGACGTGACTCGCGCGCTGGTTCGCATCCCCAGCCGGGCCGGTATCGATCCCTACGACCCCATCGTCGACCTGGTCTCAGGCTGGATGCGGGCGCACGGCCTGACCACCACAGTGCTGCGCGATAGCACCGGAGCGGTCGTTGGCCTGACCACCGAGATCCGCGCGCGCACCCGGGTCCCCGATGGGTGCTGGATGCCTGCCTGGACAGCGCGCCCTTCGGCGACGAGAACGCCTGGACGCATCCACCCACCTCGGGTGTCATCGAAGACGGATGGCTGTGGGGACGCGGCAGCTCCGACTCCAAGGCCGCCGTAGCGATCTTCTGCCACCTCGCTACCCGGCTCGCCGCCAACACCGAGCAGCTGCACGGCAGCGTGGTGCTGCTGTTCGACCTCGACGAGCACACCGGCCGCTTCGGGGGCGCCACCCGCTACTTCGAAGGACCCGACGCGCCGGCCGACATCGCCGGAGTGATGATCGGATACCCCGGCATGGACAAACTCGTGATCGGCGGGCGCGGCATCTACCGAACCCAAATCCACGTCCACGGCATCGCCTCCCACTCCGGTGGCAGCAGATCAACCCCCAACGCGATCGACAAGGCCGCACACCTCACCCACGAACTCGCCACAACCGAGCTGCCCGACGGTGCCAGCGAGGACTTCCCACTTCCGGGCAAGATGACCGTAACCGCCATCAACGGCGGGCAGGGCTACTCAGTGACTCCCGATCTGTGCACCCTCAACATCGACATCCGCACCACCCCCACCTTCGACGACACAGCGGCTTCCGCGCTGGTGAACCACGTCATCGCCAGGGTCGATAGCCACTGGCCCGACACCCGGCCCACCCTCGTGCAACTCACCACCCGCTGGCCCGCCTACGCCCTACCCGCCGACTCACCCCTACGCACCACCCTGCTGCGAGTTGCGCACACCTTCGGGGTCGGCGTCGAAGCCAAGATCGCCGGCCCGTCCAACATCGGCAACTACCTCGCGGGCCTCGGCATCCCCGCCACCGCCGGGTTCGGCGTCACCTACACCGGCCTGCACGCCACCGACGAACGCATCCAACTCGACACCATCCCCACCGTCCAAGCCGTCTACCACGCCACCCTGCTATTCCTGCTCACCCCTGCCCACCCTGAGTCCGACGTTTAATCCCGCGCGGCACTGTCCGCGATGGTGTTCCAGAACATCAGTTCGTAGGCCTGGAACAGCCGGCCATAGGTGAACGCCTCAGTGGTCTGCCGGCCCGCGTCGATGCCGGCCTGCAGCGCGGCCACGGCCTGTTCCTCGACCTCCGGCACCGGGGTGGCGAAGAAGTCGAAGAACCCGCACGCCTCGTCGTCGAAGCCATAGCGTTCGCGCATCGCACCCGCAATGGTGGCGCAGTAGTCGCCCCACGCGGTGAAGTTGGCGATCAGCGCGACGACGACGTCGGCCGGTTCGCCGAACAAACACAGCCAGGCCAGGTAGGCCGGATATGCCTGGCAGCCGGCCTTCGGTTGGTAGGCGCGCAGGGCGGCTTCGTCCAACCCGCTCGCCCGTGCCAGCGTATCCAGCTTGGCCAATGCGAGACCTTCGCTTCCGGCCAGCCCGACGAACAGTTCCCTGCTGTTGTGTTCCGTGCAGCGCGCGGCGATGGTCAGGAAACTGCGCCAGTCACTGCGCACGATCCAAATCTCCTCGGCCGCGATGGTGGCGAACACCGACCGGGGCGCCTGACCGGAGGCGATCAGCGGCACCAACCGGTTGTCGTTCTCCGCAGGGGCCAGGGTCTTGCGGGCCGAGGCCAACAGTTCACGCGCCAGACGGGTCACAGCTCGCCAAGTTACCCTCATTGAGCGCCACCACAGGTAGGAGCCCCCAGGGGGTATCATGACAAGCAACCAGCTCAAGGCGTCGACGGGGCGCCTTGAGTTCCCGGTGAGGGGACTAGGGCGGCACGCGCTCTTCCTCATCGGGGCAGCTACGCCAGATGAGATCCGGAAGCGATAACGACCCGGTAACCCGCTGAGGTAACCTGCGAGTTACCGCAGCTGGGTGCACGTCGTCCCGATGCGTGTATCAACCCAATCGAGACGACAGGAGGCTCTCGTGAGCGCTAACCCCCTGCTCGCCGGGTCGAGCCCGAGATACTGTGGACGTCCCGCAGCGGGCCTGTACGACCCCTCCTACGAGCACGACGCTTGCGGCGTGGCCTTCGTGGCTGACCTTGCCGGGCGCCGCGATCATCGGATCGTGCAGAATGCTCTCACTGCGCTGCGCAACCTCGAACACCGGGGTGCCCGGGGCGGGGAGCCCGACACCGGTGACGGCGCCGGAATCCTCTTCCAGGTGCCCGACGGTTTCTTCCGAGAGATCCTCGACTTCGATCTCCCCGAGCCGGGTCAGTACGCGGTCGGTACCGCGTTCCTGCCGAGGGACGACACCGCGGCGGCCGAGGCGATGGTGGCCATCGAAAGCATCGCGGCGCAGGAAGGCATGCGGGTCCTGGGCTGGCGGGAGCTGCCAGTTGACCCGGAGGGCGTCGGCCCGACAGCCCGCTCGGCGATGCCCCGCTTCCAGCAGCTGTTTCTCGTCGGCGAGCAGACAGGGGCGAACGAGGCAGGGGCGACGGAAGGGCCAGTGACCGGGCTGGACCTGGAGCGGCGGGTGTACTGCGTGCGCAAGCGCGCAGAGCGCGACCTTGACGTCTACTTCCCGAGCCTGTCCGGGCGCACGATCGTCTACAAGGGGATGTTGACCGAGGAACAGCTGGTGAGCTTTTATCCCGACCTGTCCGACGAGCGGGTCACCAGCTCACTGGCGCTGGTGCATTCCAGGTTCTCCACCAACACCTTCCCATCCTGGCCACTGGCCCACCCGTATCGTTACGTGGCGCACAACGGCGAGATCAACACGCTGCGCGGCAACCGGAACTGGATGCGCGCGCGGGAAAGCCAGCTCGCCACCGATCTCATTCCCGGTGACCTGGATCGGATCTACCCGGTCGTCACCCCGGGAGCCAGCGACTCCGCGTCCTTCGATGAGGTCCTCGAACTGCTGCACCTGGGCGGGCGCTCCATGCCGCACGCGGTGCTGATGATGATCCCGGAGGCCTGGGAGAACCACACCGAGATGGACTCCGCTCGCCGGGCTTTCTATGAGTTCCACGCCACGCTCATGGAGCCCTGGGACGGCCCCGCACTGGTCGCGTTCACCGATGGCACCGTGATCGGCGCGGTGCTGGACCGCAATGGCCTGCGCCCAGCCCGATACTGGGTCACCGAAGACGGCCTGGTGGTGCTGGCCAGCGAGGTCGGGGTGCTGGACATCGACCCCACCACGGTGGTGCGCAAGGGGCGCCTGGAGCCGGGCCGGATGTTCCTCGCCGACACCGCCGCCGGCCGGATCGTGGGCGACGACGAGATCAAGGGCCAGCTCGCCGCCGAACACCCCTACCTCGACTGGGTAGCCCGGGGCCTGACCCGGTTGGAGGACCTGCCAGAGCGCGAGCGCGAGGTGCTCAGCCACGCCTCGCTGGTGCGCCGCCAGCAGGCGATGGGTTACACCCAGGAAGAGATGGGTGTGCTGCTGGCGCCGATGGCCAGCACCGGTGCGGAACCGATCGGGTCGATGGGCAACGACGCCCCGCTGGCTGCGTTCTCGAGGCATTCCCGGCCGCTATTCGACTACTTCACCCAGCTGTTCGCCCAGGTCACCAACCCGCCGCTGGACGCGATCCGGGAAGAGCTGGTGACCTCGCTGCGCTCGCAGCTCGGCGCCCAGCCCAACCTGCTGGCGACTGGCGCCAGCTCCTGCCGCCGGATGGTGCTGCCGTTTCCCGTGTTGGACAACGACGAGCTCGCCAAGATCGTCCACGTCAACGACGACGGCGACCAACCGGAGTACCAGGCCGTCACGGTCCGGGGCGTCTACAAAGTGCACGGCGGCGGGGAAGCGCTGGTCCTGCGGCTCAACGAGATCTGTGTCGAGGTCGCTGAAGCCGTCGAGGACGGGGCTCGGCTGATCGTGCTGTCCAATCGGGGTGTGGACGCCGAGCACGGGCCGATCCCGTCACTGCTGCTCACCGGCGCGGTACATCACCACCTGGTGCGGGAGAAGACTCGCACCCAGGTAGGCCTGATCGTCGAGGCCGCAGATGCTCGCGAGGTGCACCACGTCGCACTGCTGATCGGCTACGGCGCGGCGGCGGTCAATCCCTACCTGGCGATGGCCACCGTGGAGGACCTCGCCGACCGGGGCCTGCTGGGCGGTATCGACGCCAAGACCGCCACCCGTAACCTGATCAAGGCGCTGGGTAAGGGTGTCCGCAAGACGATGTCCAAGATGGGCGTGTCCACCGTGGCCTCTTACACCGGCGCGCAGGTCTTCGAGGCGATCGGGCTGGGCTCGGAGGTCATCGACTCCTGCTTCACGGGTACCACCTCCCGGCTCGGCGGGGTCGGGTTCGACACGCTGGCCGATGAGGTCGGGCGGTGGCACCGCCGGGCCTTCCCGCGCGACGGGGTGCACGCTCCGCACCGGGAGCTCGCGATCGGCGGCGACTATCAGTGGCGCCGCGAGGGCGAGACGCATGTCTTCAACCCGCAGACGGTGTTCACGCTGCAGCACTCCACCAGAACGGGCCGCTACGAGGTGTTCAAGAAATACACCCGGCTCGTTGATGACCAATCGCAGCGGCTGATGACCCTGCGCGGGCTGTTCGCCTTCCGCCAGGACCTGCGCCCGCCAGTGCCGATTGAGGAGGTGGAGCCGGTCAGCGAGATCGTCAAGCGTTTCGCCACCGGCGCCATGTCCTACGGATCCATCTCCAAGGAGATGCACGAGGTGCTGGCCATCGCGATGAACCGGCTCGGCGGCAAGTCCAACACCGGTGAGGGCGGCGAGGACGCCGATCGCTACACCCCCGACGCCAACGGGGACCTGCGCCGCTCAGCGATCAAGCAGGTGGCGTCCGCACGGTTCGGCGTGACCAGTGAATACCTCGTCAACGCCGACGATCTGCAGATCAAGATCTCGCAGGGGGCCAAGCCTGGCGAGGGCGGGCAGCTGCCCGGCACCAAGGTGTACCCGTGGATCGCCAAAACCCGGTACTCCACTCCCGGAGTGGGACTGATCTCGCCGCCGCCGCACCACGACATCTACTCCATCGAGGACATCAAGCAGCTGATTCACGACCTCAAGAACGCCAACCCGCGGGCCCGCGTGCACGTCAAGCTGGTGAGTGAGGTCGGGGTCGGCACGGTGGCCGCCGGGGTGGCCAAGGCGTACTCCGACGTGGTGCTCATCTCCGGTCACGACGGCGGCACCGGGGCCTCACCGCTGTCCTCGATCAAGCATGCCGGCACGCCTTGGGAGCTGGGCCTGGCCGAGACCCAACAGACGCTGATCGCCAACAAGCTGCGGGACCGGATCGTCGTGCAGGCCGACGGCCAGCTCAAGACCGGCCGCGACGTCGTGATCGCCGCACTGTTGGGCGCCGAGGAGTACGGCTTCGCCACCGCTCCCCTGGTGGTCTCGGGTTGCATCATGATGCGGGTCTGCCACCTCGACACCTGCCCGGTGGGAGTGGCCACCCAAAACCCGGTGCTGCGTGCCAGGTTCACCGGCAAAGCCGAGTACGTCGTCAACTTCTTCGAGTTCATCGCTCAGGAGGTCCGCGAGTACCTGGCAGCACTCGGCTTCCGCACCCTGGAACAGGCCATCGGGCGCACGGAGATGCTGGACACCCGACCGGCGATCGATCACTGGAAGGCAGCCGGGCTGGATCTGTCGCCGATCCTGCATCTGCCGTCCACTCTAGATCCCGCAGCCCCGCGACACCAGACCAGGGAGCAGGACCACGGGCTGGACGCGGCGCTGGACAACACGCTGATCCAACTGTGCGAGGGCGCGCTGGCCGGCGGTGAACCGGTGCGGTTGGACCTGCCGGTGCGCAATGTTAACCGGACGGTGGGCACCATGCTCGGGTACCAGCTGACCCGGCGCTGGGGTGGGGCGGGGCTGCCCGATGGCACCATCGACATCACCCTGGCCGGGTCGGCAGGGCAGTCTTTCGGGGCGTTTCTGCCGCGCGGGATCACGCTGCGGCTGGTCGGCGACGCCAACGACTACGTCGGCAAGGGCCTATCCGGCGGGCGGATCACCGTGCGCCCGCATCCCGACGCGCAGTTCGTCGCGGAGCACAACATCATCGCCGGCAATGTGATTCTCTACGGCGCGACGTCTGGGGAGGCGTTCCTACGGGGGATGGCCGGGGAGCGCTTCTGCGTGCGCAACTCCGGCGCGCTGGCCGTCGTCGAAGGCGTCGGTGATCATGGCTGCGAGTACATGACCGGCGGCCGGGTGGTGGTGCTCGGGCCGATCGGGCGCAATTTCGCGGCCGGGATGTCCGGCGGGATCGCCTATGTGCTCGACATACCCAGTCACCGGGTCAACCAGGAGATGGTCGACCTGGACCCGCTGGACGACCACGACCGAGCGTTTCTGGTTGACGCGGTGGCCCGGCATCACAGCGAGACTGAATCCGCCGTGGCGCATGCGTTGCTCGCTGACTGGGACGCGGCGGTGGATCGGTTCGGCAAAGTCATGCCCAAGGACTTCAAACGGGTGCTGGCCGCCCAAGCGGCGGCGCAGCGGGACGGCCGAGACATCGACGAAGCCATCATGGAGGCCGCACATGGCTGATCCCAAGGGTTTCCTCACCACTGGGCGGCGCAATCCGCCGCGCCGCCCAGTCGAGCTGCGATTACGTGACTGGCGTGAGGTCTATGAGGACTTCGGCCGCGACGCGCTGGAGGCCCAGGCCGGCCGGTGCATGAACTGCGGAATCCCGTTCTGTCACACAGGTTGCCCATTGGGCAACCTGATTCCGGAATGGAATGACCTGGTTTGGCGCCAGGACTGGGCTGACGCCATTGAGCGGCTGCATGCCACCAACAATTTTCCCGAGTTCACCGGGACGCTGTGCCCGGCGCCCTGCGAGGCGGCCTGTGTGCTGGCCATCAACGACGACGCGGTGACCATCAAACAGGTCGAGATCGAGATCATCGACCGGGCTTGGGAAGAGGGCTGGGTTACCCCGCAACCGCGCGTCGTGCGCACCGGGAAGAAGGTCGCGGTGGTCGGGTCCGGCCCGGCGGGGTTGGCCACTGCCCAGCAGCTGACCCGGGTGGGGCACGACGTGGTGGTCTACGAGCGCGCGGACCGGATCGGCGGGCTCCTGCGCTACGGCATCCCCGAGTTCAAGATGGCCAAGCACCGGTTGGACCGGCGGCTGGCGCAAATGCGCGCCGAGGGCACCGAGTTCCGGGCCGGTGTCGACGTCGGGATGGACCTCACGGCCAAGGAGCTCCGCGCGGGCTTCGACGCCGTCGTGCTCGCCGGTGGGGCCACTGCGTGGCGGGACCTGTCGGTGCCTGGTCGCGAGCTGGCGGGCGTCTACCAGGCAATGGAGTACCTGCCACCATCGAACCGGGTACAGGAGGGCGACCTGGCAGCCTCGCCGATCGACGCGCAGGGCAAACATGTGGTGATCATCGGTGGCGGCGACACCGGAGCCGACTGCCTGGGCACCGCGCACCGCCAGGGCGCCGCCTCGGTGACCCAGCTGGAGATCCTGCCAACCCCGCCAGAGCACCGTCCGCAGACACAACCCTGGCCCACCTACCCGATGATCTACCGGGTGTCCTCGGCCCACGAGGAGGGCGGCGAGCGGCTGTTCTCGGTGAGCACTCAGCGGTTCCTCGGCGACTCCGCCGGTCGGTTGCGCGGGTTGCGGCTGGTCGAAGTCGTCTTCGAGGGCGGCACGATCGTTGCAGTACCCGATCGCGAGCAGGACCTGCCCTGCGATCTGGCGCTGCTGGCGATGGGCTTCGTCGGGCCAGAGAAAGGCGCGCTGCTCCAAGAGCTGGGCGTCGAGTACGACCAGCGCGGCAACGTCGCCCGCGACGTATCGTTCATGACCAGCGTGCCGGGCGTGTTCGTGGCCGGTGACATGGGTCGCGGGCAGTCGCTGATCGTGTGGGCCATCGCCGAAGGCCGCTCCGCCGCCGCCGGCGTGGACCGCTACCTCACCGACCGCGACGTGCTCCCCGCCCCCATCGCCCCCACGGATAAGCCCCTGGCCTAGCCTCCACCGTCACTAGCCCGCTGCCAACACCACCTTGGTGAGCGCGTCACGCACCTGTCTGTGGAAGAGGACACTGACTTCACGGTCGGTGCGAACCTCGACGAGGCGAGTACCGCCTTCTTTAAGGGCGCCAGGCAACTCGTCAGCATTGGCTACCCGCTGGTATTCCCATCCAGCCGCAGCTGCCATGTGCGCAAAATTTACGCCATGAGGAGTACCGAACAGTTTCTCGAATTGTTCCCTCCCCGCATAGGGTAGGAATGAGAAGATCCCGCCACCATCGTTGTTGACTACTACCATGGTCAGATCGGGGCGTGGCTCGCCAGGACCAATGATCAGGCCATTCTGGTCATGGATGAGCGATAGGTCGCCAAGCATGGCGAAAGCGGGGCCGCCGCCGGCCGCCTGGTGAGCTAAAGCCGCACCCACGGCAGTCGAGACGCACCCATCAATGCCGCTCACCCCTCTATTGGCCAGCACCCAGGGGCCTGGCCCGGCGCGCATAGCCAGATCAAGGCACCGAACCGGCATGCTCGACCCGACAAAGAACATTGCGTTCACACCAGCCAGTTCAGCCATGTCCTGGGTCAGCCGCAGTTCACTCAGCTCACGTTCTTGGCCCAGAATCCGCTCCAGCTCATCACGAGCGACCAATTCCATGCGCTGCCATGCCGCAAGCCAGTCCGATGAATCACGGGTGCGCCCAAGCACGGGCAAGGTGGGGACCACTCGCACCGCTGTACGTGTCGGGTCCGCCCAGTGCGCACTCGGGTCCACGACAAGGTGTGGAACCTTGGGATAGAGGTTGAGCAGGAAATTGACCAATCCCGGTTTGCCGACAGTGACCATCAACTCAGGGGCGTACCTTTCGACCACATCGGGAATAGCGACGAGTTGACTGTACGTCGTGACCGCGTTCGGGCCGAGCCGGGCGTTGCTCATCGGCTCCGCGAAGATTGGCCAGCCAGCCGCTTCGGCGAACGCCACCGCCCGGTCGGGGGCCCCGGCGCCATCTCCGACAACGAGGATCCCCTTCTCGGGCGGGTCCACCAGTTCCAAGACTGGCTCAGCTGTCGCTGAGACCGACCGTACGACCGTCCACGGTTGCCCGTCGGATCGCCCCGCCAATGACTCGGGCCATGCTTCATCAGCAGTGTTGTGCAGAAGCGGCTCCCGGAATGGCACGTTGAGGTGAACCGGCCCCTTCCCAGTAGCAACCGACAGCGCCCGACAGATCACCGACCGCCAATAGGCGACCATGCCGCACCGTGCCTCGCCAACACCAAAATCCGTGAAGAAGAGAACGGCATCCCCATACAGTTTGATCTGATCCATGGTCTGGTTGGCACCTGTTCCCCGCAATTCCGGTGGCCGGTCTGATGTCAGGACCACGAGACCCACCTGTGAGTGCGAGGCTTCTAGCACAGCTGGGTGGAAGTTAGCAGCAGCGGTGCCCGAGGTGCAGACGATCGGCACCGGATTCCCCGATGCCTTGGCCAAACCGAGCCCGAGGAAGGCAACCGAACGCTCATCGATCCGCACATGCAGCCGGATCCGGGGATGCTCGGCGAATGCGATCGCCAGCGGCGCTGATCGCGAGCCCGGAGCGATCACCGCCTCAGTCACACCACCACGTGCCAGTTCGTCCACGAGCACACGAGCCATCGCCGTCCCTGGGTTAAGCATTCGATCCATACCCCTTGGTGTCAAGTGGTGAGCGCACCACAGAGAAACGGGGTTGCGGCGTCGCCCTTCGCACCGTGCCGGGCAAGTTCGGCCATGGGATGCCCGACGTGCAGACCGCTACGGGTCCCGCTGTTCGGGTATCGAAGGCAGCACCGGCAGTCGCCGCCCTCGAAGCCGGCTCCGCTCGATGACCCCGATGGCCACCTGGTTCAGGTCATCGTGCAACCTAGATTATCAAGTCGGTCGCGTGCTGCAGGTCGTCGTCACGAACGTGAGCGGCGTCTAGGCCAGAGTCCCGCAGCAACTGCGCCACACGATGCGAGAGATTGGAGTCGAGAAGGAACTTCACTACCGAGCTGCCAACGGCAGCTCACGCTCCTGGACCGCTGCGGCGGCATACTCCAGAGCGGCCAGGATGTCAGCCGATTCCAGGTCGGGGAAATCCTCCAAGACCTCCTGCGCATCACGCCCGGCTGCCAACTAGCCCAGGACGGTACCAACCGGGATGCGTAGGGACGGATACATGGCAGCCCGCCCATCTTCTCGTGGTCGATGGTGATCCGCTCGAACGCCATGATCGTGGCCTCCTTACGATCATAATAACCCTGGCTTGTCCGGTCCTGCATGCCCGTCTCGGTTGATGCCATGCAGTCGGCTGGAGAAGGTGACCCTACGGGCACAGCGTCAACCACCCCCGCCACGCGGAAGAGCCGGTGGGCGCGGTACCGATCCCCGACCTCCCACGCGTCCCAGGCTCGCTCCAGCTGGGGAGTCGAGGTGTGAACGCCGACCCGGTACTCACGGTTCGATTACTCCCCGAACCCTGGGTCCGCCAGGTTCGTGGCGCGCTTGAGCAGATCCTCGTACACCGTGGGGTCGTCCTCGTCGATCACCGGGAAGCCCACACCGAACCGGCCGTTGACCCAGTGCGCCGACACCCCCGGGTTGGCCAGGTTCGTGCCGTCATACAGGAAGAGATGCGGGCTGCAGCTGACCCTGCCGTCACGGGTCGCTTCGAACTGGTCCATCACCGCGCGGCGGGCCCGTCCCAAGTCGAAAGCCTCGGCCAGCGCCGCAACATCGACGGCTCTAGTCTCCCGTGCGATCGCCAGAATCTCATGCCGCATCGAGATGCACCTCCCCTCGGCCCAGTGCCCACGGCGCAGGGCACGGTCCAGCTGCTCGCTGGCGTGCCAGCCCTGCTCCTTGGCCGCCTGCACGGCCTCCAGCGGCGGCAGCATCGTCACGGGGTATTCCCAGTCCGGTCCCTGCCAGAGCCGCCAGCCGGCCTCCGGGTCCAGCGCGCCCACCACGGACACCTCGGAATCCACCCCGGGCCGCTCGTTGACGTTGTCATTGAACAGCTCCAGCGGGAAACCCCGGTGGTCGAACCAGATCCGGCCCTCCAGGCCCAGCCGCTTCCTGGTCTCGTGCAATCGGTGCACGGCCAGGTGCGCGAACGAGCAGTTCAGGTCGGAGAACACCACGATCGTGTCAGTGCTGCCCGGCAACCGGGGATCTCTCGGATCGGTGCTGGGATCGATGTCGACCGTCGTCACAGACTGGCCCCTCCATCAGCAGAAAGCTCACAGCTTCCAACGCTTGAGGCCGGCCACTGATTCCTGTCATCGGTGACGACCGGGTCCGGGGCGTCGGCCGCAAGCACGGTGACCCGCAGCGGGCGGCAGACCGGCCCGGAGATCTGCTGTCCGGTCAGCAGATCGAAAGTCGAGTGGTGCAGCGGGCAGGTGATCCGCAGGGCGCGGCCGTTGACGTAGCCGAAGCGCAACCGGCCCTTGCGGTGCGGGCAGGCGGCCTCGGTGAGGATCCGCCGGCCGCCAGCCTCGATCAGGAGCTGCTCGTCGGTTGCTTGCCGGACCACCGGGTCCGGGGTGGGGCGCTCCATCGCTATGCCGTGCTCCTCGCCTTGGTGATCGCGCTGTCGGTGGCTTCCGCCACGACCGCGCTCGTCAGCTGCACGCCGGTCCACACCTTGCCAAGGTCCACCGGCCGATCCTGCTCCAGTGCGCGGATGGCGGCCTGCATCTGCCTGCTGTGGAAGGTGTCGATGTACAGGTGCTCGGTGTAGTACTTCCGGCTGACGATGCCCAGCCGTTCAGCTGCGGCCGCGTAGCACCGGTAGGCGTACAGGACACTCGACTCGAAATAGGCGTAGGCACCGAGGAAGTACTCCGTGGCGGGAGCCCGGGCGGCCAGCCAGTAGAACAGGTTAACGTAGGCGAAACTGGGCTCACCGGCCAGCCCGACGTAGTGCTCCAGCTCGGTCGGCATAGCCAACTCGGCGACCAGGTCCCGGTAGAGCGCGGCATGCTCCTGCTCGTCGTTGCCGCAGCCGAACTCGTCCACCAGCACCCGGAACACCGCCATCCGGGCCTTGGCCGGCAGCCGGGGAATGATCGCGAGGTGGGACTGCGACTCGACGAGACCGTCGACCGCGAACTCCGCGACCACCACCTTGAACTGCTCCAACGAGGCGTCCTCGGCCAGGAACCGCTCGTTCTCCGACGGGCCTGCGGCCTCCTCCTCGCGCAGAAGCTGGCCCAGCGCCTCCATCAGCTCTACGCGCGAGCGCAGCCGTGGGGCACACCGCTCGATGTCGGCAGCCATGGTCACCACCCAGTCCCGTTCCAGCTCCAGCATTTCCGCGTAGCCGTCGATGTCGGGAACTGAGCGGTTGTGGCGGTAGAGCCGCCGTTGCCTGTGATCGGACCCAGCCATGTCAGGACACCTGTTGTACTACCACGTCGGTGCCCAGCACACCCCTGCGGTGCAGTTCCCGCTTGACCCACCGGTACCAGTCATCGCGGAACAGCCCGTAGCGCTTGCAGGCGGTGTCGATCGCGGCCTGCAGGGTAGGCGTGGGTTCGGCCAGCATCGCGTTGCACAACGCGGGCTCCAGGTTGGCCAGCGGTCCGATGAACCCGGCCACTCCGTCGGCGTGGATCAGCAGGTTCTCCCAACCCTCGAACACAGGGACCCCCGGCAACGCGGCCACAATCTCACGGGTGAGCTCGGCCGATCCGCTGGACTCCTTGATTCCCACCACGTCCGGCAGTTCGCAGATCCGACGCAGGGTGTCGACCTCGATCTGGTTGCCTGACAGCGCCGACTCGTTGTAGAGGAACAGCGGGACGGCCACCGACTCCCGCAGGGTCCGGTAGTGCTGGTAGATCTCCTCCTGGGACAGCTCGGCGCGGAAGGGTGTCGTCACGACCACCCCGTCCGCGCCCAACGTCACCGCTGCCCTGGCTCGGTCGACGACCTCGGCTGTGGTAGCGAGCTGGACGCCGGCCAGCACCGGCAGTCCGCGGGAGTACTTCCTGGTGAACGAGACCATGTCGGTCCACTGCCGCTCGGTGAGCAGCCACCCCTCGCCCGAGCTCAATGTCGGCATCAGGGCGGTGACCTCGCCGTGGACCGACTTGATCAACCGGTCCACGCCTGAGTGGGAGACCGCGTCGCTGGAGTCGAGCGGGGTGACAAGGGGAACTATGGTTCCTGAGTACATCATCGGCCTCACAGATCCTCGGGCGCGACCCGCAGCACCAGCGACTGCTGGTAGAGCTGCTCCAACTGGCCGGGAAAGTCCGAGGTAGATACGTCGTCCCCGGTGGGCACCGCCCTGGTGGGTAGGTCCATGCGGCCCCGCAGCCGGGGGCTGGCCGTGTAGAGCACCGCTTGCCGCCGCAGCACCATGCCCAGCAGCAGCCGCTCGGGCATAAGCAGGTCGGCCACCCGGGGCGACTCCAGCGCGAAACGCACGTCGTCCTCGTCGTAGCCGACGCGGTGGATCTCCGCGTCGGTGTGCAGGTTGTCCATGAAGGGGTAGTAGGCGTCCTGGGTGTCGCGGGGGAACCGCCACACCAGGTTGTCGCAGCGACCGACGTCCTCGAGGCTCATCACCAGCCGGTGGGCGAGCCGCTGGGCGAAGAATCCCTTGCAGGACAGCCGAAGTGCCTCGTCCCGGCTGTGCATGCCCATGAACACTGATGCGTCGATGACCGTCTCAGTAGCCATAGCTGAGCACCACCTCGCGAGTCAGTCGCATGGCGGCGGTGAACATCTCCGGCTGCCGGGCCAGTGCCACCCGGATGTAGCGCTCGCCCTTGCTCGGGCTGTCCCAGTAGAAATAAGTGCCCGGCAGCACGTAGATCTCGTGCTCGAGCAGCCGCACCTGCAGTTGGGTCGCGGTGATCTCCTCGGCGGTGATCCGGAACCAGGCCACGCTGGTGTTCACCACCGGTTCGACGTGCTCCAGGATCGTGCCGGCCAGGCTCTCTTTGGCCACCCGGCGGTTCTCGGAGATCACGTCACGGATGGAGGCGAACTCGTCCTGGATGGAGTCCTCGACATACTGGGCGAGAACATTGAGCACGAACGGGGACACGTTGAGCAGCACTGCAGTGTGGATGTTGTAGACCGCCTTGCGGATATCCTCGCTGACGGTGATCATGGCGCACTTGGCGTCCTGCACCGGCCAGGTCTTACCGGTGTCCTCGATCGCCATGTAGGTGACGCCGGAGTCCTCGAGCAGCTGATACACGTCGAACCGGTCGAGTCGCTCATCGCACAGCACGAAGGAGGCAAAGCAGAAGTCGATCACCAGCACCGTGCCGGTGTCCTTGCACCAGCGCACCACCTCGCTGAAGCCGTGGCGGCCGTCCTTGAGCAGGCTGAACCCGGTGGGGTTGTTCGGGTCCACGAGGTACAGCGCGCCGGTCCGGACCTTGCCGAGCTGCTGGTAGATCGCGTCGGGCTCGGCGAGGTCCTCCTCGGCCAGCGGGACGACCCCGACCCCCATGTGCTTCAACAGGTCGACGAGGTTGTCGAAGCAGGGCTCCACCAGTGAGACCGACAGGTCATGCTGCGCGAGGTACATCGCGACGACCATCGTGGACACACTGGCCGAGTAGGACAGCAGCGTCTTGCCCAGCGCCGCCGCCGTCGGCTGTTTGTGCAGCCGGAAGAATGCGTCGGTGAAATATTTCTCCAGGAATTCCTGCTGTTTCTCCTCGGATTCGTACCACAGCTCGGGCAGGCGGGCGACAACCTTGTCCTGACTGGGCGACTGGCGTTGGTGGGTGTGGGCGTCCGCGAGGTTGTACTTGGTCCGCAACGCCTTGATCTCGTGCTGGGTCAGATCCACGAGCTCCGAGATGTCGTGGGTTTCCCCTGCCGAATAGGGACTGGATCGCACAACAGTGTGCTGGTGCATGTCGGAAACTCCAAGAACAGCTCGTGATGGTTGGCGGCCGGTATACGGGTGCCCGCGAACCGGGATCGGATTCGTATGGAGAAAAATGCTACGTATCACCAACACAAGCTGTCTACCGTCAATATGACGAAAACGGTCTCATTATTTCGACTGCACTCGGGCGCCAACCAGAGGTACTGGACATCGCCGTTGTGCGGTCAGTCGACTGGTGCGGACTCCTGCTCCTCGGCCAGAGGTGCGGTAGCCGAGGCAGGCACGGCCGCCATCCCCACCGTGATGCCGATCCCGACCAGCAGGCTGCCGAGCACCTGTGCCAGTCCCAGCCTCCCGGTGCCCACCACCGGCGCGGCGAAGGCAGCGGCCACTGGGATCAGCCCGGCGAACAGGCTGGTCCGCTCCGCACCCAACCGCTGGATGCCGGCGTAGTAGCAGATGAAGGCCACCGCCGTGATCGCGATAGCGAGGTAGCCAAGCGCCAGCGCCTCGCGCGGAGTGGGCAACCGGAGGGACTGCGGGAACTCCACCACCAGCGTCAGCACCGCCATTTCGACCGCCGCGAGCACGCACACGTAGGCAGACACCACAACCGGGCCAAGGCGGGGCAGCACCGGCACCGCGAGCACGGTGAACGCCGTCTCACCCAGCATGGCCAGCAGCGCGAAGCCGAATCCGACCAGCGTTGTGCTGCCCAGGCCGATGACCACCGCCGCACCCACCACGACCAGCAACGCAGCGCCCAGCATGGGCGCGGACAGCCGCTGCCGAGCCATAAGAGGGCCGACCAGGGCGACGACCAGCGGGGTGCATCCCACGACGACGCCCAGGGCGGCCGGTTCCGAGAAACGCAGCGCGGCCAGCGACGCCAGGTTGAAGCCCACCAGGCCGGTCGCCGCTAGCAGCGCCAGCAGTCCCAGTTCCCGCGCCGTCGGGCGCGGCCAACGAGCTCGGGTCCAGAGCAGGATCGCAGCCAGCGCGAGCGCGCCGACGGCGAATCGCAGCGCCTGACCGCTGAGGAACGGATAATTCGTGAGCAGACTCGTCGCCGCGAACGAAGTCCCGGCCAACACGGTGCCGGTGCCCGCGAGCAGCGCACCCCGTAAAAAGTTCCCCGCCATGCGAGCATTTTACCGTCGCCCGACTGGCCCGTGGTAGTACTTTCTGCTGATCTTTGGGGGACCAATCCGCTGCCGGTGGATCGAAAGTATTGGTGACCGCCGCAACCTGATTTCGTCACAACGACGGTCGACGGCCGTCGACGGGTGCCCGTACCCTTCTCGGGTGGCCACCGTGGAGAATTCGGGAATTCTTCGGGCGGACGGGCGTCGGGTGGAATTTCACACCCACTGTCCGGACGTGGCACCAGTCAACGCTATCCGTGAGTGAGGGCCAACTAGATGATCAAGCAAATTCTTCTGTCTCAGAATGATCTCCCAGACAGGTGGTACAACATCGTCCCGGATCTCCCGACCCGACTACCGCCATCACTCAACCCGGTGACCCTTGAGCCCTTGACGCCGGAGGGCCTCCTCCCGCTGCTGCCCAGCGGGATTGTCGAGCAGGAGTTCTCCGAGCAGCGGTGGATCGAGATCCCGGACCAGGTGCGTGACCTGTACCAGATCTGGCGACCCTCCCCGCTGTACCGGGCCGACCGGCTGGAGCGGGCACTGGATACCCCAGCCAAGATCTACTTCAAATACGAGGGAGTGTCCCCTGCTGGGTCACACAAGCCGAACACGGCCGTGCCGCAAGCGTATTTCGCCGCCAAAGACGGTGTGAAGCGGTTGACCAGCGAGACCGGTGCCGGCCAGTGGGGATCGGCACTGGCCTTTGCCGGAGCGCTCTTCGGCATCGACGTAACGGTGTACATGGTGCGGGCCTCCTACAACCAGAAGCCCTACCGGAAGATGCTGATGCAGACCTGGGGTGCCAACGTGTTCGCGTCCCCCACCGACCGCACCGAGGCCGGCCGGGCGATCCTGGCGGCGGATCCGAATTCGCCGGGCAGCATCGGCATCGCCATCAGCGAGGCTGTGCAGGACGCGCTCAGCAGGGACGACACGAAGTTCGCGCTTGGTTCGATCTCCAACAACGTGCTACTGCACCAGACGGTGATCGGCCTGGAGGCCAAAAAACAGCTGGAGATTTTCGGCGACTACCCCGATGTGGTGATCGGCTGCGTCGGTGGTGGCTCCGGGTACGCCGGGCTGGCCTACCCCTTCGTGTCCGACCGGCTGTCGGGCGAGCGGACGGGGACTCGGTTCGTGGCCGTCGAACCGGACGCCTGCCCCAGCCTGACCCGAGGCACCTACGCCTATGACTACCCGGACACCGCCTGCCTCGGACCGGTGCTGCCCATGTACACTCTCGGCCACGGCTTCATGCCGGCGCCGATCCACGCTGGCGGCCTTCGCCACCACGGCAGCTCGCCGACGATGGGGGTATTGGTGGAACACGGCTACATACAGGCGCGGTCGTACTCGCAGAACGAGATCTTCAGCGCGGCGGTGCGGTTCGCGCGCAACGAGGGCTTCGTGATGGCTCCAGAGTCCGCGCACGGGGTACGCGGTGCGATCGACGAGGCCCTGGCCGCAAAGGAGGCCGGGGAGGAGCGCGTCATCCTGACCCATGTGTCCGGTCACGGTCATTTTGACATGGCGGCCTATGAGTCGTTCTTCGCCGGCACGCTGGAGGATTATGAGCCGACAAAACAACAGATCGAGGCGGCGCTCACGGACCTGCCGGACGCCAAGGTGCTGGCCTGAGACGGCTCCCGGGGAGCACGGCCCCGGTGGGCACGGCCGTGCTCCCGATGCCCTTCAGGACGCCTGTTTCCGCTTGGTGCGCACGATTCCGGCCTCGTAGGCGTAGATCGCGGCACTCACCCGGTTGCGCATGCCGAGTTTGGTCAGCAGGTGCTGCACATGGGACTTCACGGTGCTCTCGCTCAGCACCAACCTCGCCGAGATCTCCGCGTTGGTGCAGCCCTGGGCGAGCAGGCGGAGCACGTCGTACTCGCGTGGGGTGATCAACTCCAACTGCTCGGTGCTCAGCGCCGCGTCAATCAACTCGACCGGCGGCCGGCCCGGCTTGTCGTGGTTGTGGTTCGAGGAAGGGAACAACGAGTAGCCGGCGGCCACCATCCGCAGCGCGAGCACCAATTCCTTGGCGGTGGCCCGCCGCATCAAGGTGCCCACGGTCCCGGATGAGGCGTTGACCCCCAAGTCGTCACCGACGATCACCAGGATCCGCCCCGGCCAGTGCAGGCACTCGACCGACAGCCGGTCGATGACGAGTTCAGCGTCCAGTGAGCTGGCGAGTGTGTTGACAACCACGACGTCCGGCGCGATTTCATTGATCTGCTGGACCGCGCCTTCGCAGTCGGTCACCTCCCCGACGATATCGATGTCGGCGTAGTCGTTGATTATCGTCCGCACGCCGGTCCGGGTAATCGTGCAATCGTCCAGCAGTAGAACCCGGATGGTCTTTTCGTCGGTGCGGTTCTGACCAGGATGGTTGTTCTTATCCACAAAAACAATCTCCTCAGGCTGTGGTCCGGTAGGAACCGAACAGAGAACCGGCATCATCCCAGTCGAATCCCTGCCCCGGGTATCCCAGTCCGTTGCGGGTCGACTACGCGCTTGGCCTACTCCAGATGATCACGTCAGGCACCCGAAAGTCAGCTCTGCCCTGAGTCATCTCCTACCTCCACAACGTGGGACACTGCCTTCCAGGAGCTCCTATGAACAGAGTCGCCTGTTCCTCCCCTAGATACACTGGAAAGGTAAACATTTCGCGTCTCTGGTCGCGGGCAGGCTGGGATACCGCAGGACTGTAATCTCAACGATGGAACGCCTGGTCCGAAAATCAAGCCGGGGACGGGCAGGGGTTGGACCCGGCGCAGCGTCAGCGGAGCCGGGTTGGGGTGAAGTCCTGCCGTCGTTGCAGGTGCCAGATGATGACCAGGATGGAGCGCCCGACGGCGACGACGGCTTTCTTCTTCCCGCGGCGGCGGGCGATGCGCCGGTAACGTTCCCCAGGAAGGTGTCGGTCTTACCGGCCGCGGCCCTCGGGCCGATCCCGTGGATCTCATCCAACTGAGTGATCTTGGTGCGCATCCGGCCAAGCGCCATCCGCGCCAGCCCCTTCGGGTCACGCTGGCCGCTGATCAGCGCCGACAGCTTGATCTGGGCGTCCTCCAGCAGCTTCTCCACCCGCTGCTTCTCTGCGGTGCGGACCTCAACCACAGATCACACCGTTATGCCGAGCGCAGGGTTATGCCGATGTGTCGCTGAGTGTCGTTGGTGTGGGGGTGTCGAGGGTAGGAACCTCGGCATAATCCGGCGTCTCCTTTCTTCATGACGAGAGAGGAGACGCTTGTGAGCAGATCAGGCCACCCCGAACACGCCGCGCTCATCCAGCGTGTCCTGGCGATCCCGCCCACACGCTTCGACCGAACCACTGGCGCTGCCCACATGACGGTGTCCGCACTGTCAGGTTGTTTGGTGCCCGTCTCGTGGCTGACGATGACCCCCCGCATCATCATCATCTCCTCGACCTCGCGGGAGCTCAGCGGGAACCGATGGTCCTGGTCCAGCGACGGCGCCCATCAAGCGGCCCTCCCCGAAGATCTACCGGGAGCCCATCCCACCACACCCCAACAACTTGACAGTACCGTCGAGGAAGCAATCGACGCCCTGAGCGACAATGCCTAAGCCGATCTCGTCCCCGAGCGCATGGCTGGCGGGGAGATCAACCTGGAGGTCGTTACGTGACACTGCACAAGAGGATCATTGAGGAGCTCATGGTCTGCCCTGGTCAAGCTGCGGATCTCGGGAACCGGAGCACCAGCGACACGAGAACCCACTGGCTTGGTCCCACGGGAACATTGAGTCTGCGGGACATCGCCAACCACGATCTGGAGGTGTTTCGCAAAGAGCTCTCCTCGGCGCAGGAGTTGCTCTATGCAACTAATACCTGCGCACTCCTGGTCATCTTTCAAGCACTCGACGCGGCGGGCAAAGACGGCACGATCAAGCACGTCATGTCCGGTGTCAACCCCCAGGGCTGCGAGGTCATCTCCTTCACGGTGCCCTCCGCTGAAGAGCTCAAGCACGACTTTCTCTGGCGTTGTGTCAAGGCCCTCCCCGAGCGGGGACGGATCGGGATTTTCAACCGCTCCTACTACGAGGACGTGCTCGTCGCCCGGGTCCATCCCCAAACCCTCAGTCATCAGCACCTCCCACCCCATGCACAACTCACCGAAGAATTCTGGAGCCAGCGCTACGAGGACATCAACGCCTTCGAACACCATCTTCAGCGCGAAGGCACGCGCATCGTCAAATTCTTCCTCCACGTCTCCAAGAAAGAGCAGAAGAAGCGGCTGCTCGAGCGGCTCGACGACCCGGCCAAGTACTGGAAGTTCTCCAGCGCCGATCTCGCGGAACGGGCTTACTTTGACGACTACCAGCGCGCTTATGAACAGGCCATCACGGCGACGTCGACTCCCTGGGGACCCTGGTTCGTCGTGCCGGCCGATCACAAGTACGCCATGCGGGCCCTGGTCGGAGGCATCCTGGTACACATCATCGGCCAGCTCGACCTGCACCTTCCCGAGGTGAGCGATGCAGGACGAGCGACGCTTGAGGCAGCGAGACAGGCGCTCCTCGCCGATGCTGATTGACTCGCCGGTGCTCACCACTCAATTCCGCGCTGGCCCTTCTGGCCGGTGTCCATCGGGTGCTTGACCTTCGTCATCTCCACCACCAGGTCGGCGGCGTCGAGCAGCGTGGGGGGCACGTTCCGGCCGGTGATCACGACGTGTTGCCGGCCGGGCCGATCAGCCAGCGTGGCCAGCACCTCGTCGGTGTCCACCCAGCCCCAGTGCAGTGGGTAACTGAACTCGTCGAGCACGTACAGGTCGTGGACCTGATCAGCCAACCGGCGGGCAATCTCCGCCCAGCCCTGCGCCGCAGCGGCGGCGTGGTCCTCGGGGCTTCCTGGCTTGCGCGCCCATGACCAGCCCTCACCCATCTTGTGCCACTCGACCGGCCCGCCCTGCCCGGTTCGCTGGTGCACCTCGTGCAGCGCCCGGAACGCGGACTCCTCCCCCACCTTCCACTTCGCGGACTTGACGAACTGGAACACCCCGATCGACCAGCCCGCGCTCCAACCCCGCAGTGCCAGACCGAAGGCAGCCGTGGACTTGCCCTTCATCGCTCCGGTGTGGACGATCAGCAGCGGCCGGTTTCGCCGCTGCCGGGTGGACAGCCCGTCATCGGGGACCCTGACCGGTACGCCGTGCGGCATCTCGACCTCCTCGGCTCAGCAGCTCCCCGGGCGGCGCGGACCACCCCGGCCACCGCGTCGGCGGACAGCTCCTCCAGCCGCACGCACCCACCACCCATCGCGAGCGCGAGCCGGCCGGACAAACCCAGCCGGACCGGCCCGGACTCACAGTCCACCACGATCGACGCCACCCCATCGCGACGCAGCAGGCCAGCCACGGCCAGTGCGGCGTCCATCCCACCGTGGGTGGCCCGGCCGTCGGTGAGCACCACGAGCAGCGCCCGCCGAGTGGGGTCGCGCAGCCGCTCGGCGGCCAGTACCCACGCCGAACGCAGCAACCCCGCAGCCAGCGGGGTGCGCCCGCCGGTGCGCACTGCGCGTAGCCGGGCGGCGGCGACATCCACCGCCGACGTCGGTGGCAGCACCAGCTGCGCTTGCTCGCCCCGGAAGCTGATCAGGCCTACCTTGTCGCGGCGCTGGTAGGCGTCCAGCAGCAGGGACAGCACCGCCCCGCTCACCGCGGACATCCGGGATCGGGCCGCCATCGAGCCGGACGCGTCGACGGCGAACAACACCAGGTTGGATTCCCGCCCCTCGCGCACCGCCAAGCGGACATCGGCCCGGTGCACCACCAGTCCCGGGCCACGGCGCCCTCGGTCGCGTTGGTGCGGGGCAGCGGCGACCAGGGTGCCTAGCAGGTGTAACCCGCTGCCCTCGGTGATGGACGCCCGGATCGTGCGCCCGACACTGGTCCTGGCCACCGACCGCCGGCCAGGTGCCCCGGCACCGACACCGGGCAGCGTCATCAGCCGAGCCCGAAACGGCGCCATCGGTGCCGGCCCAGGACGATCAGACCCAGAGGGATCGGGCGCGGCGCCGTTGGCGGAGCTGTCGTTTCCGGGGCTATCACCCGCAACGCCGCCTTGCGGCTCGTCGGCACGGCCCTCGCCGGGCCCGCCGGGAGGATCGTCCGGCGGTTGGTCCGCGGTGCGCAGCGCGTCCTCGAGCTGCTCGCCGTCCAAGCCGGGCTGGTCGAAGGGGTCGCGGCGGCGGCGGTGCGGCAACGCCAGCGCCGCAGCGACCCGGATGTCGGCCTCATCGACCGTGTCGGCTCCCCGCCAGGCCGCGTGCGCCAACGCGGTGCGGGCCAGCACCAGATCAGCGCGCATCCCGTCCACCTCGAACGCGGCGCACACCGCAGCGATCCGGCGCAGCTCGCCATCCGGAAGCGTCACTGCGGGCAACGTGGCACGGGCTATCGTGATCCGTTCGGCGAGCGCGACGTCCTCAAGACGCCAGGACGCCGCGAAACCAACCGGATCCGCCTCGTAGCGCAGCCGGCGGCGGATCACTTCAGCCCGCGTCTGGACATCGCGGGAGGCCGCCACCTCAACGGTGAGCCCGAAGCGATCCAGCAGCTGCGGGCGTAGCTCACCCTCCTCCGGGTTCATCGTGCCGACCAGCAGGAACGATGCGGCGTGGGAGACCGACACACCGTCGCGCTCCACGTGCGCGCGACCCATCGCGGCGGCGTCGAGGAGCACGTCGACGAGGTGGTCGGGCAGCAGGTTGACCTCATCGACGTACAGCACGCCGCGGTGCGCCGCGGCGAGCATCCCGGGCTGGTACGCCGAGAGTCCCTCGGTGAGCGCACGCTGCAGGTCCAACGAGCCCACCAGGCGGTCTTCGGTGGCACCGACCGGCAGTTCGACCAGCCGAGCCGGGCGCACAAGCTGTCCGGCCACCGCGGCGTGCGGGCCGTCCAGACACGCCGGATCCGGGGAGAGCGGGTCGCAACCGAAGCGGCATCCCGGTACCGCGGTCACTGCGGGGAGCAGCGCCGAGAGCGCCCGAACCACGGTCGATTTCGCGGTACCTTTCTCACCGCGGACCAGCACACCGCCGATCCCCGGATGCACAGCGCTCAGCAGCAACGCCAGCCGGAGATCGTCGTGCCCGACGATCGCGGAGAACGGGTAGTGGGCGGCACTCACGGGCAGCGGATCCGGGCCGACCCTGCGCGGTGCATGGGCACGGCGCGGCGCATCGGCACGGCGCGGCGCATCGGCACGTGCGGGATGCCGGCTTCAGTGAACTCCGCTCCGTCGACCGTGAAGCCGTAGGCACCGTAAAGCTCGACGCAATGCTTCTGCGCGTCGAGCACACAGGGGGCATCGCCTACCTCGGCCAGCGCCGCCTCAAGCAGCCGCCGGATCCCACCATGGCCTCGGGCCTGCCGGGCGACACAGACCCGGCCGATCCGGAACTGACCGTCGGTGGGCTCCAACAGCCGCAAGGTGGCCTGCGGGTTCTCGATCGCACCGTAAGACGCGAGCCAATAGTGCCGGGTTGTCCGGTCCAGGTCGTGGCCATCCAACTCCTGATACGGGCAGGCCTGCTCGACCACGAAAACCTCGACCCGCAGACGCAGCAGGGCGTAGATCATGGCGGTCGACAGGTCGGCGGCGAGCCTGCGGTGCAACACGGTGTGGTCCACTGTTCCTGCCTACCAGAAGGTCTGACATCGTGGCGAAATGGCGCGACATCGGCCCCTGAGGGGTTACCTGGTCTGGCTCCTCACGGGTGCCTTACTGATGGGCTGTGGCACTGCCCGCCAGCAGCCGCCCACGGCAGCCCCGCGGACTCCGACCAAACAGCCGGCGACCACGTCAGTCATACCCCGTCCGGTGTCTGCCTGGATACTCGGAGCCATGCCGCTGCGACGGCGTCCGGACGGGTTCGGGGTGGTGCTGTCCACCCCACCAGCGCTGGTGAACCGACGGCTGCCCACCATCGATCGGCTGCCCCGACCCACCTCGGACTCGTTCGTCTCGACGATCAGCCCGGTGCCCCCGCAGGTGCTGGCCCGCAGCAGCTGGAAACCGTCGTGTCCGGTGAACCCCAACCAGCTGCGTTACCTCACCATGTCGTTTCGCGGCTTTGACGCCCGCGCGCACACCGGCGAGATGCTGGTGAACGCTGACGTCGCCCAAGCCGTGGTGAGTGTCTTCAAACGGCTGTTCGCGGCTGGCTTTCCGATCGAGGCGATGCGGATAACGTCGAATGCCGAGCTGAACCTGCCACCGACCGGGGACGGCAACAACACCGAGGCCTTCGTCTGCCGTCAGACCCGTGGCCAGACGCACTGGTCGGCCCATGCCTCCGGATTGGCCATCGACCTCAACCCCTTCAACAATCCCTACGTCACGGGCGACCTGGTGCTACCCGAGCGGGCCTCGTCCTACCTCAACCGGGACTGGGTGCGGCCCGGCATGGTCATGGACACCGGACCTGTGGTCACCGCGTTCGAGTCGGTGGGGTGGAAATGGGGCGGCCGGTGGCCAGGGCCGGTTGATTTCATGCACTTCAGCAGCAATGGGCAGTGATCCGTCAGCCCTCCAGATCCCCCTCGAGCTCCAGGTACAGTGATCGCAGCGCGTCGAGATCCGCCGGATCGGGATGTGCCCACAGGCCCCGGTCAGCGGCCTCGAGTAGCCGCTCGGTCATCCCTCGCAGCGCCCACGGGTTGGACTTCTTCAGAAACTGCTGCACACCGGGATCGAAGAGGTACGAGTCGGCGAGCTGGTGGTACATCCAGTCCTCGACCACTCCCGCCGTGGCATCGAAGCCGAACAGATAATCGACGGTGGCGGCTAGCTCGAAAGCGCCCTTGTAGCCGTGCCGCTGCATGGCGGTGATCCACCGCGGGTTGACCACCCGGGAGCGAAAGACCCGGCGGGTCTCCTCGGCCAGGGTCCGGGTCTTGACCGCGTGCGGCACCGCTGAGTCACCGACGTAGGCCGCTGGATTACCACCAGTCAACGAGCGCACCATCGCGATCATTCCACCGTGGTACTGGAAGTAGTCATCAGAATCGGCGATGTCGTGCTCGCGGGTGTCGACGTTCTTGGCGGCCACCGTGATGCGCCGGAAGGCGTGCTCCATGTCCTCGCGCGCCGCGGTGCCGTCGAGCCCTCGGCCATAGGCGTAACCACCCCAGGTGGCGTAGACCTCGGCGAGGTCAGCGTCGGTGCGCCACTCCCGGCTGTCGAGCAGCGGGAGCAACCCGGCGCCGTACGCACCAGGCTTGGAGCCGAAGATCCGGGTACGGGCCCGCCGGTCGTCACCGTGGACGGCGAGATCAGCCCGGTAGTGCGCGGCGAGGAAGTTGCGCTCCACCGGCTCGTCCAACACCGCGACAGCGGCGATCGCATCGTCAAGCAACGCGACCACGTGCGGGAACGCGTCCCGAAAAAAGCCGGAGATGCGCAGCACCACGTCGATGCGGGGCCGGGCGAGCTCCTCGAGCCCGACCACCTCCAGGCCGGTGACCCGGCGGGAGGCGTCGTCCCAGGTCGGCCGGACGCCCAGCAGCGCCAGCACCTCGGCGATGTCATCACCCTGGGTGCGCATGGCGCTGGTGCCCCAGACGGTGAGGCCCACCGAGGCGGGCCAGGCACCGGTGTCGGCGCGGTGGCGTTCGAGTAGCGAGTCGGCCAGCGCGGTGCCCACCTCGAACGCGTTGCGCGTCGGGATCGACTTCGGATCCACCGAGTAGAAGTTGCGCCCGGTCGGAAGCACCGAGACCAGACCGCGGGTGGGAGAGCCAGAGGGCCCCGGCTCGATGAATCGACCGTCCAGGGCGCGCAGCACGTTGGTGATCTCGGCTGGGGTGCCGGCCAGGCGCGGGACCAGCTCCGTGCACGCGAACCGCAGCACCGATACCACCGCGGCATCCGGTTCCCCGAACACGCCAACGACCACGGCGGGCACCTTCACGGGGTCCCAGCCAGCCGCCTGAGTGCCCTGCACCAAGGTACGAGCCAGCGTCTCCAGCCGGTCCACGTCGGCGAGCGGGCCCTGCTCGTCCAGCCCGATCCGGGTGGCGATCGCCGCGCGCAGCCCCGGCAACGGGTCTCCCGAGCCGAACACCTGGCGAGCGCGCAGCACCGCGAGCACGTCATTGACCAGCTCATCGCCCTCGGGGACCCGGCCCAGCACATGCAGCCCGTCCCGGATCTGCACATCTTTGATCTCGCAGAGGTAGCCGTCGAGATGCAACACGAACTCATCGAACTCAGCCGCACCCGGTAGGGCGTCCGCGCCCAGATCGTGGTGCAGCTGGGCGTTCTGGATCAGTGTCCAGATCTGCCCACGCAGCGTGGGGAGCTTGTCCGGATCCAGCGCCGCCACCGTGGCGTACTCGTCGAGCAGCTGCTCGAGGCGGGCGAGATCACCGTAGCTGTCGGCTCGGGCCATCGGCGGGATCAGATGATCGACGATGGTGGCGTGCGCCCTGCGCTTGGCCTGGGTGCCCTCACCGGGGTCGTTGACAATGAACGGGTACACCAGCGGCAGGTTCCCGAGCACCGCATCCGGGGCATCCCGCCCGGCCAAGCCCAGGCCCTTGCCGGGCAGCCACTCCAGGCTGCCGTGCTTGCCCAGGTGCACCACGGCGTGCGCGCCGAAGGAGTGCTCCAACCACCGGTAGGCGGCCAGATACTGGTGCGACGGGGGCAGCTCGGGGTCGTGGTAGATCGCCACCGGGTTCTCGCCGAACCCGCGCGGCGGCTGGATGAGCAGCACCACATTGCCCCACCGCAGCGAGCCGACATAGATCCCGTTGTCGGACACGTACAGTTGCCCGGGTGGCTCACCCCAGGCCGCCACGACGGACTCGCGCAGTGCCGAAGGCAGGTCAGCGAACCACTGGGTGTATAGCGCGGCGGGCACCCGGATGGCCGCGCCCGCCATCTGCTCCTCGGTGAGCCACTCCACGTCGTGCCCGCCGGCGGCGATGAGCCGGTGGATCAGCGCATCGCCCTCCAGCGCCTCGACGTTCAGGTCGCCGAGGTCGTAGCCGGCCTGAGCGAGTGCGCGCAGCAGCACCACGGCTGAGGCTGGGGTGTCCAACCCGACTGCGTTACCGATCCGGGAGTGCTTGGTCGGGTAGGCCGAGAGCACGATCGCGATCCGCTTGTCGCGCGCGGGCACCTGCCGCAGCCGGGCCAGCGCCACGGCGGTGCCCGCCACTCGGGCGGTCCGCTCGAAGTCGGCCACATAGACCGGGATCCCGTCTGGACCGGGCTCTTTGAAGGAGAACGGCACCGACACCAGCCGCCCGTCGAACTCCGGGATGGCGACCTGCATGGCGGCGTCCATCGGGGACAGCGCCGCGTCGCTGGCCTGCCAGCTCGCCCGGGAGCAGGTCAGGCACAAACCTTGGAGCACCGGGACATCCAGCTCGGCCAGCGCTCCGGCGTCCCAGGACTCCTCCTGCGCCCCGGCGCTGCCGCCCGCCGCGAGCACCGTGGTGACCACCACGTCGCAACGATCCAGCAGTTCGCGCAGCCCCCGCGCCTGCGCGTCGCCCAGCCCGCGCAGCGAGCCGCAGAACACCGGCAGCGCATTCGCTCCGGCCGCGCGGATCGCGTCGGCCAGGACGTCGACGAAACTGGTGTTCCCGGCCAGCGCGTGCGCTCGATAAAACACGATGCCGACAGTGGGGCGCCCCGGGTCTGGCTCGCACGCGTCGTGCACGCCATATTCCGGGGTGGCGACCGGCGGCTCGAATCCCTCCCCGGTGAGCAGCAGCGTGTCCGACAGGAACCGGGCCAGCTGGGCCAGGTTCGCGGGGCCGCCGGCGACCAGATACCGCAGCGCCTCCGCCGCCACTCCCGCCGGGGCCGTGGAACTCGCCATCAGCTCCGCGTCCGGGACCACCTCGCCACCGAGGCACACCGTCGGCAGACCCGAACGCAGCAGTGCCTCGAGCCCAGGCTCCCAGGCCCGCCGCCCGCCGAGCAGGCGGAGCACCACCACGTCCACCCCCTCGAGCAGCGCGGGCAGCTCAGCGGGCTCGGTCCGGGCCGGGTTGGCGAGCCGGTACCCAGCGCCACAAGCCCGAGCGGCGAGCAGGTCGGTGTCAGCGGTGGACAGCAGCAAGATCCGCATAACCATAAGCTTACGGAGCACCAGCGACAACGTGGTCGAACACCTGGACAGCGCTGCGGTGCCCCGATGAGCGTCACCGACCTGCTCGACGCTGATGTGAGGTCGCTGGCCTGTCCCTAGGCTGGGCACCGTGGCTGACACGGTGCGTTACGAGCTGGATGGACACGTCGCGACAATCACCTATCACCGGCCCGACAAGCTCAACGTCATCGACCAGCAGATGCGCGCGGAGCTCAACGCCGCGTTTACCACGTTTCGGGATGACGAGGACGCCTGGGTGGCAATCGTCACCGGGGCGGGCCGAGCATTCTGCGCCGGGGCCGACATCCACTCTCCGGGCAATCCCGCCGGTGAGTTCCCGGGCACCTTCTGGGAGAAGCCGACCGTCAACTCCTTCGAGAGCGGCTGGGAGATCTACAAGCCGGTGATCGCCGCGGTGAATGGGTACTGCCTGGGCTACGGGCTGACCCTGGTCACCTGGTGCGACTTCGTCATTGCCAGCGAGCAGGCGGTCTTCGGCTACCCGGAGGTGCGGATCGGCACCCCCACGATCGTCGGCGCCATCCGGCTGCCGCAGCGGATCGGCTGGCAACACGCCATGGAGCTGCTCCTCACTGGCGAGCAGATCAACGCCGAGCGGGCCAAGGAGATCGGCCTCGCCGGCTGGGTCGTGCCGCACTCAGCCCTGCTGTCCACCGCCCGGGAGCTGGCCGACCGGTTGCTCGCCGCTGCCCCGCTGGCCGCCCGGGCCACCAAGGAGGTGGCCCGCCGCGCCCCCGACATGTCCGCAGTGGACGCAATCCGCTTCGGTGAGACGATGCGGCTAGTGGCCAATGCCACCCAGGACGCCGCAGAAGGCCGAACCGCCGCCCGGGAGCGCCGGCCACCGCTCTGGCGTGGTCGGTGACACGAGGATCGCTGGGCCGCACGCACCCCACTGTTCCTGCCTGCGTTCAGTGGACAACGCCTTGTGTTGACCTCGTGATCGGGCTACCGTAGCGCGCTGTAATGCAGCAACAGCAGCTCGCCGTCGACGGACTGCCATCGTTGGCGCCGTCAGGGGCCAACGATGGTGAGCGCGGCCGAGCGATCGAGGCACGGATGGTGGCCCGCTACGGTGCCCCGTCGATCGAAGACTACCGCCGCGCCTACGCTGGGTTTGGTGCGGAGTGGCCCGGTGATGATCTGACGGGCACTGCTGGGTTACGGTCCGGAGGAGCAGGTCAGCGGCCACCTCGGTGAAGAGATGACGCAAGGCTACCCGGTGTGCGGATCTGCTCTACGGTGAGACCGGCGCTGGAGACCGGGGAGGGCGTCATGCTCTACGTTTTTGGGTTCGAGCGGGTCGCTGTCGTGATGGGCGATCTGTACTTCGTTGATCCTGACCCGTTGCCGGGCCAGGAGGGTGCCGAGCGCGGGGTGCGCCTGGAGGTGCGGCTGCTTGATCCGGGCGAGCTGAAGGGTTCGATCTACTCGGCTCGGCCGATCGTGATCGACCGGCCCGTCTGGAGAGTCGATCTCCTGGAGGCGGTGGCGAGTCCCCCGGGCAGCTTGGATCGAGCTCACCACCACCCGGCCTTCTCGGGGTGGGAGCCGACCCCGCGTCACTTCGTCGACGGGCTGTCGGCTCAGCCGCTCGACTGGGTGGCCGCCCGGCTGTCCGACCTCAATGTCGTGCTTGAACAGGCCGGGATGACGGCGGCCGATGTCGGCGCCGGTGACGCTGAGTCACTCCGGCAGGCCGTTCCCGAGATTGTCGACGCGCTGGGACGGCTGCTCGACCGAGTGCAAGCGGGACAGCTGGCACTGGCGCCGAACGGCGAGAGGCTGGACAGTGCCCGCATCGGCTGGCTCTGACGACGTTGTGCCCTAGAGTCAGCACTCGCGCGGCCACCGCCACCCAGCCGACGTCCACCGCGCGGCGGTGCGGTGCCGGCTCGGATTCCACAGCTCTGACGATAAGACCACCCCGAGCAGCCCGCTCACCGGTCTGGGATTGAACGGGGTCAGGTGCGCGCCACTGAACGCTTGGAGGCAAAAATCATCATGAAGGGGTCCAATGGGTAGCTTTGTTTCTCACCCGTCCTGGATGGGCGACATTTCTGATGATATTCCAGTGACGGCGCTGAGCATTCCTGGAACGCACAACTCTGGCTGCACCGGCGGCCTTTTCGGGTTTGCGCAGACACAAGACCTGGACCTTGGCGACCAATTGAAGGCGGGGATACGATTCCTGGACATCAGGCTCTCGCGATGCGAGGACGACCTTTTGGTATACCATGATATGGTATACATGGGTAAAAATTACACGGACATTCAGAATATTTGCGCCAACTTCCTCGGAGAGTATCCTTCTGAAACTATTCTCATGTCAATCCAGGAGGAAAGTCGTCTCGATAGCGGCCTCGGCAGATTCGCCCCCTCCGAAATCCTCGGAAAGTTATCCAGAGGAGTCGCCATGAACAGCGATCGAAACACGCGCTCCTTTGAGGATATACTGAAGGCGAAAACTTGGGACTATACTGCGAATTCGTCACTATTCCATAATTTCACCGCCAGTCATCCTGATGACCATTCCCGCGCCACAACTCACGAATTCACCTCGGAAACAACATTGGGTGAAGTTCGCGGTAAGATCATTTTGCTGCGCAGATTCGAAGGGAGCGAAGACGCGGGGCTCGACCTTACCTATTGGCCGGAGAACCAGACCTTCAGGAGTGCGTCCCCTCCCATCCACGACGTGCACGATCGCCACCAGTTGCTGAGGGAAGAGGACAAATATGAACTCGTCATCGCCCACCTGGAAGAAGCCCGACGTGGCGACCCTAAAGATTTGTACATCACGTTCTCCAGCGCTGTTGATCTCACAGCGCGCGGCTACGCAAAAACGATAAATCCACGCCTGAATGACTACCTTGTGAGGTCACTGCGAGGGCGCGTTGGAGTCATCGCGATGGACTACTTCGAAGAACCCCCAGAACTGGTCTCGAACATCATTAACATGAACCACGGATGATGCGTTAGGCGGCGCCAGCGGAGTCGGTGGCGCCACGCAGCCGTTGCGAGATCACCGTGGTAATGCCGTCACCGCGCATACTGACCCCGTACAGCGCGTCGGCAACCTCCATCGTCGCCTTCTGATGCGTGATCACGATCAGCTGCGAGCGGTCCCGCAGCAGTTCGAACAGCGCGATCAGGCGGTTGAGGTTGGTCTCATCCAGCGCCGCTTCCACCTCGTCGAGCACGTAGAACGGAGAGGGCCGGGCCCGGAAGATCGCGACCAGCATGGCCACCGCGGTGAGCGAGCGCTCCCCGCCGGACAACAACGACAGGCGCTTGACCTTCTTGCCGGGCGGGCGAGCCTCAACCTCGATGCCGGTGGTGAGCATGTCGTCGGGCTCGGTGAGCAGCAACCGTCCCTCCCCGCCGGGGAACAGCGTGGCGAAGACGATCTCGAACTCACGCGCCACGTCGTGGAAGGCCTCGGTGAAGACCTCGAGGATCTTCTCATCAACCTCAGCGATGACGGTGAGCAGGTCACGTCGGGTGGCCTTGAGGTCTTCCAACTGGGTGGACAGAAACTTGTAACGCTCCTCAAGGGCGGCGAACTCCTCCAAGGCCAGCGGGTTGACCTTGCCGAGCAGAGCCAGATCGCGTTCGGCGCGCTGGGCGCGGCGGGACTGCACGGCCCGGTCGTAGGGAGTTGGCAGCGGGGCGCTGATCTGCTCGCCGCGCTGGGCCGCCGCCTCGTAGTCGGCCAGCTCGCTTGCTGCCGGCGGCACCGGCACGGCGGGTCCGTACTCCGCGATGAGGTCATCGAGGCCGATGCCGAAGTCCTCGGAGATCTTGGTCTCAAGCTGCTCGATGCGCAGCCGCTGCCCCGCGCGCAGCAGCTCGTCGCGATGCACCGTGTTGGTGAGCTTGTCCAGCTCTTCAGCGAGCTGGCGAACCCGGGCCCGGGCCTCGGCCAGGCGCTGCTCTCGTTGCGCCCGCTCGACGACCACCGCGTCCCGCTCGGCCGCAGCCCTCCGCAGCGATATCTCGATGCGGTCCATCGCGAACTCCCCGGCCCGCACCACCGCCGCTGCCACCGCGGCGCCACGTTGACGAGCTTGCGCCACGGCGGCAGCCCGCTGCCGGGCCATCCGCTCCGCCTGGGCGCTGCGACGCAACCCCTGCGCCCGACCGGCCAGCGCCCGGGCCCGCTCCTCGGCCGTGCGCAGCGCCAGCCGAGCCTCGACCTCCTCGCTGCGCGCGGTACCCAGCACCGCGACGGCTTCGTCACGCTCAGAGGTGTCCGGTTCACTATCCACCGACTCGTCCTGAGCCAGCCGTAACCGCTCTTCCAGCTCAGCCAGGCTCCGCAACGCGCCGGCCCGGCGCGTCTCCATCTCGTCGCGCTGGCGGTGTATCCGGTCGGCCTCTTCAGACCCGGAACGGGCCGCCTGGCCGAGCCGCGCGAGCTGCTCGGCGATCGCAGCTAGTTCCGCGTCCGACTCATGCAGGGCAGCCAGGGTGTTATCGACGTCCTCGGCGCGGTCAGTCTCCTCGGCGCTGGCCCCCTCGAGCTGCGCGGCGAGGCGCTCGACTCTTGTTTCCGACTCCGCCAGCCGGGTCTGACCGTCCTCGACGGCGGCCTGCACCTCGATGACGCTCAAGCTGCGGCCTGACCCGCCCTGCGCCCAATCGGCGCCGAGCACGTCGCCGGCGACGGTCACGGCCCGCAGGCTGGGCGCTGCGGCGACCAGCGCCCGGGCCGCGTCCAGGTCGCTGACCACAGCGGTACGCTCCAGCAGCCGGTGCAACGCGGGACACAGCGTCTGCGGCGCCTGGAGAAGATCCACCGCCCAGCGCGCCCCGGCCGGCAGTTCCGGCCACGTGCGGCGGTCCACCGTAGCTGGCGCACCACCAACGAGCAGGCCAGTACGGCCAGCGTCCTGCGCCCGCAACAGAGACAGCGCAGTGGCCGCAACGTCCACGTCGGACACCGCCAGCGCATCCGCCGCGGCACCCAGGGCGGCCGCCACGGCGGCCTCGGCGCCAGGGTCCACGGTGAGTAGTGCGGCAACCGAGCCCGCCACGCCGGGCAACCCGGCGGCCAGCAACGGTTGCGAACCGTCCTTGCGGGTCAGGCCGATCGAGAGCGCCTCCACCCGGGCCCGCCAGGAAGCCCGCTGCTGCTCGGCCTCCCGGTGTGCCCCGGCAAGCTCGGCGCTGCGCCGCGCGGCGATGGCATGCGCGGCCAACGCCGCCTCGTGCCGCGCGTCGAGCTCGACCTCACCGGCATGCAGGGCGTCGAGCTTGTGCCGCAGCTCCTCGAATTCCCGGTGGGCGCCGTGCGCCCGTTCTCTGGCTTCGGCCAGCGCGCTGGACAACCGCTCGATCTCTTCCTCGGTGGCGCCCGATGTGGACCGAAGCGCCTCGACCTGGCCGGTGAGCCGGGCCAACCCCTCCCGCCGATCGGCGACGGAGCGCACCACGGCCAGGTGCACCCGCTCGGCGTCGGCGAGCGCCTGCTCCAGCTCGACCCGCCGGTCCAGGGCGTCAGACAGAGTCGCCTGGGCCTGCTCCACCACCGCGTGCAGCTCAGCCTCGGTGGCCTGTGCGGCCTCGGCCTCACGCTCCAGCTCGTCGGGGTCCCGACCGGGGCGTTGCTGCTCGGTGGGGGCGCAGAGGTGCCGGGCTCGCTGCACCGCCAGCGCCACCGTGCCCCGCAGCCGCTCAGCTAACGCCGAGAGTTGGTACCAGGTGTCCTGCGCCGCCGCCAACCGAGGGGTGGTGACGGCGAGCTGTTCCTCCAGGCCGGTCTGCTCAGCGTGGGCCGCGTCCAGCGCGCTGTCCACCTCGGCCCGACGGGCTCTGGCGCTCGCCTCGTCGGCCTCGTCCCTGGCAACCGTCTCACGCAGGGTAACCAGATCCTCAGCGTGCAGCCGCAGCCAGGAGTCACGCAGATCGGCCTGCACGGCCTGCGCCCGCCGGGCGATCTCGGCCTGCTTGCCCAGCGGCTTGAGCTGGCGACGCAGCTCGGCGGTGAGGTCGGACAGCCGGGCCAGGTTGGCCTGCATGGCTTCCAGCTTGCGCAGCGCCTTTTCCTTGCGCTTGCGGTGCTTGAGGACGCCGGCGGCTTCCTCAATGAACGCGCGGCGATCCTCGGGTTTGGACTGCAGAATCGAGTCGAGCTTGCCCTGCCCGACGATGACGTGCATCTCGCGGCCAATCCCGGAGTCCGAGAGCAGCTCCTGGACGTCGAGCAGCCGGCAGGCGCTGCCGTTGATCTCGTACTCGCTAGCCCCGTCCCGGAACATCCGCCGGGTGACCGACACCTCAGTATAGTCGATGGGCAGCGCACCGTCAGTGTTGTCAATGGTCAGAGTGACCTCGGCGCGGCCCAGCGGGGGACGGTCAGCGGTGCCGGCAAAGATGACGTCCTCCATCTTGCCACCGCGCAGGGCCTTGGCGCCCTGCTCCCCCATCACCCAGGACAGCGCGTCCACCACGTTGGACTTGCCCGAGCCATTGGGACCCACGACGCAGGTGATGCCGGGTTCAAAGCGCAGCGTGGTAGCCGAGGCGAAGGACTTGAAGCCCTTCAGCGTCAGGCTCTTCAAGTGCACGGTGCGCCGGACCCTCCCTGCTGCTCCCCTACTGCAACCGCATGCCCGAGCATGGTAGTGGCTCGGGAGGGGCGCTCAGCGCTCAGCGCTACGCAAAGCCGGTGATCCGGATCCCGGCGTGCGTGTGGTATCGCCTGTTGATCGCGATGAGGTTGGCGGTGAGCGCCTCCACCTGGCTGGCATTGCGCAGCCGCCCGCCGTAGATGCCGCGCGCCCCAGGTATCACGGCGGCGAGGGCGCACACCAGGTCGGTAGCCTCCCGGTCATCGCCCAACACCAGCACGTCGATGTCCAGACTGCTCACCTCGGAATCCTCCAGCAGCACTGCGGAAACATGATGAAACGCGGCGGTCACCCGAGATTCAGGGAGCAGGGCCTGGGCCTGCTGGGCGGCGCTGCCCTCTGGCACCACCCGCAGGCACGGGCCCCGGTTGTCGAACTCGAGCGGGCTCACGCAGTCGATCACGATTGTGCCAGCCAGTGGTGCGCGCAGCGAGGTGAGCAGCGTGGCGTGAGCATCGAAGGGCACCGCCACGACGACCAGATCCGATGCGGCGGCAGCACCGGCATTGTCCATGCCGGACACTCGCCGTGAGTCAGCGCGTTCCCGCAGCAAGGCTGCGGTGTGCTCGGCCCGAGGGACGTCTCGGGAACCGATGACCACCGACAGGCCGGCAAGCGCCCAGCGGTAGGCCAAGCCGCGGCCCTGCGGACCAGTGCCGCCGAGAACCCCGATCGTGAGCCGCGACAGGTCAGGCCGAGTCATCGGCTGCTGGGTCACCCACTGATGGCCGGCGGGCGGCGGGGTATCGGGTCCAGGCAGGACACCATGACCTCCGTGGACTGCGGGTCGGATACCACGGCGTCGTTTCGATCTCGGTACACCAGCTCGCCGTTGGCGTCGATCTCGAGCAGGTAGCCGGCCTCGCTGAGCTGGCCCTCGTCAAGGTCGACCAGCCGTTCGACGCGGCTGGGCACCACCCGGTAGACCGGCCATGGCAGGTCGCCGTAGGTGTGATGCAGCTCGTCGATGAGGTAGGCCATCTGCTGCTGCCAGGGCAAGGGCATTTCCTCGGCCAGCGACCGGGGCAACACGACATAGCCCTCGTTGACCCCCAGCTTGGTCAGCTCGAGATGGTCCCGTAGCGGGGTGGCCGAAGCCGGGCGACCGGCCGGCCGCGGGATCGGGTCTGACGCGTACACCTTCACCTCCAGATGTCAGGCCTTCGCGACCGGCACGCCGGGCCGGACCGCGAGCGGCATTAACTCGTGCTCCTCGAAGCTCACAGCCCGCTGGCGCAGCGGCACCGTTTGATTCGCCGCTTCGACCATACGACCGTTACCCAGGTACATTGCGACATGGTGGATGGTATCCGGGTTCGAGTGGTCGTAACCCCAGAACAGCAGGTCCCCGGGTTGCGCTTGGCGCACTGGCAGCTGAGCGCCAGCCCAGTACTGCTGTGCCGCCACCCGGGGCAGCGTGATCCCGGCCGCCTCGTACGCTCGCAACATCAACCCCGAGCAGTCGTAGGCATTGGGCCCGGTAGCACCCCAGACGTAGGGCTTGCCGACCTCGCCCAGCGCGTAGCGCATTGCCCGCTCGGCAACCTCAGAGGATGCAACCGGTGGGAGCGGCGCGCTGCAGGACACCCGGGTGAACTCCGTGACGTCCCCGCCTACCGCGCCGATCACGGTGACGGCCAACGGTTCCCACTGGTGGTAGCGCGCCGGGAAGGCCGACCGCTCGATGGCCTGCGCGGAATCACCTGGCCGCAGGGTTTCCCAACCGGGAACCGTCAGCAGCACGTCATAGAACTTGTTGATCTCGTAGCCGGGATCGGTGACCTGGGCGGCGCTGCCCCACCCCTGCGAGGGGCGCATCTGGAAGATACCCAGCGAGTCCCGGTCGCCATAGTGCAGGTTATGCAGGCGGGACTCGGTCATCCCCGCCTGGATGGCGATCTGCCAAGCTCGCGGCGGCAGCCGGCGCTGCTTGCCGATCGCGATGATCTGCTCCACGATGGCCCGTTGTTCCTGATCGAGGTCACTGGCCCGGACGGCCACTCGGGGAGATTCGTTGGGATCGGTGGATGCGAGAACCGGGCCGCACGGCGCACCAAACATGAAATCGCTGGAACCGACGCCACCGAGCAGGACTGAGATCGCGGCCAACGCGATGAGGCCACCGAGCAAGCCGACAGCCAGAAGCCCCACCAGCCACCGCCGCATGGCTCAACCGGCCCGCTCGTAGCTGGCGACCCGCCAGCCGGCGGGAGTGGAGACCAGCAACAGCCGTAGCACGACCGAGGTGGTGGGCACGTCCACCTCAGCCGAGCCCGCTCCTACGCTGAGTGTCCTCGGCGCCTCGCTGATCTGAGCGATGGGCACGTTCGCGGGGTCAATGGACTGAAGTTGCGGGAATAAGTCATCGGTGGTGTAGGGACGCAGCTGCTCGACCCACCGCGCCGAAGTGATGCCCTTCGGGACGGTGAGAAACGCCTGTACCCAGGAGCGTGCGACGGTGAGCGCGGCGGCCGGAGCGGGGATGCTGGAGAAGGGCACCCGGGGACGGGCGGCGCTGCCCGTTTCGGGCAGCGCCAGCTGTGGCGCCGGGACCAACGAGCTGACTCTCGGGTTCTTCGAGGGCACTGCGGGAACCGAGCTCGTTCGGCTCCCGGGCAGCGCCCGCTGCGCGCCGATGACGATCAGAACCAGAGCGAGCACGGTGACGGCGAGGTGCTTGGGCGAGCGCACTGGGGCGCCCCAAAACTTGCGATAGACGGCTGCGCGGCCACGGTGGGTGCGGATCGGCACGTCGATTGTCCCCGGTCAGTCCATCGTCCGGGGGCTGGCACCGTCAGTGCGTTCCAGGCCGACTTCCAGACCGGCCGAGGGACGGTACACGACCCATACTGGGCGCCCGGCCACCTCTTCCAGCTCAGCTGGCCGTGGCGCGGCGCGCGGGTTACTGACCGCTGAGGGCACGTACACCGGGTCCTCACCGATCCGGGCGCGGCCTGGCGCGGTGGCGCTGAATCCGGCCGGCAACGCCGCCTGATCACCCGTTCTGGCATCCACCCGGGCACCCACCCACGTCTGCGCCCGGGAATCCACCCGGGTCTCCGTCGGGGCATCCACCCGGGCGCTCGGGTGGCGGTCCAACCGCTCGGCCGCGACCCTGACCTGGGCGCCAGCCTCCGGACGCCCGCGACTGCCAGAGGCAACGTTCTCGGTCGGCACGCCGGTATCGGCCTCGCTACCGCGAGCCTCCTCCCAGAACCGCTCAGAAGCAGTGGCCTCGGCACCTGGCTGGTGCCGTCGTAGCCGAGCCAGCACACCCGGTGGGGCGGCAGGCAGCGCGCCACCCACCGCGCCGACCGCGAGCTCCGTCATCTGCCACATCCGCCGAATTGGGCGGGCCACCAGCAACATCACCAACGTGATCATCCCGGCGAGCAGCATCTGGGCGAGCACCGAGATGTTGCGGGCGGGATCGAACACCCACACCATCACCAGCGTGTGCAACGCGGCCAACGCCGAGAGCACGACAATGTTGAGCATCGCGGCACCAGCCGCACGACCGACCCCGCGCAGGATGTCGTGATGCAGGATCGCGATCAAGCCGATGACGGGGCCGAGCAGGATCACCACCCGCAGCAGCACCTGGGCCAGCAGCAACGCGGCCTGGGCGAGCAGCTGGAACAACCCGAACATCACTGCCTGCAGCGCGGCCAAAAACCCCACGCCAATCCGGTTGCCATCCAGGCCCTGGAAGTAGCCGTAGGCGCTGCCCGTGCGCTCGGCGATGGCCTTGTACCCCTGCTTCTTACGGTCCGCGACGCCGGATTTCGGATCATCCGCGCCGGCTGCGATCTCCTGCTTGGTGTAGGCCTGCGCGCGAAGCAGGTCCCGCCCGAGTTGGGCGGCCTGCGGACCGTCCGGAGAGCCGAACTCCCCGCGTAGCCAATTTCGGTAGATGATCTGGTCATGCAGCAGGGTCGGCAACGCATCCCGCTGCTCGATCCCGACATCGTTGAGAAAACCGGTGCGCACCTGGTTGCTGCCCTCGAGCAGGACCCCGTCAAGGACCTGGGTATACAGCAGCGGGGTGAGGTAGGTGGCGACCGCCAGCCAGATGCCGGCCAGAGCCCACGCCGCGCGTTTGCTGACGGTGGCAAGGTCGCCCCGCCAGATCGACCGGAACAGCACAATCGCCAGCAGCACCGCGACCAGCCCGAACCACGGCGCGTACACGCTGTCATACAACGCGACCGTGCCGGAGACGATCAGGTCGTTCAGCGGGGCCAGCATACCCCCGTCGGCGAGCGCGTAGTGCAGCCCGTTAGTGGCACCGATAATCGCCTTGCCGACATCGAACAGCAGGTTGCCCGTCCAGGTGTCAATCACCGCGTTCGGGTTGCGCAGGCCTGAAGGACCGCAACCCAGGTCGTAGGTATGCCAGACCAGCCCGGCGTAACCCACTTCGGCGTACACACTGTTCGGCGCGCCAGCTTGCAGCGGCGTGGGGTCGATGGCACCGACCATGCCGGACCCGGGCCGTTCCGGGTTGGGCGCTTGCTTGCAGTCGTCGACTCCCGGGACCTGCGCCAGCACCGGCGAACCCAGGGCCGGCGAACCCAGGGCCGCCTGCACACTGAGCATAGCGATGACCGCCATGAGGAGTGCGGCGATTCTCCTGGCGCCCAGCATCGGGATTCTCATGCTCGCGCCCTGACCGCGACCGTTGGAGAACTACTTCCGCCGGGCAGCTCAGCGCCGGGTAGATCGCCGCGCAGGGCATCCGGAGTGGTGTCCAGCGCGGCGCACAGATGCTCCAGATGCGCGCCGGAGAAGTCCGCCCGGATCCGTTCCACCCCACCGGCACCGTCGCCGAAGATGAATTGCCGAGGTGCCCGGTCCCGCTCCGTCGTCACGCGGTCACCGCCTGGTCGGCGCCCCAGCGAGGCCACCACCTGCTCATATCCCACCCCCACGGGAACCTTGAGCAGTCGCAACGCGTCAGACTGCGCGGGCCCATCGTCGAGCCTCCCGACGAAGACCGAGTCCAACAGCGACACGAAACCCTGGATCTTGAGGAAGTCAGCCGGGATCTGCGACGACAGCAGCACCCGCACATTCCACTTGCGGGAGTCCCGGGCGAAGCGATTCATCAGTACCCGGCCAGTGGGGACCTCGGACAGGAAGAACGCCTCGTCAATCCAGACTCCCTTGCGCTGGTCGCGAGGACGCTCGTAGATCGAGCGCTGGGTCAGCCAGGCCGCAAGGTTGAGCAACTCCACCCCCAGTGACTCGGCATCAGTCCAGTGCTCCCGGCCGATGTTGTCCTTGGGTAGGGCCAGGCCGGACATGGTGAGCACCGTCAGCCGGTCATCGCGCACCTCGGTGTAAGGGTCAGCGCCTTTCTCCGGAATGAGCAGCGACATCCGCTCGCGCATCTCATCGAGAAAGTCGGCGACCACGTTGGCGTGCTCATGATGTTCGGAAGGGTCACGGCGCAGCATCTCGAACACCTGCCCGGGATGGGCGTCGGGGCGCCCACCGACCGTACGGACCGCCCGCAGCAGCACGATGCGGGTCTTCGCCATCCGGGCGACCTCGAAGGGCAGCACCCCGGTGAGCACGTCGAGCACCAGCCGGCGCCGGGTGGCGGCAGCCAGCGCTCTTTCCCGCCGCCAGGCCCGCTCGGGGTCCTCCTCGTCGAGGAAATGCGCCAGCTCGGGCTCAGCGACCACCCGGTACGGGTTGAGGATGCCGGGCTGGGCGTTGAGCAAGTTGATCGGCCGGGCGTAGGGCCGCAGCTCGGGCAGCTCACACAGCTTGGCCAGCGGGCCGGAGGGATCCAGCAGAGTCCAGTACGCGCCAGAACGCAGCGTCTTGTACACGATGCCACCACCCAGGAAGGACTTGCCACCACCGAGCCCGGCCACCAGCGCGGTCAACCCGGAGGAGTCCCGAATCTCCTGGGCCATCCACGGGTCCCAGGCGACCGGACGCCGAGTGGCGGTGCACGTCTCGCCGAGCAGGATGCCGCGCCGGTCCCCCACCTCCGCGGTGGCGGTGGGCACCGCGGCGGCCGCCCAGATCACCGAGCCGCGGCGGAGGTAGGCACCGGAGGACAGCGGCTCACCCGGGATGAACTCGCGGGCCAGCGCGTACTGCGCCTCCGGATGCTCGATGGCGATCTTGGGCTTGTAAAGATCCAAGAGCTGTTGCGCCAACCGCAGCGCATCGCGCTCAGTGGGCCCCGAGACCGCTACCCGCCACCACGACCGCACCCGGGTGCCCAGCGCGGTGAAGCCTGACGTCATCTCATCGTCGATCTCCAGCACCCGGGTGGCTTGGCGAACCAGGCTCTGCGGCGGCTCGAGGTCGTGCTCGTCGGTGTAGTGCCGCACCTGGGACCGCACCTTGTTCATCTGCCGCTGCAGCTCACCTGCCACCTCCTCAGGGCGGCGCACATAGATGCGTGCTGACCATTCGACCCCGGCCGGCAGGCGGTCCGAGCGCTGCACCCAGGGATCGTCGATCTCCGGGATCCGCAACCCGTGCATCTGCCCCACGGTGAGCACCACGACGTGTCGGGCGATCCCGGCATTGGAGCCGGTGCGACCGCAGACCGTGAGAGTGGGCGCGTAGGGCTCGGCGTGGAAGTCCGCGGCGTCGGTGAAACTGGCCAGATCCTCGGGTTCCCAGGTAGCTCCGGGCACTGCGGGCAGGTTTCGCGGGGCGGGCAGTCCCAACGAACACGATCGGTGCATCAACCAGGACATCTCCCCGGCGGTAACCGGCCGGCCCTCCAGCCCGGCGACGCTGATCACGTCATCGAGGTGCTCGACTTCGGCGTCGATCGCGACCAGCTCGGCGTCCACAGCGGTGGGGAACACCCGCCGCAGTACCGGCGCGGCCCGTTCCACGACCCGGTCCACCATGGAGCGGGTCTGCACCTGCACGCCGAGATAGACCTCCTTCTCGGCCATCGAGTGCCCCAGCAGCTGCTGCTGTTCACCGATCATGTAATCGTCGAAGGACAGCGCGCCAGGGGTGTCGGGAAGCCGCCCCACCGCGTTGCGCACGTGCGCCTCAGCCCACATCCGAATCGGGTAAGGGCGGGCGGTGACCCGCAGGTGCATCCACCGGCCCTGCAACTCCGCGTACTGCCCAGCGATGGCGTGGATCAGATCCTGGCGTTGCGAATCCGAGCGGAATGACCAGCGCTGCGAAGCGAGCCGGTACCAGGCGTAGACCTCCTGCCCGTTGCGCACCAGGTGGCCGTCGATGGAGCGCAGCGCGATGGCCGGGGTGTAGCTGGGAACCGCCGCCTCCCCGGGAAGCTTGTGGCCGCGCCGGCTCGAACCCCCGTGAGCAACACCGTAAGAAACGCTGGGGCCAGCGGGGGTGGCGACCGTCGCGGGGTACTGATCCTGATCGGAGGGCTGGTCACGTTCATTGCGGTCGGGAGGACGTCGGAGCCCGAACACCTGTGCGCTCCTTCCTGCGACGACCCCAGCGACGGACCGGCCGCTGACCGGGTCGAGGACGGTCGCGTTCGACCCGGATCCGCGCCACGCTGGCGGCACCCGCGCGAACCGCGGTCACCTGCCGGGGGGCGGTGAGCTCGCGGACCCACATTGCGGCGACAGCGCCCAACGGACGCTCGTGACTGATCCGGGAGCCGATCAGCCGGGTGAGCAGGATGGTGATGAGCAGTCCCCAGCCGGTCGAGAAGAAGCCAAAGCCGATGCCCAGCTGACGCTCGACGCCTAAGACGACGAGAAACAGCACCATCCCGATACCCCAGGCCACGTACCGCGCGCGCCAGGGAAACGTCGCCTTCGGCGGGCCGAGCCAAACCGCGTCTACCCGGTAGACATCGTCATCGGTACGGATCCGCAACGTCGCGTCACTCCTCACTCAGCCGTTGAACAAGCTGGCGATCCACGTTCCGAGGTTCTGCGCTCCGCCGGACACCGCCAGCCCGATGACACCCAACGCGATGATCACACCTCCGACCCGTCGCATCACCCCGGCGTTGTCTCCCTTGCCGCCGCCCAGCCACAGCAGCAGAATCGCCACCGCTAGCAGCAGCAGTGGCACGACGTTGTCCAACATCCAGGTACGTAGGTTGTGCGTGCCGAGCTCGGCTCCCTGGGCGACCAGGGTCAACGCAATCATCGCAACCCCCTGGGGGTTTAATCACGGTCGGGCGCCGAGCGGGCGCCCGGCGGGTAGTGAGTAGACCATGCCAGGGTTGTCTGACAGTATCCGGCTCGCCACGCCCAGTGGTCACTCGAATAGCGCAACAGGGACGGCGACCAGTGGTCGCAGATCAGCCGCCGAACAGCGCTGGAATCTTGATCAACAACTGATACAGGCCATACAGGAACGGCAGCACCACCCACGCCCAGGCCAGCGCGGCCAGCGCTGGGCGCCCGCGAGAAGCTGATCCGGTCGTTCGGGTGCTCATGGCGCCGTCACCACGTTCCCCTCAACCTGCTCGGATACCAGCTCGTGGAACTTCGGATTGACCGGGCGAATGATCTCATTGCAGATGAACCCGACGATCAACAACCCGATCATGATCGAGAAAGACGTGGTGTAGCGGCCCGGGCCGGTCACCCCAGCCGCGATCCGGTTGTCGGCGATCGCGTTGACGATCACCGGGCCGAGCACGCCGGCGACCGACCACGCGGTGAGCAGCCGGCCGTGGATGGCGCCGACCTGGTAGGTGCCGAACAAATCGCGCAGGTAAGCGGGCACGGTGGCGAATCCGGCGCCATAGAACGAGAGGATGAACATGCAACACACCAGGAACACCACCTTGTTGGCGTTTGTGGTGATCGTCACGGCCAGGTAGAGCAGTGCGCCGCCCCCCAGGTACATGCGGTAGATGTTCTTGCGGCCAAGGACGTCTGAGGTGGACGACCAGAAGAAACGGCCGAGCATGTTGGCCATGGATAGGATCGCGACGAAGCCCGCCGCCGCAGCGGTGAGCCCGGCTCGCCCGGGGAAGAAGTCGGTGTAGATCGGAGCTGCGCGCTCCAGGATGCCAATGCCCGCCGTCACGTTGAAGCACAGCACCACCCACAGCAGCCAGAACTGGGGAGTCCGGATCGCGTTGCGCGCAGCGACATTGCCCGCGCTGACCAGTCCGCCCACTGGGTGCGGCGTGGGCTGCCACCCTTCGGGTTTCCAGCTCTGCGCCGGTACCCGGATGAGCAGCCATCCCACCGACATGAACACCGCGTAGCCGACGCCGTGGATAACGAACGCCTTGGCGATACCGCCCGGGTCCGGGTGCGGGCCGGTCGCGCCGAACGCGGTCAGCATCGAGTTCGACCACGGCGCCGCGATCAGCGCCCCGCCGCCGAAACCCATGATCGCGATACCGGTGGCCATGCCCGGCCGGTCGGGGAACCACGCGATCAGGGTGGATACCGGGGAGATGTAGCCGATACCCAGGCCGAGCCCTCCGACGACGCCGTACCCGAGCACCACCAGCCAGTACTGCCCGATCGACACTCCCAGTGCGGAGATGAGGAATCCACCACAGAAGCAGCACATCGAGATGACCATGGCCCAGCGCGGGCCGTTAATGTCGACCTTGGTGCCGAACAGCGCCGCGGACAGGCCCAGCATCACGATCCCCAGCGTGAACGGCAGCGCACTGGCCACGCCGGAGATGCCCAGCGCCGTCTCCAGTGGCTTCTTGAACACGCTCCAGGCGTAGGCCTGGCCGATCGCCAGGTGGATCGACAACGCGGCCGGCGGGACCAGCCAGCGGCTCCAACCGGGTGGGGCGACGATCCGTGAACGCTCAAGGTATCTGGCAGCCACCGACTGCTCTCCTCCCACAGTGATATGCATTCGATCCGCATGCTATGCGAGAGATCTGGGGTAAACGAATGAATAACGCGGAAGAGACGGTACCCGTTGATGTGAGGATGCGCCGGGTGGCGGTCGCGAGCTGTGTGGGGACCACCATCGAGTTCTACGATTTCCTCATCTACGGTACAGCTGCGGCGCTGGTGTTTCCTCGGGTTTTCTTCCCGGCATTGGGCTCGACCGCCGCCACGGTGGCCTCGTTCGCCACCTTCGCGGTGGCCTTCATCGCCCGGCCGGTCGGGGCGGTGAGCTTCGGGCACTACGGCGACCGGACCGGCCGCAAGCGGACGCTCATCTCGACACTGCTGCTGATGGGCGTCTCCACCGTGCTGATCGGGCTGCTGCCGGGCGCGGCCACGATCGGGGTCGCGGCTCCCATACTGCTGGTCGCGCTACGGTTCGTGCAGGGTTTCGCGGTGGGCGGGGAATGGGCCGGCGCGACACTGCTCACCGCGGAATACGCCCCACCGCGGCGCCGGGGGCGGTACGCGATGTTCCCCCAGCTCGGGCCGGGGCTCGCGGTGGTGCTGTCCAGCACGACGTTTCTGGTTACCGGCCTCACCCTCGGGAACAACGACCAGTCGTTCCTCAACTATGGGTGGCGGGTCCCGTTCCTGATCAGCATCGTGCTGGTGGCAGTGGGCCTGTACGTCCGGTTGCGGATCGAGGAGACACCGGTGTTCCGGGCCGCCCAGCTCCAACAACCGCGGCATCCGCCCACGACGCATGCTCCGTTGCGGGAGGCGCTCACCCAGGCGCCGAGGGAGATCCTGCTGGCGGCCGGGGCCACGACGGCGATGTTTGCCCTGTTCTACACCGGCACGACCTACCTGACCAGCTATGGAACCAGTCCCACTGGCGCGGCGCTGTCCCGCACACTGGTGCTGTCCCTCGGGATCCTCGCCGGGGCGGTGACGGCGCTGAGCACCATCGCCTCGGCGATCTCCTCGGACCGGTTCGGCCGGCGAACCCTGATCATGGCATCCTGCGCTGGCGCGGCGGTGTGGTCACTGATGCTGTTTCCGCTGCTCGACACGCGCTCCCCGGTGGCCTTCGCCATCGGCGTGATCGTCACCGTGGGGTTGCAGGGTCTCGCCTACGGTCCAGTGGGAGCGTTCCTGCCTGAGACGTTCCCGACCCGCTACCGCTATACCGGGGCCGGTATGAGCTACAGCCTGGCCGGCATCGTGGGCGGCGCGATGCCGCCGCTGGTAGCCGCGCCACTGGCGGCAGCATTCGGCAGCGTCACCATCGGCATCCTGCTGTGCGCACTGGCACTGCTCAGCCTGGTCTGCGCCGCGGCCCTCCCCGAGACGAAAGATCACGATCTGCGCCAGGCCCAACCGAGCACCGCGGCCATTCGGTGACCCCCGCCACACCGACACTCCAGGATGAGGTGGGTCCGGGGTGAGGTCTATCGTATCGACATGGCGATTATCCCGGAGCAGCCCTCGCTTGATGGTCTCGAGGCGAAATGGGATGTCCGCTGGCAGGATGAGGGAACATACCGCTTCGATCGGTCGAAGACCCGCGACGAGATTTACGCCATCGATACTCCGCCACCGACCATCAGCGGGTCCCTGCATCTTGGGTCCGCCTTCGGCTACATTCAGGTAGACGCCATCGCCCGGTTCCAGCGGATGCGCGGGCGCGAGATTTTCTATCCAATGGGATGGGATGACAACGGCCTGCCGACGGAGCGCCGGGTGCAGAATCACTATGGTGTGCGTTGCGACCCCAGCGTCCCGTACGAGCCCGATCTCGTCGTCACCGAGGCGGCGAAGGACCACCGACCCATCTCGCGGCCCAACTTTGTCGAATTGTGTCAGCATCTGACCGCCGAGTTCGAGCGTGACTTCGAGCAACAATGGCGCAGCATAGGGCTGTCCGTCGATTGGTCGTTGACGTACACGACGATTGATGCCCGGTCGCGGCGAGTCGCCCAGCGCGCTTTCCTGCGCAACATCAGTCGCGGTGAGGCGTACGCCATCGAGGCACCGACGATGTGGGATGTCGATTTCCAGACAGCCGTCGCGCAGGCGGAGTTCGAGGATCGCCCAACGCAGGGGGCCTACCACCGCCTCGCGTTCCCGCGAATCAACGGCGGTGCCCCGGTGGAGATCGAGACCACCCGCCCCGAACTGCTGCCCTCCTGTGTCGCGCTGGTCGCCCATCCCGACGACGACCGGTACCGGGAGCTGATCGGCACTGACGTGCGCACTCCAGTGTTCGGGGTCCACGTGCCGGTGGTGGCGCACCCGCTCGCCGACCCCGAAAAAGGCTCCGGCATCGCGATGATCTGCACGTTTGGTGATACCACCGACGTGGTGTGGTGGCGGGAGCTGAACTTGGCGACCCGATCGGTCATCCGCCGCGATGGTCGGTTCCAGGAGGAGACACCGAGTTGGCTCAGCGGCGCCGGTGCGCAGGCTTGGACAAAGCTGGCCGGCACGTTCCCGAAAAAGGCGCGCCGCCACGTCCTCGAGCTGCTGACCGAGTCGGGCCAGGTGATCGGTGACCCTAAGCCGATCATCCACGAGGTCAAGTTTTACGAGAAGGGCGAGCGCCCGCTGGAGATCGTCACCAGCCGGCAGTGGTACATCCGCAACGGCGCACGCGACGCCGAGCTGCACGAGATGCTGCTCCGGCGGGGCCGTGAACTGCGTTGGCACCCCGACTTCATGCGCCTGCGCTACGAGCACTGGGTCGAAGGGCTCAACACGGACTGGCTGGTGAGCCGGCAGCGCTACTTCGGCGTGCCCTTCCCGGTGTGGTACCCGCTGGACGGCGCTGGAGAGATCCTCTGGGACACCCCGATCCTGCCGCAGGAGTCACTCCTGCCGATCGACCCGCAGGCCGACGTGCCCCCCGGCTACGCCGAAGATCAGCGGGGCAAGCCCGACGGCTTCATCGGCGACCCCGACGTGATGGACACCTGGGCGACGTCCTCACTCACCCCGCAGATCGCCGGTGGCTGGGAGGATGACGAGGATCTGTTCTCCCGCGTCTTCCCGACCGACCTGCGGCCACAAGGCCCGGAAATCATCCGTACCTGGCTCTTCTCCACCTTGTTGCGCTCAGAGTTGGAGCATGGCGTGCTGCCGTGGCGGCACGCCACCATCAACGGCTGGATCCTGGACCCCGACCGCAAGAAGATGTCAAAGTCCAAAGGCAATGTGCTCACCCCAATGCCGCTGGTCACCACGTACGGGGCGGATGGTTTCCGGTACTGGTCGTGCAAGAGCGCGCCGGGCACCGACACGGCGACCGACCAGGCGCAGATGAAGGTGGGCCGCCGCCTCGCCGTCAAGATTCTCAACGCCGGAAAATTCGTTCTCGGGCTGGGGCTCCACGACGAGACACTGGCCGACGTGACTCAAGGGCTGGACCGTGCCATGCTGGCCCAGCTGGCAACGGTGATCGACGACGCCACGGCCGCTTTCGACGGGTACAACTACCACCGGGCGCTGGAGCTGACAGAATCGTTCTTCTGGCGCTTCTGCGACGACTATGTCGAGCTGGTGAAGCAGCGCGCATACGACGAGGGCCCCGCAGCCCGGTCCGCCCAGGCCGCGTTGTCCATCGCGCACTCGATCCTGCTGCGCATGTTCGCGCCGTTCCTCCCGTTCGTCACCGAGGAGGTCTGGTCCTGGTGGCAGACTGGGTCAGTGCACCGTGCTCCCTGGCCGCGCAGCGACGAGCTGCGCGAGGTGGTCAACGACGCCGACCCGTCCGTGCTGGACGTGGTCCGCTCGATCCTCGCCGAGATCCGCAAAGCTAAATCCGAGCAGCGGCGCTCGCAACGCAGTGCGGTCGCCCGCCTCGTCGTCGAGGACAACGCCGAGCAGCTGGCGGTGCTTCCAGTCGGCGAGCCGGACCTGATCCGGGCCGGCAGCGTCCGCGAACTGGTGCTCCGCGAGGCACCCGCGCGCACGATCACCGTGGAACTCGCGCCAGCGACAGACGAGGTTCGCGGGAATCACGTCCCCGCCTGAGCGCCCTTGCACTCCTACCTGTTCGGCGAGCACAACTCGACTACACCGCGTCCAGCGCCCACTGGTCGGGTACCCACAGCGCGGTGTCTGCGCTGCCGGTTTGGTCTATCGCCGTGCGCGTCATACCCCATTCTCGCCTCGGTCACCATGGGGCCGCAGGACAAGACCATGGCGGCGAACGCCACCAGCTGGCCCCGGTCGGCGAGAACTGCCGCCACCACGGCTCCGTCAATCTTGGGCATGGGGACCTATTGTGTCCGATCCGAGCACGGGTCCTCGCCTCGGAGCGCTCGAGATCAATTTATGCTGATGTCAGCCGCTCCAGCGGATTCTCCCGCTATCTGTGCCCCTATCTGATCAATCCCATGAGCTTCGGCATGTCGCGGTCACGCACCCGCCAACACGTTGGCCCGCCCGCGCGCCGACGGACACACCGAGGCCCCGCCCACCACAAGCAGCGAACTCCACTAACCGATCATGAAAAAGTGCGAAAGTCGAGTTCGCTGGTCGCCGCTGTCGTTAACGATCTTGCGGGTAACGGTTGTTTCCCGGTAGGGTGCTCCGTGGGGACATGCCTGCTTCGGGCTGAAGGGCCAGTGACTGGTTTGTCCCTTTCGGAGGGGAGGTGCTTGACGCCTGCGTTGCTGGGACACCCTCAATCGCAATCTCCCCGCTCTCGTGGCTCCGTGGGTGAGGCCGCCCCCAGCAGGGGTCGGCCAGCGAGGTGAGCCGCGCTGAGCGAATGCGTTGAATGGTGAATGACCGTGGTGGTTCTTAACGAGGAGGTAAGCCATGGTAGTAAGTGCGAATGACACCTTCAAGATCATTAACGAGTATAGTC
>JBATXM010000076.1:0-2708 GCA_049673305.1 Pseudonocardiaceae bacterium | reverse complement strand
CGACATGAGGTCGCAACCACGGTTTGCCCCGCTCTCCCCGCAAGCCTGAATCGGTCGGGCCTGGCCTCGGTGCCGCGTTCCATCCGCGTGGCTTAGCTGTGGTTGCCGAATCGCTTGAAGCGGATGTCGTGGCTGCGCAGGTAGGTCTGCAGGCCGGCGTCCTGCACGGGGATGAGGTGGGCGTCGCGGCCGGACTCGTTGTGGTGGGAGTGCCACTTGCCGGGTGGGGTGACGAAGGCGCCGCCGGGCTGCCAGTCAACCCGCGTCGGGTTTTTGACCTCGCCGTCCTCGTCGAGCTCGTCGCCGAGCAGCGTGTAGCAGCCCGGCTCGCAGTCGAGGATGAGGTCCAGCGCGACCGACTGGTGGCGGTGCGGCTTCTGAACCTGCTCGTCGGGCAGCAGTCCGAACATCGCCCACAGGGTATGGGTGATGGTCAGCGTCTGCTCCTCCTCAGCGTTGGCGAGCAGAACGCTTACCCTGTTCTTGGCGTTCGAGCCAGACGCCTCGGCGATCTTGGTGAGCTCCTCGACGGCGCGCGAGCGCGGGAAGATGGTGGGCCGGAACCGGGGTGTCGTCGCGTCCACGCCGAGGTAACGCAGCAGCGGTTCATCGTGCACCCAGTACATCACCGCGTCGTTCTCGGCGTGGAACGTGGCGGGGCTGCCAGCGGGAAGGGTGATGAAGTCGCCCTTCGTCCATTTGATCAGTGAGCCGCCCACGACCGCGAAGCCTCGGCCACCGATGACGTAGTAGAGCTGGGAGGTCGCGTTGACCTCGGTGTGGATCTTCTCGCCGGCGCGGATCCGCACGAAGTGCGCGAGCAGGCCGGGGCTGGTGGCCGCGCCCGAGGTGATGCCCAGGGGCTCGGAGAGGTCCAGCGGCACGATCCGGGTGGCGCCGCCGGAGTACAGCTCCGGGCCGAACTGCTCGGCCGGCACCCGCGGGGTGTAGCCGAGCCCGACCGGGTCGGCGGCCTGGCTGTACTCGAAGTACCGGCCATCGGCGGTCCAATCCTCGAAGCGGCCCTCAAAGCCATACTCGGCGACATTGACCGGCTCGGCCGGCGTGGTCGGGTCGAGCTCGGTGAGCCGCTGCGCGTCGGCGGCCTTCGGGCTGGTTACCTGGGCGTCGGCGGTGTTGGTAGCCATCTCGTCCTCCATCTATCGTGCGGATCGCTCGCGCACCCACCCGGCCACCCCCTGCTTACCATTGACAACCGATTATTTCTTCTGTCGGAGGCTTCCGGCATGCCAGTCCTGGGGCGTGCCGACCTCGTCGGCGCGCACGCCGAACGCGGCCAGCCGCAGTTTTTCCCGCAGGCTGCGCTTGAGCTCGACGAACCCGGGAAAGCTGGCCAGTTGGCTTCCGCCCATAGCGAAGCTTTTTGGGGAAGGTAGCGCTGAGCTGGGGGGCAGTACCGGCGTGTCAGGTCCCACGGCGGCGATGCTGATCCGCGTCCGGGCCCCCCTCACGAGCAACTCGCCGACGACTCCCACCGCGGTTAACCCGAGGTTGAACATGCGCAGGGGACTACGGGACATCCATGCAGACGACTTCGGACATTGACATCCACCGTGCCCTTCTCGGCGAGCGACCCAATCACCTCGGCTCGACGAACATGCCTTCCCGGACATTCGGTGGAGTATCCAACGATTTACCCACTGGCCTGGGAGAACACTGGGAGACGATCGGCCTGCGCAGTGCTACGCAGCCGCAGGTCAGACCATAAAACGTTGCCCACACCGCGAGATGTCCGGGAATGCCTCATCAGTGCTCTTCGGCCAACCCGACGGCCAGCCCGCCTCCCCCAAAAAGGGTCGCTCTCCGATCACTGGGTTTCTACATGCTGGTTGGGGTGGTCGAGCCAGGTCCACTGCTCGGTGTCGGTCACGGTGACACCGAGCTGGGTATAGGTCGGCCGGTCGTGTGTGACCCACCAGGCGTGGGCCTGTTCGATTTCGTCCCAGAGCCGTCGGGGGCCGTGTTGGCGGACTGGATAGGTCGTGGATCCGCGGTGGATGTCGACGGTGGCCCAGGAGCCCGTGATTGAGTCATGGACCCGGACGAGGTGGTGATACTCGTCGTCTGGGTCGTCTTCCACGATCTTGTGACAGTGGGGGATCAACAGACCGACGATGAGCGCGCCGGAGAAGTCGCCGACCACCTCGTAGACCCACAGGCTCGTCGTGGTCTCCTCAGCGTCGCCCGTCTCGCCGTCATCCAGCGGGCAGAACGTGTCCTGCTGGGCGCGCAGGCGCATAAAGGCCAGATCGCTCGACAGGCGACCGGATGCGCTGCCCTCGGAGTCCACGACCAGGCGCGCCATAACGCCGTTGTGGTAGTCCGGTCCCCAGGGGGTGACGATGATTCCGCCGGGTCGGGTCTGGGTCACCCAAGGGTAAGGCAGCTCGCCAGGTCGTACGGACGCGGTGGAGATGATCCGGTCATACGGTGCGCCGCCCCGGTAGCCAGCGGCGCCGTCGCCGGTGATCACGGTGGGGGTGTAGCCGGCGGTGGTCAGACTGGCACGGGCCTGCTGGGCCACCGTGACATCGATCTCGATAGTGCTCACCGCGTCGTCGCCTAGTACTACAGGGCTAGATCATTAGTGTTTGTAGGCGAAGATGCCGTTGGACGTGGGCTCGGCGGGCTTGGGCTTGGTGCCAGCGGCGCCAGGTTGACCAGTGTAGGCCGTGATTGACGGCGTG
>JBATXM010000075.1:0-6893 GCA_049673305.1 Pseudonocardiaceae bacterium | reverse complement strand
GGGATGGCGTTGTTTGACGCGGGGTTGCGGGCTGGTGATCCTGTGGTGGTGCCGATGCGGATGGATATGTCGGTGGTGGGTGGTACGGGTGGCGTGGTGCCTTCGTTGTTGCGGGGGTTGGTCAAGCGAAGCGATCGGGCGGCGAGCTCAGACGTTGCGACGAGGCAGTCACTGACCACCCGACTACACACACTCCCAGAAGACGAACGACGTCGTGCCCTGCTTGACCTTGTGCGGACCGAGGCCGCCGCGGTGCTCGGACTCTCCGTAATGAATTCGGTAGGAGCGGGCCAGCCGTTCCGGGACATGGGCTTCGACTCACTCACGGCAGTCGAGTTGCGCAACCGGCTGTGCAGAACTGTTAGCGTGCGGCTGCCGGTCGCCGTCGTGTTCGACCATCCGACGCCAACTGAACTCGCCAATCGAATAAAGGCGGAGCTCTTTCCTGACCCCTTTGCGGACGACGTGCTGAGCGTACGCGAAGACGAAATTCGCAAGGCGCTGGCAACAGTACCGTTCGATCGGTTCAGGGAAGCAGGGGTACTGGAGGCGCTGTTGCGACTTGCGGACTCTAGTGATGTCGAACCGGTACCAAGAAGTGGCGACGAAACCGACATCATTGATACGATGGATGCCGCCGATCTCGTGCGGCGAGCGTTGAGTGGCACCGAAAACTGAAAACTTGCTCATCCCCTCAACATTCCACTGATGCGACCTTCGAGTGTGGAGGATAAACGTGGCAACCTCTCAGGGTCAGCTCATCGAAGCGCTTCGTGCGTCGCTCAAGGAGAACGATCGTCTGCGTCAGCAACACGCCAAGTCGGCAGCTGCGTCAACTGAGTCGATCGCCATCGTTGCGATGGCGTGTCGTTTTCCCGGTGGGGTGTGTTCGCCGGAGGATCTGTGGCGGTTGGTGGCGGATGGGGTGGACGCGATTTCGGAATTTCCGACAGACCGCGGGTGGGATCTGGAGGGTTTGTTTGATCCAGATCCTGACCGGGCCGGAAAAACGTATGTACGGGCGGGTGGATTTCTGTACGATATGGCGTTGTTCGATCCAGGATTTTTTGGGATCTCGCCGCGTGAGGCGTTGGCGATGGATCCGCAGCAGCGGTTGTTGTTGGAGACGTCGTGGGAGGTTTTCGAGCGGGCGGGGATCGATCCGACCTCGGTTCGAGGCATGGACATCGGCGTGTTCGGCGGCGTGATCAACCATGACTACGGAACTCGGCTGCATCCGGTTCCGGAGGAATGTGAAGGATATATGGGCACTGGTAGTTCGGGCAGCGCCGCCATCGGCCGGGTGGCGTACACGTTGGGGTTGGTAGGTCCGGCGATCACGGTGGACACGGCGTGTTCGTCGTCGTTGGTAGCGGTTCACCTCGCGGTGCAGTCGTTGCGGCAGGGCGAGTGTTCGATGGCGTTGGCCGGCGGCGTGACAGTCATGGCCACGGCCGACACGTTCGTCGAGTTCTCCCGGCAGCGCGCACTTGCGCACGATGGTCGGTGTAAGTCTTTTGCGAATGGTGCAGATGGGACCGCGTGGGGAGAAGGCGTGGGTGTGGTCCTGTTGGAGCGGTTGTCGGTTGCTCGGAAAATGGGGCATCCGGTGTTGGCCGTGGTGCGGGGATGTGCGGTGAATCAGGATGGCGCCTCCAACGGGTTGACCGCCCCGAACGGTCCGTCCCAACAGCGAGTGATCCGGCAGGCGCTGGCCAACGCCCGGCTGTCTGCCGGAGATATCGACGTGGTGGAGGCCCACGGCACCGGGACCACGTTGGGAGACCCGATTGAAGCGGAAGCCCTACTGACGACGTACGGGCAAGCGCGGTCGGCAGATTGTCCTTTGTGGCTGGGGTCGTTGAAGTCGAACATCGGTCATACGCAGGCTGCTGCGGGTGTGGCTGGTGTGATCAAGATGGTGATGGCGATGTGGCACGGGATGATGCCGAAGACCCTCCACGTGGATTCCCCGTCGTCAAAAGTGGACTGGTCGGCCGGTGCGGTGGAATTGCTGACCCAGGAACGGGAATGGTCGGAGACAGGCCATCCTCGTCGTGCTGCGGTATCAGCATTCGGGGCAAGCGGTACAAATGCACATGTCGTTCTTGAGCAGGCGCCGGCGGTGGAGTCGGAAGACGTTGTTTCTGGAGCTTTTCATGGTGTGATGCCGTTGATCGTGTCGGGCTGTGGGATAGAGGGGATGCGGGGGCAGGCGGATCGGGTGGCAGTGTTTGTAGAGGAGCACCCGCAGATCGGTGTTGCTGATGTGGGGTGGTCGTTGGCGTCCACCCGGGCGGTGCTGGCCGAGCGGGGTGTTGTGGTGGCCGCCGATCGGCACTCGGCGTTGGCCGGGCTCAGGGCATTGGCGCGAGGCGAGCCCGCGCCAGGAGTCGTGACGGGCACGGCGGACGTCGCGGGCAAGGTGGTATTTATTTTTTCCGGCCAGGGCGCACAATGGGTAGGAATGGGCCAGGAGTTGATGCGCTCGTCACCAGTATTTGCCGAATCGATGGATCGATGCGCGGCGGTACTGGCACCATGGGTGGACTGGTCACTGACCGAGGTGGTAGGCGATGAAACGACGCTGGCCCGGGTAGACGTGGTACAGCCGGTGTCCTGGGCGGTGATGGTGTCACTAGCCCACTTGTGGTCCTCCATCGGGATAGCGCCGGATACGGTAATAGGCCACTCGCAGGGGGAGATCGCCGCTGCGTGTGTGGCCGGTGGGCTGTCGTTGGAGGACGCAGCCCAGGTGGTGGCACTGCGCAGCAGGCTGATCAGCCAGCGGCTGGCCGGTAACGGGGCAATGATGTCAGTGGTGGCGCCCTACGTCGAGGTGCGTGAGCTGCTGCGCGGCTGGAAGAACCGGTTGTGGATAGCCGCTGTCAACGGACGATCCTCGGTGACTGTGTCCGGCGATATCGACGCGATGGAAGAGTTCGAAATTCGACTTTCCGAAGAGCATATGCTTCGTTGGCGACTGCCAGGGGTAGATTTCGCAGGACATTCCGGGCACGTCGACGAGATTTATGGAGAGTTGATGGAGGCACTAGCGGATATTCGTCCGAGGTCGGGGTGGGTGCCGCTGTATTCCACCGTCGAGGGCGGCTGGCTGGACGTCATGAGAATGGACGCAGACTACTGGTACCGGAATCTGCGTGAGCCGGTCGAGTTCGACGCAGCCGTACGCGGCCTGATCACGGATGGATTCGGGGCGTTTATTGAGATCAGTCCACACCCGGTACTGATCACCAGCGTCCAAGAAATCCTCGATGAGGCCGACTCCGGGCCTGGCGTGGTCACCGGCACGCTGCGCCGCGACGAGGGAAACCTGAGGCGATTCACCACCTCCGCAGCCGAACTGTTCGTCCGCGGCCTCCCCGTACAATGGCGGGCCGTGGCGGGTGAGGGCCGGTGGGATGAGGGCCGACGAGTCGCCCTCCCGACGTATGCCTTCCAACGCCAACGCTACTGGCTTGAGTTGCCGAATAATGTGGGGGACGTGTCCTCCGCTGGGTTGAGCGCGGCGAATCATCCGCTGCTGGGCGCGGTGGTCAAGCTCCCTGATACCGATGGCGTGGTATTGACCAGTCGGTTATCGCTGGCCACCCATCCGTGGCTCGCCGATCACGTCGTGTTCGGTACCGTCGTCCTCCCAGGTGTCGCGCTGGTGGAGTTGGCGATCCGTGCCGGTGACGAGGTCGGCTGTGCCGTGCTCGACGAGTTGGTGATCGAGGCACCGCTCGTGTTGCCCCAACGTGGTGGACTCCACATGCAGGTGAGTGTGGGAAGCCTGGACGCGGACGGTCGGCGTTCGGTGACCATGTATTCCTGCCTGTCGAACGCTGCTGCTGAAGCTCCATGGACACGCCATGCCAGCGGCTTCTTGTCACCGGTGGCTGCGGCACCTGAGTTCGAGTTCTCGGACTGGCCACCGCCAGGCGCGGATCCGGTGGACATTCAGAGTATCTACGAGGACTTCGCAGCGGACGGACTCACCTACGGCCCGCAGTTCCAGCGGTTGCGCGCGGTGTGGCGGCGCGGCGACGAAATCTTCGGCGAGATCGCCTTGTCCGAAGAGCAGATGCGGGACGCGGGCAAGTTCGGTCTGCACCCGGCGTTGTTGGAATGTGCGCTGCACGCCAGCACCTTCGCGGGGCAGAACGTGGCCACTCCAGAGGGACAGGTCCGGTTGCCATTCTCCTGGAATGGCGTCGCGCTGTATGCGTCGGGGGCGTCGGTGTTGCGGGTGCGTGCGGTGTCGACGGGAGTTGGGGTGGTGTCGTTACTGTTAGCTGATCAGTCGGGTCAACCGGTGGCGTCGCTGGAGTCGTTGGTATTTCGCCCGATTGCTGTAGACCGGCTGACCTCGCATGATGGTGGTGTGGCGGGTTCGTTGTTCAGGTTGGAATGGGTGGAGGTGCCGATGCCGGTGCTTCAGCGGGGGGATGGTGTGGTGTGGGTGTCCTCGGCTGGTGAGCTGGAATCAGTGCCCGATGCTGGTGGTAAAACACCAGGAGTGATTGTGCTCAATATTGGCACTGATCACCTGGATGTGCGTGCGGTGGTATGCCAGGTGCTGACAGCACTGCAAGCATTCCTGACCAAACCGCAATGGGCTAATTGCCGACTGGTGGTACTCACCCACCACGGAATGGGCCCACAATGCGCCGACCCAGTGGCCGCAGCGGTGTGGGGGTTGGTGCGCTCAGCCCAGTCTGAAGAACCTGACCGTATCGTGTTACTCGACACCGATACCGAGAACGTGAGCGCGTTGATTACCGCAATGCTGGCTTGTGACCAGCCGCAGGTGGCCTTGCGCAGCGGTGTGGCGTGGGTACCCCGTCTCATCCCCGCCACCGTCGCCCAGGGCAGCACTGCGGACAGCACGTCCATTCCACATGGCACGGTGTTGATCACTGGAGGAACGGGGACATTGGGCGCGGCGTTGGCCCGCCACTTGGTTACCCAGCACGGCGTGCGGCGGCTGGTGCTGCTCAGCCGGCGGGGGCCTGACACCCCCGGAGCCAGCGCACTGATCACCGAGCTGACCGACCTGGGCGCACATGCCCAAGTGATCGCCTGTGATGTGGCCGATCGCCACGCCTTGGCCCAGGTCATCGCCCAGATTCCCGCACCGCATCCGCTGACCGGAGTCATCCACGCCGCTGGTGTGCTCGACGACGGCGTGCTCACCACCCTGACCCCACAGAACGTGGACACCGTGTTCAGCTCCAAAGTCGACGGGGCGCTGAACCTGCACAAGCTGACCCAGCACACCACCCTGAACATGTTTGTCCTGTTCTCCTCTGTTGCCGGGATATTGGGCAGCCCGGGGCAGGCAAATTACGCGGCGGCTAATTCCTTCCTGGATGGACTGGCATGTCAACGCCGGGCTGACGGACTAGCGGCGGTGTCGTTGGCGTGGGGATTGTGGGGACCTGCTAGTGGGATGACAACGCAATTAGCGCAAGCTGATCACGCACGTATGGGACGCAACGGTCTGCGACCACTGTCACCACAAGAAGGTGTTGCGCTGTTCGACGCGGCGTTGCGGGCTGACGACGCGGTGCTGGTTCCCATGAGTCTGGACACGGCTGTTCTCGACATGCGGGATGGTTCCGTGCCGCCGTTATTCCGTGGAATGGTTCGTCGTGGCCGTCGAACTGTGCAGGTCGAACCGGCGGCCGGCGGCTCATTCGTCCAGCGGCTGGCTGGTCTGTCTGAGACTGACCGGGACCAAGCAGTACTCGATGTGGTACGCATCGAAGCTGCCGCGGTGCTCGGACACGCGACAGTGGATGCCATTGAGGACTTCCGAGCGTTCAAGGAGTTGGGACTCGATTCACTGACCGGGGTGGAGCTGCGCAACCGCCTCAATGTGACTATGGGTCTTCGTCTACCGGCAACGCTGGTGTTCGACTACCCCACACCATGCGTTCTCGCTGACTATCTCGTGGATCAGTTGCTGGGCGCCTACGTACCTCCGGTTGCACCGGTGTCTGTTGTTTCGGTGTCTGATGATCCGGTGGTGGTTGTGGCGATGGGGTGTCGGTTGCCGGGTGGGGTGTGCTCACCGGAGGATTTGTGGCGGTTGGTGGCGGATGGGGTGGATGCGATCTCGGAATTCCCGGTGGATCGTGGGTGGGACGTGGAGGGTTTGTTCGATCCGGATCCTGACCAGACGGGGAAATCATATGTGCGCGAGGGTGGTTTCGTCGTAGACGTCGCTGGTTTTGACGCCGGGTTCTTCGGGATCTCACCGCGCGAGGCGTTAGCGATGGATCCACAACAGCGGTTGCTGCTCGAAACTTCTTGGGAAGTGTTCGAGCGGGCCGGAATCGACCCAACCTCAGTTCGCGGCAAAGACATCGGCGTCTTCACGGGTGTCACCAGTCACGACTACGACGATTGCATGCGTCAGGCTGCCGGCGACCTCGAAGGTTACCGGATCACAGGCCTTTCGGGCAGCGTTGTGTCGGGTCGGGTGGCGTATACGTTCGGGTTGGAGGGTCCGGCGATCACGATTGACACGGCGTGTTCGTCGTCGTTGGTGGCGATTCATCTCGCGGTGCAGTCATTACGCCAAGGTGAATGTTCGATGGCGTTGGCCGGCGGCGTGACAGTCATGGCCACACCGCGTGGATTTACGGAGTTCTCCCGGCAGCGTGGGTTGTCGGCGGATGGTCGGTGTAAGTCTTTTGCGTCTGCCGCTGATGGGACCGCGTGGGGAGAGGGGGTGGGGGTGATTCTGTTGGAGCGGTTGTCGGTTGCTCGGGGGTTGGGGCATCCGGTGTTGGCGGTGGTGCGGGGGTGTGCGGTGAATCAGGATGGTGCCTCGAATGGGTTGACCGCTCCGAATGGTCCTTCGCAGCAGCGGGTGATCCGGG